>CAWJTG010000008.1:0-83696 GCA_963845795.1 uncultured Actinomycetota bacterium | reverse complement strand
CCACCGGCCGGTCCTCGCGGGTGATCCGCTCGGCCAGCGAGTACTGCATCTGGAAGCTGTCGACGGAGACGTACATCCACGCGACGAGCGCGAGGATGAACGCGAAGACGCCGATCAGGCGGTACTGGCGGCGGACGTCGGCCCGGTCGCGCACCGACGTCGACGGCTCGGTCGCCGGCGCCGGTGCCGGTGTCGTCGTGGTGCTCACGAGCCCCACCCCTTCGCCATGACGGCCGACCCTCCGCCGGCCTCCTTGAACCGCAGCAGCGCCTTCACGAGCGTCGGAGCGGCCACGAAGAGCACGATCAGCGCCTGCAGCACCTCGGTGAGCTCCTTGGGCGTGCCCGCCGTGGACTGCATCGCGACGCCACCGACGCTCATCGCGCCGAACAGCAGGCCCGCGAGGACCGTGCCCTGCGGGGTGGCCCGGCCCAGCAGCGCCACCGTGATCGCGTCGAACCCGACGTTGCCGGCCACGTTGATGCTGAGCGAGTCACCGCGGCCCAGCACGTTGGTGGCCGCCGCGAGGCCGGCGAGCGAGCCGGCCAGCACCATCACCAGCGTGTAGACCTTGGCGACGCTCATGCCGGCCGTGCGGGCGGCCTGCGGGTTGGCGCCGACGGCGCGCAGCTCGAAGCCGATGGTGCTGCGCTCGAGCACCCACCACACGAACCACGCGGCCAGGAAGGCCAGCACGACGCCGGTGTGGGTGCCGAGCGAGCGACGGGAACTGCGCCGAGTCGTCGACCGGCGGCGACAGCGGGTTGTCGCTGTTCGGCCGCTGGAACGCCTCCTTGCTCAGCGCGTAGAGCAGCACCGAGCCGCCGAGGTAGTTGAGCATGATCGTCGTGATGACCTCGTGGGCGCCGGTGCGCGCCTTGAGGAGGCCGATGATGCCGCCCCAGATCGCGCCGCCGACGAGCGCTGCGACGAGCGCCACCACGAGGTGGAGGCCGGTCGGGAGGCCCCAGCTGAAGCCGACGTAGCCGGCGAACAGGCCGGCGACGAGGAACTGGCCCTGGGCGCCGATGTTGAACAGGCCGGCGCGGAAGGCCAGCGTCACGCCGAGGCCGGCGCAGATCAGCGGGGCGGCCCGTTCGACGGTGCTGCTGAGCGCGTGCCCGGACCCGACCGAGCCCTTCACCAGCGCCGAGTACGACGACCAGATCGCGTCGCCGGAGCGGGTGAAGAAGTCCCACGGGTAGCTGAAGAAGTAGCTGAGCGACTCGATGACCTCCTGGTCGCTGAGCGCGATCAGGAAGGCGCCGACGATCAGCGCGACCACGAACGCGCCGGCGGTGACCTTCACCGTCGGCAGGTAGCTGCTCCAGTCGACGCCACCGCCCTGCCGGTCGGCCGCCGCGAGGGTGGTCTGCACCTCCATCGCCTGCGGGTCGTCCGCGACCTCGTCCTGGGTGGCGCCGCCGGCCGGCTCGGCATGATGCTTCCCGGGCGGTGTCGGCTCCTCCGGCGGACCCTCGGTCGTGCTCACGCGCTCACGCTCCCCTGCGACTCCGGGATCGCACCCGCCATCAGCAGGCCGATCTCCTCGCGGGCGATGTCGGGGCCGACGACGGCCACGATCCTGCCGTCGTACATGACGGCGATCCGGTCGGACAACGCGAAGATCTCCTCCAGCTCGGTGGACACGATGATGACGGCGGTGCCGTTGTCGCGCTCCGAGATGATCCGCTTGTGGATGAACTCGATCGACCCGACGTCGACGCCGCGGGTCGGCTGCGAGGCCACGAGCACCTTGAGCGGCGCGCGAGAACTCCCGCGCGACCACCACCTTCTGCTGGTTGCCGCCCGACAGCGACGAGACCGGCGTGGCCGGTGACTCGGTGCGGATGTCGAACTCCTCGATCCGCCGCTCGGCGTTCTCCCGGATCGCGTCGAGCTTGAGCGAGAGGCCGCGCGAGAAGGCGTCGTCGCGGTACAGGTCGAGCACGAGGTTCTCGCGCACGCTGAAGCCGCCGACGAAGCCGTCGTGCGAGCGGTCCTCCGGGATGTAGCCGATGCCGTCCTCCAGGCTGCGGCGCGGGCCGTGGCGGGTGATGTCCTGCCCGCCCAGGAGGATCTCGCCGGCGTCGGGCTTGATGAGGCCGAGCAGCGACTTGATGAGCTCGGTCTGGCCGTTGCCCTGGACGCCCGGCGATGCCGAGCACCTCGCCGGCGCGGGCCTCGAACGAGACGTCCTTGACGACCTGGTGGCCGCGCGGGTCGACGACGGTGACGTGGCGGACCTCGAGCGCGGCGGCGCCGGCCGTGGCCGGCGGCCTTGTCGACCCGCAGCGACACCTCGCGGCCCGACCATCATCTCGGCCAGGTCGGCCTCGGAGGTGGACGGCGGCGCGGTGCCGACGACCTTGCCGCGGCGGATGACGGTGATGCGGTCGCCGACCGCCTTCACCTCGCGCAGCTTGTGGGTGATGAAGATGATCGAGGTGCCCTGCTCGGCGAGCGTGCGCATGATGCCCATGAGCTCGTCGATCTCCTGCGGCGTCAGCACCGCGGTGGGCTCGTCGAGGATCAGCACCCGCGCCTCGTTGGAGAGCGCCTTGAGGATCTCGACCCGCTGCTGCACGCCGACGGGGATGTCCTCGATCAGCGCGTCGGGGTCGACGGCCAGGTTGAACCGGTCGGAGAGGTCGCGCACCAGCCCGGAGGCGGCGCGGCGGTTGAGGATGCCGGGGCCGCGGGTCTGCTCGCGGCCGAGCATGACGTTCTCGGCCACGGTGAAGACCGGCACCAGCATGAAGTGCTGGTGGACCATGCCGATGCCCGCGGCGATCGCGTCGCCCGGCGACGCGAAGGTGACCGGCTCGCCGTCGACGACGATCTCGCCCTCGGTGGGGTCGAGCAGCCCGTAGAGCATGTTCATCAGCGTCGACTTGCCGGCGCCGTTCTCGCCCAGCAGGCAGTGGATCTCGCCGGGCTCGATCGTCAGGTCGATGTGGTCGTTGGCGGTGAACGACCCGAACCGCTTGGTCAGGCCCTTGATCTCGAGTCTCATCGCGCTCCTCGCCTCAGGATGACGTCGCCAGGACGCCCGCAGCGCTGGTCACGCTACGACACAGACGCCGGAGCCGGGGGACGGCACTCGCCCTCCCCCGGCTCCGGTCCGGATCTGGTCCGGTCAGCTCGGCTGGATCAGCCGCCGACCGTGATCGAGCCGTCGATGATGCCCGCCTTGAGCTCCTCGATGCGGTCCTTGACGCTCCTGGTCGATCTCACCGTCGAAGTCGTGGTACGGCGCGATGGCCACACCGCCGTTCTCGAGGGTGCCGCTGTAGAGCTCGTTGGTGAACTCGCCGGCGGCCGACTCGCGGATCGCGTCGGTCACCGACACGTCGAGGCCCTTGACCACCGAGGTGAGCAGGATGTCGCCGTACTCGGTGGACTCGTAGCCGTCGGTGTCGACCCAGATGCCGCGCGCGCCGGCCTCCTTGGCGGCCTGCAGACCGCCCAGACCGGCGGGACCGGCGACGGGCATGATGATGTCGGCGCCCTGCTGGATCAGGTCGGAGCCGACGCTCTGGCCCTTGGTCTTGTCCTCGAAGTCCTCGGTGAACGCGCCGTCGGTGCCGTCCCAGCCGAGCACCTCGACGTCGCGCGCCGTTGTCCTCGTTGTACTGCTCGACGCCGAGGCGGAAGCCCTCCATGAAGATGGTCACGGTCGGGATGTTGAGGCCGCCGAAGGTGCCGACGATGCCGGACTCGGACTCGGCCGCCGCGAGGTAGCCGGCGAGGAACGCCGCCTGGTCGGTGGCGTAGGTGAGGCCCTTGAGGTTCGGGGTCGGCTTCTCGTAGGCGAAGTCGACGATCGCGAAGTCGACGTCCGGGTTCTTCTTGGCGGCCGCCTCGGTGGCGTCGCCGAGCAGGAAGCCGACGGTGGTGATCATCGTGCAGCCGTCCTGGACGAGCTGGTCGATGTTGTCGGGGTACTCGGTGTCGGAGTTCGACTCGATCTGGGCGGTCTGGACGCCGAACTGCGCGGCGGCGTCCTCCTGACCCTTGAGCGAGGTCTGGTTGAACGACTGGTCGTCGAAGCCGCCGGAGTCGGAGACCATGCAGGCCTTCGCGTCCGGGTACTGCTCCGCGGGGGCCTCGGAGGTCGTCGTCGGCTCCGAGCTCGAGGGCGCGGAGCCGCTGTCGTCGGCGCTGTCGCTGTCGTTCTCGCGGTCGCCGCACGCGGACAGGGCCAGGGTGGCCATGAGGGCCACCGCTGCGAATCGGGCCGTCTTCTTCACGGCATCTACTCCTCAGGGACTGGGCAATGATCCGCGCCCCCGAGAAGGGCGCGTCCGCCGTACCCTAGGTGGTCGCGCGCGGCCGGGTGACCGATCGCGGCCAATTTCGCGAGGTTGTTACCGCGCGGTGACCAAGGAGTCGATCGCAGCCTCGGCGAGCACCCGGGCGCCGATGCCGATCGCCCGCTCGTCGATGCGCAGGTTTCCCTGGTGGAGGTCGTAGGTCGGGCCCGCCCGGGGTGCGCGTGCCGAGCCGGAACATGGCTCCCGGCACCTGCTCGACGTACCAGCCGAAGTCCTCGCCGCCGAGGCTCTGCGGCACCGTGGTCTGACCCTTCGGGCCCAGCACCGCGCCGCACCGCCGCGGCGAGGATCGCGTTGCACCCGGGGTCGTTGGCCACCGGCGGCACGCCCTGCAGGTAGTCGACCTGGGCGGTGACGCCGTAGGGCCGGACGATGTCGAGCACCGCCTCGCGGATGATCGGCTCGCACTCGGCCCAGGCGACGGCGTCGAGGATGCGCACCGTGCCGGCGACGAGGCCGCGGTCGGGGATGACGTTCGGGGCGGCGCCGGCCCGGACCATGCCCCACACCACGCTGACGCCGGCCCGCGGGTCCATGCGCCGGCTGAGCACGGCGGGGAGCTCGCTGGTGACCTTGGCCAGCGCGAAGGTGAGGTCGCCGGTGAGGTGCGGGCGGGAGGTGTGGCCGCCGGTGCCCTGCAGGTGCACCTCGATCTTGTCGGCGGCGCTGGTGAGCGCCCCGGAGCGCAGGCCGACGCGGCCGACGTCGACGCCCGGGTCGCAGTGCAGGGCGAAGATGCGCTGCACGCCGTCGAGGTGGCCGGCGCCGATGATCTGCTTCGCGCCGCCGGGCATGACCTCCTCGGCGGGCTGGAAGAAGAGCCGGACACGCCCCGGCAGGCCGTCGCGCTCGTGCACCTCGTGCGAGCGCCAGCGCCGCGCCCACCAGGCACGCGACGTGGGCGTCGTGGCCGCAGGCGTGGGCGACGCCGGCGACGGTGCTCGCGAAGGTGTCGTCGGTGACGTCGTCGACCGGGAGCGCGTCGATGTCGGCGCGCAGCGCCACCACGGGCAGGGCCGGGTCGTCGTCGCCGAGCTCGGCGACCAGGCCCGTGGTGGGCAGCGGGGTCAGCTGCCAGCCGGTGCCCTCCAGCCGCGACACGACGGCCTCGGTGGTGCGCTGCTCGGCCCACGACAGCTCGGGGTGGGCGTGCAGGTCGCGGCGCAGGTCGACCAGCTCGTCGTCGCACTTGGCGACGACGTCGGCGACCACCTCGGACGACTCGGGCACCTGGTCAGGCTAACCGCAGGCCGCCGCGGGACGAGGTGCGGGCGACGGCAGGCACCTCGTCCCGGCGACGCTACCTGCAACCCTTCGCGCTCGGCCCCTGCTGCCTCGTAGAGCAGATCGACTCCTGGCTGGCGCTCCAGCGCACCACGCGGCCGTCGGCCGGGTCCCTGGAGAACACCCCCACCGTTGCCCACACGTGGCCCCGCACGACCTCGACGTCACCCGGCTCATTCCGGAACTTGAAGAGCTCGGGCTGGGTCTCGCCGCTGCGCAGCCGCAGGATGGTGTCGGACATCAGTTGCGCGACGTAGAGGTCGCCGTTGTCGTCGACGCCCAGGCCGGTGACGAAGTGGAGCCCGTCGAGCACCGGGGTCGCCGCACCGGTCGCCCGGTCGATGCGGTGCACCGTGCCGAGACCGGGGCCGGAACGGGCATTGCGGCCTTCCAGGGCGAGGTCAGATGATGTCGTGACGTAGAGATCCCCGTCCGGACCGACTTCGATGTCGGTGGGCACTGTTTCCAGCCGGTAGGGGTGTCCGATCGTGCACTCGGGCAGACCGTTGTTCTCGGCGGTGAGTTCGTCGACGATGACGTCCGGCGACGGCGGCACCGCGACCACGCGCACCGCACCGGTGCGGCCGATCGCGAAGATCGCGTTGGCAAAGGCATCGGCGACGTAGACGGTCGAGCCGACCGTGGCGACGGCAACGGGGTTCGACTTGGCGGCGCCGGTGTACCTCGCCGGGTAGTCGGAAGGGATCTGTGCCAGGCAGTCGTCGTCGAGATCGTAGAACCCGTAGGTGCGATCGCCATCGGGGTTCCGGCTCGCCTCGACCGTGTCGAGCCGTGCCAGCAGCCGATTTCCCCGGCCCTGGCGGATCTGCCGCACGGACGAGTAGGACCCCCGGGTGACCGAGTAGGTGACGACGTCGCCGCGCGGCGTGACGGACACGGCGTTGATCTGGCCGCCGCTCGCTGCGCTGGCGACCTGCTCGAACTCGCCACCCCGGACCCGGCGCATCAGGACGGCGCCACCGTTGTGCGAGAGGTGGACGGTGCCGTTGGGCTGCACCGCCAGTCTGAACGGCTGCTCGAGGCCGACGACGACCTCGGCCCTTCCCGCCGCGTCCCCCGCGGGGTCGGCGTTGGCCGGCCCGACGGCGAGGGTCGCCGCGCACGCTGCGCCCACTCCGAGGATGGCGAGGGCACGGGTCCGTCGTGGAGATGGGTGGGTCATGGATGCCTCCGTTGCTGTGGTCTGGGCAGGCGGATCCTCGCGAGGATCGCAGCGTTCCGGGGCAGGAACGCGCCGATATCACCCGATCGGGTGTTGGGGCTGTCGGGGTCGACGGGGTCGACGGGGGTCGAATGTCTCGATTCCCTCCCCGGCCTGCTAGGCGATGACGTGCCGACGGCCCCGGACGTCGCCGTCCGGGGCCGATGCGACGGGTGTGTGCTAGCAGACCCGCCCCGTCCGCAGCGACTGGCACTGCGGCGGCAGCTGGTTGTTCATGTTCCAGCGCACCACGCGACCGTCCGGCGGACCCTGGGGCAGCACGTTGACCGTGGCCCAGACGTGCCTCCCCACGACTTCGACGTCGCTCGGGAGCGCACGGAACTTGAAGACCTGCAACGAGTCGCCGCGCAGCCGGTTCACCCGGCCGGCGAACAGCTCGTTGATGTACATGTCGCCGTTGCCCGCGACGGCGAGGCCCGTGGGCGTCACCAGTCCCCCGAGCACGACCATGGTGTCGCCGGTAGCCGGATCGACGCGGTACACCTTGCCGCGGGGGCCCATGCTCGGGCTCTCGGGCCCACCGGGCAGCACGGTGACGTAGAGCATCCCGTCGGGTCCGAGCTCGATGTCGGTGGGGACCGCCTCGAAGTCGTAGGAGAGCCCGACCGTGCACTCCGGGAACCCCATCTCCTCGGCGCCCTCGGCCGAGAGCTCGGCGGGCTGCGCCGGCATCGCCGTCACCGCGCGGACGTTGCCCGCCGGGCCGACGGAGAAGATCGCGTTCGCACCGGCGTCCGCGACGAACACGGTGGCGCCGCGCATCGCCGTCGCGAACGGGTGGGTCTCGTCGATGCCGGTATAGGTCGCCGGCGCGCCGTCGGGCAGCTGGGCCTCGCACTCCGGGGAGATCTCCTCGAAGCCGTAGGTGTTCTCGCCGTCCGGGTTGTCGGCGGCCTCGACGGCACCGATGTCGGCCAGCAGGCGGTTGCGGCCACCCCTGATCTGCCGGATGAACCCCTCCTCGTTGTGGCCACGGGAGACGGCGTAGGTGACGACCCCGTTGCGCACCGAGACCGCGCCGAGCTCGCTGCCCTCCGCGGCCGAGGCCACCGGCTGCGGGGCGGCGCCACGGTGGCCACGCATCAGCACGCCTGCGAAGTTCTGAGCGACGTAGTAGGTGCCGTTGGTCTGCACGGCCAGGCTCAGTGGCGTCAGCAGGCCCTGGGTGATCTCGGCACGACGGGCCGGATCGTCGGGGTCGGCACCGGCGGGAGCGGCGGCGAGGGTGGCAGCACAGGCGGCCCCGGCCGCGAGCACCACCACGGCACGGAGCCCGCGATAGGAGCGGTTGGTCATCGTTCCTCCGGGAGTTGTCGGGTAGGTGGCCAACATCTGACGACGCCACCGGCCGCCACGGCGCCGAACACCCAGAAATGACCCAGGGGGACTAACCCCCTTGTGGGGTGTGGTCTCGGTCCGCGTCGTAGGCCGCGAGGATCCGGTCGGCCGCCACCGGGGCCGGCAGGTCGCCGGCGAGCACAGCCGCGCGGACGTCGTCGCGGACCTCCCGGACGCGCGGTGAGTGACGCAGCCGCTGCTCGAGCTCGTCGCGCACCAGCGCCCAGGTGAAGTCGAGCTGCTGCTCGGCGCGCTTGCGGGCCAGGCCCGCCGTCGCCGAGGTGGTCGCGGTGGCCGAGCACCTGCTCCCACAGCTCGCCGACGCCGCGGTCGTGCAGCGCCGAGACCGTGACCACCGGCGGTGCCCACTCGGCGTGGCCGCGCACCAGTCGCAGCGCGCCCGCCAGCTCGCGCGCCGCCGAGCGCGCCTCGCCCTCGCGGTCGCCGTCGGCCTTGTTGACGGCGATGACGTCGGCGATCTCGAGGATCCCCTTCTTGATGCCCTGCAGCTGGTCGCCGGTGCGGGCGAGGGTGAGGAACAGGAAGGTGTCGACCATCCCCGCCACCGTCACCTCCGACTGGCCGACGCCCACCGTCTCGACCAGCACGACGTCGTAGCCGGCGGCCTCGAGCACGGCCATCGACTGGGTGGTGGCGCGGGCGACGCCGCCGAGGGTGCCGGCGCTGGGGCTGGGCCGGATGTAGGCGTCGGGGTCGGCCGAGAGCCGCGCCATGCGGGTCTTGTCGCCGAGCACCGAGCCGCCGGTGCGGACGCTGGACGGGTCGACCGTCAGCACGCCCACCCGGTGACCGGCGCCGGTGAGCCGGGTGCCGAGGGTCTCGATGAAGGTCGACTTGCCCGACGCCGGGCACGCCCGAGACGCCCACCCGCACGGCGGGCGAGTGGACCCCGGCGTCTGCGCCCTCGGCGAGCCGGGTCAGCAGCTCGCGGGCCGCCTCACGCCGCTCCCGCTTGCCGGACTCGACCAGCGTGATGGCTCGGGCCACGTCGGCACGACGACCCGCGCGGACGCCGTCGACGAGCGACCCGACGTCGGTCACCTCAGACCCGTGGGCGAGCTGCTCGCGCAGGGAGGCGAGCAGGTCGAGGGCGGACTCGGCGATGACGGTGCCGGGCAGGAACACCGCCGCCGCGCCCATCTCGGCGAGCCGCGGCACGTCGTCGGGCGGGATGACGCCGCCGATGACGACCATGATGTCGTCGCGGCCCTGCTCGGCGAGCGCGGACTTCAGCGCCGGCAGCAGCGCGAGGTGACCGGCCGCGAGCGAGCTGACGCCGACGATGTGCACGTCGTTGTCGACCGCCTGCTGCGCCACCTCCTCGGGCGTGGAGAACAGCGGGCCCACGTCGACGTCGAAGCCCATGTCGGCGAACGCCGAGACGATGACCTTCTGGCCGCGGTCGTGGCCGTCCTGGCCCATCTTGGCCACCAGGATGCGCGGCCGGCGACCCTCGGCCTCCTCGAACTCGGCGGTGGCGCTCGAGCACCTGGTCGACGAGCGAGCCGTCGGCGCCGGCCGACTCGTCGCGGTACACGCCGGAGATCGTACGGATGACGGCCTGGTGGCGTCCGTAGACCTTCTCCAGCGCGCCGGAGATCTCGCCGACGGTGGCCTTGGCCCGGGCGGCGTCCACCCCGAGCTCGAGCAGGTTCCCCTCCCCCTTCTCGGCGGCGCCGGTGAGGGCCTCGAGGGCCGCGGCCACGGCGTCGTCGTCGCGCTCGGCCCGCAGCCGCTCGAGCTTGGCGATCTGCTGGCGGTACACGTCGTCGTTGTCGACGCGCAGCACGTCGAGCTGGTCCTCGGTGGCGAGGCGGTAGGTGTTGACGCCGATGACGCGCTGCTGGCCGGAGTCGATACGGGCCTGGGTGCGGGCCGCGGCCTCCTCGATGCGCATCTTCGGGATGCCCTGCTCGATGGCGGCCGCCATCCCGCCGGCCTCCTCGGCCTCCTGGATGTGACCCCAGGCGCGTTCGGCGAGGTCGTGGGTGAGGCGCTCGACGTAGTAGCTGCCGGCCCAGGGGTCGATGACGTCGGTGGTGCCGCTCTCCTGCTGCAGCAGCAGCTGGGTGTTGCGGGCGATCCGGGCGCTGAAGTCGGTGGGCAGCGCGATCGCCTCGTCGAGGGCGTTGGTGTGCAGGCTCTGGGTGTGGCCCTGGGTGGCGGCCATCGCCTCCACGCAGGTGCGGGCCGACGTTGTTGAACACGTCCTGCGCCGTCAGGCTCCACCCGCTGGTCTGGCTGTGGGTGCGGAGGCTGAGCGACTTCGGGTTCTCCGGCTCGAACTGGCGCACCAGCCGGCTCCACAGCGCCCGCGCGGCGCGCAGCTTCGCGACCTCCATGAAGAAGTTCATGCCGATCGCCCAGAAGAAGCTCAACCGCGGCGCGAACTGGTCGATGGTGAGGCCGGACTCGAGGCCGGCGCGGATGTACTCGACGCCGTCCGCGAGCGTGTAGGCGAGCTCGAGGTCGGCCGTCGCCCCGGCCTCCTGCATGTGGTAGCCGGAGATCGAGATCGAGTTGAACCGCGGCATCCGCTCGCTGGTGAACGTGAAGATGTCGGAGATGATCCGCATGCTCGGCTCGGGCGGGTAGATGTAGGTGTTGCGGACCATGAACTCCTTGAGGATGTCGTTCTGGATGGTCCCGCTGAGCTGCTCCGGCTTCACCCCCTGCTCCTCGGCCGCGGCGATGTAGAGCGCGAGCACCGGCAGCACGGCGCCGTTCATGGTCATCGACACCGACATCTGGTCGAGCGGGATGCCGTCGAACAGGGTGCGGGTGTCGTAGATCGAGTCGATCGCCACGCCGGCCATGCCGACGTCGCCGCGCACGCGCGGGTGGTCGGAGTCGTAGCCGCGGTGGGTCGCGAGGTCGAAGGCGACGCTGAGCCCCTTCTGACCCGCGGCCAGGTTGCGGCGGTAGAAGGCGTTCGACTCCTCGGCGGTGGAGAAGCCGGCGTACTGCCGGATCGTCCACGGCTGGGTGGTGTACATCGTCGGGTACGGGCCCCGGAGGAACGGGCTGAGCCCGGGCCAGGTGTCGAGAGCGTCGAGCCCCTCCAGGTCGGCGGCGTCGTAGAGCGGCTTGACGTCGATGCCCTCGGGGCTGGTCCACGGCGTCGTGCCGGGAGCCGCCCCCGTCTGGAACGCGCCGCCCTCGAGCGGCAACCCGGCGAAGGACTTCGGAACCGTCATGAGAGTGCCTCCCGGGTGCGGGTGAGGAACGCGAGCGCGTCGACGCCCGTGGCGGCGTCGTCGTCGGCCCAGTCGCGCGGCTTGCCGGCCACCACCACGTGGCGCGCGCCGGCCTCGCGCAGGGCGGCGGCGGCGGCCTCGCCCCACTCGTCGTAGGCGGGATCGGCGCCGGCCACGCACACCACCGGCTGACCGGCGTAGGCGGCCACGAGGTCGTCGGGCCCCTCGGTGGCGCCGGCCACGTCGACCGCGACACCGCCGGCCGCGAGCAGGTTGCTGGCGAACATGGCGCGCGCGGTGTGCTGGGCGACCGGGCCGAGGGTGGCGAGGAAGACGTGCTGCTCCGGCGCGTCGTCGCGCAGCGCCTCGAAGGCGGCGCCGTAGGGACGGACGTCGCGCCAGCCGTCGTACGGCTCCCGCGCCGGCAGCTGCTCGGCGAGGTTCGGGAACTCGCTCAGGCCGGTGAGCGGACGGGCACGGGTGGCGACCTGCCGGTCGCGCTCGGCCGCCGTCGCCCCGACCCTCTCCTCGAACGCCTCGGGGCCGTCGGACTCGATCCGGCCGAGCTCGTCCCACCCGGCGGTGGCGAGGTCGTCGGTGAGCCGCTCGACGGCGTAGGCGCCGCCGGCAGGGTCCGCGACGCGGGCCAGGTGGCTCTCGGAGATCAGCAGCGACGAGGTGTTGCGGGCGATCCGGCGCCCGAACGCGTCGGGACGACCGAGCGGGCTGTCGAACGGCAGCACGGTGACGGCGTCCGCGCCACCGACGCCGGCCGCGAACGCCGCGACGGTGGTGCGGAGCATGTTGACCCAGGGGTCGCGGCCGCTCATCATCGGCCGGCTGGTGACGACGTGGAGGCGCATCGGCACCGGCTCGCTCTCGCTGAGCTCCTGCATCCGCGCCCAGAGCCGGCGGGCGGCCCGGAGCTTGGCGATGCTCGGGAACTGCTCGTCGGTGGCGGCGAGCCGGAACTCCACCAGCCCCGCGGCCTCCGCCACGGAGAGGCCGCCGTCGGTGAGGGTGCGGAGGTAGCCCGCGGCGGTGGCCATCGCCCAGCCGAGCTCCTGCGCCTCGGAGGCGCCCCGGTCGTGGACCGTGGTCGCGTCGACGACGAAACCGAGCACACCGGCGTCCTTCGCCCGGCGCGCCAGCTCCGGTGTCGCCTGGCCGGCGGGCACACCGAGGTTGGTGCCCGGGTGCGGCGTGAGGTCGGCGAGGTGGCTCAGCACGCGCTCCGCGGTGGCGGCGGGGTCGTCGGCGGTGCTCACGACGACCGGGGCGAGGTCGAGGAACACACCCGTCAGCAGCGTGTCGAGATCGGTGTCGGCGCCGACCTCCAGCCAGAGCGAGGTGACGCCGTTCTCGAGGTCGACCAGCACCTCCTCGTTGACAGCCTTCGCGTCTCCGGCCGCGGCGAACGCCCGGATGTCCCACTCCCCGGCGCGGGTCGGCCGGCCGTGGGTGCGCGGGTCTGCGACGTCGTCCGGGGTGCCGAGGGGGGTGACGGCGATGCCGTCGAGCGTGGTGCGGCCCAGCTCGTCCCAGACCCGGGTGTCGTCGTCCTCGTCGGTGAGCCGGCGCGCCTTCCGCAGCACCGCGGCCGCGGCGGCCTCCCACGCGGCGCGGTCGTACTGGTCCTCCGGCTGCGCGAGGCCGAGCGCCCCCTGCTCGGGCTCGAGCCGCGTCGGCTCGTCCAGCCCACCCTCGACCGTCTCCTGGTCCGTCATGGTGGGCACCCTAGGAAGGTCCCGCACCCCACAGCCACCGGGTGTGACATTTCGGACCGCAGGGCGGTCCGATGGTCGAGCCGGGCGAGGTCCGGTGGTGGAGCCGCGAGCATCCGGTGGTGGAGCCGGGGCCGGTCCGGTGGTTGAGCCGGGCCGGTCCGGGGTTGAGCGGGACCGGTCCGGTGGTTGAGCCGGGGCCGGTCCGGTGGTAGCCGGGCGAGCCCTCGGCGAGCCCGTGTCGAAACCCCCGGACACCACGCGCGATCGTTACCACTCCGTGACCCAGAACCCTGTGGTTGAGCCCGATTCTCGGGTCGGACTGTCGGTGGCGAGTGCTGGAATAGATCCATGACCACCACCGAGCAGCCGCCGTCGCTGGCCGACGTGCGCGCCGCCGATGCGGTGGTCCGGCACGGTGAGGTCGACCGGCTCGTGGCGGTCACCGACTGGCTCGAGCAGCACCTGGTCGACCCCCGTACGTACGACGACGCCGCGGTGCGTGACTACGGCGACGGCGAGCTGCTGCTGGCCGGTGACGGCGCGCCCGCGGTGAGCGAGGCGGCGGTGGTGGAGCTGATCACGACCCTCGGCCGCTCCGACTCCGCCGGGCGCCGGTTCGTCGGTCACGCGTGGGAGACCAAGTACCGGCTCCCGCGGCTGTGGCGCCGGGTGCTGGCCGGGGAGGTCGAGGTGTGGCGGGCGTTCCGGGTCGCCGAGTCCACCCTCTCCCTCCCGCTCGATGGCGCCGCGTTCGTCGACACGGCGCTCGCCCCGTTCGCGCACTCGCTGTCGTGGACCCAGCTGGAGCGCACCATCGAGAAGGCCCGCACCCGCTACGACCCCGACGAGGTGCAGCGCCGCCGCGACGCCGACCCCCGCCAGTTCGACGTCCGCACCACCGGCACCGGCATCGACGGGTTCACCTGGGTCGAAGGACTCATGGACGCCGCGGACGCGCTCGACCTCGACGCCGCCATCGCCTCGGTCGCCGCCCAGCTCGGCGAGGTCTGCCGACCTCCCGCTCGACGTCCGGCGCTCCATGGCCGCCGGCGAGATCGGCCGCGCCCAGCTGGCCCTCGACCTCACCGACCCCACCCTGGTCGCGGGGTCGATGTCTCGATCCTGATGACCGACACCCAGGTCGCCGAGCTCCGGCAGAGCGGCAGCAACGTCCTGCTCGACCAGGTCGCCGCCTGGTGCGGCGCCGCGACCACCGTCACCATCCGCCCCGTCCTGAACCTCAACGACCACCACCGCATCGACGGCTACGTCCCCACCGAGACCATCCGCGAACAGGTGCTGCTCACCTGGCCGCAGTGCGTCTTCCCCTACTGCACCCGCCGACCCGAGCGCTGCGACCTCGACCACCGATACCCCCACGGCGACGGCGGCCCCTCGTGCCCCTGCAACCTGACGCCGCTCTGCCGCACCCACCACCGCATGAAGACCTTCTCCGGCTGGACCTACCAACCAGCCGACACCACCGAGACCGGCATCCCCACCGCCTTCACCTGGACCAGCCCCGAAGGCAACCGGTTCCACGTCGACCACCGCGGCTCCACCCCGCTGCCCGACGTCTGACCACCCCGCCCCACACCCCGCCGGACCGGCGGGGTCACCGGCCTGTCGACGTCCTGTGAGCCTCCCCACGACCGGAACGAACGAGGGTCCCACGGCGTTCTCACGACATGGGGAATCGTCACTTCAACGGACTCAAGACCGCGCTGCTGCTGGGCGGTCTGTCGGCGGCGCTGATCGTCGTCGGCAGCCTGTTCGGGCGCGGCGGACTGATCATCGCGCTGGTGCTCGCGCTGGGCATGAACGCCTACGGCTACTGGAACTCCGGCAAGCTCGCGATCCGCGCGATGAAGGCGCGACCGGTCACCGAGGCCGAGCAGCCGGCGATGTACCGCATCGTCCGCGAGCTCTCCCAGCAGGCCGGGCAGCCGATGCCGGCGCTGTACGTCTCCCCCACGATGGCGCCGAACGCCTTCGCCACCGGCCGCAACCCGAAGAACGCGGCCGTCGCGTGCACCGAGGGGATCCTGCAGCTGCTCGACGAGCGTGAGCTGCGCGGTGTGCTCGGGCACGAGCTGATGCACGTCTACAACCGCGACATCCTCACGGCCTCGGTGGCCGGCGCGATCGCCGAGCGCCATCACGTTCCTCGCCCAGTTCGGCCTGTTCTTCGGCGGCGGTGGCAACGACGAGGACCGGCCCAACATCATCACGATGCTCGGCCTGATGATCCTCGGCCCGCTGGCGGCCGGCATCGTGCAGATGGCGATCAGCCGCACCCGCGAGTACGACGCCGACGAGGACGGCGCCCGGCTGACCGGCGACCCGCTCGCCCTGGCCTCGGCGCTCGCCAAGCTCGAGCACGGGACGGCGCGCTACCCGTTGCCGCCGCAGCGCGACCTGGTCAACGCGAGCCACATGATGATCGCCAACCCGTTCCGCGGCCGCGACGTCACGAAGCTGTTCTCCACCCACCCGCCGATGGCGCAGCGCATCGCCCGGCTCGAGGCGATGGCGGGCCAGCAGCTCCGCTGACCGACGCCTCAAGGCGACGGCGCACCCGACCGATCACCCTGGGGTGAAGCCGCTGCTCGCCGCCCTGCTCACGGCGCTCGTCGTGCCGTTGCTCGCCGCCTCCGAGGTGGCGACGGCGTCGCCGGCCGCCCAGGACCACCAGCAGACCGGGCAGCAGACCCAGGTTCGGCGCACCGCCACCACCGACCCCAACCCCAGCAACCCGTTGCGAGGCAGGTGGGGTGTCTACCGCGGCAACATGGACCAGGTGTGGGCGCCCTACCAGCGCTCGCGCGGCGAGACCCGGCGACTGCTGGGCAAGATCATGAACCAGCCCCGCGCCAAGTGGCTCGGCGCCTGGATCCCGGACCGCGACATCGAGGCCAAGGTGCGCGGCTACATCGCGAACGCCAACGGCGGCGACCCCGACGTGCTGGTCACGATGGCCGTCTTCCGGATGGTGCCGTGGGAGGACGAGGCCTGCCGTCGGGTCTCCACCCGGGCCGAGCGGCAGAGCTACGTGCGGTGGATCCGGGCCTTCGTGCGCGGCGTCGGCCGCTCGCGGACGGCGATCATCCTGCAGCCCGACGGCCCGTTCGCCCAGTGCGCGCCGCGCGGCTCCCTGGCCCACTCGAACCTGCTGCGCTGGACCTCGCGCCAGCTCGCCGCGCTGCCGCGCAGTGCGGTGTACCTGGAGGGTGGCAACGCCGACTGGAACCACTACGACCCCGACCTCGCCGCCGACCTGCTGCAGGCAGGTGGCGTGCAGTACGTGCGCGGCTTCCACTTCAACACCACCCACTACGAGTCGACCGCCGCCCAGATCCGGTTCGGCGTGCAGGTGGTGCAGGAGCTGGCCAGCCGCGGGATCCGTCACCGGCACTTCACCATCGACACCGGCTCCAACGGCCGCCCGTTCACCTGGGCCTGGCTCAAGGCGCACAAGCCGGGTGCGGTCTTCGACAACGCCCCGACCTGCCGCGACCGGACCCAGACCCACTGCGTCACCCTCGGCATCCCGCCCACCGCCGACGTCGCGAACCCGCGCTGGGGGCTCTCCGACCGGGACCGGGCGCTGGCCCGGCGCCATGTCGACGGCTACCTGTGGGGCGCCAAGCCCTGGCTCAACATGCAGGCGGAGCCGTTCAGCATGAAGCGGGCCCTCGCGGTGGCGCGCACCACGCCGTACCAGTGATCGGCCGGTGACCCACCGGTGAGCCATTCCGCGCCGGCGGTGCCGGGACGAGGGCCGCAGCCGGCGGCATTCCCCGGCACAGTGTGGCAACTGCCCACGCCGTCACGATCCGTGGGTCACGATGGCCCCGTGACGGCAGACACCCCCACCGGACCGTCAGGCTCCCCGCTGCCCTCCGACTGGATCCTGGACGCGGTGCCCGACGGCCTGCTCATGATCGATGACGACGCGCGCCTCACCTACGTCAACCAGTCCATGGCCGACCTCTTCGGCGTCACGCGCGAGGAGGCCCTGCTGTTCTCCGTCTACGACGCGCTCGACGAGGACGGGGTCGAGGAGTTCCGCCAGCACCTCGCCCGACGCGACACGGTGGCCGAGGACGGGCACAACCTGGCCTTCCGGCTCGACCGGCCCGACGGCGGCGAGATGTGGGTCCTGGTGCGGCACTCGCCCATCCTCGACCCCGCCGGCGAGCTGCAGGGCTACCTCTACCGGGTCACCGACTACAGCGAGCAACGGGCGCTGCTCGTCGAGCTCCAGAGTCGCGACGCCCAGTTCGCCGAGGCCCAGTCCATCGGCCGGATCGGCAGCTGGGAGCACGACCTGCGCGCGGAGCGCACGACCTGGTCGGCCGAGGCGTTCCGGGTGTGCCGCCTCGACCCGGCCGACGACCCCCCGGACGCCGACGCCTTCTACGACCTCCTGCACCCCGAGGACCGCGAGGCGGTACGGACGGCCTACCAGGTCATGATCGACGGCGGTCCGCCGCTCGACGTCGAGATGCGGCTCGCCGCCGGGCCGCCGTGGGTCTGGGTGCGCAACCGCGGCGTCGTGTCCCGCGACGACGAGGGCCGCGTGCAGCGGGTCGGCGGGACGCTGCAGGACATCACCCGGGCCAAGGAGCACGCCCAGGGCCTGGAGTTCCTCAACTCGCTGTCGGCGGCGGCCAACGAGGCCCACACGCTGCAGGACGTGCTCCGCGCGTTCTCCGGCGAGGTGCGGCCCTACGCCCGCTGGGAGGGGATCCTCGTGGCCGCCCCGCGGCACCCCGACGCCGACGACGACGACCTCGTGTTCATCGACCTCGACCCGGACGTCGACCCCGAGCTGGCGGCCGCCTCCCGCGACCTGGTGCGGGAGACGGTGGCGGCGAGGCAGACCTGTCAGCGGCGCGGCCCGGGCGGCACCGTGCTCGTGGCCGGACCGGTCTACGCGCGCGAGCGGCTCGCGACCGTGATCGTGTCGAACACCCTCGACCCGCAGCAGGCGAACTCCTCCGACCTCGCGGTCTACCACCAGATGCTCGTGCTGCTCGGCCAGGTCGCCGAGCGGGAGCGGACCGCCCACGAGCTCGCGAGCGCCCGCGACGAGGCCCTCAGCGCCTCGCGCGCCAAGTCGGACTTCCTGGCGACGATGAGCCACGAGATCCGCACCCCGCTCAACGGGGTGATCGGGCTCAGCGAGCTGCTGCGGCGTACCGAGCTCTCGGGCCACCAGCAGCGGCTGGCCTCGGGCATCGACCAGGCCGGGCGCACGTTGCTGGCGCTCGTCAACGACGTGCTCGACCTCTCCAAGATCGAAGCCGGCCGCCTCGACCTCGAGGAGGTCGACTTCGACCCGCGCCAGGTGCTCGAGCAGAGCGCCGGGCTGGTGGCGGACCTGGCCCGTGAGAAGGCGCTGGAGCTCGCACTCGCCAGCAGCCCCGACGTGCCGTCGGCCGTCCGCGGCGACCCGGTGCGGTTCGGCCAGGTGATCACCAACCTGGCCTCCAACGCCGTGAAGTTCACCTCCTCCGGCGAGGTGGTCATCCGCGCGACCGGCGAGGAGGTCGAGGGCCGGATGCGGCTACGGGTCGAGGTCAGCGACACCGGCGTCGGCATCTCCCCCGAGGCCCAGACCCGGCTGTTCGAGGCGTTCACCCAGGCCGACAGCTCCACCACCCGCGAGTACGGCGGCACCGGGCTCGGCCTGGCCATCAGCAGTCGCATCGTCGACGCGATGGGCGGTGAGATCGGCGTGACCAGCACCCCCGGCGAGGGCAGCACGTTCTGGTTCACGGTCGACTTCGACCCGGCCGTCGGCGAGCGCTCCGCACGCGACATCGCCCGCGAGAGCGCCGTCAGCGGCCTGCGGGTGCTCGTGGTCGACGACAACACGACCAACCGGTACCTGCTCACCGAGCAGCTCACCGCCTGGCGGGTCAAGGTGTCGTCGGTGGCCTCGGCCTACGAGGCCCTGGTGGAGCTCGACGCCGCCACCCGACGCGGCGCGCCGTACGAGGTCGTGCTGCTCGACTACATGATGCCCGGCGCGGACGGCGGTCAGCTCGCGCGGATCCTGCGCGCGGAGAACCGGCACGCCGACCTGCGGCTGGTGCTCGTGTCGTCGGGCGTCGACCCGACGCCGGCCTGGCTGGCCGAGGCCGGCTTCGACGCCTACCTGGTGAAGCCGGTGCTGCCCTCGACCCTCCTCGACACGATCGCCACCCTCGGTGGTCGGCTCGACCAGGCCGACGAGATCGCCCCCCACCCGGCCGACACCGAGCCCACGGTGGACCGCGGCAAGGTGCTGGTGGTGGAGGACAACCCGATCAACCAGCTGGTCGCCGAGGGCGTGCTGGCCCGGCTCGGGTTCGAGGTGGTGATGGCCGACAACGGCGCGATCGGGGTCGCCACCCTCGCCGACGACCCGGAGGGCTTCGTCGCCGTCCTCATGGACTGCCAGATGCCGGTCATGGACGGCTTCAACGCCACCCGGGCGATCCGCGCCATCCAGACCGACGGCGCGCGGACGCCGATCATCGCCATGACCGCCGCCGCCGTCGCCGAGGAGCGGGACCGCTGCCTGGCTGCCGGGATGGACGACTTCCTCACCAAGCCCATCGACGTCACCGTGCTGGAGCGCACCTTGGACAAGTGGACCGGCCCCGCGACCCCGGCGACTCCCGCTACCCCCGCGACCCCGGACGACCAGGCCCCGCCGGGGGCCCCCGCCGTGTCACCCCTGAGTCCCCGAGCCCGGCCGCCGTGCGGATCGGCGAGCTGATCGACCTCGACGGCGTCGACGCCGGGCTGGTGGCGCGGATGGTGGAGCGGTTCGGCACCATCGCCGGATCCGGGGTCACCGCCCTCGCCGAGGCCACCGAGGCCGGGTCCGCCGACGACGTCGCCCAGCACGCCCACGCGCTGCGCGGCACCTCCTCCAACCTCGGGCTGGACGAGGTGGCTGCGATCTGCCGCCGGGTCGAGCTGGCGGCCAAGGAGGGGGTGCTGCCCGCGGCCACCGAGGTGGCCGCGCTCCACGACGCCGTCACCCGTGGTGCCGCCGAGCTGGTGGCCGTGATGCAGGCCCGGGGTGACGCGGGCTAGGTCAGATCCCGACCGGTGTCAGAGCTCGCTCCGCCCGTCGTTGTCCTTGTTGCGGAGGCCGATCTTGTTGCCCAGCCACACGAGCGGGTCGTACTTGCGGTCGACCACGCGCTCCTTCATCGGGATGATCGCGTTGTCGGTGATCTTGATGCCCTCGGGGCACACCTCGGTGCAGCACTTGGTGATGTTGCACATGCCGAGGCCGGCGGCGCCCTGGGCGAGCTCGCGCCGGTCGTGGGTGTCGAGCGGGTGCATGTCGAGCTCGGCGTACCGCAGGAAGAACCGCGGGCCGGCGAAGGCCGGCTTGTTCTCCTCGTGGTCGCGCACGACGTGGCAGACGTTCTGGCACAGGAAGCACTCGATGCACTTGCGGAACTCCTGGCCCCGCTCGACGTCGACCTGCGCCATCCGCCGCTTGCCGTCGGCGTCGCGCGGCGGCGGCGAGAACGACGGCAGCTCGCGCGCCTTCTCGTAGTTGTAGGAGACGTCGGTGACGAGGTCGCGGATGATCGGGAACGTGCGCACCGGCGTGACCGTGATGGTCTCGGTGGGCTCGAAGTCCGAGAGCCGGGTCATGCACAGCAGCCGCGGCCGGCCGTTGATCTCGGCGCTGCACGAGCCGCACTTGCCGGCCTTGCAGTTCCAGCGGACCGCGAGGTCGCCGGCCTGGGTGGCCTGCACGCGGTGGATGGCGTCGAGCACCACCTCGCCCTCGGACACCTCCACGGTGTAGTCCTCGAGGCCACCGCCGTCGGCGTCACCTCGCCACAGCCGCATCTTGAGGTCGTAGCCGGTGTCGGCCATGTCAGCGCCTCACTTCTGGAAGTAGGTCTTGAGGTCGTCGGGCATCACCGGGAGGTCCTGGTGCGCGAGCTCGACCTCGCCGGAGGCCTGGTCGAGCTTGAGCACGAGGTTCTTGGTGCCCCACGTGTCGTCGGTCATCGGGAAGTCGTCGCGGGTGTGACCGCCGCGCGACTCGGTGCGCTCCAGTGCCGCCATCGCGATGCACTCGCTGACCAGCAGCATGTTGCGCAGGTCGAGGGCGAGGTGCCAGCCCGGGTTGTAGCGGCGGTCGCCGCCCACCGAGAGCCGCTCGATGCGCTCCTTGAAACCCTGGACCGCTGTGACCGCCCGGGCGAGCTCGTCGCCGGTGCGGATGATGCCGACGAGGTCGTTCATCTGCTGCTGGAGGTCCTGCTGGATCGCGTAGGGGTTCTCGCCGCCCTCGAGCTCGAACGGCGCGAGCGCGTCCTTCTCGGCGGCCTCGACGTCGGCCTCGCGCACCGCCGGACGGGCCGAGGCCAGGCCGTCGGCGTAGGACGCCGCGGCCTCGCCGGCCCGGCGTCCGAACACCAGCAGGTCGGACAGCGAGTTGCCGCCGAGCCGGTTGGAGCCGTGCATGCCGCCGGAGCACTCCCCCACCGCGTACAGGCCGGGCACCGCCGCGGCCTCGGTGTCGGCGTCGACCTCGACACCGCCCATCACGTAGTGGCAGGTGGGTCCGATCTCCATCGGCTCGGCGGTGATGTCGACGTCGGCCAGCTCCTTGAACTGGTGGTACATCGACGGGAGCCGCTTCCTGATGAACTCCGGGCTCCGGCGCGAGGCGATGTCGAGGAAGATGCCGCCGTGCGGTGAGCCGCGGCCGGCCTTGATCTCGCTGTTGATGGCGCGGGCCACCTCGTCGCGCGGCAGCAGCTCGGGGGGACGGCGGTTGTTCTTCTTGTCCTCGTACCAGGCGTCGGCCTCCTCGACGGTGTCGGCCGTCTCCGCCTTGAAGAACTCCGGGATGTAGTCGAACATGAACCGCTCGCCCTCGGAGTTCTTGAGGATGCCGCCGTCGCCGCGCACCGACTCGGTGACCAGCAGCCCCTTCACCGACGGCGGCCACACCATGCCGGTGGGGTGGAACTGCACGAACTCCATGTTGATGAGGCTGGCGCCGGCCCGCATCGCGAGCGCGTGCCCGTCGCCGGTGTACTCCCAGGAGTTCGAGGTCACCTTGAACGACTTGCCGATGCCACCGGTGGCGAGCACGACCGACGGCGCCTCGAACAGCACGAAGTTGCCGGTCTCGCGCCAGTAGCCGAAGGCGCCGGCGATCCGGCCGTCGTCGTCCTTCAGGAGCTCGGTGACGGTGCACTCCATGAAGACGTCGATGCCGAGCTGCACCGCGCGCTGCTGGAGGGTGCGGATCATCTCCAGGCCGGTGCGGTCGCCGACGTGGGCGAGCCGCGCGTACTTGTGGCCGCCGAAGTCGCGCTGGGAGATCAGGCCGTCGTCGGTGCGGTCGAACAGCGCACCCCAGTCCTCGAGCTCCATGACCCGCTCGGGCGCCTCCTGGGCGTGGAGCTGGGCCATCCGCCAGTTGTTGAGCATCTTCCCGCCGCGCATGGTGTCGCGGAAGTGGACCTCCCAGTTGTCCTCCGGCCACCGGTTGCCCATCGCGGCCGCGATGCCGCCCTCGGCCATCACCGTGTGAGCCTTGCCGAGCAGCGACTTGCAGACGAGCGCGGTGCGGGCCCCGGCGTCGTGCGCCGCGATCGCCGCCCGCAGGCCGGCCCCACCCGCACCCACCACGACGACGTCGTAGCGGTGGCGCTCGAGCGCGCCGGCCTCGGCCGCGCCGGGAGCCGTGTCGGGCATCGGGTCGTCGGGCATCAGAAGAACCTCACGTCCTGAATGGTGTGGGTGGCGAGCAGGAAGACGTAGAGGTCGACCAGCGCCACCGAGAACAGCGAGTACCAGGCCCAGCGGCCGTGGCTGGTGTTCAGCTTCGACACCCAGGTCCAGAGCCGGTACCGCACCGGGTGCTTGGAGAAGTGCCGCATCCGGCCGCCGACGATGTGGCGGCAGGAGTGGCAGGACAGGGTGTAGAGCCAGATGAAGACGATGTTGGCGATCATCAGCAGCGTGCCGAGGCCCATGTGGATGCCGCCTCCGCTGTCGCCGTCACCGACGGCGTACTCGGCGGGCATCGCGCGGAAGGCGAGGAACACGTCGAAGGTGAGGATGAGACCGACGAGCACGGCGGCGTACCAGAACCAGCGGTGCACGTTCTGGAAGATCAGCGGGAACCGGGTCTCACCGGTGTACTTGGTGTGCGGCTCGGCCACGCCGCAGGCGGGCGGGGACAGCCAGAACGCCCGGTAGTAGGCCTTGCGGTAGTAGTAGCAGGTCAGCCGGAAGCCCAGCGGGAAGATCAGGATGATCAGCGCCGCCGACAGCGGCCACCACTGGAACGGCTGGCCGAAGTCGGAGGCGCCCTCGACGCAGTCGCCGAGACACGGCGAGTAGAACGGCGACAGGTAGGGCTTCGCGTAGTAGTCGGAGCCCATGAAGGCCCGCACGGTCGCGTAGACCACGAAGCTGCCGAACACCACGAACGTGGTGAGTGGACTGAGCCACCACCGGTCCGTGCGAAGGGTCCGCTCCTCGATCTCCGCACGGTCGGGTCCGTGCACGCCGGTCGTCATCGCACCTCC
Source organism: uncultured Actinomycetota bacterium (assembly GCA_963845795.1). GTDB lineage: Bacteria > Actinomycetota > Actinomycetes > Propionibacteriales > Nocardioidaceae > Nocardioides. Next base: position 59,969 of record CAWJTG010000008.1, on the reverse strand, counting down.
GCAGGTGGCAGTTCCCTCGAGCGCGACCCGGGTGTGTCCTGGGTCACGGTGGGACCGTAGCGCAGCCTCGGCCGGTGATCGGCGAGGGGAATGTCACACCGCTCGCGGGCGCGCCGACGGATTTATCTCACACCCCACCGGGGAGCCGGGGGTGAGGCATCCGGCCCTATCCTCAGGAGTTGTGGCAACGACGTCCGAGCCTCCCCGAGGGGCCACCCATCCGCCGCGTCGTGACCTGGTCCAGCGGTCCCGCGCCTCGCGCAACACCATCGCGCTCAAGATGCTGGTCGCGGTCACCGGCCTCGTGTTCGTCCTCTACGTGCTCGTGCACATGTACGGCAACCTCAAGGCGTTCGCCGGCCAGGAGTCGTTCAACACCTACGCCGAGCACCTGCGCGAGTTCGGCGAGCCGATCCTGCCGCACGAGGGCTTCCTCTGGCTGGTGCGGGCCACGCTGCTCGTGTCGGTGATCCTGCACGTCGTCGGCACCATGGCGCTGTGGCGCCGGGCAGGTCGCGCCCGCAGCACGCCGTACGTGGTGAAGAAGAACAAGCACTCCACCTTCAGCTCCCACTGGATGCGCTGGGGTGGGCTCGCGCTGCTGCTGTTCATCGTGTGGCACCTGCTCAACTTCAGCTTCGGCAAGGTCAACGTGCAGACCGGCGACACCGGTGACGCCGCGGGCGACCCCTACTCCCTGATGGTCGACAGCTTCGAGGTGTGGTGGCTGACGCTCATCTACCTGGTCGCGATGGTCGCGCTCGCAATGCACCTGCGCCACGGCACCTGGAGCGCCGCCCAGACCCTCGGCCTCACCAACAACCACCGCGCCCGCCGCAACGCCAACGCCATCGGCTACGTGCTCGCCGTCGTCGTGGCGGGTGGGTTCTCGCTGGTTCCCGTCGCCGTGCTCGTCGGCGCGATCGACTGAAAGGCCGTCCCCCGATGACCGACATGCCCGACACCACGCTCACCGGCAACCCGTCCTCGCACGCCGACTCCGAGCAGGACCACGACGACGCCGCCGGCTACTACGTGCTCGGCGACCCGATCTCCGACACCAAGGCCCCCGACGGCCCGCTCGAGGAGCGCTGGAACACCCGCCAGTTCGAGGCCCGCATCGCCAACCCCGCCAACCGCCGCCGGCTGTCGGTGATCGTGGTCGGCACCGGCCTGGCCGGCGCCTCGGCCGCCGCGACGCTCGGCGAGGCCGGTTACGTCGTCAAGTCGTTCTGCTACAACGACTCGCCGCGCCGGGCGCACTCGATCGCCGCGCAGGGCGGCATCAACGCGGCCAAGAACTACAAGGGCGACGGCGACAGCGTCTACCGGCTCTTCTACGACACCATCAAGGGCGGTGACTACCGCTCGCGGGAGTCGAACGTCTACCGGCTGGCCCAGGTCAGCACCAACATCATCGACCAGTGCGTCGCCCAGGGCGTGCCCTTCGCGCGCGAGTACGGCGGCCTGCTCGACAACCGCTCGTTCGGTGGCGTGCAGGTCTCGCGCACGTTCTACGCCCGCGGCCAGACCGGCCAGCAGCTGCTCATCGGCGCCTACCAGGCGCTGGAGCGGCAGGTGGCCGCCGGCACCGTGCGCTGCTACACCCGCCACGAGATGCTCGAGCTGATCCGGGTCGACGGCCGCGCCCGCGGCATCATCGTCCGCGACCTCGTCACCGGTGAGATCGAGACCTACTTCGCCGACGTCGTCGTGCTCGCCTCCGGCGGCTACGGCAACGTCTTCTTCCTCTCCACCAACGCGATGGGCAGCAACGTCACCGCCACCTGGCGGGCGCACCGCAAGGGCGCCCTGATGGCGAACCCCTGCTACACCCAGATCCACCCCACCTGCATCCCGGTGTCGGGTGCGCACCAGTCGAAGCTGACGTTGATGTCGGAGTCGCTGCGCAACGACGGGCGCATCTGGGTGCCGAAGAGCCAGGCCGACTGCACCAAGGACCCGCGCGAGATCCCCGAGGACGACCGCGACTACTACCTGGAGCGGATCTACCCGGCCTTCGGCAACCTGGTGCCCCGCGACATCGCCTCGCGGCAGGCCAAGAACATGTGCGACGAGGGCCGCGGGGTCGGACCCGAGGTCGACGGCGTCCGGCGCGGCGTCTACCTCGACTTCGCCGAGGCGATCGACCGGCTCGGCCGTCCGGCCATCGAGGCCAAGTACGGCAACCTGTTCGACATGTACGCCCGGATCACGGGCGAGGACCCCTATACGGTGCCGATGCGCATCTACCCGGCGGTCCACTACGTGATGGGCGGACTGTGGGTCGACTACGACCTCCAGGCGACGATCCCCGGGCTGTTCGTCACCGGCGAGGCCAACTTCTCCGACCACGGCGCGAACCGGCTGGGCGCCTCCGCCCTCATGCAGGGCCTGGCCGACGGCTACTTCGTGCTGCCGAACACGATCCGCGACTACCTGGCCGAAGGCCCGTTCGAGCGGGTGCCCGAGGACCACCCCGCCGTCGTCGAGGCACAGGAGTCGGTGAAGGCCCGGATCGACGCGTTCCTCACCACCAACGGCACCCGCAGCGTCGACTCCTACCACCGCGAGCTCGGCCACATCATGTGGGAGTACTGCGGCATGGAGCGCACCGAGGACGGGCTGCGCAAGGCGATCGACCTGATCCGCGGTCTGCGCGAGGACTTCTGGCGCAACGTCAAGGTGCTCGGCGTCGCCGAGGGGCTGAACCAGTCGCTCGAGCGGGCCGGCCGGGTGGCCGACTTCTTCGAGCTGGGCGAGCTGATGTGCATCGATGCGCTGAACCGGCGCGAGTCGTGCGGAGGCCACTTCCGGGGCGAGTCGCAGACCGAGGACGGCGAGGCGCTGCGCCACGACGACCAGTACTCCTACGTGGCGGCGTGGGAGTGGGCCGGACTCGACGAGCCGCCGGTCCTGCACAAGGAGCCGCTCGACCTACGAGTTCGTCGAGATGAAGCAGAGGTCCTACAAATAATGAAGCTGACTCTCAAGATCTGGCGGCAGGCCTCGCACGACTGCTCCGGCGCGATCCACACCTACGAGCTCGACGACGTCTCCGAGGACATGTCGTTCCTCGAGATGCTCGACGTGCTCAACGAGCAGCTCAACGAGGCCGGCGAGGAGCCGGTGGCGTTCGACTCCGACTGCCGCGAGGGCATCTGCGGCCAGTGCGGGCTGATGATCGACGGCGAGGCCCACGGTCCCGAGGTCACCACCACCTGCCAGCTCCACATGCGCACCTTCAAGGACGGCGACACGATCACCGTCGAGCCGTGGCGCGCCGACGCCTTCCCCGTCGTCAAGGACCTCGTGGTCGACCGGTCCGCGTTCGACCGGATCATCCAGCAGGGCGGTTACGTCTCGGTCAACACCGGCGCCGCTCCGGACGCCCACGCCACCCCGGTGCCGAAGGACAACGCCGACCGCGCCTTCGACGTCGCCACCTGCATCGGCTGCGGCGCCTGCGTCGCCGCCTGCCCCAACGGCTCGGCGTCGCTGTTCCTCGGCGCCAAGATCACCCACCTCGGCGAGCTGCCCCAGGGCCAGGCCGAGCGCGACAGCCGCGTGGTCAGCATGGTCGGCCAGCACGACCACGAGGGCTTCGGCGGCTGCACCAACATCGGCGAGTGCACCGCCGCCTGCCCCAAGCAGATCCCGCTCGACGTGATCTCCCGCCTCAACTGGGACCTCCACGCCGCCCTGCGGCACGGCAAGTAGGCCCTCCGCTCGGGTCGTCGCGGGCCAGCGGTGAGCCAGTGAGGTTCTCGATGCGCACGGAACCTCAGCAGCTCACCGCTGCCCCGGGGCGCCCGCGTCAGTCCCGGCTGCGGAGCGCCGCGATGAGGGCGAGCATGACGCCGGCGCCGGCCGCGAACGGCTTGGGCCAGGTGCGGGGCGGGTCGTCGACCGAGGTGGCGGGCAGCGGCTCCAGCGACGGCGTCTCCGGGCCCTGCACCGGCGCGGCGGGCTCGTTGATGCGGAGTGCGCGGGCCTCGGGCGTGGTGTAGGCCCACGCGGCGGCGTACATGACGACGCGGGAGAAGTAGTTGATCCAGACGATGAGGATCAGCGCGATCCCGAAGGCCTGGAAGGCCGGGGAGTTCTTCGTCAGCCCGAGCAGCAGGCTGGAGACCTGCTTGAGCGCCTCGAACGCGACGGCGCCGAGCAGGGCCCCCGACCACAGCGAGCGGCGCGGCACGTGCGGGTTCGGCCAGCAGCGGAACATCGCGAAGAACAGCACCGCGTTGGCGGCGAGGCCGAGCGCGATGGCCAGCAGCACCACCAGCCAGCCGAGCTCGGAGCCGAGGCCGACCCAGTCGAGCACCGTGTCGGAGAAGCCGGCCACCAGGCCCGCGACGGCCACCGAGACCAGCAGGACGAAGCCGATGGTGGCGAGGGTGAGCAGGTCGCGGAGCTTGCCGCCGACGAAGCTCGGCCGCTCGGTGTCGGGCAGCTCGAAGACCGCCGCCAGCGCGTCGCGCAGCGCCGAGACCCAGCCGAGACCCGAGTAGAGGACGCCGGCCAGGCCGATCACGCCGGCGAGGCCGGAGAAGGTGCGGATGTCGTCGAGCGAGATCTCGCCCTCGCCGCCGCCGATGATGCCGGGCAGCACCGAGTTGATCGCCTCGACGAGGTTGGCGTTGGCGTCCGGGTAGACCTTCGAGACCAGGCCGACCACGAAGAACGACAGCGCGAGCACCGGGAAGAACGAGAGGAACGCGAAGTAGGTGACCGCACCGGCCTGCTGGCGCGGCCTTCACCTTGCCGTAGTGCTCCTGCATGCGGAGCGTGTGGTCGACGGCCGGGCCGGCGCTCGCGCAGCTCGGTGAGCCGCTGCTGCGGTGACTCCATGACGGCCTCTACCCCTCGGCCCGTGCAGCCCAGCCTGAAGTCGTGGGCCGGCTGCCAGCCCACCTGGTCGTCGTGCACGTACAGGTGGAAGTCGTCGACCTCGAACTCGCACTCGAAGCCCGCGAGCTCGGCGAACGCCTGGTCGAGCCGGGTGTCGTCGAGGTGGTGGGCGACGGTGACGTGGGGGTGGAACGGGAAGGACAGGTCGAGCGTCGAGCGGGCCGCGCCGCACGGCGTCCGCCAGCTGCTCGACCTGGGAGATCCCCTCGACCAGCGACACGAAGACCACCGGCGAGACCGGGCGGAACGTGCCGGTGCCGCGCAGGTGCACCGGGAACGGACCGATCGAGGTGGCGGAGTCGGCGAGGTGGTCGACGACGTCGTCGAGCTGGTCGCCGACGTCGAGCGGCGGGACCAGCGTGATGTGGGTGGGGATCTTGGCCGCGGTGTCGTCGCCCAGACCTGCCCGGTAGTCCTGGAGCTCGGTGGCCCAGGGCTCGGGGATCGGCACGGCCACCCCGATCGTCGGCATCCTTCGACCCTAGCGACGCACCCTCACCGGTAGGTCACCCCTGCCGGGGGGCGACGAACCCGACCCTCTGGTACACGTCGGCGAGAGTGCGCGATGCCACCGACCTCGCCTGCGCGGCACCCTGGGTCAGCACGTCGACGAGGTGGTCCTGCTCGTCGAGCAGCTCGAGGGTGCGCTCGCGGAACGGCGTCGCGAAGCCGGTGACGACGTCGGCGAGGTCCTTCTTGAGGTCGCCGTAGCCACGCCCGGCGTACTGCTCCTCCAACGCGCTGACCGGCTCGCCGGTGACGGCGGAGAAGATGCTGAGCAGGTTGCTGACGCCGGGCTTCTCCTCGGCGTCGAACCGCACCTCGCTGCCGGAGTCGGTGACCGCCGAGCGGATCTTCTTGGCGCTCACCGCCGGGTCGTCGAGCATCTCGACGATGCCCTGCGGCGAGGACGCCGACTTCGACATCTTGGCCGTGGGGTTCTGCAGGTCGCCGATCTTCGCGGTGGCCTTGAGGATGTAGGGCTCCGGCAGCCGGAAGGTCTTCTTGTAGCGGTGGTTGAACCGCTGCGCGAGGTCGCGGGTGAGCTCGAGGTGCTGGCGCTGGTCCTCGCCCACCGGCACGAAGTGAGGCCGGTAGAGCAGGATGTCGGCGGCCTGCAGGATCGGGTAGGTGAGCAGCGCCACCGACGCCGAGCCCTCGCCGCCCTTGGATGCCTTGTCCTTGAACTGCGTCATCCGACGCGCCTCGCCGACGGCGGCGAGCGACTGCATCACCCACGCCAGCTGCGAGTGCTCGGGCACGTGGCTCTGCACGAAGATCGCCGACCGGGCCGGGTCGACCCCGGCCGCGAGCAGCTGGGCGACGTAGCGCAGCGTCCGCTCCCGCAGCAGCTTCGGGTCGTGCTGGCACCGTGATCGCGTGCTGGTCGGCGATGAAGAAGAACGGCTGGTAGTCGCGCTGCAGGTCGACCCACTGCCGCACGGCGCCGAGGAAGTTGCCGAGGTGCCACCAGTCGGCCGTCGGCTGGATCCCGGACAGCACGCGGGGCCTGGCCCCGCCGGACGCGGCCGCCGGAACCTCGATCTCCGGCTGGGTCGTGGCAGACATGGGCGTCATTGTCCCCGGAAACCGCGGATCGGGTGACGCCGGGTGCTCTGCCGACCGACCGCGTCCGGCCGCGCCCGAGCGGCGGCGGCTACGCCGTCGCGGTGACGGCGGTGTCGAGGTTGGTGAGCGAGTCGTCGAGCTGGCTCTCGCTCACCAGCGGGAACGACACCTTCTTCAGCAGCTCCTGGTCGGTGACGGCGGACCAGTCGTAGGTGAGGCTGACGTCGGTGCGGTCGGGGCCGTCGGCCTTGAGCTCCCAGACCCACTCCCAGCCCGGGGGCTCGGTGCCGGCCGGCGCGGTCTTCCACGCGATCAGGTGGTTCTGGTCGAACCCGGTGACCAGGTTGTCGGTGGCGTAGTCGCCGCCCATGTGGTCACCGGTCATGTTCATCCGGAACTGCTGCCCGGACTGGGTGATGCGGTCGCCCCGCTCGAGGCTCACCACGAACCCGGAGCCGTCGAGCTCGGGGTGGCGGTGCGGGTTGGAGAGCACGTCGAAGACGCGGTCGGTGCTCGCCTCGATGGTGCGCTGGACCTGGATTCGCTTGTCGTCGGTCATGCCTCCACCGTGCGTCGGCGGAGGGCTCCGCCGTCACACCCCTTCGGGGACACGCACGTCCTCGGACGGGGCCGACCTGCTCCCCCGGAACGCCACCGCCAGCACCACGAAACCGGCCAGCGAGAGCACCGCGCCGATCAGCAGCGGCGAGGCGTAGCCCCAGCCGGCGGCGATCGTCGAGCCCGCCGAGCCAGGCCCCCAGCGCGTTGCCGATGTTGAGCGAGCCGTGGCCGAGCGCCGCACCGAGGGTCTCGGCGTGCTCGGCGGCGTCGATCAGCCGCATCATCAGGCCGAGCGCGAGCACGGAGCCGACGGTGGTGACCAGGAACATCGCGGGCAGCACGACGTAGCCCATCGGCAGCAGCACCCAGGTCAGCAGCAGGGTGACGACGAGCCCGAGCGGCGCGGCGAGCAGCGAGGCGCGCAGCGACCGGTCGACGGCGATGCCGGCCACCCAGTTGCCGAACACCATGCCGAGCCCGAGGGTCAGCAGGAACAGCGGGACGGCGCCGTCGGGGAGGTCGCGCGACCCGGGTCGCCATCGGGCGCGACGTAGGAGAACAGCGCGAACATGCCGCCGAAGCCGACGGCGCCCGCGACGACCGCGAACCACACCTGCGGCTTGCGGAGCGCGAGCAGCTCGCGCCGGCCGGTGGCCTCGGGGTTGCCGGGGCAGTCGGGCACGAACGCCAGCACCATCGCGATGGTGAGGAGCGGCGAGACCCGGCGACGACCCAGTAGGACGCGCGCCAGCCGAGGGTCTGGCCGAGCCAGGTGGCGGAGCGGGACGCCGACCACGTTGGCCACCGGCAGCCCCATCAGGACGAGCGCCATCGCCCGGCCGCGCCGCTCGGGCGCGACCATGCTCGCCGCCACCAGCGACGCGACGCCGAAGTAGCCGCCGTGCGGGAGCCCGTCGAGGAACCGCGCGACCAGCAGCGTCTCGTAGTTCGGCGCGAGCGCGCTGAGCGCGTTGAAGAGGGCGTAGGCGACCATCAGCCCGAGCAGCAGCGCCCGGCGGGGCAGCTTGGCTCCGAAGAACGCGAGCGACCGGGGCGCCGATGACCACACCGAGCGCGTAGGCCGAGATGGTGTGGCCCGCCTGCGGGATCGTGATGCCGACGCCGTCGGCCACCTGCGGCAGCACACCCATCGTCACGAACTCGGTGGTGCCGATCGCGAACCCGCCGACGGCGAGCGCGAGCACCGCCGGCCCGAAGTGCGGGGCACGACCGGCCGCGGCGTCCGTCGACGGGGCGAGCTGCTGAGACATCGTCACCATGGTCCAAGCCGAGGCCCCCGCGCGCCTATTCCGCACCGGCGGCGTCGTCTCGGTCACGTCGGACCGTGCCCTCGGCCCCCCGGCTGACCGGGCCCGGCTACCGCAGCTGCGCCGGCGACCAGTCGGGCGCCCGGCCACCCCGCAGCAGCAGCCGGGCGTCGGCCTGCGCACCGCAGTGGGCGGCGGCGCGCTGCACGACGATCCCGTCGCTGCTCGCCCAGGCGACCGCGCTGGAGTCGGGCGACCAGGTCGGGCTCGCGTGCCTGCTGTCGGGCGTGGTGACGCAGGTGTAGACCGGCGGAGCCGGCGGTGCGCCCGTCCTGGCGTTCCCGGAGACGGCGTACCAGGCGATGGTCGAGTCGGCGCCGTAGCCGCGCACCGCGGCGAGCCACCGGCCGTTCGGCGACAGCTCGTGGTCGGCCAGGTCGGTGCTGGGGGCGGCGACGTCGGCGTCGTCGAACCAGTGCTGCGGTGCCCGGCCGAGGTCGTGGAGCATCACCTGCGACCCGTAGCCGCCGGTCTGCAGGGTGCGCGCGCTCCCGACCCACGACGGGGCACGGAAGTACGTCGACCGGCCCGCCCTGCGGTAGCGGGTCGACGTCGAGTAGCCGGTGGCGTACCGCACCAGACAGCTCGCGCCGACCGGGCAGCTGTAGCGCACGAACGACCAGGCGACGTAGCGGCCGTCCGGCGAGAGCGCCACGTCGTTGACGGCGCCGTCGAGGAGCTCGCCGGCCGAGTTGCGCAGCGCGGGCGGGTCGAACGAGCTGAGCACCCGGCCGCGTTGGTCGAGCCGCAGCACGAGCCCGCCGCGGGCCACCGCGATCACGCCGCCGTTCGAGAGCGACGGCGAGCGGTAGGGGCGCGTGCGGGTGCCGTTGCGCGTGACCGCGTGGGCGCCGGTGCCGTCGCCCCGAGCGATCCACACGTCGTGGCCGCGCAGGTAGACGATCGTGCCGCCCGTGCCCGCCCGCGCGGCAGCGGCGGGTGAGGCGGGAGCGCTGGGAGCCGCGGCGGCCGGCACGGTCGGCGGCAGGGTTGACACGGTGGCGGTCAGCAGCGCGGCTGCGGCGCCGGCGAGCAGTCGGCGGGTCAGGACGTTCATCGGGTGGGCCTTCCGGGGTCGGTGGGGTGCACCGACCCTGGGCGCCGTCGCTTTCGTCCCGCTTGCGCGGCGCTTGCGCCTGCCCCGGCTGCCCGGCTACCCGACTACAGAGAGGCGAGCGCCTCGTTGAGCGTCGTCGAGGGGCGCATGACCGCGTCGGCCTTGGCGTCGTCGGGGCGGTAGTAGCCGCCGATGTCGGCCGGGCTGCCCTGGACGGCGTTGAGCTCGCCGACGATCGTCTCCTCCTCGGAGGCGAGCCGCTCGGCCAGCGGCTCGAAGACCTTCGCGAGGTCGGCGTCGTCGGTCTGCCGCGGCGAGCTCCTGGGCCCAGTAGAGGGCCAGGTAGAAGTGCGAGCCGCGGTTGTCGATGCCGCCGACCTTGCGGGTGGGCGACTTGTCGTTCTCGAGGAACGTGCCGGTGGCGCGGTCGAGGGTGTCGGCCAGCACCTTCGCGCCCCGGTTGCCGGCGACGTCGCCGAGGTGCTCGAAGGAGGCGGCCAGCGCGAAGAACTCGCCGAGGCTGTCCCAGCGCAGGTAGTTCTCCTTGACCAGCTGCTGCACGTGCTTGGGCGCCGAGCCGCCGGCGCCGGTCTCGAACAGGCCGCCGCCGTTCATCAGCGGCACGACCGAGAGCATCTTGGCCGAGGTGCCGAGCTCGAGGATCGGGAACAGGTCGGTGTTGTAGTCGCGCAGCACGTTGCCGGTGACCGAGATGGTGTCCTCGCCCTTGCGGATCCGCTCCAGCGAGTACGCCGTGGCCTCGGCCGGCGCCATGATCTCGATCGTCAGCCCGTCGGTGTCGTGCTCGGGCAGGTACTCGTTGACCTTGGCGATCAGGTTGGCGTCGTGGGCGCGGGTCTCGTCGAGCCAGAAGACCGCGGGCGAGCCCGAGGCGCGGGCGCGGGTGACGGCGAGCTTCACCCAGTCGCGGATCGGGGCGTCCTTGGTCTGGCAGGCACGCCAGATGTCGCCGGGCTGCACGTCGTGCTCGAGCAGGGTCTCCCCCGCGCCGTTGACGACGCGCACGGTGCCGGCGGCCGGCACCTCGAAGGTCTTGTCGTGCGAGCCGTACTCCTCGGCCGCCTTGGCCATGAGGCCGACGTTGGGCACCGAGCCCATCGTGGCCGGGTCGAAGGCGCCGTTGGCGCGGCAGTCGTCGATCACGGTCTGGTAGACGCCGGCGTAGGAGGAGTCCGGGATCACCGCGAGGGTGTCGGCCTCCTCGCCGTCGGGGCCCCACATGTGGCCGCTGGTGCGGATCATGGCCGGCATCGAGGCGTCGATGATGACGTCGCTGGGCACGTGCAGGTTGCTGATGCCCTTGTCGGAGTCGACCATCGCCAGCTTCGGGCCGTCGGCGAGGCCCTGCTGGACGGCGGCCTTGATCGCCTCGCCGTCGGGCAGCGACTCGACGGCGGAGAGCAGCGCGCCGAGGCCGTCGTTCGGCGAGATGTCGGCCGCTGCCAGCTGCTCGCCGTACTGCTCGAACAGCGTCGGGAAGAACGCCTGCACCGCGTGGCCGAAGATGATCGGGTCGGAGACCTTCATCATCGTGGCCTTGAGGTGCACCGAGAGCAGCACGTCGTCGGCCTTGGCCCGCGCGATCTGCTCGGTGAGGAAGCGGCGCAGCGCGGCGACGTCCATGAAGGTGGCGTCGACGACCTCGCCGGCCAGCACCTTCACCTCGTCCTTGAGCACGGTGACGGTGCCGTCGGCGGCGTCGTGCTCGATGCGCAGGGTGTCGTCGTCGGGATCGACGACGGACTTCTCGTTGGAGCGGAAGTCGTGCTCGCCCATCGTGGCGACGTTGGTCCGGCGAGTCGGAGCTCCAGGCGCCCATCCGGTGCGGGTGCGCCTTGGCGTAGGCCTTGACCGACGACGGCGCGCGGCGGTCGGAGTTGCCCTCGCGGAGCACCGGGTTGACCGCGGAGCCCTTCGTCCTGTCGTAGCGCGCGCGGACGTCGCGCTCCTCGTCGGTGTCGGGGCTCTCGGGGTAGTCGGGCAGGTCGTAGCCCTGCTCGCGCAGCTCCTTGATCGCCGCCTTGAGCTGCGGGGTCGACGCCGAGATGTTCGGCAGCTTGATGATGTTGGCCTCGGGCTTGGTGGCGAGCTCGCCGAGCTCGGCGAGGTGGTCGGCGACCCGCTGCTCCTCGCTCAGCCGGTCCGGGAACTGGCTGAGGATGCGGCCGGCCAGCGAGATGTCACGGGTCTCGACGTCCACGCCCGCCTTGGCGGCGTAGGCCTGGATGATCGGCAGGAACGAGTACGTCGCCAGCAGCGGCGCCTCGTCGGTGTGGGTGTAGATGATCGTGCTGGCCTGCGGTGCCTGGTCGCTCACGCGCGCTCTCCTCGGGGAAGTCCGACATTTCTCGACGTCAAGATACCTGCTGCTCCGGACCCGGGGATCCTCGGGTCTAGAGTGCTCCGGACCTCAGGTTTGGACCACGTCCCCGAAGGGCAGGCCCGCCGCCATGGAAGCAACTTCCCCCACCCTCGTCCAGAAGCTGTCCGCCGAGGCGATCGGCACGGCGGTGCTCGTCCTGTTCGGTGTCGGCTCGGTCATGCTGAGCGACGGAGAGGTCAGCTCGATCGGGCTGTCGTTCGGCATCGCGATCATCGCCATGGTCTACGCCTTCGGCCGGGTCTCCGGCGGGCACTTCAACCCGGCGGTCTCGGTCGGCGCCGCGCTCAGCGGCCGGATCCCCTGGAAGGACGCCGGGCTCTACTCCGCCGCCCAGGTGGGTGGCGCCGATCGTCGGGGCCGCGATGCTCGCGGTGGTGCTCCTCACCGGCGACACCTCGTGGGACCTCGGCGAGCCGCTCGGCAGCAACGGCTTCGGCGACGAGGGCGGCGTCGACCTCGTCGGCGCGCTGATCCTCGAGCTGGTGATGACCCTGGTCTTCGTGCTCGTCATCCTGGCCGTCACCGACGAGCGCAACGAGCACCCCGCGCTGGCCCCCCTGGCGATCGGCCTCACCCTGGCCGCCATCCACTTCGCCTCGCTCGGCGCCACCGGCACCTCGGTGAACCCCGCGCGCTCCATCGGCCCCGGCCTGTTCTCCGGCACCGACGCGATCATCCAGCTCTGGCTGTTCATCCTCGCGCCGCTGCTCGGCGCCGCCGCCGCCGGCTTCCTCTACCCGGCCGTGTTCGGGCGGGTCTCCGAGCCGGTGCCCGGGTCCGGTCTCTCCTTCGCCGCCCGTCGCGCCGCGGCGGCCCCGGCGGTGCCGGGCTACGGCATGCCCGACCAGTTCCAGCAGCAGTGGAACCAGCAGCCCGGCTTCGACCAGCCCGGCTACGACCAGCCCGGCTACGACCAGTCGGCCCAGCCCGGCCAGGCTGCCCAGCCCGGCTACTCCCAGGGCGGTTACCAGCAGGGCGGACAGGGCGGCTTCCCCGACGCCGGCCAGCCGAGCCCGGCGGCGGCCGCGGGGTCCGCTCCCGCCGCCCCGCAGGAGCAGCCGATCATCCAGGACGGCTGGCAGTGGGACCCCCAGTCGCAGCAGTGGATCCCGGCCCAGCCGCCGGCCGCCGGGCCCGGTGGCAGCTGGCCGAGCCCCGGCGGGGAGTCCACGGCGGTGCGTCCGCACGAGTGAGGGCCCGGGGCGCCCCGGCCCCGGTCGCCCGCCACCGCGCCGCTGCTAGCGTCGAGCCACCCCGATCCGTCGTCCCCCGAGGAGTGTTGTCGTGAGCTCTGCCCCGCTGAAGGTCGCCGTCACCGGAGCCGCCGGCCAGATCGGTTACAGCCTGCTGTTCCGTCTCGCGAGCGGTGCCCTCACCGGAGACCGGCCCATCGAGCTGCGGCTGCTCGAGATCGCGCCGGCCCTCCCGGCGCTCGAGGGCGTGGTCATGGAGCTCGACGACTGCGCGTTCCCCGGCCTGGCGGGCGTCGAGATCGGCGACGACGCCGAGAACGTGTTCGACGGCGTCAACCTCGCCCTGCTCGTCGGCGCGCGGCCGCGCGGCCCGGGCATGGAGCGCGGCGACCTGCTCGAGGCGAACGGCGCGATCTTCACCGCCCAGGGCAAGGCGCTCAACAAGGTGGCCGCCGACGACGTCCGTATCGGCGTCACCGGCAACCCGGCCAACACCAACGCGTTGATCGCCCTCAAGAACGCCCCCGACATCCCGGCCGAGCGGTTCTCGGCGCTGACGCCGGCTCGACCACAACCGCGCCATCTCCCAGCTCGCCGCGAAGACCGGCGCCCCGGTCACCGACATCACCCACATGACGATCTGGGGCAACCACTCCGCCACCCAGTACCCCGACCTGTTCCACGCCGAGGTCGGCGGCCGCAACGCCGCCGAGGTCGTCGGCGACCAGGACTGGCTGGAGAACACCTTCATCCCCACCGTCGCCAAGCGCGGCGCCGCGATCATCGAGGCCCGCGGGTCGTCGTCCGCCGCGTCCGCGGCCTCGGCCACCATCGACGCCGCCCGCGACTGGCTCCACGGCTCCGCCGAGGGCGACTGGGTGTCGATGGCCGTGCTCTCCGACGGCTCCTACGGCGTCCCCGAGGGCCTGGTCTCCTCGTTCCCGGTCACCACGAGCGGTGGCGACTGGTCCATCGTCGAGGGTCTCGACATCGACGACTTCTCGCGCTCCCGCATCGACGCCTCGGTCGCCGAGCTCGACGAGGAGCGCTCGGCCGTCACCGAGCTCGGCCTCATCTGACGCGGCCCGTCGCGCGGCGTTAAGGCCGCGGTAAGTCCTCCTCGCCACGGTGGCGTCATCAACCACCGAGGCGCCGCCGGCGCCCACGTCGCCCGCCGGGAGCGGGAGGAGGACGGGACGAGATGACCAGCTGGATCGCACCGCGACCGATGACCAACCGCGACAAGGCCGTGCCCATGGCGCTGTTCGCCTACCTGTTCTTCGCGGCCATGCTGCCCGCGCTCCACGACGAGCTCGGCACCAGCACGACCAACCGTGGCCAGGGCCTGGAGTCGGTGTTCCTCGGCTTCCAGCGTTCGCTCGGAGCCGCGCCCACACCGACCGACGACGCCGACCTCCTGCTCGCCGGCCGGCTGGCGCTCCTGGTAGGGCTCCTCGGCAGTCGTGGCGTACGTCGTGACGACCGTGCGCCGCCGGCAGGCCCGCCTCGCCACCGCCCGCGCGTTCGCCACCGGCCGGCTCACCGCGCCCGTCTACCCGCCGGCCGCACCGGAGGTCGGCCGGGTCGCCAACCTGACCATCGACGCGCGGGTCCTCCCCGGCGGCGACGTGCTCCTGCACGGCGTCGACCGCGACCCCGGCCGGCTCGCCCAGGGCGCCACCCCCGAGTACTTGGTGCGCGCCGCCGGCGGCCAGCTGCGCTCGATGCTGCGCACCGACGACGACGGCCTGCTCGGCCTGATCCAGGCCAACGGCACCCGGCTGGCCGAGCGCGGCGAGACGGTGTTCCTGCAGCAGCAGGGCGTGCCGTTCCAGGTCGAGGTCCCCGCGTAGCGGGGGCTAGCGAGCCCGGCTGGTCGGGGATGTCTCCCGCCAGGAACCACAGGGCCGCCGCGATCGCGGCCAGCAGCAGGACGTCGAGCATGCGGTGCCGCACGGCGAGCATGCCGGCGTCCTTCTGCGGTAGCACGAGGCGCACCGCGCCGGCTCCCGCCAGGGAGCCGGCGACGACCCGGACCCCGAGCCGCCAGTCGTCGAGCACGACGATCGCGATGCCGGCGACCGCGACGCCGAGCACCGCGAGGTAGCAGGCCCCGCCGATGGTCGACGGGATCCGGGTCAGCGGCTGAGGCTCGAGGAACGGCTCCTCGATCGGCTCGAGCGGCTCCGGCTCGTCGGGTGGCGGGGTGAGGGACATCGTGATCGAGGTCAGGAGACCTGGCTCATCCGCTCGGCTCGCTCGACGACGTTCGACAGGAGCATCGCCCGGGTCATCGGGCCGACTCCGCCGGGGTTGGGCGAGACCCAGCCGGCGACGTCCCAGACGTCGGGGGCGAGGTCGCCGGCGATCTTGCCGTCGACGCGCGAGACGCCGACGTCGAGCAGCGCGGCGCCCGGCTTCACCATCTCGGCGGTGATGATGCCCGGCACCCCGGCCGCGGCGACCACGATGTCGGCCTGCCGCACGTGGTGGGCGAGGTCGCGGGTGCCGGTGTGGCACAGCGTGACCGTGGCGTTCTCCGAGCGGCGGGTGAGCAGCAGCCCGAGCGGGCGGCCGACGGTGAGGCCACGGCCCACCACGACCACCTCGGCGCCGGCGATCTCGACCCCGTGCCGGCGCAGCAGCTCGATGCAGCCGATCGGCGTGCACGGCAGCGATCCGGCCTCGCCGAGCACCAGCTTGCCGAGGTTGACCGGGTGCAGGCCGTCGACGTCCTTGTCGGGGTCGACCCGCGACAGCAGGGCGAACTCGTCGAGGCCCGGTGGGCTGCTGCACGAGGAAGCCGGTGCAGGCGGGGTCGGCGTTGAGCTCGTCGATGACGTGCTCGACCTCGGCCTGGGTGGCGCCGGCCGGGAGGTCGCGGCGCAGCGAGGCGATGCCGATCTCGGCGCAGTCCTTGTGCTTGGCGCCGACGTACCAGTGGGAGCCGGGGTCGTCGCCGACGAGCACGGTGCCGAGGCCCGGCACGATCCCGCGCTCCTTGAGCAGCCGGACCCGCTCGGTGAGCTCGGCCTTGATGACCTTGAGGGTCGAGGTCCCGTCGAGGCGCTGCGCGGTCATGTCGTGGTCCTTGCTCCTGCTCAGTGGGCGAAGTGCCGGGTGCCGGTGAAGTACATCGTGACGCCGGCCGCCGTGGCCGCGGCCACGGTGAGCTCGTCGCGCACCGAGCCGCCGGGCTGCACGATCGCGCGGACGCCGGCATCGAGGAGGATCTGCGGGCCGTCCTCGAACGGGAAGAAGGCGTCGGAGGCCGCCACCGCTCCGCGGGCCCGCTCCCCCGCCCGCTCGACGGCGAGGCGGCAGGAGTCGACCCGGTTGACCTGGCCCATGCCGACGCCGACCGAGGCGCCGTCGTGCGCGAGCAGGATCGCGTTGGACTTCGCCGACCGGCAGGCCCGCCAGGCGAACGCGAGGTCGGCGAGGGTCCGCTCGTCGGCGGGCTCGCCGCTGGCGAGCGTCCAGGTGCGCGGGGTCGTCTCCGTCGGCGTCGACGTAGTCGCGCTGCTGCATGAGCAGGCCACCGGAGATCGGCCGCATCTCGACCTCGCCGCCGCGGCTGTCCTCGCACACCAGGATCCGGAGGTTCTTGCGGCCGGCGAGCACCTCGACGGCGCCGTCGTCGTAGCCGGGGGCGACGATCACCTCGGTGAACACCTCGGCCACCTGCTCGGCCATCGCCACCGACACCGGCGCGGTTGACGGCGATCACGCCGCCGAACGCGGAGACCGGGTCGCAGGCGTGGGCCCGCGCGTGCGCCTCGGCGACGTCGGCGCCGACCGCGATGCCGCACGGGTTGGCGTGCTTGATGATCGCGACGGCCGGCTCGGCGAAGTCGTAGGCGGCGCGACGCGCGGCGTCGGCGTCGACGTAGTTGTTGTACGACATCTCCTTGCCGTGCAGCTGGGTGGCGTGCGCGAGCCCGGTGCCGGAGCCGTTGAGGTAGAGCGCCGCGCTCTGGTGGGGGTTCTCGCCGTAGCGCAGCACCGCGGCCTTGTCCCACGTGCCGCCGACCCACGCCGGGAAGCCCTGGCCCCCGGAGGTGTCGGTGAGCACGTTGCCCATCCACGAGGCCACGTGCGACGTCGTAGGTGGCGGTGTGCACGAACGCCTCGGCGGCGAGGGCCTGCCGCTCGGCGAGGGTGAAGCCGCCGGCCGCCGCGGCCGCCAGCACGTCGTCGTAGCGGTCGGGCGAGGTGACGATGGCGACCGACGGGTGGTTCTTGGCGGCGGCGCGCACCATCGACGGGCCCCCGATGTCGATCTGCTCGACGCACTCGTCGGGCGTGGCGCCCGAGGCGACGGTCTGCGTGAAGGGGTAGAGGTTCGACACCACGAGGTCGAACGGCTCGACGCCGAGGTCGGCCAGCTGCTGCACGTGGGTGTCGAGCCGGCGGTCGGCGAGGATGCCGGCGTGCACCTTCGGGTGCAGCGTCTTGACCCGGCCGTCGAGGCACTCCGGGAACCCGGTGAGGTCCTCGACCTTGGTCACCGGCAGGCCGAGGCCCTCGATGAGGCGGGCCGAGCCGCCGGTCGACACCAGCGCGACGCCCGCGTCGTGGAGCCCGCGGACGAGGTCGTCGAGACCGGTCTTGTCGTACACGGAGACCAAGGCGCGCCTGATCGGGATCCGGTGCTCACTCATGCCTGGGAACGCTCCTGCAGCTCGGGATGGGGCAGCACCCAGGCGTTCGATGCTGCCGACGTCACTCCCCGGTGGTCGCCCACCTGCGCCAGTCGTGTGACTTTCACTCTAGGAGGTGCCCTCCCCGGGTCGGCCCGAACCGCACGCGCCTCCCGTGCACGTGGAAGCCCTCCCGCGCCATCCGGCCGACGCTCTCGACCAGCATCGCCCGCTCGGCGGTCTTGATCCGGTCGTGGAGGGTCTCGACGGTGTCGTCGTCGGCGACCGGCACCGTGGTCTGGGCGAGGATCGGGCCGGTGTCGACGCCGTCGTCGACGACGAACAGCGTGGCACCGGTGACCTTGACGCCGTAGGCGAGCGCCTCGGCCGGGCCGCGCATGCCGGGGAAGGACGGCGAGAGCGCGGGGTGGGTGTTCACCACCCGGCCGCCGTGGGCGCCGAGGAAGGCACGGCCCGACCAGCTTCATGAACCCGGCGAGCACCACGACGTCCGGCGCGTACGACGCGACGGTGGCCGCGAGGTCGGCGTCCCACTCCTCACGGCCGGGAAAGTCCCCCACCCGCCGCACGAACGTCGGCACCCCGGCCCGCTCGGCGCGGGTCAGACCCTCGATGCCGTCGCGGTCCGCCCCGACGGCGACGACGGTGGCCCCGTAGGCGGGGTCGGCGCAGGCGTCGAGCAGCGCCTGCAGGTTGGTGCCCGCGCCGGAGACCAGGACGACGAGGCGGGCGGGCACGGCCCGCAGGCTAGCGGCCCGTTCCTCCTGCGGCGGTGACGGCGCCCGGGTGCAGCGGTGAGCTGGTGAGGTTCTGGGCCCCGGAAAGCCTCACCAGCTCACCGCCCACCCGAGGCACGCCGCGAGCGGTCCGCCCTCCGAGCGCGAGTCGGCGTCAGACCTCGGAGGACCGCCGCTGCCACCAGGTGACGGCCAGCCCGCCCAGCAGCCCGCCCAGCCCGAACGCCGCGACCGCGTGCAGCATCACCTCGAGGCCGTCGGTGCCGACGTCGGCCATCCGGCCGGGACCCACGGCGCCCCCGGCGAGGGCGGTGAGGGCGCCGAGCAGCACGCCGGCGACGACACCGCCGCCGCCCCCGCGCAGCGCGCCGTCCTCCCACCGCGTGGTGGGCACCGCTCGCTGGGCGAGCACGGCCGCGAGGAAGGCGAGCACGGGCGGGGCGACGACGAGCCAGGAGGTCCACTGCGGCGCCGCGCCGTCGTCGGGGAGCGCCGCGAGCATCGGGAACATCGGCAGCGGGCCGAGCACGACGGCGCTGCTGGTGACCGTGCTGCCGGTGCCCACCGACGAAGCCGGGGCCGAGCACGTAGGCGCTGGAGTAGAGGGCGGCGTTGGGGAGCACGGCGACGCCGAGCGCCACCAGCAGCGCGACGTCGCCGCCGCCGGCGCCGAGCTGGGAGGTGACGTTGGCCGCGGTCGACCAGTCGGCCGCCAGCGCCCCCAGCGACGAGCAGCGCCGAGCCGACCAGCCAGAGCACGCAGCAGCCGGCGGCAGGTGGCCGCGGCGCCCACCACCCAGGCGGGCACGCCCGCCGTCCACACCGCGGCTCGTCCGGAGCTCGTGGCGATGGCGGGCAGCCCGAGCAGCAGACAGAGCGCGAGCGACCACAGCAGCACGCGCGCGGTGCTCGGCGAGGTCTCCGGGGTGGCGGCCAGGGTGCAGGTGACGACGGCCGTGGTGACGTAGCACGCGGTGAAGACCGTGGTGGCGACGGCGACGGTCCAGTCGCGCTCGCCGTCGCCGAGGGCGTCGACGTCCGGTCCGTGCCCGGACACCGAGGCACCGAGCCGGTGCGCCCAGCTCCACACCGACCAGGCGGCGAGCAGGGTGATGCCCAGCGGCACGACGCTCACCAGCGCCCCGCCGACCCGGAACCCGGAGCCGTGCCCCGCCAGCCAGGCGGTGGCACCGACCCGCAGGCCGTCGCGGGGGGTGCCGTGGGATCCGCCGTCGGTGAGGAACCAGCCGGTGACGCCGAGCCCGAGGAACACCACGAGCGTGGCGCCGGCCGCCGCGACGCCGCACACGACCGCCGTCGGCACCAGCGGACGGCGGGTCGCCAGGTCGCGGCGCAGGTCGTCGGCGGGGCGCCGCGACCCGGGACGGGTGCGGGGCGGCGGGAGCAGGGCGGTCATGGCTCTCGCATCATCCGACCCGGAACCCCCTCGGCCGGGCCTCCCACGCCGGGGGGGCCGGTTTCGGCGGTTCGGAGCGGGCTGCCGGGCCTCGTCTACCGTGGGACCGTCATGAGGGACCCCGACCAGTTCGACGCGTTCTACAAGGATGCCCGCGACCGGCTCCTCGTCCAGACGTTCTGCTTCACCGGCGACCTCGCCCTCGCGCGCCGCGCGGTGCGCGACGCGTTCGTGGTGGCGTGGCACCGCTGGCGCAAGGTGTCGCGGCTCGCCGACCCCGAGTCCGTGGTCCGGCCCGACGCCTGGCGCATCGCGCAACGCCGTCACACCACCCGGGTCTGGCACCGCGAGCGCGACCTGGACGACGACGTGCGCGCCACTCTCGACGCGCTCGGCAAGCTGTCGGTGCACCAGCGCAAGGCGGTGCTGCTCACCCAGCTGGCCGTCGGTGTCCATGCCGCAGATGGCGCGCGAGATCGGTCTGCCGCTCGACCGGGCCGAGCAGGAGCTCCAGGCCGGC
Source organism: uncultured Actinomycetota bacterium (assembly GCA_963845795.1). Taxonomy (GTDB): domain Bacteria; phylum Actinomycetota; class Actinomycetes; order Propionibacteriales; family Nocardioidaceae; genus Nocardioides. The sequence continues at coordinate 39,605 of CAWJTG010000008.1, read as the reverse complement.
GTCGCGCAGCTGTCACTGCAGCGCGACGTGGCCTCCTACGCCATCCCCACGCTGCTCGAGCCCGTCGCTCAGGCTGCGCTCGCGGCACCCGCAGTGGCCGCGGGCCACGATCATCCGCCGCGCCGGCGCCACCCGGCGCCGCACCCACACCCTCGTCGGGGTGGCCGGCGCCGTCGCCGCCGTGCTCGTGAGCGGCTCCCTGGTCACCGACGCCAGCGGCGTCCGGGCCTCGCTCGACCGCGTCGCCGAGCCGCGACCCGCCGCCGCCGCCGGACCGGACCGGGCGGTGAGCGGCACCCCGCCGATGCGGCTCACCGAGACCACCCTGGTCGACGACGCCGCCCTCCGCTCGCGCTTCCCGGGCCGCGCCTGGGAGGAGGTCCGCACCGGCGACAACAGCGCCGGCACCGGCCGCGCCGTGCCGTGCCAGGGCGACCGGTACGCCGACCCGCGAGGCGACGCCGCCCTGGTGCGCACCTCGCAGGCGCCCGCCGTCGGGCGGCGCCCGGCGCTGCGCGCGGTCCAGCTCACCGAGGCCTCCCCGCGGGTGCCGGCCGCCGAGCGCGCCTTCGACACCGCGGTCGGGTGGTTCTCCGGCTGCGCCCTGCCCTCGGTGCAGCTGCTCGACACCGCCACGCCGGTCGGCGTCGGCGACGAGGCGGTCCACCTGGTGCTCCGCTCCTCGGCCGCCCGGAGTCCGCAGACCTGGCTCGTCGGCGTCGCCCGCACCGGCGTGTTCACCACCACGACGTTCGTCCGCGCCACCGGCGACCCCGCCCCCGACGCCGTGCGGTCCGCCGGGCTGCTCGCCGACGCCGTCGGCCGGCTCTGCGGCCTCGACGGCGCCGGCGCCTCGTGCCGGCCCGTCACCGGGCAGGCGGCCCCGAGGCTGCGCCCGCGCGACCCGCTGCCCGGCCGGCGCCGTGCCCGCGCTGCTCTCGGAGATCGACCTCACCCCGGTGCCGCGGGTCGAGCAGCCGTGGGTGGGCACCGAGCCGCGTCGGCTGCAGTCCACGGCGACGACCACGCCGTGCGGGCCGCCGCCGTTCACCGGGCGGTTCCGCGGCACCGCGTTCGCGCAAGGGCGCCACCCGCTCCTTCGTCGTCCCGAGGTCGCGGCTGCCCCAGGAGTTCGGCCTCACCGAGATCGTGGCCGCGCTGCCCCCGCGGGCGGCCCGCCGGTTCCTCGACCGGGTGCGCGAGCGGTTCGCCTCGTGCCCCGACCGCGAGCTGGGCACCGACGTCGACCGGATCGCCACCGCCGACCGCGGCAGACGCGCCTACACCGTGTGGCGGCTCGACGTCCGGGTCACCGAGCAGCGCTCGATCGCCTACTGGGTGGTGGTGCTCCGCAACGGCACCGCCGTCGGCCAGCTCGACCTGGTGCCCGCCGACGTGCGGATCGGCGACCGGGAGGTCGTGGCGCTGGCCGAGCGGGCGGTGGCGCGCCTCGGCAGCCTGTCCGGCGCCGGTTCCTGAGGCTCGGTGCAACCGGACTCGGGCCCCGGGCGTATCACCGGTTGACAGCCCTTGAGGGTGCCGGAGGGTGAGAGGAGACCGGTCACGATGGACGAAGCCGAGTTCGACGACTTCTACGCCGCGTCGTTCCGACGCGTGACCGGCCAGGTCTACGCGATGATCGGCGACCTGGACGAGGCCCAGGAGTGCGTGCAGGAGGCGTTCGCCCGCGCCTGGTCGCACCGCCGCAAGCTGGACCGGGCCGACCACCCCGAGGCCTGGGTGCGCACCACCGCCCACCGGATCGCCATCAGCCGGTGGCGCCGCCGCACCCGCGGACGCCGTCCGGCCGACCGGGCGCTGGCCGGCCCCACCACCACCGCGGCCCCCGACGTGCACCACGTCGCGCTGGTCACCGCGCTGGCCCAGCTCCCCGAGCCGCAGCGCCGGGTCGATCGTGCTGCACCATCTCGCCGACCTCCCCGTGGCCGCCGTGGCCGCCGAGATCGGCGCCCCCGAGGGGACGGTGAAGGCCCGGCTCAGCCGCGGTCGCGCCGCCCTCGCCCTACTGCTCTCGGACGACACCCAGGGAGGCATGAGCCATGTCTGACCCCCTCGACGAGCGCTTCCGCGACTTCGCCACCGAAACCCCGGACATGAACCCCGCGAGCCCCGCCGAGATCCGCCGGCGAGGCGACCGGATGCGTCGCCGCCGCACCGCCCTCACCGCCGCCGGTGCCGCGCTCGCCGTCGCCCTGATCGCCACGCCGGTCGCCGTCCTGGCCACCGGCGACGACGACGAGATCCAGCCCGGGCCGGCGCGGACGCCGACCAGCACGGTCACCGACCCGCCCAGCGAGGAGCCGACCGCCACCGTGGCGGTCGACGACCCGGTGGTGGCGCAGATCCCGCCCGGGTTCCCGCTGGACGCCGGCTACCCGTCCCAGAACGGCAGCGACGGCAGCCCCGTCGAGGTGGTCGACGAGCCCGGCTACCCCGGCCTCGACCTGTGCGGCGCGACCGTCTGGTCGCCGTACGAGGACGCCGTCCTCGACCTCGCCGGCGCCACGTACACCGGAGAGGCCGAGGACAGCCGCGCCCGCACCCTGGTGGTCTACGACTCGACTGGACGGTGCCGCGGCCGCGCTGGACGCCATCCGCGTCGGGTTCGTGGACTGCCCGGCGAGGAGGTCGGCGGCACCGAGCGGTCGCGAGCAGGTCGACTCCCCGGTCCGGAGGGCAACGACGACGCCGCGGTGTTCACCCACCGGTTCCGTCACCGCCGGCCAGTTCGACGTCGGGCTCGAGGTGCTCCAGGTGGTGCGGGTCGACAACGCCCTGTTCGCTCGACGCCAACTACGGAGAGGGCGGCGGCAGCGCCGCCTCGATCGACGCGGTCGCTGCGGTCCGCCGCCGACCAGGCCGCCGACGTCGTCACGGCGATGGAGCAGTTCGCGCTCCCGCGCGGGCGAGCCCGGAGCCGGCGGGCCCCCGGCGAGCTCCCCGACGACGTCCTGTCGGCCGCCGACCTGCCCACCTCGCCCGGCTGGACCCCTGGCGGGCCACGACCTACCCCGACCTGCCGGTGGTCGCCTGCCAGCCCGGGGTCTCCTTCAGCGGCGAGCTCGTCGGCCAGCGTGCGTTCACCGCGACGCTCGCGCCGGCTCGACGGCCCGCCCAGCCGCACCCCGGCCGCGGAGATCCGGCTGGTCGGTCTACGAGTACGGCACCGCGGACGACGCCGCGGCGGCGGCGGCCGCCGTCACCGGGTGGTTCACCGACTGCGACGCCCCCGCCCAGATGGACCCGTCCCAGATGACCCGGCAGGGCGAGGTCGTGGCGGGCCCGGGTGGCAGCCGCTACGCCACCTGGGTCTACGGGGCGGCCGACTTCTGCGGGGGTGCCGACGGCTGCGACGCCGCCTGGTTCGACCGGATGGGCGTGGTGCGCTCCGGCGACCGGATCGCGGTCGTCACCTTCCGCGAGCTCGGCGGCCCGCTCGAGCCCGACGGCCTCGACGCCACCATGACCGAGCTCCTCGAGACCCTCCGCCGGCGCCACTCGCTGACCCGTCACAAATGCGCTGACCCGTCACGAAATGCGCCGACCCGTCACTTGTACAAGTGACGGGTCAGCGTTCTAGTGACGGGTCAGCGGTTCTTGAGGATCTCCCGCATCAGGTCGGCGGTCTCGGACGGCGTCTTGCCGACCTTGACGCCGACGGCCTCGAGGGCCTCCTTCTTGGCGGCCGCGGTGCCCGAGGAGCCGGAGACGATGGCGCCGGCGTGGCCCATCGTCTTGCCCTCGGGGGCGGTGAAGCCCGCGACGTAGCCGACGACCGGCTTGGTCACGTGGTCCTTGATGTAGGCCGCCGCCCGCTCCTCGGCGTCGCCGCCGATCTCGCCGATCATCACGATCGCCTCGGTGTCGGGGTCGTTCTCGAAGGCCTCGAGCGCGTCGATGTGGGTGGTGCCCACGACCGGGTCGCCGCCGATGCCGATGGCGGTGGAGAAGCCGAAGTCCCGCAGCTCGAACATCATCTGGTAGGTCAGCGTGCCGGACTTCGAGACCAGCCCGATCGGACCCTTGCCCGCGATGGTGTGCGGGCGTGATGCCGGCCAGCGACTCCTCCGGCGTGATGATGCCGGGGCAGTTCGGGCCGATCATGCGGGTCGACTTGCCCTCGAGGTAGGCCCACACCTCGGCGGTGTCCTGCACGGGCACGCCCTCGGTGATGACGACGAGCAGGCCGATGCCGGCGTCGATCGCCTCGATGCAGGCGTCCTTGGTGAACGCCGGCGGCACGAAGACGACCGAGACGTCGGCGCCGGTCTCCTTCATCGCCTCCGCGACGGTGCCGAAGACCGGGAGGTCCTGCCGCCGAGCTCGACGGTGGTGCCGGCCTTGCGGGCGTTGACGCCGCCGACGATCGGTCGAGCCGGCCTCGATCATCAGGGTCGTGTGCTTGGAGCCCATGCCGCCGGTCATGCCCTGGACGATGATCTTGGAGTCCTTGTTCAGGTAGATCGACATCTCGGCGCTCCTCAGGCGTTCTGCGCGGCGTGCGCGAGCTCGGCGGCCTTGTCGGCCGCGCCGTCCATGGTCGGGACCTGCGTGACGAGCGGGTGGTTCAGCTCGTCGAGGATCGCGCGGCCCTTGTCGACGTTGTTGCCGTCGAGCCGGACGACGAGCGGCTTGGTGGCCTCGTCGCCGAGGATCTCCAGCGCGCCCTTGATGCCGTTGGCGACCTCGTCGCAGGCGGTGATGCCGCCGAAGACGTTCACGAACACGCTCTTGACCTGCTCGTCGTGGATGATCACGTCGAGCCCGTCGGCCATCACCTGCGCGTTCGCGCCGCCGCCGATGTCGAGGAAGTTCGCGGGCTTCACGCCGCCGTGCTCCTCGCCGGCGTAGGCCACGACGTCCAGCGTCGACATCACGAGGCCGGCGCCGTTGCCGATGATCCCGACCTGGCCGTCCAGCTTCACGTAGTTGAGGCCCTTGTCCTTGGCCTTGGCCTCGAGCGGGTCCTCCTCGTCGCGGATGACGAAGGACTCGTGGTCCTCGTGGCGCACCTCGGAGGCGTTGTCGTCGAGCGACACCTTGCCGTCGAGCGCCTCGAGCACGTCGCCCTCGAGCCGGGCGAGCGGGTTGACCTCGACGAGGGTGGCGTCCTCCTCGACGAAGACCGCGCCAGAGCTCCTGCACCATCGTCGACCGCCTGCTCGCGCAGCGGCTCGGGGAACGCGGCCTCCTCGACGATCTCGCGGGCCTTGGCCTCGTCGACGCCGGTGCCGGGGTTGATCGCGATCTTCTTGACGGCGTCCGGGTTGGTCTTGGCGACCTCCTCGATCTCGACGCCGCCCTCGACCGAGGCGATGCAGAGGTACTGCCGGTTCGACCGGTCGAGCAGGAAGGAGAAGTAGTACTCCTCCTCCGGCGGTCGTCGCCGGCGTCGACCAGCACCCGGTTGACCGGCAGGTCCTTGATCGTCGAGCCGAGGATCGCCGTGGCGTGCTCGAACGGCCTCGTCGGGCGTCTTGGCGAGCTTGACGCCGCCCGCCTTGCCGCGGCCGCCGGCCTTGACCTGCGCCTTGATCACGGTCACGCCGCCGAGCTCCTCGGCAGCGGCCCGTGCCTCGTCCGCCGTCTCGCACGACGACGCCGAGCGTCGTCCGTCACGCCGTGCTTCGCGAAGAGCTCCTTCGCCTGGTACTCCATCAGGTCCACGGGTCCACCACGCTGTCTCGTCGGGGTCGGTCGGTCAGAAGTCGGGGTCTGGCTCGGCTGGCACCCTAGTCCCGGCCGATCGGGGCCCCGACCGCTGGTCCGGGGCCGCACGGCGGGGCCGCCCGGAAAAGGTGTTGCGGATCACGCAGAACTGGTCCACATCCCCGGGGGCGGGATTTCGGGGGCGGCCGATGACTCGGTTACAGTCTCACCCGTTTGTGCGACCTGCAGGCGCCCTGCGGCATGCGCACCTCTCCCTGTCGTCCACCGGAGTCCAGAGGTTCATGGGTCACCACCGAGCGGAACGACGCGGCCGCCGCCGTCCGTCCTCGGGACCCCGGACGCCCACCCAGCGCCAGCCCTACGCGGGCAAGCGCGTGGCGGGCCGTGACGACGCCGTCGAATCAGCCGCGCCGGTGCTCGAGTGCCTCGCCGGAGCCGCTGGCGCCCGAGCTCTCGCCTGCTACGCCGAGCTCGACACCCCCACGCAGGAGACGCCGGCCGTCCGGGCCGCGTCCGACGGCCCGCTGGCCTCGGTCGTCACCACCGGCACCCACTACTTCGACCTCGACGCCACCGCCGAGCTGCCGCTGCTCGGCGCCGGCCGGCGGCAAGCGGAGGGCCGTGAAGCACGCCGGCCGTCGCGGGTCCGCTGATCAAGGGCCTCCCCTCGCCGCCCGCCCTGGTCGGCGTGGCCGCGCTGGCGCTCGCCGTCGGCGGCTCGCTCACCGCCACCGAGCCGAGCCTGACCGCCCGGCGGCGGCGACCAGACCGTGCACGCGGCCTCCGCGCTCGGCGGCGACAGCGGCACCGGACGGGTCGACAGCATGGCGGTGGCGACCGCCGCACGCTGAACCGCGACTCCGACCGCGGCACCCTCGAGCAGGCCAACGGCGGCGCGCTCGTCGAGGCCGCCGAGGACCCAGGCCCGCGAGCGCAACGCCGCGCTGAGCCAGCTCGCCGCCCAGGCCCAGGCCCAGGCCGACGTCATCGCCGAGAACCGCTGGGTGGCCCCGCTCGACCCGGTGGTGCTGACCGCCCGGTTCGGCGAGTACGGCCTGTGGTCGAGCTCGCACACCGGTCTCGACTTCAACGGCGACGACGGCGACCCGATCACCAACGTCGCCAACGGCGTGGTCACCGAGACCGGCTACGACGGCGCCTACGGCAACAAGACCGTCGTCACCCTCGAGGACGGCACCGAGATCTGGTACTGCCACCAGACCGCCATCGGCGTCTCGGTCGGCGACACCGTGCTCTCCGGCCAGACGATCGGCACCGTGGGCTCCACCGGCAACGTCACCGGCTCCCACCTGCACGTCGAGGTCCGCCCCGGTGGCGGCGACCCGGTCGACCCCTACGCCGCGTTCATCGTGCACGGCGTCGACCTGCCCGGCGACGCCCGAGCCGTTGACCGCGGGCGGTGCTACCAGCTTCTCCACCGGCGCGTAGCGCAGCAGCAGCCGCTTGACGCCCTCGCTGCCGAAGTCGATCGAGGCCACCGACTTCTCGTCCTTGCCCTCGACGGCGACGACGGTGCCCATGCCGAAGCTGTCGTGCACCACCCGGTCGCCGGGCTCCAGGCTCGGCACCGCCCGCGACTGCTTCGACTTGCGCTGCGCGTCGGCGCGGGCGGCGGCCGCGGAGAAGTTGCGCCGGCCCGCGGCGGTGGGGCTGCCGAGCCCGGTGGCGGCGGGTGAGGACGAGGCGAGGTCGGGGCGGCCCCAGCGGGTCTGCGCGGCCTCGGTGCGGCGCCAGTCGACGAGGTCGACCGGCAGCTCGTCGAGGAACCGCGACCCGGGGTTGTGCGACGGCGCGCCCCAGGCCGAGCGGACGACGGCGCGGGAGATGTAGAGCCGCTCGCGGGCGCGGGTGATGCCGACGTAGGCGAGCCGACGCTCCTCCTCGAGCTCGGGGCGGTCGCCGAGCGAGCGGGAGTGCGGGAAGACGCCGTCCTCGAGCCCGGTGAGGAAGACCACCGGGAACTCCAGCCCCTTGGCGGTGTGGAGGGTCATCAGCGTGACCATGCCCTGCTCGTCGGCGATGGCCTCGCCCTCGGCGTCCTCGGGCTTGTCGGGGATCTGGTCGGAGTCGGCGACGAGCGCGACCCGCTCCAGGAAGTCGGCGAGTCCGGGGGCGACCAGGTCGGCGTCGACGTCGGCGGGGTCGGCGCTGGGCCCGGCCACGGGGTCGTCGGAGAACTCGCGCGCCACCGCCACGAGCTCGCCGAGGTTCTCGACGCGGGTGGCGTCCTGCGGGTCGTCGGACTTCTCGAGCTCGGCGAGGTAGCCGGAGCGGTCGAGCACGACGTCGAGCACGACGTCGGCCCGCTCCCCCGCCTCGACCATCGACTGGAGCTCCTCGACGAACGCGACGAAGCCGCGGATGTTGGCGAGGCTGCGGGTGGCGAGGCCCGGGGCGTCCTCGGCGCGGCGCAGCGCCTCCCAGAACGTGATGCGCTCGCGCTCGGCCAGCGCGTTGACGCAGGCGACGGCGCGGTCGCCGATGCCGCGGCGCGGGGTGTTGAGGATCCGGCGCAGGCTCACCTGGTCGTCGGGGTTGACCAGCATCCGCAGGTAGGCGAGCGCGTCGCGCACCTCCTTGCGCTCGTAGAAGCGCACCCCGCCGACCACCTTGTAGGGCTGGCCGGTGCGGATGAACACCTCCTCGAACACGCGGCTCTGGGCGTTGGTGCGGTAGAAGACGGCGACGTCGCCGGCCCGCAGCCCGGCGTCGGTGAGCTTGTCGATCTCGTCGGAGACGAACCGGGCCTCGTCGTGCTCGTCGTCGGCGACGTAGCCGACGATGCGCTCGCCGTCGCCGGCGTCGGACCACAGCTTCTTCTCCTTGCGGCCCTGGTTGTGGGTGATGACGGCGTTGGCGGCGGTGAGGATGGTCTGGGTGGAGCGGTAGTTCTGCTCCAGCAGGATCGAGGTGGCGTCGGGGAAGTCCTGCTCGAAGTCGAGGATGTTGCGGATGCTCGCGCCGCGGAAGGCGTAGATCGACTGGTCGGCGTCGCCGACGACCATCAGCTCGGCGGGGGCGACCCGGTCCGCCTCGGTGGCCTCGGGGTCGGCGCGCGCAGAGCTGGTGGATGAGCGCGTACTGCGCGTGGTTGGTGTCCTGGTACTCGTCGACGAGCACGTGCCGGAACCGCCGCCGGTAGGTCTCCCGGACGTCGGGGAACTGCTGCAGCAGGTGGACGGTCTTCATGATCAGGTCGTCGAAGTCGAGCGCGTTGGCCTGCTGCAGGCGCCGCTGGTAGGAGGTGTAGGCCGCCGCGTAGGTCTCCTCGAGCTGGTTGCGCGCGTCCTTGGCGACGTCCTCGGGGTCGCGCAGCTCGTTCTTGTGGTTGCTGACCCAGTGCAGCAGCGGACCCGGCTGGAAGCGGCGCGGGTCGAGGTCGAGGTCGTTGATCACCAGCGTCATCAGGCGCTTGGAGTCCTGGGCGTCGTAGATCGAGAAGCTGCTCTTGTAGCCGAGCTTGTCGATCTCCTTGCGCAGGATCCGGACGCACGCGGAGTGGAAGGTGCTCACCCACATCACCCGGGCGCGGCGTCCGACCAGCTGCTCGACCCGCTCCTTCATCTCGGCCGCGGCCTTGTTGGTGAAGGTGATCGCGAGGATCGAGCCCGGGTGGGCCTTGCGCTCCTGGATCAGCCAGGCGATCCGCCTCGTCAGCACCCGGGTCTTGCCGGACCCGGCGCCGGCGACCACGAGCAGCGGGTGCCCGGCGTGCCGGACGGCGGCCTGCTGCGGCTCGTTGAGCCCCTCGAGCAGCTCGTCGCGGCTCGGCCCGCTCCGCGTCGTCCGCCGCTCCTCGGGCGCGAGACCCTCGACCCCCAGCCCCTCGAGCGACGGCTGGAGGGACGGGTCTGCGGACGGCGTGCTCATGCTGCCCACCACCCTACGTTCGCCCGCCGACGGCGTCCGGACCGGCCGGTCGGCGCGCCACGCGCGTGCGCTCAGGCGGAGTGGGCGGGCGACCAGAGGACGGCGACGCAGACGTTGGCCACCGAGAGCAGCAGGAGACCGGCCCAGAGCCCGTTCGGGATGCGGTCCTTGCGCAGGTTGGCCATCACGAGCACGAGGAGGACCAGGCCGATCACCGACTTGACGGCGATCTTGGCGTAGTTCAGCTCGACGTCGAGGCCCTCGAGGACGCCGACGAGGGCGAGGCCGGCGACGAAGGCGGTGCCCGCCCCGTCGCGCATCGCGCCGTTGACGCGCTTGGGTTCGGGGCCGGCCTGGACCAGCAGCCCGCCGATCAGTGCGGCGAAGCCGAGGATGTGGATCACCAGCAGCACCAGCCGCACCGTCTCCATGGGAGAAACCTAGTCAGCGCCCCGTCGCGCTGAAGTGCTGGTAGTCCTTCAGCGTCGTGAAGTCTCCGCCCCACGACCAGCCGATGGCCGCGAACGCGCGCACGACGACGTCGCCGGGCTCGATCATCCCGGGCCGTGCCCGCGTCGCGGTCGAGGTAGGCGCTGGCGCGCTCCGGGAGCACCAGGTCGCCCTTGAGGTACGGGTTCAGGAACGGGTTGACGTCGATGGCCAGCCCGTAGGCGTGGGCGGAGAACCCCGAGCTCTGGCCCGGTGGTGGGGCGGCACACGAAGGCAGCGGTGTTGTTGCCGTCGCCGGTCGGGGGCGCCTCGAGGTCGGTCGTGGCGGGCAGCCGCATCTCCTCGAGCGGGAACCGCGCCGCGGAACAGCCGCCGGAACACCGACACCAGGTCCTGCGCCTCGCTCGCCGCCACCACGAGCTCACCGGTGTGGGCGGCGTCGTCGAACCCGTGGAACGCGACCGTCACGTAGCGCAGGTCCCCGGGCGGCACCGGGCAGCCCTCGGCGTAGCTGGTGCCCATCCGCCGGCGTACCTCCGGAGTCACCGGCGAGATCGACCACGTGAACCGACCCGCGGGCGGCGGGGGCAGCAGGTCGGCGGTCGGGTAGCGGCGGTTGCGCAGGGACGGCGGGGTCGGCCGGATCTCGCCGAACCCGTCCGGACGCCGCGGCAGCACCCGCTCGCCCAGCGGCCAGGTCGAGTAGCGCGGTGACGGCGGCGCGGCCGGCGTGCCCGGCGCGGCCGGCGTGCTCGGCGTCGCCGGGGTGCTCGGCGCGCTCGGCGTGCTCACCGACGGCGACGGGGCCGGGGACGCCTCGCCGGGCTCACCGGGGTCGGCGCAGCCGCCGACGACGAGCACGGAGGAGGCGAGGCAGGCGAGCCACGGACGGAGCACCCGCCCATGGTGCCGGTCCGGTCAGCTCAGGTCGTCCGGCACACCACGGTGCACGTTGTCGGGCTCCTTGCTGCCGAAGAAGTACTCGATGAGGAAGAGCGCGACCCCCACGCCGACGAGGGCGGCGCACCAGATGAGCGAGTGCGGGTCGTTGTAGACCGTGTAGACGAACAGCCCGGCGTTGCCGATCAGGCCGACGACGAGCAGCGGCATCGGCGCCCGGTAGGTCGTGCCGTCGCCCTCGCCGTCGTCGCCGTGCAGCTTGAGGGCGCAGACGATGACGAGGGTGTAGATGGCGAGCAGGAACACCACGGTCACGGTGGCGAGCCGGGCGACGACGTCGACCCCGACCCCGAGCTCGGCCAGGAGCGACCCGGCCACGAGCAGGGTGGCCACGACGCTGAAGCACAGCACCAGGCCGGCCACCGGGCTGCGACGGGTGGAGTGGAGCCTGGCGAAGACGCCGGGGACGACGTCCTCCTTGGCCATGCCGTAGAGGATGCGCGGCTGGGTGACGATGCCGACGAGCGTGGTGTTGGTGATCGCCACCATCGCGATGACGGCGAACAAGGTGGTGAGGGCGCTGGCCGGGATGCCGATGAGGTCGGCCTTGATGACCTCGATCAGCGCGGCGTCGGAGCCGGCCAGCGTGGGGATGTCGACGGTCAGCGCGGCCGCCATCGACACCAGCACGTAGACCACGCCGGCGGTGATCATGCCGAACACCAGCGCCCGCGGGTAGTTGCGCGCCGGGTCGACGGTCTCCTCGGCGACGTTGGCCGTGTTCTCGAACCCGGTCATGGCGAAGAAGGCCAGGGCGACGCCGGCGACGATCGCGAAGATCGGGTTGGCGTCGCCGCGGAAGTCGACGAGCACCCCCACGTCGGCCTCGCCCTTGCCCAGCCACCAGGCGCCGATGCCGATGACGAACACCAGGCCGGCGATCTCGACGAAGGTCATGACCATGTTCATGACCACGGACTCGGTGATGCCGAGGAAGTTGACGATCGTGAGCACGACCAGGAGCGCGAGGCTCACCAGGAGCGCCGGCGGCAGGTCCCAGACCTGCCCGAAGTAGAGGGCGAACCCCGAGGCGAGCGAGCCCGAGGCCGCGAACAGCGCCGAGAGCATGCAGACGGTGATGAAGAACGTGAGCACCGGGCTGCGGAACGCCTTCTGCACGAACAGCGCGGCGCCGGCGGCGCGCGGGTACTTCGTGACCAGCTCGGCGTAGGCGAGCCCGGTGATGGTGGCCAGCGCGACGCCGGCCGCGAACGACATCCAGAACGCGCCACCCACCTCGCCCGCCACGAGCCCGATGAGCACGTAGATGCCGGAGCCGAGGACGTCGCCGACGACGTAGAAGTAGAGGAGCTTGCCCGAGATGGTGCGCTTCAGCTCGGTCTCTGGTGCGGCGGAGGCTGCCTCAGCGGTCATCCACGGGACGGTAGTGGCGGTCCGCAGCGTCGTACTCGCCCGTAGGGATGATGCTTGGTCAGAGGAGCCGGCGGTCCGCGGCCCACCGCGTGAGCTCGTGCCGCGACGACAGCTGGAGCTTCCGCAGCACCGACGACATGTGCGTCTCGACGGTCTTGATGGAGATGAACAGCTCCTTGGCGACCTCCTTGTAGGCGTACCCGCGGGCGATGAGTCGCATCACCTCCCGCTCGCGCTCGGTGAGCCGGTCCAGGTCCTCGTCGACGGCGGCGACGTCGATCGAGCCCGCGAAGGCGTCCAGCACGAAGCCGGCCAGCCGGGGCGAGAAGACGGCGTCGCCGTCGGCCACCCGGCGGATCGCGGAGACCAGCTCAGGACCGGTGATGGTCTTGGTGACGTAGCCGCGGGCACCGCCGCGGATCGTGCCGATGACGTCCTCGGCGGCGTCGCTGACCGAGAGCGCCAGGAAGCAGGTCGGCCGCGCGGGCACCGGCCCCGACGACCTCGCGGCGAGCTTCCGCATCACCTCGACCCCGCCGCCGCCGGGCAGGTGCACGTCGAGCAGGACGACGTCGGGCGCGTGCTCGGCGACCACGGCGACGGCGGTGTCGACGTCCTCGGCCTCCCCCACCACCTGCACCACACCGGCGCCGACGGCCTCGAGCTCGGCCCGCACCCCCCGGCGGAACATGCCGTGGTCGTCGACGACGACGACGCGGATCAGCTCATTCATCGTGGCCCTCCTGGGCTGCTGGTGCGGTGGGGCGCGGCAGGTGCAGCCGGACCTCGGTGCCCTCCCCCGGCGCCGAGCGCACCTCGCCCGACCCGCCGTACCGCTGCATGCGGTCGACGATGCTGTTGCGGACGCCGTACCGATCCTCGGCCACCTGCGCGGGCTCGAAGCCGACGCCGCGGTCGCGCACGAACACGTCGACGGCGACCTCGCCGATCTCGGCGTAGACGTCGACCCGCGGAACGCCCGCGTGCCTGGCCGCATTGGTCATCGACTCCCGCGCCGCGGCCACCACCGGCCGCAGCGGCTCGGTCGAGGGGGGCATCGCCGACCGTCACGACGTCGACCGCGACGCCGTGCACGTCCTCCACCTCCGCGGCCACCGCGCGCAGCGCGGCCGCGACCGTGGCATAGCCGGTGGCCTCGCCGCCGTACAGCCACGAGCGCAGGTCGCGCTCCTGCGCCCGCGCCAGCCTCGTGACCGAGCCGGCGTCGCCGGCGTTGCGCTGGATGAGCGCGAGGGTCTGGAGCACCGAGTCGTGCAGGTGCGCCGCGACGTCGGCCCGCTCCTGGGTGCGGATCCGCTCCGCCCGCTCGTCGCTGAGCTCGCCGAGCAGCCGCAGCACCCACGGGCCGACCACGATGCCGATGCCGAGGACGCCGAGCAACGCGGCCACCGTGACGTCGCGCGCCACCGTCAGCGAGCCGCCGCGCAGCGCGAGCATCATCGCCGCCACGCCGATGAGCAGCAGGCCACTGGCCAGCCGCGCCCACGCCGCCCAGCCACCGTCGCCGAGCACCACCCGGGCGGCGTCGACCCGGCCCTCGCCGTTGAGCCACCGGGCCCGCTGCGCCTCGTCGGCCTGCCGCCACAACAGCGCGACCCCGGCCAGACCGATCAGCAGCGGCCACAGCAGCGTGCCGCCGCCGAGGAGGGCGCCGAGCGCGAACAGCCCGCCGAGGGCCAGCACCGACAGCACCGCCACCGGCCCGAGGTCGCCGATCCGCCGGAACACACCGGGCCGCCGCCCGCCCCGTGACGCACTCTCGAGCCCGGGCGCCTCGACCCGGAACGGACTACCGGCCGGCATCAGCAGCCACAGCGCGGCGTAGACCGCGATGCCGAAGCCGCCGAGGACGCCGGCGACGACGAAGGCCACCCGCACCCAGACCAGCCGCGCCCGCAGGTGGTGGGCCAGCCCGGCGGCGACGCCGCCGACGACACCGGCCCCGAGGTCGCGGTACGCGCGGCGCGGCGGCATCCCGGCGACGACCGGGCTCGACACGGCGGCGGAGGACGAGGACATGGTCCCGTCATCGTCACACAGCGCGGAGCCCCCCCGTAGGGGGTGCGACCCCGGTCCGACCCTGGCCCGCCCCCGACGCCGCAGCGGTCGCGGAGGCGGCAGGATCAGGGGCGTCCCCGATGGCGGGGAGCCCCTCCGGACAGCACGCTGGAGCCATGACCCAGAGCCCTCCCGACGCCCCCGGCGCCCCCGGCGCCCCCGGCGCCGCCCGGCGTCCCGCCGCCCGGCCCCGACACGGGTCCGCGCGTCACCGGCGACGAGATCCGTGACCTCGGCCGGCTGCGCCGCAGCCGCGAGGACCGCAAGATCGCCGGCGTCGCGGGCGGCCTCGCCCGGCACCTCGACATCGACCCGCTCATCCCACGGGTGGTGCTCGCCGTGCTCGCGGTGGTGAGCGGCGTCGGGCTGCTCATCTACGCCGTCTGCTGGCTGATCGTGCCCCAGGAGGGCACCGAGGAGGCCACGATCCGGCTCGACCCCCGCAGCCGCACGGTGGCCCTGGTCATCGTCGGCGTGCTCGCCGCGCTCGGCCTGGTGGGTGAGACCTTCGGCGGCTGGGGCGACTGGGGCTTCCCCTGGCCGCTGATCGTCGTGTCGGTCGTCGTGCTGGTCTTCATGCTGCTGCGCGGCAAGCACCACGTGCACCCCGCGCTGCGCGGCCCCCCTCGTCGCCGATCCCGCCGCCGAACCCGTACCGCACCGTCACGCCCGCGCCGCCCCGGCGCCGCGGCCCGCTGCTCTTCTTCTACGCGCTGGCGATCATCGCGCTCGGCGTCGGTGCGCTCGGCGTGCTCGACGTCGCCGGCCTCGACGTCGCGGCCTCCGCCTACCCGGCCCTCGCTCTCGGCACCTCGGCGGTCCTGCTGCTCGTGGGCTCGCTGTGGGGCCGGCCGGGAGGGCTCGTCGCCCTCGGCCTCGTGGCCGCGCTCGCCACCGCCGCCACCACGGCCGTCAGCGAGATCGACGCCGGCCGCGTCGACCGGACGCCGCAGTCCGCCGCCGAGCTGCGCGACTCCTACTCGATCGGCGCCGGTGAGATCGTCATCGACCTGCGTGAGATCGACGACCTCGACGCGCTCGACGGACGCACCCTCGACCTCGAGGCCCACGTCGGCCACATCGAGGTGATCGTGCCCCGGCGGGGCCTGGACGTCGAGGCGGCCACCACCATCGACGGCGGGGGCGAGTCGGTCCTGTTCGGCGACCGCGTGGACGGCGCCGGCGACGGCGAGCCACGACGGCGGCGAGGACGCCCCCACCCTGACCATCGAGGCCACCCTCGTGTTCGGCCAGGTCGACATCCACACCGAGCGGAGCCTGCGATGACCGAGACCCAGATCCTGACCGGCGAGGCCCCGGGGTCGGGCCCACGACGTCGCGGCACCCGCTGAGCATCGGCCACCTCGTCATGGGGGTCGCCTTCGCGGGCCTCACCGTGGTGTGGGCCCTCGTCGCCGGCGACATCGTCGAGGGGGAGGACGTGCGGTTCCTGCTGCCCGCTCCCTGGGTCCTCGCCGGCGCCGCGGGCCTGCTGGCGCTGGTCGTCACCGACCGGCGGCGCCACGGTGCCCGCGCCACCGGCTGGGTCGGCCTCGAGCAGGCACCGCCCGAGCCCGAGCCCGAGCCGGAGCCCGCCGGCGAGCCCGGGGACGCTCCCGAGGACCGGCGCGGCACCATGGGGTCGTGAGCGTCCCGACCCTCGGTGGTCTCACCACCGTCCCCGCGCTCGATCGCACCGACCTCCTCGCGCCTGCGGTCACCGCGGCCCTCGTCGCCTGGCCGGGCGCGAGCGAGGTCGGAGTCGTCGAGATCGACCCCGACCCTCGCCGACACCGCCGCCATGACCGAGGCCTACGACGTCTCCCTGCTGGCCAGCGCGAACTGCGTGGTGGTGGCGGGCAGCCGGGCCGGCGACGAGCGGGTCGCCGCCTGCGTCGTCCGCGCCGACACCCGCGCCGACGTGAACACCCGGGTCCGCAAGCTGCTCGACGTCCGCAAGGCCTCCTTCCTGCCGATGGACCGTGCGGTCGAGGAGTCGGGCATGGAGCACGGCGGCATCACCCCGGTCGGGAGTGCCGTCCGGGTGGCGGCTGCTGCTCGACGAGCGCGTGCTCGAGATCGACGTCGCGATCATCGGCTCGGGGGTCCGGCGCTCCAAGCTGCTGCTCCCCGGACGGCTGCTCGCCGACCTGCCCGGAGCCGAGGTCGTCGAGGCGCTGGCCCGATGAGATCCGCCGTCGTCGGCGTGCTGGGGATCGTGCTGGTCGCCGCGGCGGCGTGCGGCGGCGGCGACGGCAGCGCTGACGGGGCCGACCGGCCCGGCCGGGCGACCACCCCGTCGCCCTCGATCCGCACCCTCACACCGCTGCCCCCGCCGCCCGAGCCCGCGCCCACCGGACGGCTCGCGGCCGACATGCGCCAGTCGTCGATCGACGCCGCGCTGGGGCAGATGCAGGTGTGGGTGGCCAACGGCACCCGGCGCGAGGTGACCCCCACCCGGATCGTCTACCGCGACAGCCGGCTGCCCGCACCGCTCGGGGTCGACGAGGAGTGGCTGCGCGCCGACCCGGCGGGCTCGGAGCGCGGCTTCCCGATCCGGCTCCCCCGCCGGCTCGACTGCACCACACCGGCCGCCGTCGACCCGCTGGCGCTCGAGGGAACCGGCAGGCTGCAGGTGCGGGACTCCACCGGCCGAACCCACCGGGTCCGCGTGGCCGACGAGACCGACGTGGTCGGGCGCTACGTCCAGGCCCGCTGCGACGAGCAGGCCGTGGCGCGGGTGGCGCGGCTCTCGTGGGCCGAGGAGGTCCCGGTCGATCGGCCCGGCCCCGGCTCGACCGGCACCCTGGTGCTGCTGGTGCGACCCACCGGAGTGCCCGGCCACGTGCTCCGGATCGACGCCGTGGCGGGCTCGCACCTGCTGGCCTCCGCGGCGGAGCCGCCCGTGTGGGAGCCGGCGGTCACCGTGCGCTCCGACGGGCCGGCGACGCGGGTGCGGCTGTCGCTCGAGCCGGCGCGCTGCGACGCCCACGCCTTCGTCGAGGGAGGCGGCGCCACGGCCTTCCGGGTGCGGTTCCGGATCGACGGCGAACCCGGTGAGATCCTGCTGCGGATGGGTGCGGCCGGCCGCCGGCGGCGATCACCTTCGCCCGGCGAATCCTGCGGTCTGGAGTAGCTCCGACGGACGGGATCGGCAACCGGCGGTCACCGCCGCCGATCCCTGGGTACCCTGAAGCCGCGATGACCGGGGGACAGAAGGTTCAGTCCACCGCATTCCGGGGGGACATCCAGGGGATGCGGGCTGTCGCTGTGCTCCTGGTCGTGGCCGGCACGCCGGTCTCCCGTTCCTGCCGGGGGGCTTCATCGGCGTCGACGTGTTCTTCGTCGTCTCCGGTTTCCTGATCACCCGGCTGGTTCTCAACGGGATCCGCCGCGACGGCGCGTTCTCCCCGGTGGCGTTCTACGCCCGGCGGGCCCGCCGGATCCTGCCGGCCGCCACCGTGGTGATCGCGGTCACGGTGATCGCGTCGGCGCTCTACCTGAGCTTCCTCGACGTCCTCCGCATCGCCGAGGACGCCGTCTGGTCGGTCTTCTTCGCGGCCAACTACCGCTTCCTCCAGCAGAACGTCGACTACTACGCCCAGGACCAGGCGCCGTCGCCGCTCCAGCACTTCTGGTCGCTGGCGGTCGAGGAGCAGTTCTACCTGGTGCTGGCCGCTGCTCGTGATACTCGCGCTCGCGCTGGCGCGCCCGCGCCGTCGCGGTGGGATCCGCGAGCCGGCCGTGATGATCGGCGTCGGTCGCCGGGGTGGTCGCCGTCGCGAGCCTCGCCTACGCCCTGGTGGTCACCACCACGCAGCCCGAGGCCGCCTACTTCTCCTCCCCCGCTCGGGCCTGGGAGATCGCGGTCGGCTGCCTGGTCGCCTGCCTGCTGGACGGCGGCCGGACGGGCTACCGCCGGCGTACCGCGGGCTGGCTCGGCACGCTCGGCCTGGTGGCCATCGGCGTCGCGGTGGTCGTCTACGACGAGAGCTTCGCCTTCCCGGGCGTGGCCGCGCTGCTGCCGGTGCTGGGCGCGGCGGCGCTGCTCGCCGCGGGCGCCGACCTGGTGGACCCGCCCCGGATCTCCCGACTGCTCGCGGTGCGGCCATTGCGGATGATCGGCGACTGGTCGTTCTCGATCTACCTGTGGCACTGGCCGATGCTCGTCATCCCGGCGACCCGTCTCGACCGGCCGCTCACCGCCACCGAGGCGCTGGTCGCGGTGGCGCTCACCCTCCAGCTGTCCTACCTCACCTACCGATTCGTCGAGCAGCCGTTCCGATCCGGTCACGTCCCGGAAGCGCCGCCCGGCGCGAGGGCTCGTGCTCTATCCGATCTCGCTCGCCCTGGTGCTCGGCGTCGCCGCCGGCAGCCAGTCCTGGGCCACCTACCTGGGCTCCGAGCACGGCGACAACCCGCCGATCCGCACCACCGACGTCGGCATCGACGGCAACACCATCGCCGACCAGGTGCGGGCGTCGGTGCTGGCCGCCCGGGAGGGCCGCCCGATCCCGAGCGACCTCACCCCCGACCTGCTCGACCTCCAGAACGAGATCGCCGACGTCGGCGACTGCAACTACAACGACGTCGCCCCGGAGGACTGGGAGACCTGTCCCCGCGGCGACCCGGACGGCGAGCGGACCCTCGTCGTCGCCGGTGACTCCCACGCCCGCGCGTGGATCCCCGCGTTCGAGCAGATCGCCCACGCCGCCGGCTACCGCGCCTACTACTTCGTGAAGGGCCGGTGCACGGCCGCCCACGTGCTGCCCGGCCTGCCCCGCACCGGCGATCCCAATCCCGAGTGCGAGGAGTTCCACGACTGGGTGGCCGACGAGGTCGAGGACCTCGAGCCCGACCTCATGGTCGTCACCACCGCACCCCCGTTCAACGGCGTCTACGTCGACGACGAGCACGTCACCGTCCAGAGCGAGCTGGCCGAGGTCGTCCGGGACGGCTTCGACGACGCCTTCTCCACCTACCAGCCCTTGGTGGAACGGCTGGTGCTGCTGGTCGACGTCCCGCAGCTCAGCGTCGACCCCGGCCCGTGCCTCTCCGCGAAGGACGCGCGGCTGCGCGACTGCACGATCCCGCCGGCCGAGGGCAGCGCGCTGCTGCGCAACGTGTCGGTCGACTCCGCCCGGCGCCACGACGTCGAGACCGTCGACCCCGGCCGGTGGCTGTGCTCCGACGGCCTGTGCCCCACCGTGATCGGCTCGACGATCACCTACCGCGACCCGGGTCACATCACCACCACCCGGGCCGAGGAGCTCTGGTTGGTGCTCGGTCTCTCGCTGAAGCTGCTCGAGGTCGCGCCACGCGACGACCCGAACGACTGACGCCCCACGCCGGAGCCGGCTGGCACACTCGCGCGGTGACCACCGCCCGCGAGGTCCCCGTCACCGTCGAGCGCGACGGGGACGAGCTGGACGCCGAGGACGCGTGGTCGCTCGCGCGTCACCACGGGCTGCGGCGCCTGCTGTGGACCTCGTTCGTCCGGTTCCGCTACGGCGACGGCTTCACCAACAGCCGGGCGCTCGCGCTGCAGTCGAGCCTCGCGGTGGTGCCGTTCCTGCTGGCGCTCACCGGGCTGGCCGCCGACCTCGACGAGGAGCGGCCGGCGCAGGTGGTGGCCCAGACCGTGCAGGGCGTGGCGCCGGGCTCCGGCCAGCAGGACGCTCTCGCCTCCGCCGTCGACCGGCGACGGCACCAGCGAGGACGCCGGCGAGGTGGCGCTGATCCTCGGCCTGCTGGTGGCGCTGCTCTCGATGACGACGGCGATGGCGCAGGTCGAGCGTGGCATGAACCGCATCTACGGGATCCGCCGCGACCGCGCGGCGCCTGGCGAAGTACGGGCGAGCGGCGGTGATGACGGCGGTGCTCGCGTTCCCCGTCGGGCCTCGGGTTCCTCGTGCTCGTGGCGGGCGGCGCCTTCGCCGACGCGATGACCGACGTCTACGGCTGGGGCTCGACGACGGCGACGGCCTGGAACCTGGCGCGGTGGCCGCTCGGGCTGCTGCTGCTCGTGCTCTCGATCGCCGTCGTGCTCGACCACGCGCCGCGGCGGCGGCAGCCGGCGCTGAGCTGGCTGGCCCTCGGGCTCCGGCGTCGCGGTGGTGCTCTCGCTGGCCGCGAGCGGCCTGCTGGCGCTCTACGTGCGGATCAGCGGGTCGTTCGACGACGTCTACGGCCCGCTGGCCGGGGTGTTCGCGCTGCTGCTGTGGTCGCTGTTGACGTCGATCAGCCTGTTCTACGGCGCCGCGGTGTGCGCGCAGCTCGAGGCGACTGCGAGCCGGCGTGACCGAGCCGGCCGACGACGACCCCGGCCGCACGCGGACGGTCGGGTGGTGCCCGGCTAGTCGCGGTCGGGCAGGCCGGTGATGCGCAGCCCGGAGTGCGTCTTGTACTTGCGGTTGATCGAGATCAGCACGGCGGTGAACGGCTCGAGCTGACGGGCCAGCCGGAGCTTGCCGGCGCTGACGCCCTCGCGGCCGGTGACGGCGCGGGCGAGGTGCATGGCGACCTGCTTGCCGTCGTCGGAGTCGCCGACGCAGAGGATGTCCTCGTCGACGTACTCCTCCTCGCCCCACAGCAGCACCGCGGAGACGTTGTGGAAGGCGCCGACCACGGTGGCGTCGGGCGCGAGGGCCTGGGCGCGCTCGGCGGCCGAGCCCTCGCCGCCGTCGATCACCTGGCCGTGGGCGCCGCGCTTGTCGAAGGCCAGCGGGTTCACGCACGAGACGACGGTCTTCCCGGCCAGCGGGAGCGTGGCGACGAGCTCGTCGTGGCCGTCCCACGGCACCGCCAGCACGCACGACGTCGGCCTGCTCGCACGCCTCGGCGTTGGCCGCACCGCTCACCGCGCCGGCGCCCGCGACGCCGTCCAGGCGCTCGCGGATCTCGTCGGCGACGGGGGTGGCGCGCTCGGCCGCGCGGGAGCCGACGACGACGTCGTGGCCGTGCTTGGCGAAGCGGTAGCCGAGGCCCTTGCCCTGCGGTCCGGTGCCGCCGATGACGGCGATGCGTGCGTGATGGGGGTGGTCGACACGCCGGCGATCATCGCAGCCGGTACGGACGCCGCGCCCCGCGGCCCGGCCCCTGGTCTATCGTGACAGCGTTACTGTCACGGTCCGATCGGAGTAGCGATGAAGCTGAGCACGATGCTCATGTACGACGGCAACCCCCGCAGCGCCGCCGACCAGATCACCGCGTGGGAGCAGGCCGGGCTCGACCTGGTCTGGGTGGCCGAGGCGTACGGCTTCGACTCCCCCACGCTGATGGGCTATCTGGCGGCGAGGACCGAGCGCGTCGAGATCGGCGCCGGCATCCTCAACGTCTTCTCCCGCACGCCCGGCGCCCTGCTCCAGACCGCCGCCGGTCTCGACAACGTCTCGGCCGGCCGCGCCGTCCTCGGGCTCGGCGCCTCCGGCCCGCAGGTGATCGAGGGCTTCCACGGGATGCCCTACGAGCGCCCGCTCGGCCGCACCCGCGAGGTGGTCTCGATCCTGCGGCAGGGGATGCGCCGCGAGCCGCTCTCGCACGAGGGCCGCGAGTTCACGCTCCCGCTGCCGGCCGACCAGGGCCTCGGCCTCGGCAAGCCGCTGAAGCTGCTCACCAAGCCCGAGCGGCCCGAGGTGCCGATCTGGCTGGCCTCGCTCGGCGACAAGAACGTCGAGCTCACCGCCGAGGTCGCCGACGGCTGGATCCCGCACCTCGTCTACCCGGAGAAGGTCAACGAGGTCTGGGGCGCCGTCGCTGGAGGCCGGTAGGGCCAAGCGCTCCCCCGACCTCGGCCCGCTCCAGATCACCGCCGGCGGCATGCTCGCGATCGGCGACGACGTCAAGGGGATGCTCGACTTCGCCCGACCCATGTACGCGCTCTATGTCGGCGGCATGGGCGCCAGCGGCAAGAACTTCTACAACGACGTCGCCTGCCGGCTCGGCTACGAGAAGGAGGCCGAGAAGATCCAGGACCTCTACCTCGACGGCAAGAAGGACGAGGCCGCCGCGCTGGTGCCCGACGAGTGGCTCGAGGCCGGCAACCTGGTGGGGCCGGAGTCCTACGTCAAGGAGCGCATCGAGGCGTTCCGCGAGGCCGGCGTCACCCACCTCCAGGTCATCCCCGCCGCGGCCGACCCGGCCGCCGAGATCGCCAAGGTGAAGGAGTGGGTGAGCTGATGACCGGCAGGGCGTCGATCTACGAGCAGGAGCACGAGGACTTCCGCGCCACCGCGCGCGCGTTCCTGGAGCGCGAGGTCGTGCCGCACCACGACCAGTGGGAGAAGGACGGCCAGGTGAGCCGCGAGGTGTGGCTCAAGGCCGGCGAGGCCGGGCTGCTCTGCTTCGACGTCGAGGAGGAGTACGGCGGCTCGGGCATCAAGGACTTCCGCTACAACATGGTGCTCGCCGAGGAGGTCACCAAGGTCGGCGCGAGCGGGGTCGGGTTCCCCGTGCACACCGACGTGATCGTCCCCTACATCTCCAGCCTCGGGACGCCGGAGCAGAAGCAGCGGTGGCTGCCCGGCCTGGTGAGCGGCGAGATCATCTCGGCGATCGCGATGACCGAGCCCGGCGCGGGCTCCGACCTCCAGGGAGTGCGCACCAGCGCCGTCGACAAGGGCGACCACTACGTGCTGAACGGGTCGAAGACCTTCATCAGCAACGGGATCATGAGCGACCTCGTGGTCGTGGTGTGCCGCACCGACCCGGACGCCGGCCACAAGGGCATCAGCCTCGTCGTCGTCGAGCGCGGGATGGACGGCTTCGAGCGCGGCCGCAACCTCGACAAGGTCGGTCTCAAGGCCCAGGACACCGCCGAGCTGTTCTTCGACAACGTCGTCGTGCCGAAGGAGAACCTGCTCGGCGAGGAGGGCGGCGGCTTCATCGCGCTGATGGAGAACCTGCCCCAGGAGCGGATCTCGATCGCCGCGATCGCCGTCGCCGCCATCGAGCACATCTTCGAGATCTCCCTCGCCTACGCCAAGGAGCGGCAGGCGTTCGGCAAGCCGATCGGCAGCTTCCAGCACAACCGCTTCCTGCTCGCCGAGATGGCCACCGAGGCGCACGTCGCACGGGTCTTCGTCAACGACTGCGTGCAGCGGCTCAACGCCGGCACGGCCGACACCTCGCTCGCCTCGATGGCGAAGTGGTGGACCACCGAGCTGCAGACGAAGTTCGCCGACCGCGGCGTCCAGCTGTTCGGCGGCTACGGCTACATGAGCGAGTACCCGATCTCGAAGGCGTTCACCGACAGCCGGATCCAGACGATCTACGGCGGCACCACCGAGATCCAGAAGGAGATCATCGGCCGGATGCTCGGAGTCTGATCCTTCCGCTTGCCCTGCGGGGTGATCCCCGTCACGATGCGGCCATGACCGATGTCCTGAGCGAACGCGCCCGCATCGAGGCCGACATCGAGGGACGCACCCTCGTCGACGCCCTCGCCGACACCGTCGCCGCCCGCGGCGACGACCCGGCCTACGCCGACAAGCACCGGCTGGCCGAGGGCGAGGCGTGGCGCACCCTGACCTGGACGCAGACCCGCGAGCTCGCGCTCGACGTCGCCGCCGCGCTGATGAAGCGGGGCGTCGCCGCCGGCGACACCGTCGCCGATCATGGCCACCAACCGCATCGAGCACTTCGTGGCCGACATCGGCGCGGTGCACGCCGCGGCCACGCCGATGTCGATCTACAACACGCTCTCGCCCGAGCAGGTCGCCTACGTGGCCGGCGAGGCGCAGCCGCGTGGTCGCCTTCCTCGAGACCGACGACCACCTCGCGCGCTGGTCGCGGGCGCTCGCGGAGGTGCCGAGCCTGGAGGCCGTCGTCGTCATCGACGCCGCCGCCCCGGACGGCGACGACCGGTTCGTCAGCTGGGACGACCTCGTGGCCGAGGGCGCCGCGCACCGCGCCGAGCACGGCGACGAGGTCGCGGCCCGCGCCGGGGAGCTCACCCCCGAGACGCCGGCCACGATCCTCTACACCTCCGGCACCACCGGCAACCCCAAGGGCGTCGTGCTCACCCACCACAACGTGCTCTACGAGGCGCTGTCGACCCTCGAGGCCGCCGGGCTGCACGAGCCGCAGAAGCAGGTCGAGCTACCTGCCGCTCGCCCACATCGCCGAGCGGGTGCTCGGCCTCTACGGTCCGCAGATCCAGGGCAGCCACACCCACGCCATCGGCGACCCCTCCGAGCTGCTCGCCGCCCTCGGCGAGGTGCACCCGACGGCGTTCTTCGGCGTGCCGCGGGTCTGGGAGAAGATCAAGACCGGCATCTCCGCCAAGCTCGCCGCCGACCCCGACCCCGCCAGCCGGAAGATGGTCGAGGACGCCATGGCCGCCGGGCTCGCCTGGGTGTCGGCCCAGGAGGTCGGCGGCACCATGACGCCGGAGATCGAGCAGGCCTACCAGGACGCCGAGGGCGCGATCCTCGGCTTCCTCAAGCTGATCCTCGGTCTCGACCAGGTCACCTGGGCCGGCTCGGCCGCGGCCCCGATGCCGCTCGAGGTCGCCCGGTTCATGGCGGGCCTCGGTCTCAAGGTCTTCGACGTCTACGGCATGACCGAGACCTGCGGCGCGATCACCGCCAACGGCCCGGACGCGTTCCGGCTCGGCACCGTCGGCCGCCCCACCCCCGGCATGGAGGTCAAGCTCGGCGAGGACGGCGAGGTGCTGGTGCGCGGCCCCGTCGTCACCCCCGGCTACCACCGCCAGGAGGAGGCCACCCGCGCCCTCATCGACGAGGACGGCTGGGTGCACACCGGCGACATCGGCACCCTCGACGACGACGGCTTCTTCGCGATCGTCGACCGCAAGAAGGAGCTGATCATCACCTCCGCCGGCAAGAACATCGCGCCGTCCAACATCGAGAACTACCTCAAGGAGTCGCCGATCGTCGGCCACGCGATGGCCGTCGGCGACAACCGGCCCTACGTCGTCGCGATCCTCACCCTCGACGGCGAGGTGGCGCCGGTGGTCGCGCAGAGCCAGGGCATCGAGTTCACCGACCTCGCCGACCTGGCGCAGAAGCCGGAGATCCTGGCGATGGCCCAGGCCGCCGTCGACGCCGCCAACGAGCGGCTCTCCCGCCCCGAGCAGGTCAAGGCCTTCGAGCTGCTGCCGGTGGAGTGGACGGCGGAGTCCGACGAGCTCACCCCGACCCTCAAGCTGAAGCGCCGGGTGGTGAACACCAAGTACTCCGACGTCCTGGACCGGCTCTACCACGTCGGTTGAGGT
This sequence comes from uncultured Actinomycetota bacterium, assembly GCA_963845795.1. GTDB lineage: Bacteria > Actinomycetota > Actinomycetes > Propionibacteriales > Nocardioidaceae > Nocardioides. Next base: position 13,924 of record CAWJTG010000008.1, on the reverse strand, counting down.
GCGAGCCAGCCACGCTGGTCGAGGTGTGAGGCGCGCCATCGCCGAGCCTCGAACCCCCTGAGCCGACCCGTCGACGCACCCGAGCATCCCCCTCACCCACCGCCGAAACACACCCGCGCCGCCCGGGCCCGACCTGGACGGTGGTGGAGGTGTCGAGCGGTCCAGTCCACCGATGAGTTGTCCAGACCGGTCCGGTCTCTCGGGGGAAACCCTGATGCTCTGTGTCGGTACCCCCTGGAAGAGTGAATTTCATGCACCGTCAGATCGCGGGCAGCCTGACCGGCCCCGTCACCAAGTGGATCGTCTTCGTCGTGGTCCTGGTCCTCGCCGGCTTCCTGGGCTCGCTCGGCTCGGGTCTCGCCGACGTGAAGGACAACGAGCAGTCGTCGTGGGTCCCGGCCTCCGCCGAGTCCACCAAGGTCGCCGACGAGCTCTCGGAGGAGATCAACCCCAACGAGATCCCCACCCTCGTCGTCTACCACCGCGAGGGCGGCCTCACCGAGGCCGACCTGGCCGCCATGGACGAGCACGCCGCCGCAGATCGCGGAGATCGACGGCGTCACCGAGGAGGGCGCGCTGTCCCCCAACGCCGCCCGCGGCGCTGCAGGAGAAGGGCGAGCCGGTGCCCGAGCTCGTCTCCGACGACGGCGAGGTGGCCTACGTCTACTTCACGTTCAACCTCGGCAAGGACGGCTGGAACAAGATCGGCGAGCCGGTCAAGGAGATCCGCGGGCTCACCGAGATCGACGGCGTCGACGTCTACGTCGGCGGCTTCGGCGGCCAGGCGTCCGACTTCATCGAGTCCTTCGACGGGTCCCACGTCTCGCTGCTGCTCATCACCGTCGGCGTCGTGATCCTGATCCTCCTGTTCACCTACCGCAGCCCGATCCTCTGGATCCTGCCGATCATCTGCGCGCTCGTCTCCAACTTCGCGGCCACGGGCGTCGTCTACCTGCTCGCGAAGTACGCCGACCTCACCGTCAACGACCAGAGCCAGTACATCCTCAGCATCCTCGTGATCGGCGCCGGCACCGACTACGCGCTGCTGCTGGTGGCGCGCTACCGCGAGGAGCTGCGGCGCCACGACGACCGGCACGAGGCGATGGCCTTCGCGCTCCACCGGGCGAGCCCGGCCCTGCTGGCCAGCGCCGCCACCGTCGTCGTCGGCCTGATGTGCCTGTCGTTCGCCGACCTCAACTCCACCGCGAGCCTCGGCCCCGTGCTGGCGGTCGGCGTCGCGGTCACCGTCTTCGTGATGCTCACGCTGCTTCCGGCCCTGCTCGTGATCTTCGGCCGCTGGGTCTTCTGGCCGAAGCGCCCGACCTTCGGCTCGGCCGAGCCCACCCAGGCCGGCATGTGGGCCGGTATCGGCCGGCGCATCAGCGTCCGTCCGCGCATGGTCTGGGTGGTCACCGCGCTGCTGCTGGGTCTGGCCTGCCTCGGCCTGTTCCGGCTGGACCCGAGCGGCCTGTCCACCGAGGAGTCGTTCACCGACGAGCTCGGCTCGATCACGGCCCAGGAGCTGCTCACCGACCACGGCCTGGCCGACAGCTCCAACACCCTCCAGGTCGTCGCCGACGAGGACCGCATCGAGGAGGTCCGCACTGCCGTCGAGGCGCTCGACCGGGTCGGGAGCCCCGGCCCGACCACTCCGCTGGGCGACGGCCGGGCCTACTTCGTGGCTCCGCTGCAGGACGACCTCGCCTCGCAGCCCGCCTTCGACGTCGTCGAGGCCGCCCGCGACGACGTCCACGCCGTCGACGGCGCCGACGCGCTGGTCGGTGGCGGGGCGGCCTTCTACCTCGACACCAAGACGGCGGCGCTGCGCGACAACAAGGTGATCATCCCGATCGTCCTGCTGGTCGTGCTGCTGATCCTGATCGGGCTGCTGCGGTCGCTGACCGCGCCGCTGCTGCTCGTCGCCACGGTGGTGCTCTCGTTCGGGGCCGCGCTGGGTCTCTCGGCACTGCTCTTCGACTACGTGATGCCGCTGCTGCCCTTCGACCAGTGGCCGGAGCAGGCCACCACCGATCCAGGGTTCCCGCTGTTCGCCTTCGTGTTCCTCGTCGCGCTGGGGGTCGACTACAACATCTTCCTGATGACCCGGGTGCGGGAGGAGACCGTCACCCACGGCACCCGCCGCGGGTCGCTGATCGCGCTGCAGTCGACCGGTGGCGTCATCACCTCCGCCGGCCTGGTGCTCGCCGCGACCTTCCTGGTGCTGGGCACGCTGCCGTTCGTGTTCCTCGCGCACCTCGGCACCGCGGTCGCGCTCGGCGTCCTGCTCGACACGATGATCGTGCGGTCGGTGCTCGTCACCGCCCTCAACCTCGACCTCGGCGGCAAGATCTGGTGGCCGAGCACGCTCGATCGGGGCGAGCACGAGATCGCGTCGACCCGCCGCCGGAGTCGACGGCGCGAGCAGGAGAAGGCGCTGGTCTGACTCCGGGTCGCACGCCCCGGACGCACCAGTTCGGCTGTCCGGGGTGTGCGGCGCCGTCCTCGGCCACAATCGGCGGCACCGGGCCGAGGTGCGGCTCGCGCACGGAGGGACTCACGCATGAGTGCGAGTGGGAACTGGCCACCGCCACCACCGAACCAGCCGCCGCCGACCAGCCCGCCCCCCGGGCTGGGGTGCCCCGGCCGGGCCCCCGCCGACCGCTCCGCCGCCGTCGCCGTGGGGTCAGTCCCCGCCCGGGCAGGGCGGTCCGCCCGCCTGGGGCGGGGCGGCGGAGGCGGCTACGGCGGCGGTCCGGCGGTGGTCCCGGTGGCGGTGGCCGGGGTGGTGGCTACGGCGGCCCGCAGGGTCCGTCGTGGGGTCAGCCGCCGCCGAAGAAGTCCAAGGCGAAGCTGATCGTCGCGCTCGCCCTGGTCGTGGTGCTGGTGGCCGCCCTGTCGGTGGGCGGCTTGCTCTACACCAGCGGCCGGCTGGGCTTCGGCCCGCTCAGCGCCAAGGACGAGGCGGCGGCCGACACCATCGCCGCCGGTGTCGAGGGCCCGGAGTGGGCCTCGAAGAAGGACAAGCAGTGCGCCGCCGACCAGATGGTCGAGGACGGTCGCGCCGAGCGGCTGGAGAAGGCCGGGTTGGTCGACCCGAAGGGTGACGGCTGGACCTACACCGGCAAGTGGAAGGCCGACGAGGCCCAGGAGTACGGCCAGGCGGTGCTCGACTGCGCGAAGGACTGGCCCGACGAGGTCGGCGAGCTGTGGAGCCTCGACGACACCGACTGCCTCGCCGACATCGACTCCGACGACATCGCCGCCTACTTCCTCGTCGACACGCTCGAGGTCGACGACCCGACGGACCTCGAGAAGGGCCGCGAGGACGCCGTCGAGGCAGCTCGACGAGTGCTATGTCTCCGAGCTCAGCCTGCCGACGGTGCGCAAGACACCCGCCTACCGCGCGGTGAAGTTCACCTTCGGCGAGGTCGAGGGGGCCGACGACACGCAGGTGATGGTGCGCGACGGCGGCGGCACCTACGAGCCGCTCGCGGGCAACAGCCGCACCGTCGACACCGGCGAGGGCGGCAAGCAGGGCTGCGTCGAGCTCCAGGTCGAGGCGTCGTACCCGTGGGGCACGAGCAGCACGAAGGAGAGCAAGGTCTGCGGCGCCTCGAAGCCGAAGAAGCTGTTCTGGAAGAAGGTCGGCGGGTGCGACTACACGCCGAACTGCTTCAGCTGGGCGTTGCGCTACGAGGGCTTCGAGGCCTTCGACTCCGGAGTGGCGAAGCTGACCGAGAACGGCGGCAGCTGCGAGTCCGCGAGCGGCAACTGCGACATCTCCTTCTTCGTACCGGCGAACGGTCGTGGCACGGCGGTGACGTTCTCGTTCCCGCCCGGCTGGAACGAGCGGTTCGTGGGCCGGGTCGGCAAGCTGAGCGCGACGATCCCGAACTAGACCGCGGTCCCGGCGGGTGGGCCGTCGCCAGGTCGGCGACCCACCCGTCGATACCGTGGGGTCGATGTCCGAGACGCCCACCCCGCAGCAGGTCCGTCGCGCGCTGGCCCGAGCCGAGCGCGGTGTCCGGCTCGATGTCGCCGAGGCGGCGGCGCTGCTGGCCGCGACCGCGGGCGACCTCGACCGGCTGTGCGCGGCCGCGGCGCGGGTCCGCGACGCCGGCCTGGTCGGCGGCGGGCCGACCCGCCGTCGTCACCTACTCCCCCAAGGTGTTCATCCCCGTCACCCGGCTGTGCCGCGACCGGTGTCACTACTGCACCTTCGTCGAGACCCCGGGGGCCGCCGCGCGGGAGGGCCGGGCGCCGTACCTCTCGCCCGACGAGATCCTGGAGATCGCCCGCGGTGGCGCCGAGCTCGGGTGCCTCGAGGCGCTGTTCACCCTCGGCGACCGGCCCGAGGACCGCTGGCCCGAGGCCCGCGCGTGGCTCGACGAGCAGGGCTACGACACCACGCTCGCCTACGTGCGCGCGATGGCGGTGCGCGTGCTGGAGGAGACCGGCCTGCTCCCCCACCTCAACCCCGGCGTCTTGTCGTGGGAGGAGATCAACCGGCTCAAGCCGGTCTCGCCGTCGATGGGCATGATGCTCGAGACCACCTCGCGGCGGCTGTTCGAGACCAAGGGCCTCGCCCACTTCGGCTCCCCCGACAAGGACCCGGACGTGCGGCTGCGGGTGCTGGAGGACGCCGGCCGGCTGTCGGTGCCGTTCACCACCGGTCTGCTCGTGGGGATCGGCGAGACGCTCACCGAGCGTGCCGAGACGATCTTCGCGCTGCGGAAGGTCGCGGCGCAGTTCGGGTCGGTGCAGGAGGTCATCGTCCAGAACTTCCGGGCCAAGCCCGACACCGCGATGCGGCACGACGACGACCTCGACCTCGACGAGTACCGCGCCGCGATCGCCGTCACCCGCCTCGTGCTGGGTCCCCGCGCACGGGTGCAGGCACCGCCGAACCTCGTCGACCCTCCCGCGGCCGAGTGCCGCGCCCTGCTCGACGCCGGCGTCGACGACTGGGGCGGCGTCTCGCCGCTCACCCCCGACCACGTGAACCCCGAGCGGCCCTGGCCCTCGCTGGAGCGGCTGCGGTCGATCACCGCCGACGCCGGGTTCGAGCTGCGGGCGCGGCTCACGGTGCACCCCGAGTACGTCGTCCGCGGCGAGCCCTGGCTCGACCCGCGGGTCTCCGCCCACGTCGCGGCCCTCGCCGACGACGACGGGCTGGCCCGTCCCGGCGTCCGCCCCACCGGCCTCCCCTGGCAGGAGCCCGACGGCGGCTTCACCTCGGTCGGGCGCACCGACCTGCACGCGGCCGTCGACACCGACGGCCGCACCGACGACCGCCGCTCCGACTTCGACGACGTCTACGGCGAGCTGGGACGAGCTGCGAGCCGGGATAGTCCCGGACGTTCGGCACAGCAACACTCCGTCCGCGACCGTGCCGATCGTCCGGGACTATCGGCGTTGGCGGCCGCCGAGCGGGACCCGGGCGGACTGAGCGAGGAGGACGCGCTCACGCTGATCACGGCGGACGGCGAGCTGCTCGAGCGGGTGTGCGAGCTGGCCGACCACCTGCGGCAGGAGGCGGTGGGCGACGACGTCACCTACGTCGTCAACCGCAACATCAACTTCACCAACGTCTGCTACGTCGGCTGCCGGTTCTGCGCGTTCGCCCAGCGGCGCACCGACGCCGACGCCTACTCCCTCTCCCTCGACGAGGTGGCCGACCGCGCGCAGGAGGCGTGGGAGCTCGGTGCCACCGAGGTGTGCATGCAGGGCGGCATCGACCCCGAGCTGCCGGCGACCGCCTACTTCGACCTGGTCAGCGCCGTGAAGCAGCGGGTGCCCGACATGCACGTGCACGCCTTCAGCCCGATGGAGGTCGTCAACGGGACCGCCCGCACCGGCCTGTCGACCGAGGACTTCCTCCTCAAGGCCCGCGAGGCCGGTCTCGGCTCGCTGCCCGGCACCGCGGCCGAGATCCTCGACGACGAGGTCCGGTGGGTGCTCACCAAGGGCAAGCTGCCGGCCCGCACCTGGGTCGAGGTCGTGACGGCGGCCCACCAGGTCGGGCTGCCGACGTCCTCGACGATGATGTACGGGCACGTCGACCACCCGCGCCACTGGGTGGGCCACCTCCGACTGCTCGCCCGCATCCAGGACCAGACCGGCGGCTTCACCGAGTTCGTGCCGCTGCCGTTCGTGCACACCTCGGCCCCGATCTACCTGGCCGGCGTGGCCCGCCCCGGTCCGACGCTGCGCGACAACCGCGCCGTCCACGCGCTGGCGCGGATCATGCTGCACGGCCGGATCCCCAACATCCAGACCAGCTGGGTCAAGCTCGGCGTCGAGGGCACGCAGGCGATGCTCCGCGCCGGCGCCAACGACCTCGGCGGCACGCTGATGGAGGAGACCATCTCGCGGATGGCCGGCTCCGAGCACGGCTCGGCCAAGACGGTGGCCGAGCTGCGCGAGATCGGCGCCGGCCTCGGCCGTCCGGTGCGCGAGCGCACGACGACCTACGGCGTCCCGACCGCCCGCTGAGGCCCCCGGCGCCATGCCCGTGCGGGTGAGCCGACGCCCCGAGCCCGGGGTGAAGGGTCGGGAGGCGGTTCACACCGCAACCCCACTCACAGGAGGACCTCTCGTGTTCGCATTCATTCTCTGGATCATCGCCGTCATCCTGGTGGTCTACGGGATCGTCCAGATCTTCCGCGGCGAGACCCTCATGGGCATCGTCTTCATCATCGTGGGGCTGCTCGTCGGGCCCGGCGGCGTCAGCATCTTCACCTGATCGCCCGCTCCCACCGACCTGGGGACCCACCTGGACCGGGTCCCTAGGTCAGCGGGGGCGGCGTCGTTGCCCGCGTTCCGACGCCGTCACCTGATCGACCTCGCCGGCTCGACGGCACGCGCGCTCCGGGCGCCCGATCTGGAGGCCTTCTTGTGCCGTCCTTGAGACGGATCGGCCCCCGGGATGTCACCCTCGTCCTGACACACGACTGTGGGGAGGCAGCCACGTGGCCCTGGTTCTCGTCGCCGACGACACCCCCGACATCCTGTACCTGATCCAGCTCAACCTCGAGCTGGCCGGGCACGAGGTCGTGACCGCCGACGACGGTCTCGAAGCCCTCGCGGTGTTCGCCGAGCGCGACATCGACGCCGCCGTCCTCGACGTCACGATGCCGGGTCGCACCGGTCTCGAGGTGCTCCAGGACATCCGGCCGGGGCCTACGACGCCCCGACGTGCCGGTGGTGGTGCTCACCGCCGTCCCGCCGCCGCGGCTGCTCGACGGCCCCGAGCCGTGGAACGCCTACGTGACCAAGCCGTTCGGTCTCAAGCAGCTCGTCGCGCTCGTCGAGGACCTCATCGCCCAGCGCCCGATGGGCGCCGTCCCCGCCTGACGGACCTGCCTCGGCCCGCTCGGGCCTACTCCCACTCGATGGTGCCGGGCGGCTTGCTCGTGACGTCGACGGTGACCCGGTTGATCTCGCGCACCTCGTTGGTGATGCGGGTGGAGATCCGCTCCAGCAGGTCGTAGGGCAGCCGGGCCCAGTCGGCGGTCATCGCGTCCTCGCTGGTGACCGGACGCAGCACGACCGGGTGCCCGTAGGTGCGGCCGTCGCCCTGCACGCCGACCGAGCGGACGTCGGCCAGGAGCACCACCGGCATCTGCCAGACGTCACGGTCGAGGCCGGCGTGGGTGAGCTCCTCGCGGGCGATGGCGTCGGCCTCGCGGAGGATGTCGAGCCGCTCGCGGGTGACCTCGCCGATGATGCGGATGCCGAGCCCGGGACCGGGGAACGGCTGGCGCCAGACGATCTCCGGCGGCAGGCCCAGCTGCTCACCGACCAGCCGCACCTCGTCCTTGAACAGGGTGCGCAACGGCTCGACCAGCTCGAACTCGAGGTCGTCGGGCAGGCCACCGACGTTGTGGTGGGACTTGATGTTGGAGGTGCCGGCTCCCCCGCCCGACTCCACGACGTCGGGGTAGAGCGTGCCCTGCACCAGGAACGCGACCTTGTCGGCGTCCTCGCCGGTGACGGCGTCGGCGAGCACGTCGCGCTCGGCCGCCTCGAAGACCCGGATGAACTCCCGGCCGATCACCTTCCGCTTGTCCTCGGGGTCGCTGACGCCGGCCAGCGCCTCCAGGAACTGCTTCTCGGCGTCGACGACCTTGAGGTCGACGCCGGTGGCGGCCACGAAGTCGCGCTCGACCTGCTCGGTCTCACCGCGGCGCATCAGCCCGTGGTCGACGTAGACGCAGGTGAGGCGGTCGCCGATGGCGCGCTGCACGAGGGCGGCCGCGACGGCGGAGTCGACGCCGCCGGAGAGCCCGCAGATCGCCTGGCCGCGGTCGCCGATCTGGGAGCGGATCGCCTCGACCTGCTCCTCGACGATGTTGACCATCGTCCAGGTGGGCCGGCAGCCGGCGATCCGGTGCAGGAAGTGCTCGAGCACCTGCTGGCCGTGCTCGGTGTGGAGCACCTCGGGGTGCCACTGCACCCCCGCCATCCGGCGGTCGAGGTCCTCGAACGCGGCCACGGGCGTGCCCTCGGTGGCGGCGAGGACGTCGAAACCGGGCGGGGCCTCGACGACGGAGTCGCCGTGCGACATCCACACGGTGTGCCGAGCGGGGACGTCGGCGAGCAGGGTGCCGTGACCGGTGACCTCGACGGCGGTTCGGCCGTACTCGCGCACGCCGGTGGCCGCGACCGAGCCGCCGAGACCCTGCGCCATCAGCTGGAACCCGTAGCACATGCCGAAGACCGGCACGCCGGCCTCGAGGACGGCCGGGTCGAGGCCGGGGGCGTCGTCGGCGTACACCGAGGACGGGCCGCCGGAGAGCACCACCGCCTTCGGCCTCCGCCTGCGGATCTCGTCCGCCGCCACGTGGTGCGGGACGATCTCGGAGTAGACGCGGGCCTCGCGCACGCGCCGCGCGATCAGCTGCGCGTACTGGGCGCCGAAGTCGACCACCAGGACCAGGTCGTGCTCGACGTGACTCGCGGGCGCCGTCATGCCGGGAGCCTACCGACGCCCCGACCCCGCCCCGGCTCGCCCCACCACCACCGCGGACTGGGCCGGAGAACTCCGCGGTTTCGGGTCGATTTCGGGCCCGGGACCGCGGAATTCACCGGCCGGCCGGTGAATTCCGCGCGCGCGCGACACGACGAAGCCCCGCCGGGGAGGGAGGGAGGTGGCGGGGCTTCGTGCGTCCGGCGCGCCTGACGTGGCTGGACGAGAACCCGGCGGTACTTCGGAGGGAGTGTTGCGTGCCGGGTTCGTAGGGCTCAACGACCCCTCCGGCAGCGGGTTACGGCGAGTCCCGGAAATTCCTGAGGAGTCGTCTCAGGTCTGGACCACCTGGGCCGGTCCGGCTCAGGACACGCCCACGATGGGCAGCCGCAGCGCCCCCGGGGCGGCGTGCGGGACGGCGGGCGCCGCGGGCGCGACCGGGTCGATGCGGCGGTAGGCGTCGTCGAGACCGGGTCGCGGGTCGGGCTCGCCCTTGTTGGGCCAGAACGACATCGCGCGCTCCGCCTGCGCGGTGATCGTCAGCGAGGGGTTGACCCCGAGGTTCGCGGTGATCGCCGAGCCGTCGGCGACGTGCAGGCCGGGGTGGCCGTAGACCCGCTGGTAGGGGTCGACCACGCCGGACTCGGTCGAGTCGCCGATCGCGCAGCCGCCGATGAAGTGGGCGGTGAGCGGCATGTTGAACGGCTCGCCGATGTTGCCGCCGGCGGTGCCGCCGAGGGCGTCGGCGATCCGGCGGACGGCGTCGTTGGCGGCCGGGATCCAGGTCGGGTTCGGAGCGCCGTGGCCCTGCTTCGACGTCATCCGCCACACCCGGGTGAACCGGCCGCGCTTGCCGTAGGTGGTGATCGAGTTGTCGAGGCTCTGCATCACCAGCGCGATCACCGTGCGCTCGGACCAGTGCGCGAAGTCGTAGAGGTCGCGCACGTTCGCGCGCTGGGTCCACAGCTCCTTGAGCCAGGTGCGCCAGCGCGGCGCCGGCCCGTCGCCGTCGGTGAGCACGGTCTGCAGCATGGCCATCGTGTTGTGGCCCTTGCCGTAGCGCACCGGTTCGATGTGGGTGTCGTCGTCGGGATGGAAGCTGGAGGTGATGGCGACGCCGTAGGTGTAGTCGGTGGGGTCGTCCTTGGGTGCGATGGCCCCGAGGATCGACTCCGAGTTGGTGCGGGAGAGGTGGCCGAGCCGGTCGGAGAGGCGCGGCAGGTGACCCTCGTCCTTCATGCGGTGCAGCAGCTTGCCGGTGCCGAGCGCAGCCGCGGCGAGCACCACGTGCTCGGCGGTGAGGGTGCGGGTGGAGCGCGCCGTGCGGCGTCGGGCCTTGGTGTACTTGACGTCGACGTCGTAGCCGCCGCCGTCGCGCTCGCTCAGCCGGGTGACGGTGGTGAGCGGCAGCACCGTGGCGCCGTTCTTCTCGGCCAGGTAGAGGTAGTTCTTGACCAGCGTGTTCTTCGCGTTGTGGCGGCAGCCCGACATGCACTCGCCGCAGTTGAGGCAGGCGTTGCGAGCCGGCCCCTCGCCACCGAAGTACGGGTCGGGCACCTCCTCGCCCGGCTTCGCGCCGGGGCCGCCGAAGAACACGCCGACCGGCGTCGGGTGGAAGGTGTCGGCCACGCCCATGTCGGTGGCCACCTTCTCCATGACCTCGTCGGACGGCGTGCGTACCGGGTTGTCGACGACGCCGAGCATCCGCTTCGCCTGGTCGTAGTAGGGCGCGAGCTCGGCGCGCCAGTCGGTGATGTGGGCCCACTGCGGGTCGTTGAAGAACGCCGGCAGCGGCTCGTAGAGCGTGTTCGCGTACACCAGCGACCCGCCGCCCACCCCCGCGCCCGCCACGATCATGGTGTCGCGGACCGCGTCGATGCGCTGGATGCCGTAGCACCCGAGCGCCGGCGCCCACAGGTAGCGGGTGAGGTCGAGGGTGCCGGTGGAGAAGTCGTCGTCCTCGAACCGGGCACCGGCCTCGAGCACGCCGACGCGGTAGCCCTTCTCGGTGAGGCGGAGCGCGGTGACCGAGCCACCGAAGCCGGAACCGACGACGAGGACGTCGAAGTCGAAGTCAGACACTCAGGCCCTCCCGAGCTTGTGCATGAGGCGGAGCGAGGCGGTCATCACCTTCGCGTAGGTCTGGTCGGACATCCCGAGCACGGGCGCCAGCGGCATCAAGCGCTGGGTGGCGACGGCCTGGGCCTCGGTGTAGCGGAGGATGCCCTCCGCGCCCTGACGGCGGCCGGAGCCGGACTGCCGCATGCCGCCCATCGGCGAGTCGAGGCTGCCGAAGGCCGCGCCGTAGCCCTCGTTGACGTTCACCGTGCCGCACCGCAGGTACCGCGCGATCGCCCGGCCGCGGGCGGTGTCGCGGGTCCACACCGAGGCGTTGAGGCCGTAGGGCCCGGCGTTGGCCCGCGCGACGGCGTCCGCCTCGTCGTGGAAGCGGTAGAGCGAGACCACGGGGCCGAAGGTCTCGTCGGCGAAGCACGCCATGGCCGGGGTGACGCCCTCGAGCACGGTGGGCTCGTAGACGTAGGGGCCCAGGTCGGGCCGGTGCCGGCCGCCGGTGAGGACGCGCGCCCCTCGGTCGACGGCGTCGTCGACGTGGCGGACGACCGTGTCGAGCTGCGCCTGCGAGACCAGCGACCCCATGTCGTTGCCCCACTCCAGGCTCGCACCGAGGGTCATCGCCTCGATGCGGGCCACGAACCGCTGCACGAACCGGTCGTAGACCTGGTCGGCCACGAACAGCCGCTCGGTCGACACGCAGAGCTGGCCCGCGCTGGAGAAGGAGGCGCGGACCGCACCCTCGGCGGAGCGCTCGAGATCGGCGTCGCGCAGCACCAGCAGCGGGTTCTTGCCGCCGAGCTCGAGCGAGCACCCGATGAGCCGGTCGGCGCACTGCCGGGCCACGTGCCTGCCGGTGGCCGTCGAGCCGGTGAAGCAGACGAAGTCGGCCGCCTCGATGATCGCCGCTCCGATCTCGGCGCCGGGTCCGCCCACGACCTGCCAGAGGTCGGCCGGGAGCCCGGCCTCGTCGAGCAGCCGGGCACCGAGCAGGGCGGTGAGCATGGACTGGGCGTCGGGCTTGATCACGACGGCGTTGCCGGCCAGCAGCGCCGGGAGGCCGTCGATGAGCGCCAGGTCGAACGGGTAGTTCCAGGGGGCGATGATCCCGACGACGCCCTTCGGCACCTGGTTGACCTCGACCCGGGTGAGGCCCGGCACGAGGCCCGGCACCCGCCGGCTGCGGAGGTGCCGCTCGGCCGTGCGGCCGTAGTAGCGGGCGGTGAGCGCGACGTGCAGCGGCTCCTCGAAGGCGTGCTTGCGGGCCTTGCCGGACTCCCAGCAGACCAGGTCGATGATCTCGTCCTGCCGGTCGAGCACGAGGTCGTGCAGCCGCAGCAGCAGCCGCGCGCGCTCGGCCACCGGCACCCGGGCCCACGAGGCCTGGGCCCGCCGGGCCCGGCGGAACGCCTCGGCGACGTCGTCCTCGCTCGACTGCGGGACGTGCGCCAACGGCGCCCCGGTCAGCGGGGTCGACACCGGCGCCGTGCGACCGGTGGAGGCCACGAGGCGGTCGGTCAGACCGGCCACGTAGCCCCGGTCGAGCGCGTAGGAGGCGGTCGGGTCGTGCTCGGGGTCGTGAGGCCCGTCGACCAGCGGGCCGCCGGCCGCGGAGCCGTCGGGTGTCTGCGACGTCATGTTGCGAGAGTAGTCCGTTCCGAGCGGTCCGTTACCCCCTTCCCAGGGCGTCGAGCAGCGGCCGCGGGTCGGGCCGCTCCGCGTCGGACTGGAGCACGACGACGTCGGCCCCGGCTTCGGCGAGCAGGCCCACCCGGTCGGCCACGGCGTCCGGCGAGACGTCGCCGACGGCGATCTCGGTGTAGGCAGTCACCTGTACCGCGCCGGGTCGTCCCACGGCATCGCGGCCCTCCTGCGCCGCCTCGCGACCGCGGCGCACGGTGTCGGGGTCGGTGACCGAGTCGAGGAGGACGCCGTCGGCGACCTCGCCGGCCAGCCGCAGTGTCTTCGGACCGCGGGCACCCACGAGGAGCAGCGGCGGCGGCGGCGGCGGCCAGTCGAGGGCGACGCCGTCGAGCCGCACGTAGATGCCGTCGACGTCGACCCGCTCGCCGGCGAGCAGCCGCCGCAGCGCGGTGGTGTGCTCGCGCAGCAGCGTGAGCGGCGACGCCGCGCGGGCGCCGACCTGGCCCATCCAGTCGAGGACGCCGTGGCCCGTGGTCGCCAGCAGCGGCCGGGGAAGAGCCGGGCGAGCGTGGCGACCTCCATCGCGGTGAGCGCGAGGTTGCGCAGCGGCACCGGCAGCAGCCCGATGCCGACCCGCACCCGGCCCGACCAGGCCAGGGCGAGCGGCGGCGGTGGCGAGGCCGCCCTCGAGAAAGCAGTCCTCCCACAGCCACAGCTCGTCGACGACCGAGGCGTCCGCCGCGGCGAGGGCGACCGCCCGCAGCCCCTCGGGCGGCAGGCTGCGGACGGAACACGACACCGGTGGCCACCATCACCCCAGCCTGCCCGACCCCACCGACAGCGGCTCGTGACACCGGCTCAGCGGCACCGCACCCGGACCGTGTTGCTCACCTGCTGCACGATCCTGCCGCGCGCGGTCGCCTCGAGCAGCACCAGCGACACCACGCCGGTGCCGGTGAGACGAGGGAGGAACACGGTGCGGCTGCCCCGGGGGTCGGTGACCGTGCCGGTCCGCGAGCTGTCGCATCCAGGCGAGGCCGTCCGGCCCGCGCCCGCCGTCGCGGCGCACCCGGCACCCGTCGGCGGCGACCCGGAGTTGGAACCGCGACGTCGCGACGCGCCGCGCCGCCGCCCGGCAGCAGGTCGGGCTGCGCTCCGGTGTCGCCGTACTCGACGTACTCGCTGGGGTCGGTCGGCGCCGGGTCGATCGCCCGGGTCGCCGGGTCGGACGGCGGC
>CAWJTG010000007.1:0-56097 GCA_963845795.1 uncultured Actinomycetota bacterium | reverse complement strand
TCCGCCGGGTGGAGGACGAGGCGCGCGCCCGGGGACGCCGCATCATCGGTGCCGACGCGGGGTGGCCGTACGACCTGGGAGCCGACGGCACGGGCTGGCCGGCCGTCGAGTTCGCTCGGGTGCACGGCTTCCAGCTCGCCCTGGGCGACGTGCAGCGCGAGCTGCGGCTCCCCGTCGACGATGCCCTGCTGGCCCGTTCGGCCGCCGAGGCGGCGCCGCACCACGAGGGGTACGAGCTGCGCACCTTCGTCGACCGGGTGCCCGACGACCTCGCCGCGAGCTGGGTGGAGCTGTGGGCCTCGCTGATGACCGAGGCCCCGATGGGCGAGAAGGAGGTCGAGCCGGAGGCGGCCGACGTCGACGCCCTCCGTGCCGACGAGGGGCTGCTGGAGCGGCAGGGCCGCACGGTCTACCACACCGTCGCCGTCGACGCCGGGGGCGAGGTGGTGGCCTACAGCGACATCGGCACCACCGTCCACGACCCGGGCACCGCCTTCCAGTGGGGCACGCTGGTGCGCCGCGACGCGCGCGGCCACCGCCTCGGGCTCGCCGTCAAGGCCGCCAACCTGCGGCTGGTCCAGCGCGAGCGCGACGACGTCCACCGCCTCGTCACCTGGAACGCCGAGGTCAACTCCCACATGATCGGCGTCAACGAGCGGCTCGGCTTCCGTGCCGTCGCGCGGATGGGCGAGTTCCAGAAGCGCCTCACCTGACGACGTCAGGCGACCCCGGCCAGCGGTGAGCTAGTGAGGCTCTCCGAGGCTCTGAACCTCACGAGGTCACCGCTCGCCGAGGTCGCCACTGGTCGGCGGTGAGGTGGTGAGGCTTTCCGGCGCTCAGAACCTCACTAGGTCACCGCTCGACCGGCGTCAGGTGGCCGAGTCGAACACCCCGTCGAGGACGTCGAGTGCCTCGGCGAGCAGGTGGTCGGGCATCACCAGCGGCGGGAGGAAGCGGAAGACGTTGCCGAACGTGCCGCAGGTGAGGGTGAGCAGGCCGGCCTGGTGGCAGGCGGTGTTGAGGCGGGCGGTGAGGGCGGCGTCCGGCTCGGTGGTGCCCGGCCGCACGACCTCGACGGCGAGCATCGCGCCGCGCCCGCGTACCTCGCCGATGACGCCGGTGCGCTCCGCGATCGCCCTCAACCGAGGCACCATCGCGTCCTCGATGGCGCGGGCCCGGCCGGCGAGGTCCTCCTCGCGCATGGTCTCGATCGCCCCGAGCGCCGCGGCGCAGGCGAGCGGGTTGCCGCCGTACGTGCCACCGAGGCCGCCGCCGTGCACCGCGTCCATCATCTCGGCACGACCCACGACCGCGGCCAGCGGAAGACCTCCGGCGACGCCCTTGGCGACCGTGACGAGGTCCGGGACGACGCCCTCGTGGTCGCAGGCGAACCAGGCACCCGTCCGGCACATGCCGGTCTGGATCTCGTCGGCGACGAGGACGACGCCATGGGCGCGGCACCACTCCGCGAGCGCCGGGAGGAAGCCGGGCGCGGGCACCACGAAGCCGCCCTCACCGAGGATCGGCTCGATCACCAGGCACGCCACGTTGGACGCGCCCACCTGAGCCTCCACCGTCGCGAGCGCCCGGGCCGCGGCGTCCTCGCCGGTGATCGGCGCGGGCTCACGGAACGGGTAGGACATCGGCGCCCGGTACACCTCGCCCGCGAACGGCCCGAAGCCCTGCTTGTACGGCATGTTCTTCGCCGTCATCGCCATCGTGAGGTTGGTGCGGCCGTGGTAGGCGTGGTCGAAGACGACGACGGCATCACGGCCGGTGTGGACCCGCGCGATCTTGACGGCGTTCTCCACCGCCTCGGCGCCGGAGTTGAACAGCGCGGCCTTCTTCGTGTGGTCGCCCGGTGTGAGCTCGGCGAGGGCCTCGCAGACCTCCACGTAGCCGGCGTAGGGCGCCACCATGAAGCAGGTGTGGGTGAACGCGGCCGCCTGGGCGGTGACGCGCTCCACCACCCGCGGCGCGCTGTTGCCCACGCCGGTGACCGCGATGCCACTGGCGAGGTCGATGAAGGAGTTGCCGTCGGCGTCGACCAGCACGCCGCCGCCCGCCTCGACGACGTAGACGGGCAGCACCGACCCCACGCCGCCCGCCACCGCGGCCAGGCGGCGGGCGTGCCACTCCCGGCTGCGCGGACCGGGCACCTCCGTGACGAGCCGGCGAACCTGCTCGGGCGCCGTCGACACCGTGGTCACGAGACCTCCTGCATCCCCCACGGCGCGCCGTACTCAGTGAGCAGGTCGAGGAACGGCTGGGCGGGGAACGCCTCCGGTCCGAGCACCCCGGCGCCCGACCAGGAGCCGGTGGCGAGCAGCTCGAGCGCCACGACGGGGTTGACGGCGGTCTGCCACACCACGCACTGGTGGCCGTACTCGCGCATCGTCCACTCGTTGTCGACCACGTGGTAGAGGTAGGTGGACCGGTCCTGACCGTCCTTGCCCTTCCCCGTCACCCACAGGCCGGCGCAGGTCTTGCCGGTCATCCGCGGCCCCACCGTGGCGGGGTCGGGCAGCACGGCGGCGACGACGTCGCGCGGGCTCACCTCGACGCCCTTCACCGTCACCGTCTCGGTGCGGTCGAGGCCGAGGGTGTGCAGCACCCGGAGGATGTTGATGAACTCCTCGCCGAGGCCGTACTTGAAGGTGGCGCGCTTGCACGTGACCCACCGCGGCATGAGGAGCACCTCCTCGTGCTCGACGTTCACGCACTCGACCGGCCCGATGCCCTCGGGGAAGTCGAAGACCTCCGGCTCGCTGAACGGCGGTGTGGTGTGCCAGTCGCCGTTCTGCCAGATCACCGGCGGGTTGAGGCACTCCTCGATCGTGGTCCACATCGAGAAGGACGGCGCGAAGATCTCGTTGCCGTCGTCGTCGGTGACGACGAGGTTGGCGCCGTCGCGGGTGCCGAGCTCGTCGATCTCGGAGAACAGCTCGTCGGCCGCGTAGCGCGCGAAGACGTCGGACAGGCCCGGCTCCACGCCGATGCCGACCAGCGCGAGCCGTTCGGCGGCCTTCCACTCCGACGCCTGGGCGAACTGCTCGTCGCCGAGCTTCACACCACACTTCTCGTACGGCGCGGTGGGGTGCGGCTTCGACAGCGACATCGCCATGTCGAGGTAGTCGCAGCCGGCCTCGAGCGCGCCCTCGAAGATCGGCATGTTGAACACCGGGTCGACGGCGTTCATCACGTGGGTGATGCCGTGCTCGCGGCACAGTGCCGTGACCGAGTCGGTGGCCGAGGCGTCGACCTGCGCCGCCACGAACCGCTCGTCGACGGCGGCGGCCCGCTCGGCCTTGGCGACGTCGTAGTCGGCGACCACGATCGTCTCGTAGAAGGAGCGCCGCGCGGCGATGGCGGTGAACGCGCCGCCGACCCCGCCGGCGCCGATCAGCAGGATCCTCATGCGTGTGCCGGCCTCTCCGCTCCAGGGGTTTCGAGGGCTCTCGTACCTCGCGCCACCTCAACCACCGATGAACGACATCACGTGCTTGATGCGCGTGTAGTCCTCGAACCCGTACATCGACAGGTCCTTGCCGTACCCCGAGTGCTTGAAGCCGCCGTGCGGCATCTCCGAGACGAACGGGATGTGGGTGTTGATCCACACCGCCCCGAAGTCGAGCCGGCGCGAGACCCGCAGCGCCCGCGCGTGGTCCTTGGTCCACACGCTGGAGGCGAGCCCGTACTCGACGTCGTTGGCCCAGCGCAGCGCCTCGGCCTCGTCGCTGAACCGCTGCACGGTCATCACCGGCCCGAAGATCTCCTGCTGCACCTGCTCGTCGTCCTGCCGCAGCCCGGAGACGACGGTGGGCTCGTAGTAGTACCCAGCAGTCCCCTTCCGCGTGCCGCCGGTGTCGACGGAGGCGTGGTCGGGCAGCCGGTCGAGCATCCCCGAGACCCGCTCGAGCTGTGCGGCGCTGTTGAGGGGGCCGTAGTAGGTGTCCTCGCTGTCGGGCGGGCCGGTGGGCATGCCCTGCGCCGCCTCGGCCAGTGCCGCCACGAACTCGTCGTGGATGCCGGGTCCGGCCAGCACCCGGGTGGCGGCGGTGCAGTCCTGGCCGGCGTTGAACAGCCCGGCCCCCGCGATGCCCTCGGCGGCCGCCGCGATGTCGGCGTCGTCGAACACGATCACCGGCGCCTTGCCGCCCAGCTCGAGGTGCACCCGCTTGAGGTCGGACGACGCCGCCTCCGCGACCTCCATCCCGGCGCGCACCGAGCCGGTGATCGCCACCATCTGCGGCGTCGGGTGCGACACCAGCGCCCGTCCGGTGTCGCGGTCGCCGCACACGACGTTGAGCACGCCCGGCGGCAGGAACTCCTGGGCCAGCTCGGCGAGCAGCGTGGACGACGCCGGCGTGGTGTCGGACGGTTTGAGGACGACGGTGTTGCCCGCCGCCAGCGCCGGTGCGATCTTCCAGATCATCATCAGCAGCGGGTAGTTCCACGGCGTCACCTGGCCGACCACGCCGATCGGCTCCCGGCGCACCCACGAGGTGTGGTCGGCCATGTACTCACCCGCCGAGGCGCCCTGCAGGATCCGGGCGGCGCCGGCGAAGTAGCGGAAGTGGTCCGAGGCGTAGGGCATCTCCTCGGACTTGGTGAGGTGCAGCGGCTTGCCGGTGTCGCGGCACTCGACCTCGTTGATCTCGTCCTCGCGGGACTCGATGGCGGTCGCGATCCGGAGCAGCGCGTTCGAGCGGTCCTGGGGCGTGGCGTAGCCCCAGTCCTCGAAGGCGTCCGCGGCCGCGGCATAGGCCCGGTCGAGATCCTCGGTGCCGGACAGGGGGGCGGTCGCGTAGACCTCCCCGGTGGTGGGGTCGATGACGTCGTAGGTCTCGCCCGACGCGGACGGGACCAGTTCGCCGCCGACGACGTTGCGGAACTCGGTGGTGGACATGCGCCTCCTCGCTCGGGGTGACCGACGATAGCCATGTCGAGACGGATTCAACAGGTGTACGAGTCTCGCACCTTCGGAATTAGTCGTATCCCTTGCCAACAACAACGGAACGCGGTGGAATGTCGGGCGATCAGCGGACTGCGAGGAGGCACCATGGCCACGCTCGAACCCGGCGCCGAGAGCGCGAGGGAGAGTTCCGACGTCGGACTGAAGCCGGGCGCGATCGGCTTCTTCGACGCCCTGGTGATCGGGCTGGCGTCCACCTCGCCGGCGTACTCGCTGGCCGCCGTGATCGCACCGATCGTGCTCCTCGTCGGGGTCTACGCCCCCGGGGTGCTGCTCGCCAGCTTCGTGCCGATGCTGCTGATCGCGTCGGCGTTCTACTACCTCAACTCCGTCGACCAGGACTGCGGCACGACGTTCTCCTGGGTCACCCGGGCGATGGGGCCGTGGTTCGGGTGGTTCGGCGGCTGGGCGATCGCGATGACCGGCGTTCTCGTCATCGGCTCGCTCGCCGAGGTGGGCGTCTACTTCTCGATGTTCGCCCTCGGTCTCGACTCGGCCGCCGAGACCGTCTGGCTCGTGCGTCTCCTCACCGTGCTGCTCATCTTGGTGATGACGGCGGTGTGCGTGTGGGGCACCGAGGTGTCGGCCAAGCTCCAGAACGCGCTGATCGTGGCCCAGGTGCTGGCGCTCGTCGCCTTTGCCGTCGTCGCACTGGTACGGGTGGCGAACGACTCCTCGAGCCTCGCCTCGACCACGCCCTCGCTGAGCTGGCTCAACCCGTTCGGGCGAGGGCGGCGCAGCGCTCACCGGCGGTCTCCTGCTGGGGGTGTTCGCCTACTGGGGGTGGGAGTCGGCGGTCAACCTGACCGAGGAGACCACCGACTCCGCGAGTGCGCCCGGCCGCGCCGGCATCGTGTCGACCGTCGTGCTGCTCGGCACCTACATCGCCGTCGCGTACGCCGTCGTGGCCTACGCCGGCCCCAGCTTCCTGGCCGACAACAGCGACGAGGAGGAGTACATCTTCGCGCTGCTCTCCACCGAGGTGATGAACGGCTGGGACTGGGTGGTCTACCTCGCCGTCGCCACCTCGGCCATCGCCTCCACCCAGACGACGATCATCCCCGCCTCGCGGACCGGTCTCAGCATGGCGAGGAGGCACGCGCTGCCCCACAAGCTCGCCCACATCCACCCGCGGTTCCGCACCCCGGACGTCTCCACCTGGACCGTCGCCGCCATCGCCATCGCGTGGTACCTCGTGGTGTCCACGCTGAGCGAGAACGCGCTGTTCGACTCACTGACCGCGCTGTCGCTGCTCATCTCGTTCTACTACGCGCTCACCGGCATCGCCTGCGCCATCTACTTCCGCCGCCAGCTCACCCGGTCGATCAAGAGCCTGCTCCTCATCGGCGTCGGGCCGGTCATCGGCGGTCTGCTCCTGCTGTGGCTGCTGGTGGAGTCGATCATCGACATGTCCGACCCGGCCAACTCCTACAGCGGCCAGACCTGGTTCGGCGTCGGACCGCCGCTGGTGATCGGAGCCGGCATCGCGGTGCTCGGCGTCGTCGTCATGTTCGTCTGGCGTGCCCAGGACTCCCGGTACTGGCAGGAGCGACCCGGTGTCGCGACGGAGCGGGAGGTCTCGGCATGAGCGTGGTCCTCGGATACGACGAGTCGCCCGGCGCGCGACACGCGCTGACCGTCGCCATCGACGTGGCCCGCCGGTACGCCGAGCCGCTGGTGCTCGTCTACGGCAGCACGCCGCCGGGCGGGGTGGGGGAGGAGTTCCGCTCCCACTCCGAGGCCCTCCGGGAGGCTGGTCGCACCGTCTTGGCGCACGCGTTGGCCGAGGCCGAGGGCGCGGGCGTCGAGGCCCTCGTCGAGCAGGTCGACGCCAAGCCCGTCGACGCACTGCTGAGCGCGGCCGAGCGGCACGACGCCACCGTGATCGTGGTGGGAACGTGGGGTGAGACCCCGCTGCGTGGCGCGATCCTCGGCTCCACCTCGCACAAGCTCCTGCACCTCTCCAAGCGGCCGGTGCTCTGCGTGCCGGCGCCGCACTGACCGACCGAACCTCGGAGGTACCCCCATGACCGACCTGCAGCGGGCTGCCCGCGACCACCTGTGGATGCACTTCACCCGCCACTCCAGCTACGCCGACCACGCGGTGCCGGTGATCGAGCGCGGCGAGGGCTGCTACATCTACGACAGCGAGGGGCGCCGCTACCTCGACGGCCTGGCCGGGCTGTTCGTCGTCCAGGCCGGGCACGGGCGCGCCGAGCTCGCCGAGGCCGCCGCGAAGCAGGCCGAGAAGCTGGCGTTCTTCCCGCTGTGGTCCTACGCGCACCCCGGCGCCGTCGAGCTCGCCGAGCGGATCGCCGGCTACGCGCCCGGCGACCTCAACCGGGTCTTCTTCACCACCGGTGGCGGGGAGGCGGTCGAGACGGCGTGGAAGCTGGCCAAGCAGTACTTCAAGCTCACCGGTCGGCCCGGCAAGCACAAGGTGATCAGCCGCGCCGTCGCCTACCACGGCACGCCGCACGGAGCCCTGTCGCTGACCGGGATCCCGGCCATGAAGGAGCCGTTCGAGCCGCTGGTTCCCAGCGCGTTCCGGGTCCCCAACACCAACCACTACCGCGCCCCCGAGGGCATGGACGCACCCGGCAGCGAGGAGGCCTTCGGCCGCTGGGCCGCCGACCGGATCGCCGAGGCGATCGAGTTCGAGGGCCCCGACACCGTGGCCGCGGTGTTCCTCGAGCCGGTCCAGAACGCCGGCGGCTGCTTCCCGCCGCCTCCGGGCTACTTCCAGCGGGTCCGCGAGATCTGCGACGAGTACGACGTCCTGCTCGTCTCCGACGAGGTGATCTGCGCCTTCGGTCGGCTCGGCGCGATGTTCGGCGCCGAGCGCTACGGCTACCAGCCCGACATCATCACCTGCGCGAAGGGCCTGACCTCGGGCTACTCGCCGCTCGGCGCGATGATCGCCACCGACCGGCTCTTCGAGCCGTTCGCTGCTGGCGACACCACGTTCATGCACGGCTACACCTTCGGCGGCCACCCGGTCTCCACCGCTGTGGCGCTGGCGAACCTCGACATCTTCGAGAAGGAACGGCTCAACGAAGGGGTCCGTGAGCGCGAGGGCGCCTTCCGTGGCACGCTCGAGAAGCTGCTCGACCTGCCGCTGGTGGGCGACGTCCGCGGCGACGGGTTCTTCTACGGGATCGAGCTCGTCAAGGACAAGAGCACCAAGGAGACCTTCGACGCCGGTGAGTCCGAGCGGCTGCTCCGCGGCTTCCTGTCCGGCGCCCTGTTCGAGGCCGGTCTCTACTGCCGCGCCGACGACCGCGGCGACCCCGTCGTCCAGCTCGCGCCGCCGCTGGTGGCCGACCAGGCGGTCTTCGACGAGATCGAGTCGATCCTGCGCGACGTCCTGACTCGCGCCGCCGACCATCTCTGACGTGGTCGAGCACGCGATCGACGACGTCGGCAGGCGGATCATCGAGCTCCTCCAGTCCGACGGCCGGATGTCGTACGCGGCGATCAGCCAGCAGGTCGGGCTCTCCGAGGCGGCGGTCCGGCAGCGCGTGAACAAGCTGATGGCGGACGGCGTCATGCAGATCGTGGCGGTCACCGACCCGCTCCAGCTCGGCTTCCGCCGTCAGGCGATGGTGGCGATCTCGGTGCAGGGTGCGCTCGAGCCGGTGGCCGAGGTGCTGGCGGCCATGGAGGAGGTCACCTACCTCGTCCTCGTCGCCGGCGGCTTCGACATCCTCTGCGAGGTGCTCACCAGCGACGACGACGAGCTGCTCGACCTGCTGTCGCGCCGGATCCGCGCCGTCCCCGGCGTCGCCGCCACCCAGACCCTCACCTACCTGCGACTCGCCAAGCAGACCTACGCCTGGGGCACCCGCTGACCCGTCAGTAATGCGCCGACCCGTCAGTAATGCGCTGACCCGTCACTTGTACAAGTGACGGGTCAGCGCATTTGTGACGGGTCAGGTGTTGTCGGAGCCGAGGGTGAGGTCGGTGGTGGCCTCGGTGCCGTTGCGCAGGTAGGTGATCGTCACGTGGTCGCCGGGGCGGTAGGCGCGGACGGTGGCCACGAGTGCGTCGCCGGTCTCGATCCTGGTGTCGTCGACCTTGGTGATGACGTCGCCGGCGCGCAGACCCGCGTCGGCGCCGGCGGAGCCGTCGGAGACCTCGGAGACCCGGGCGCCGGCGTCGTCGTCGCCCACCGAGACGCCGATCCGGGCGTGGGTGGGGGTCTCGCCGGCCCGCATCTGCTCGACGACGGGCAGGATCTCGTCGATCGGGATCGCGAACCCGAGCCCGATCGAGCCGGACTCGCCCGACCCGCCGCCCGTCGACCGGATCGAGGCGTTGAGGCCGATCACCTGGCCCTGGAGGTTCACGAGCGGGCCGCCGCTGTTGCCGGGGTTGATGGCGGCGTCGGTCTGGATCGCCGGGTACGCCGTCGTGTTCCCGTTTCCGTCCGCCCCGACGTCGACGGGCCGGTTCAGCGCGCTCACGATGCCGCTGGTGACGGTGGCGTCGAGACCGAACGGCGACCCGATCGCCACCACCGGCTCGCCGACGGCGACGTCGTCGGACTGACCGAGCGTGGCCGGCGTGAGGTCCGAGACCCCCTGCGCCTTGACCAGCGCGGTGTCGGTGAGCGGGTCGGTGCCGATGATCTCGGCCGGAGCCTGGGTGCCGTCGTCGAAGTCGACGGTGATCTGGCCCCCGTCGGCCGCCACCTCGGCCACATGGTTGTTGGTGAGGATCTCGCCGTCGGAGCTGAGGATGACCCCGGAGCCCGAGCCGGACTCCTGCGCGCCGCTCACCTCGAGCTTCACCACCGAGGGGAGCACGGCGCTCGCCACCTGTTCGACGGTGCCCTCGGCGGCGGGGGAGTCGTCGCCGCTCGCCGCCACCGGGCTGACGAGGGGGGCGGCGCTCGCCGGTGACGTGCCCGCCCCGTCGTCATCGGTCAACGCGCCGTAGGCGGCCGCGCCGCCCACCCCCGCCCCGCCGCCGAGCACCAGCGCACCGGCCAGCACGGTCGCGGCGAACCGGCCGCGGCGTGGCGGGGGCGGCGTCGTCCAGACCGGCAGCGGCGGCGGCGGGAGCGGCGGGTCGAAGGTCTGGGTGTCGGTCATGCCCCCGACGATCCGTCGCGTCCCTGTGCACCCGCTGAGAGCCCTCTACGACGCAGTGATGAGTCGCTCAGCCGGGCGCTCGCTCGCGTAGAAGCGGAACAGGCAGTACGTCGAGACCGCGCACAGCAGGTGCCAGACGCCGTGCCCCTGGTAGAGCGAGTCCGGCCAGCAGAGCGGGGAGCTGTTCTTCGCCGTGTTCCACACCGCGAACGCCAGGGCCAGCGCGGCGACGGCCGCCAGGATCCAGCGCCGGTCGAGCGTCGTGCGGCCGTGCGCCACCACGCTCCGCTCCAGCACCAGTGCTGCGACCAGGAGCACCCCGAACGCCAGGTTGCCCGGGTGCATGACCACCGGCACCTCGGCGTCGGTCAGCTCGACCAGCAGGCAACCGGTCAGGCACGCCGCGAACACGCCGGCGGTGAACCCCGGACCGCGCCGCCACCGGCGCGTCGCGGCGTAGGAGACGGCGAAGGAGGCCACGAGGTACATGGAGAGCATGTCGAGGTGCCCGCCCAGTGCCGACTCGGTGGCGTGCATCGCCATGCTGGCCGGGCCGAGGAGCACCACGAGGCACGCGTAGGCCGTGCCGAGCCGGGGCATCCGGTCGGCCTGCCACGCGATCGCCAGGCCCGCCACGACGAAGCCCAGGTTGCTGAGCGTGTTGACCGGCTGCCGGACCCGGCCGGCCGCCGCCTCGCAGAACTCCGCGCCGCGGTCGACGTCGGCGCCGAGCCAGCCGAACCGCACCGCCAGCGCGAGCAGCACCAGGGACACGACGGCGGTGACCCCCGCCGCCGCGAGCGGACGCCGCCTCGTCACGACGGGGCGGGACGACGCGTCAGGCCCAGCGCTCGCTGGCCGGCACGAAGTCGAGCTTCCGCTCACCGGTGTAGATCTGCTTGGGCCGGGCGATCTTCTGCTCCTTGTCCTGGACGAGCTCGAGCCACTGCGCGAGCCAGCCGGGAGTGCGGCCGATCGCGAACAGGACCGTGAACATCTCGGGCGGGAACTGGAAGGCCTCGTAGATGAGGCCGGAGTAGAAGTCGACGTTCGGGTAGAGCTTGCGCGAGACGAAGTACTCGTCCTCGAGCGCGATCTTCTCCAGCTCGAGCGCGATGTCGAGGAGCGGGTTGGTGCCGGTGACCTCGAAGACGTCGTCGCAGGCCTTCTTGATGATCTTGGCCCGCGGGTCGTAGTTCTTGTAGACCCGGTGGCCGAAGCCCATCAGCCGCTCGTCGCCGTCCTTCACACCCTTGATGAAGTCGGGGATCTTGTCCTTCGAGCCGATGCGGCGCAGCATCCGCATCACCGCCTCGTTGGCGCCGCCGTGGAGCGGGCCGTAGAGGGCGGCGACGCCGGCGGCCACCGCCGAGTACGGGTCGACCTGGGAGGAGCCCACCGAGCGCACCGCGTTGGTGGAGCAGTTCTGCTCGTGGTCGGCGTGCAGGATGAACAGGACGTCGAGCGCCCGCACCAGTCGCTCGTCGGCCTCGTAGCGGTGCTCGCTCATCTTGAACAGCATCGAGAGGAAGTTCGCGGTGTAGCCGAGGTCGTTGTCGGGGTAGATGAACGGCTTGCCCTGCGCGTTGCGGAACGACCAGGCTCCGAGCGTCGGCATCTTGGCGATCATGCGCACGATCTGGAGGTGGCGGGACTCGGCGTCCTTGATGTTGGTGGCGTCCGGGTAGAACGTCGAGAGCGCGCCCACCGACGCCATCAGCATCCCCATCGGGTGCGCGTCGTAGCGGAAGCCCTGCATGAACTCCTTGACGTTCTCGTGCACGAAGGTGTGGTAGGTGATGTCGTGCACCCAGGTGTTGTGCTGGTCCTCGGTGGGCAGCTCACCGTGCACCAGGAGGTAGGCAACCTCGAGGAACGAGGACTTCTCGGCCAGCTGCTCGATCGGGTAGCCGCGGTACTCGAGGACACCGGCATCGCCGTCGATGTAGGTGATCGCACTGCGGCACGACGCGGTGTTCACGAATCCCGGGTCGTACAGCGCCAGGCCGGGGTCGTCGTCCCCGGTGCGGATGGTCCCGATGTCGGCGGCCTTGATGGTGCCGTCGGTGATCGGGACCTCGAACTCCTGCCCGGTGCGGTTGTCGCGGACGGTGAGAGAGTCAGTCACGGCGTCAAACCTAGTGGGCGGCTCCGGCGTCGCGCACCCCCGTCGGGACGAGGTGCACCCTGCGGAGGCCTGGCTGGCACGGCCGGCACCGGTCGGCACCCTCGCCCGGTCGGGGGGTCGGCGGGTTTTGACCCGGTCTCCGGCACCCGCCTAGACTCGTGCGGTCCCGCCGGGCTTCTGCCGTCCGTGCGTTCCAGCCGGGTCGATCCAGCCCGTCCGACACCCGATCTTGAGAAAAGGCCCTATCACCGTGCGTACGTACAGCCCCAAGCCCGCTGACATCCAGCGCGACTGGCACGTCATCGACGCCGAGAACGTCGTCCTCGGCCGGCTCGCGGTCGAGTGCGCCACGCTCCTGCGCGGCAAGCACAAGCCCATGTTCGCCCCGCACATGGACGTCGGCGACTTCGTCATCGTGGTCAACGCGGAGAAGGTCGCCCTGGCGGGCGACAAGGCGGTCACCAAGAAGCTGTACCGCCACTCCGGCTTCCCGGGCGGCCTCAGCGAGACCCCGATCGGCGAGGCGCTGGTCAAGAACCCGCGCGAGGTCATCGAGCGCGCGGTGTGGGGCATGCTGCCGAAGAACAAGCTGAGCCGCGCCCAGCTCACCAAGCTGAAGGTGTACGCCGGCCCCGACCACCCGCACGCCGCCCAGCGCGCCGTGGCCCACGAGATCAAGCAGGTCGCGCAGTAAGCGCGACCGCCAGCAGACCGACCGACACACCCGCACCGACGGACGAGGGAACCAAGAGCATCGTGACTGAGAGCACCGCTGAGGTCGAGGAGACCTTCACGCCTGACGAGCAGGGCGTCACCTACACCTCCGAGAGCGCCGCCTCGGCCGACGCGCCCGACCGCGCCGCGACCATCGCGCCCGCCGCGGCCACCGGCCGCCGCAAGCAGGCCGTCGCCCGCGTCCGCATCGTTCCCGGCTCCGGCCAGTGGACCGTCAACGGACGCGCCCTCGACTCCTACTTCCCGAACAAGCTGCACCAGCAGGTCGCCAACGAGCCGTTCGTGGCCACCCAGCTCGAGGGCCGCTTCGACGTCATCGCCCGCGTGCACGGCGGCGGCATCACCGGTCAGGCCGGCGCACTGCGCCTCGGCGTGGCCCGTGCGCTCAACGCCGTCGACCTCGACGCCAACCGCGCCTCGCTGAAGAAGGCCGGGCTGCTCACGCGTGACGCCCGCGTCATCGAGCGCAAGAAGGCCGGCCTCAAGAAGGCCCGCAAGGCGCCTCAGTACTCCAAGCGCTGACCACCCGCGTGCCGCGCATCTTCGGCACCGACGGCGTCCGCGGGCTCGCCAACGGCCCCCTCACCGCCGAGCTCGCGCTCGGCCTCGGGGCGGCCGCCGCGCGCGTGCTCGTCGACCACGGCGGCTACGACCGGCAGCGACCGCTGGCGGTCGTCGGCCGCGACCCCCGGATCTCGGGCCAGTTCCTCGAGCACGCCGTCGTGGCGGGGCTCGCCGGTGCCGGCGTCGACGTCCTCCGGCTGCGGGTGCTGCCGACGCCCGGCGTCGCCTACTTCACCGACGCCCTCGGTGCTGACGTCGGCGTCGTCATCAGCGCCTCCCACAACGCGATGCCCGACAACGGCATCAAGTTCCTCTCGCGTGGCGGCGTGAAGCTCGACGACTCCGTCGAGCGCGAGATCGAGGCCTGCCTCGGCCAGGACTGGGAGCGCCCCACCGGCGCCGACGTCGGCCGGGTGCGCCCCTATGCCCCCACCGTCGAGGAGTACGCCGGCCACCTGGTCGGCACCCTCGACCGCAGCCTGGGCGGGCTGCGGGTGGTGCTCGACTGCGCGCACGGTGCCGCGAGCGAGGTCGGCCCCCGTGCCCTCGCCGCCGCCGGCGTCGAGGTGGTCACCATCGGCGCCGAGCCCGACGGCCTCAACATCAACGACGGCTACGGCTCCACCGACCTCGCCCGGCTCCAGCGGGCCGTCGTCGACCAGGGTGCGCACGCGGGCTTCGCGGTCGACGGCGACGCCGACCGCTGCCTGGCCGTCGACGCCACCGGCGCCGTGGTCGACGGCGACCAGGTGATGGCGATCCTGGCGGTGGCGATGCGCGACCAGGGGCGGCTCGCCCACGACACCCTCGTGGCGACGGTGATGAGCAACCTGGGCCTGGTGCAGGCCATGCGCAAGGCCGGCATCGAGGTGCGGCAGACCGCCGTCGGCGACCGCTACGTGCTCGAGGACATGCGCTCCGGGGGCTACAACCTCGGCGGCGAGCAGTCCGGCCACGTCATCATGCGCGACCACGCCACCACCGGTGACGGCCTGCTCACCGCACTCCACGTCCTCCAGCAGATGGTGGCCACCGGTCGCTCGCTGCGCGACCTGGCGTCGATCGTGACCCGGCTGCCGCAGGTGCTGGTGAACGTCGCCGGCGTCGACCAGTCGCGCTGCGAGACCGATCCGGGACTCGCCGAGGCGGTCGCCGTCGAGGCGGCCCGGCTCGGCGACACCGGCCGGGTGCTGCTCCGCCCCTCGGGCACCGAGCCCCTGGTGCGGGTGATGGTCGAGGCCCCCACCGCCGAGGAGGCCGACGGCGTCGCCGACCGGCTCGCCGCCGTGGTGCGGGAGCGGCTCGCGGTCTGACGCGCGTTCGGAGGACAGGGCGGCCCCGACGGTCTAGTTTTCGGGAACTTCCAGTGCGGCTCGGGCGTACGTCGCCGACGAAAGGGGCCGCGCCATGGGCAGCGCCAGGACCAGGACACAGCCACGACCGCTCCTCGGGGGGATCGGTGTGGTCGCCGTAGCACTGCTGCTTGCCGGGTGCGGCGGCGGCGAGGAGGGCGCCGCGAGCGACGACCCGGGAGAGGACGACGCCCGGCTGGTTGAGGAGGTCGTCCTCGAGCACCTGCACAGCGGCGATCCCGCCAAGTGCGAGAAGCTGTACTCCGACAAGTACCTGTCCTCGAACTGGTACTCCGACAACGCCGACGACGGTCTCGTCGACTGCCAGGGGCAGGCCGACGTGAGTCCCGTTCCCGACGCCACCGTGAAGGACGTCGAGGTCGACGGCGACTCCGCGACCGCGATCGCGGTCTACAGCGAGGACAACCTGGGCCCCGGCCTGGAGCTGGTCAAGGAAGGCGACACCTGGGTGATCGACGCCAGCTTCGTCGCCGAGGGATAGGCGCGGCGGTCAGACCTTCCGCAGCCGCACGTAGTGCACCGAGTGGTCGCGGGCCTTGCGGAGCACGAGGGTCGCGCGGGACCGGGTCGGCAGGATGTTCTGCACCAGGTTGGGCCCGTTGACGGTGTCCCAGATCCGCTCGGCCTCGGCGACGGCCTCGGCCTCGGAGAGCCCTGCGTAGCGGCGGAAGTACGACTCCGGATCGCGGAAGGCGGTCTCCCGCAGCTGCAGGAACCGCTCGATGTACCAGGCGCGGATCTTGTCGCGACCGGCGTCGACGTAGACGGAGAAGTCGAAGAAGTCGCTCAGCGTCAGGCCGGCGCGGCCGTCGTCGCGCACGCGGGCCGGCTGCAGCACGTTCAGGCCCTCGAGGATCACGATGTCCGGACGCCGGATCACGACCTTCTCGTCGGGCACGACGTCGTAGACCAGGTGGGAGTAGGTCGGCGCCTCGACCTCGTCGCGGCCCGACTTGATGTCGACGACGAACCGCAGCAGGGCGCGCCGGTCGTAGGACTCCGGGAACCCCTTGCGGCCGAGGATGCCGCGCCGCTCGAGCTCGGCGTTCGGGTAGAGGAAGCCGTCGGTGGTGACCAGCGCGACGTTGGGGTGCTCGGGCCAGTGGGCGAGCATCTGCTGGAGCACGCGGGCGGTGGTGGACTTGCCCACCGCGACCGATCCGGCGAGCCCGATCACGAACGGCGTGCGCGGCGGCGTGCTGCGGTGCAGGAAGGCCTCCTGCTCGCGGTGCAGCCGGCCGGCCGAGCCGACGTACAGGCTGAGCAGACGCGACAGCGGCAGGTAGACCTGCTCCACCTCCCGGAGGTCGAGGTTGTCGCCGAGCCCGCGCAGGGCTCGGATCTCCTCGGCGCGCAGCGGGCTCTCGGTCTCCTGCCCCAGCGACGACCAGGCCTCCCGGTCGAGCTCGACGTAGGGAGAGCTCTCCCGGCCGTTCTCCTCGGACCGTGACTCCGTCCGGTCAGCGGCCGACATGCCGGGATTCTTGCAGCCCGTCGTGGGACGACCCGCAGCCGGACCACTCCTCCGACGCAGGGACCCCTAGAGTTCGGTCCTATGTGCGGGATCGTCGGATACGTCGGGCACCGGCAGGCGCAGGACGTCGTGGTCGAGGGCCTGCGACGGCTGGAGTACCGCGGCTACGACTCGGCCGGGATCGCGCTGGTCGACACCGGGCCGGACGGCGGCGCGCTGGCCAGCGCGAAGAAGGCCGGCAAGCTGGCCAACCTGGAGAAGGCGATCGCCGACCATCCGCTCCCGGCCGCCAGTACCGGCATCGGTCACACCCGGTGGGCCACCCACGGCGCGCCGAACGACGCCAACGCCCACCCCCATGCGGGCCAGGCCCGCCGGGTGGCGCTCGTGCACAACGGCATCATCGAGAACTTCGCCGAGCTGCGCCGCGGCCTCGAGGACGACGGCCACGACCTCCACTCGGAGACCGACACCGAGGTGGCCGCGCACCTCCTCGAGCTCGAGGTGGAGACCGGTGCCGACCTCACCACCGCGATGCAGCGGGTGTGCCGGCGGCTGGAAGGGGCGTTCACCCTCGTGGCGGTCGACGCCCGCGACCCCGAGCGCGTGGTGGCCGCGCGGCGCAACAGCCCGCTCGTGGTCGGGCTGGGCGAGGGGGAGACCTTCCTCGGCTCCGACGTCGCCGCGTTCATCGAGTTCACCCGCGAGGCGGTGGAGCTCGGCCAGGACCAGGTGGTCACGATCACCCGCGAGGGCGTCACGGTCACCGGCTTCGACGGCGGGCCGGCCGAGGGCCGGCAGTTCCACGTCGACTGGGACCTCTCGGCCGCCGAGAAGGACGGCCACGACTGGTTCATGCGCAAGGAGATCTTCGAGCAGCCGCGGGCGGTGGCCGACTCGCTGCTGGGCCGGCGGACGTCGTCGGGTCTGCTGCAGCTCGACGAGATGCGGCTGGCCGACGACGAGCTGCGCGACATCGACAAGATCATCATCATCGCGTGCGGCACCTCGTTCTACGCCGGCATGGTGGCCAAGTACGCGATCGAGCACTGGACGCGGACGCCGGTGGAGGTGGAGCTCGCCTCGGAGTTCCGCTACCGCGACCCGATCCTCGACCACTCCACGCTCGTGGTGGCGATCAGCCAGTCCGGCGAGACCGCCGACACGCTGCAGGCGATCCGCCACGCCCGGCAGCAGCGCTCGAAGGTGCTGGCGATCTGCAACACCAACGGCTCGACGATCCCGCGAGAGTCCGACGCCGTCATCTACACCCACGCGGGACCCGAGATCGGCGTCGCCTCCACCAAGGGCTTCCTGACCCAGCTCGTGGCCTGCTACCTGCTCGCGCTCTACGTCGCGCAGGTGAAGGGCACCCGCTACGGCGACGAGATCAACCAGGTCATGCGGCAGCTCGAGGAGATGCCCGACCACATCGCCACGGTCCTCGGCGGCGCCGAGGCGGTCTACGAGCTCGCCCGCACGCACGTCGACAGCCGGTCGGTGCTGTTCCTCGGCCGCCACGCCGGCTACCCGGTGGCGCTCGAGGGGGCGCTCAAGCTCAAGGAGCTCGCCTACCTGCACGCCGAGGGCTTCGCGGCCGGCGAGCTGAAGCACGGCCCGATCGCGCTGATCGAGGAGGGGCTGCCCGTGCTGTGCGTCGTGCCGCCCGAGGGCCGCGACCAGCTGCACGACAAGATGATCAGCGGCATCCAGGAGGTGCGCGCCCGTGGCGCCCGCACCATCTGCCTGGCCGAGGAGGGTGACACCTCGATCGAGCCGTACGCCGACGTCCTGCTGCGGCTGCCGCGGGTGCCGGTGCTGCTGCAGCCGCTGGTGGCGATCGTGCCGCTGCAGCTGTTCGCCTGCGAGCTCGCCACCGCGCTCGGCCACGACGTCGACCAGCCGCGGAACCTGGCCAAGTCCGTCACCGTCGAGTAGGCGCGCTGGTGGCGATCGTCGGCGTCGGCATCGACGTGTGCGACCTCGACCGGTTCGCCGACTCGCTCGCCCGCACCCCCGGCCTGCTCGGCCGGCTGTTCACCGACGCCGAGGCCACCCGCCCCCCGCACTCCCTCGCCGCCCGGTTCGCCGCCAAGGAGGCGCTCGCCAAGGCACTCGGCGCCCCCGCGGGTCTGGAGTGGCACGACGCCGAGGTGGTCACCGACCCCACCGGACGCCCCACGTTCACCCTGAGCGGCACCGTCCGCGCCCGCGCCGACGAGCTCGGCGTCGCCTCGGTGCACCTCTCGCTCTCCCACGACGCCGGCATCGCCTCGGCCGTCGTCATCCTCGAGTCGGCGTCGGGGGACTCGGTCGGGCGGTGACCTACTGAGGTTGTGAAGCCCGCGAAACCTCTGTAGGTCACCGCTCGGCCGGGTGCCGCGGTCGAGCGGTGAGTTACTGAGGCTCTGACGGCGGAAAAGCCTCTGTAGGTCACCGCTCCCTCGAGGCTCCCGAAAATCGATGACTAGCGTGGGGCCCATGATCCGAGCGCACACGGTGGAGCAGGTGCGGGCGGCGGAGGCGGCGCTGCTGGCGGGGCTGCCGGAGGGTGCGCTGATGCAGCGGGCGGCCACCGGGCTGGCGCACGCGGTCGCCGACTTCCTGGGGTCGGTCTACGGGGCCCGGGTGCTGCTGCTGGTGGGGTCGGGCGACAACGGCGGCGACGCCCTGTTCGCCGGGGCGGCACTGGCGCGGCGCGGTGCGCAGGTGGAGGCCTGGTTGCTCTCCGACCGGGCCCACGAGGGCGGGCTACGGGCGCTGCGCGGTGCCGGTGGCCGCACGATCACGGCGCCACCGCTGAACCGGCCGGACGTCGTCGTCGACGGCATCGTGGGCATCGGCGGCCGGGCCGGGCTGAAGCCGGCGGCCGAGCAGGCCCTGGGAGCGGTCGACGGCGTACCGGTGGTCGCGGTCGACGTCCCGAGCGGCGTCGACGTCGACACCGGCGAGCTGGACGGCGGCCACGTCGCGGCGGCGCTCACCGTCACCTTCGGCACCCACAAGGTCTGCCACCTCGTCGAGCCGGCGGCGGCCGCAGCGGGTGCGGTGCACCTCGTCGACCTGGGGCTCCGGCTCCCGGAGCCGGACGTCGAGGCGCTCCAGCCCGACGACGTCGCCGCGCTGGTGCCGCGCCCCGACGAGGACGCCCAGAAGTACAGCCGCGGCGTGGTCGGCGTGCGCGCCGGGTCGGTCACCTACCCCGGCGCTGCGCTGCTGAGCGTCGCGGGCGCGGCGTGCGGGCTCGTCGGCATGGTGCGCTACGTCGGCGACGACGCGGTCGCCGACCGGGTGCGCGAGCAGCACCCCGAGGTGGTCGGCGCCGGCCGGGTGCAGGCCTGGGTCGTGGGTAGCGGCAGCGGCGACGGCGCCGAGGGCACCCTGCGCGAGGCCCTGGACGACGGCGTGCCGACCGTCGTCGACGCCGACGCCCTCCAGCACGCCCCCCGCGGCCGGGACGGGATGATCCTCACCCCGCACGCCGGCGAGCTCGCGAGCCTGCTCGACGTCGAGCGCGCCGACGTCGAGCGACGGCCCCTCGCCCACGCGCGGCGGGCGGCCGAGGAGCTCGGCGCCGTGGTGCTGCTCAAGGGTCGCCACACGCTCGTCGTGCACCCCGACGGCCGGGTCCGCGTCACCACCACCGGCCTGCCCTGGCTCGCCACCGCGGGCGCCGGCGACGTGCTCGGCGGGGTGGTCGGGGCGCTCGCCGCCGCCGGTCTCGACCCGTTCGACGCCGCGTCGGTCGGCTCCTGGCTGCACGGCGCCGCGGCCACCGAGGCGAGCGGGGGCGGGCCGATCGTCGCGAGCGACGTCGCACGGGCGCTGCCTCGGGTGGTGCGAGACCTGGTGGGAGACTGACGGGCATGACCGCCCGCGCCGAGCTCGTCGTCGACCTCGACGCGATCCGGCACAACGTGCGCCTGCTCCGCGAGCACACCGGCGTGCCGCTCATCGCCGTCGTCAAGGCCGACGGCTACGGCCACGGCATGCTGCCGGTGGCCCGGGCCGCGCGCGAGGCCGGCGCCGCCTGGCTCGCCGTCGCGACCCTCGACGAGGTGCGGGCGCTGCGCGCCGCCGGGGACGACGGTCCGCTGCTGACCTGGCTCACCGTGCCCGAGGAGCAGTACGACGACATGATCCTGGCCGGGGTCGACCTCACCGCCTACTCGGTCGAGGAGCTGCACGAGATCGACGAGGCGGTCGCCGAGGCCGGCCGGCCGGCCCGGGTGCAGCTGAAGGTCGACACCGGCCTGCACCGCGGCGGTGCCTCGCGGGCCCACTGGTCCGCGTTGTTCGCCGCCGCCCGCGAGGGCGAGCAGCAGGGGCGGTGGACGGTCACCGGCGTCTGGTCGCACCTCGCCTGCAGCGACGAGCCCGACCACCCCGCGAACGCCGCGCAGGAGGCCGCCTTCCGCGAGGCCGTCGACCTCGCCCGAGGGTTCGGGCTCGACCCCGAGATCGTCCATCTCGCCAACTCCGCGGCCGCCGTCACCCGCCCGAGCAGCCGGTTCGACGCCGTCCGCTGCGGCATCGCCGTCTACGGGCTCGACCCCGCGCCCGGCGTGCCGCACGGCCTCGACCTGCGCCCCGCGATGACCGCCCGCGCCACGCTCGCCCTCGTCAAGCACCTCGACGCGGGCGACGCCGTCTCCTACGGCCACACGTGGACGGCGCCCGCGCCCACCACGGTCGGGCTGGTCCCGGTCGGCTACGGCGACGGCGTGCCCCGCAATGCGGGCAACGCCGCCGACGTGGCCGTCGACGGCAAGCGCCGCCCGATCCGGGGCCGGGTCTGCATGGACCAGCTGGTCGTCGACCTGGGCGGCGACGAGCCGGCCGCCGGCAGCGACGTCGTGCTGTTCGGGCCGCCCACCGGGCCGCGCGGCGCGCAGCCCACCGCCCAGGACTGGGCCGAGGCGTGCGGCACCATCAACTACGAGATCGTCACCCGCATCGGAGGCCGGATGACCCGCAGGTACGAGGGAGGCGGCACGGCATGAGCGCCCGCGGCTGGATCCTCGGCGCCTTGGGCGGCGCGGTCGGCGTGGCGGCGGCCGGCACCGCCGTCGCGGTCGCACGTCGCGACCGCCGGGTCAGCCACGTCGCGGGCCGCCACGTCGCGCTCGGCTCGCTGCGCTCCCGCCCGATCACGGTGGTGGCCGAGGACGGCGTCCCGCTGCACGTCGAGGTCGACGAGGCAGCGCCGCTGGAGGGTCTCGACGGCGGCCAGCGGCGGCTCCGGACGAACGGCGAGGAGCCGCAGGTCACCCTCGTGTTCGTCCACGGCTACTGCCTCAACCTCGACTCGTGGCACTTCCAGCGCGCCGCCTACCGGGGCCTGGTGCGGGCGGTCTACTACGACCAGCGCTCCCACGGCCGCTCCGGGCGCTCGGACCGTGAGCACGCCACCATCGAGCAGCTCGGCCGCGACCTGCGCACCGTCATCGACACCGTCGCGCCCGACGGTCCGGTGGTGCTCGTGGGTCACTCGATGGGCGGCATGAGCATCGTCGCGCTCGCCGAGGAGTTCCCCGACCTGATCGGCGACAAGGTGATCGGCGTCGGGCTCATCGCCACCACCGCCGGCGGGCTCGACGTCAACCGGATCCTGGTGCCGCTGCTGCCCGCACGCCTGACCGGCCGGCTCACCGGCCGCGCCGTCTCGACGCTGGCGCGCGGCCACCGTGCCGTCGACGGCGCCCGCCGGGTGGGCAAGGCCATCGCGAACGTCGCCACCAGTCGGCTCGCCTTCGGGGGCCGGGTGCCGCAGGACTACGTCGACTTCGTCGACGACATGCTCTCGGCCACGCCGTTCGAGGTGGTGGCCGACTTCTTCCAGGGCTTCGGGTCCCTCGACAAGTTCGACCACGTCGAGGTCTTCGACCGGGTGCCGACCTCGGTGATCTGCGGTACCGACGACCGCCTCACCGCCGTCGGCCACTCCCGCAAGCTGCACGTCCGCATCCCCACCTCCCGCCTGCTGGAGTGCGAGGGAGCCGGGCACATGGTCACCCTGGAGCGGCACGACCAGGTCAACGCCGAGCTCGACCAGCTCATCTCCGCGGCCGTCACGCGCGCCGCCACCCGATGAGCCTCACCGTCCGGCGGATCGGCCCCGAGTCGGCCGCCGCCGTCCTCGCCGTCGTGCAGGACGCCTTCGGGAGCCGTCCGCCGCTCGACCCACCCGCCGACGCCCTCGCCGACACGGAGGCCTCGATCGCCACCCGGCTCGCGCTCGGCGGCGGGCTGGCCGCCCGGCTCGACGGCGAGGTCGTGGGCGCCCTGCTGTTCGAGGAGGTGGGCGACATCGTCTACCTGCGCCGGTTCGGCGTGCTGCGCTCGGCCCGCGGCCACGGCGTCGCGCACGCGCTCGTGGCGGCCGGGATCGAGGCCGCCAGCACGCTCGGCGGGCATGCGCGGGTCAGCGTGGTGGCCCGCGAGGAGCTGCCCCGCACCATCGAGTTCTGGCGCCACCAGGGCTTCGTGCAGAACGACCGGCGCTCGCCGTACGTCGAGCTCAGCCACAACCTCCCGAGGCAGTACGAGGTGCGCGACCCCGATGCCATGCAGAACCTCGGGCGCCGGGTCGCCGCTCGGCTGCGGGCCGGTGACCTGGTGCTGCTCACCGGTG
Source organism: uncultured Actinomycetota bacterium (assembly GCA_963845795.1). GTDB lineage: Bacteria > Actinomycetota > Actinomycetes > Propionibacteriales > Nocardioidaceae > Nocardioides. Next base: position 33,118 of record CAWJTG010000007.1, on the reverse strand, counting down.
ACCTCGGTGCCGGCAAGACCACCTTCACCCAGGGCCTGGGCGCCGGGCTGGGGGTCGACGGCAGGGTCACCTCCCCGACCTTCATCATCGCCCGGGAGCACGCCGCCCCCGCGGGCCGCGCGCCGCTGGTGCACGTCGACGCCTACCGGCTCGGCAGCACCGCCGAGCTCGACGACCTCGACCTCGACACCGCCCTCGACGAGGCCGTCACGGTGGTGGAGTGGGGCGAGGGCAAGGCCGAGGGGCTGGCCGACTCCCGGCTCGAGGTCCGCATCACCCGGGCGTCCCCCTCCCCGAGCGACGGCGGTGCCGTCACCGAGATCGGTCAGGTGGTCGACGTCAGCGACGCGGAGCCCCGGCTCGTCGAGCTCCTCGGCCGCGGCCCCCGCTGGGCGACGTCGTGGCCCTGGGAGGGTTAGCGGCGTGCTGCTCACCTTCGACACCGCCTCACCCCGGGTGAGCGTCGCCCTGCTCGACGCCGGCGCCGACGCGACCCGCGTGCTGGCCGAGGCCGCCTCGGAGCAGACGATGCGCCACGGCGAGCAGCTCGCCCCGCTGATCGAGCGGGTGCTGGCCGACGCCGGAGCGCAACGGCACGACGTCACCGCCGTCGGCGTCGGGGTCGGCCCCGGCCCGTACACCGGGCTCCGGGTCGGGCTGGTGACCGCCCGCACGCTCGGGCTCGTGCTCGACGTGCCGGTCTACGGCATCTGCTCGCTCGACGCGCTCGCGGTGGAGGCCGTCGACACCGGCGCCGTCGCCGAGCCGTTCCTCGTGGCCACCGACGCCCGCCGCAAGGAGGTGTTCCTCGCGTCCTACGACGCCGACGGCACCCGGGTCGGTGGGCCCGTGGTCGACCGGCCGGCCGCGGTCGCCACCGACCTCCCGGTGGTGGGGGAGGGTGCCTCCCTCTACCCCGAGGCGTTCGCGCGGCCGGTCGGCCCGCAGCGTCCGGCCGCCGCCTGGCTCGGCGTCGCGCTCGTGGAGGAGCGGGTCGAGCTGCTCGACCCCGACCCGCTCTACCTGCGCCGCCCCGACGCCGAGGTGCCGGGAACCCCGAAGCCCGTCTCGTGAGGGTCCGCGACGCGGGCGCCGGTGACGCCGACGCCGTGGTCCGGCTGGAGGAGACCTGCCTCGGCGCCGACGCCTGGTCGCCGGCGCTGGTGGTGCCGGCGGTGACCGGTGAGCTGCCCACCGTCCGGGTGCTCGTCGCCGAGGTCGACGACGTGGTCGTGGGGCACGCCGTCGCGAGCCTGGTGGTCGACGTCGCGGAGCTGCAGCGGATCGCCGTCGAGCCGGCCCACCGTCGCTCCGGCGTGGCCACGCTCCTGCTCGACGCCGTCGTCGACGCCGCGCGGGAGGCGGGCGCCGACCGGCTGCTGCTGGAGGTGCGCGACGACAACACCGGCGCGATCTCGTTCTACGCCCACCACGGCTTCGTCGAGATCGACCGACGCCCCCGCTACTACAAGGACGGAGCGGCCGCCGCGGTGATGCGGCGACCGCTCCGGTCGGGGTGCTGAGCTCTCGGACTACTCGAAGAACGTGTACGGCGGCTCGGCATCCGGGCCGGGCTGGGGTGCCACCAGCTCCTCGACCTCGCCGTCGATGCTCATCCGCCACACCGACCACGTGCCCTCGGCCCAGACCGTGAACACCACGTGGTCGGGGTCCTCCCAGGTGCGGGTGACCACCCCGCCCCCCTCGGGGGCGTAGCGGGCGACCTCGTCGCCGTCGCGGTCGAGGATGGCGACGAACCCGCTTCCGAAGCCGTCGAGGTAGGCCGGTCCGGCCAGCACGTGCCGGCCGCTCGGCGAGATACCTCCGACCGTGTAGTCGCAGGTCTCGAACAGGTAGTCGCTCGACGCCGAGTCGTACAGGCCGCCGCACGACCCGTCGCCGGTGTAGCTGATCTGCACCGACGCCAGCCCGGTGTCGTCGACGTCGCGAATCGCCTGGCTGTCCGGCACGGCGACGTCCCGGATGCCGTGCGAGGTGACGTACACGGGGGGTCCGGTGACGTCGCCGATGTTGAGGAACACCGTGCAGCCGTCGCCACCCTCCACCTCGACGTCGTGGCAGTTCGGGCCGCCGCTCATCGCCACCGGGTAGGCGGACTCCGGGAGGTTCGTGCCGAACGAGACCTGCTCGCCCTCCCACCGGGTCATCAGCTCGCCGTCCGGCGTCGTCCACGCGATGGAGAGGCCGCTCGGGCTCACGACGTACTGGCTCGCCGCGGCCTGGGTGTCGACCACGGTGGCCTCGCCGCCGTCGGCCGGCGCCTCGAGCACCTCGATGACGCCGTTGCCCTCGTCGTCGGAGCGGTAGGCCACGATCTCGGCGCCGAGCTGGTCGGCGCGGGAGTAGCCGGTGCCCGGCAGCGCGAACTCGACGCCGTCGCCGCGGACGAAGGTGCTGGCCTCGAGGTGGCCGACCATCGGCTCGGAGCTGTCGCGGGGCGGGGCGGGGGAGTCCGTCGCCGTCGGGGTGGGGGTCGGGTCGTCGGTGGCGGCCGGGATGTCGTTGCTGCGGCCCGGGCCGTCACCGGCGGTGACGACGGCGATCGGGGTGAGCACGGCCGCGACGGCCAGGATGCCGCCGGCCACGGCCGCCTGGCGCCGACGCCGGATGCCGCGGGCGCGGGTGGTGACCTGCTCGAAGCTGAGCGGCGCCTCGTGCAGGTCGCGGACCCGCCGGTCGAAGGCGTCGGACATGTCGTTCTCCCAGGTGCGGTTCTCGTTCATCGGATCGCTCCGCCGTTCGGTTCGGTGTCGTCGTGGGAGGGGTGGAGGTGGGCGGGCACGCGTTCGCGCAGGGCCGCGATGGCGCGGCTGCACTGCGACTTCACGGTGCCGACCGAGATCCCGAGGAGGTCGGCCGTCTCGGCCTCGCTGAGCTGCTCGTAGTAGCGCAGCACCACGACGGCGCGGGCCTTCGGCGGGAGGCTCTGGACGACCTCCCACAGTGCGGCGCCGCGACCGTCGTCGTACTCGTCGACGTGGGGGGTGGGCTCGGGCAGCGAGTCGGAGGGGTGCTCGCGCCGCTTCCACGCGCGCCGCCACAGCGAGTTGTTCTCGTTCACCATGATCCGCCGCACGTAGCCGTCGAGGCTGTCACGGTCGCGCACCTTGTCCCACGCGAGGTAGAGCTTGGCGAGCGAGGTCTGGAGGACGTCCTCGGCCTGGTGGCGGTCGCCGGTCAGCAGGTACGCCGTCCGCAGCAGGCTCGGCTGGCGAGCCTGCAGGTACTCGGTGAACTCCGCGTCCTTGCGGGCGCGTGCGCTGCTGGTCACGGTGCCAGCCTGCCGTCTCGAGGTCTCCTGCCGCGTCATCGCGAGCACTCCGTGTCCGTTCACACCACCAAGACGCGAACCCGGTCGGGATGGTTGCAGTCCGGCGGGGGTGGTTGGCTGGGCCCTCGAGACTTCCACGGACGGAGACGCAGATGCAGCAGGTGCAGGCCGTGATCGCACGGGCCAGGAACGAGCCGGTCGAGCTGGTCACGATCAACGTGCCGGACCCCGGTCCGGGCGAGGCCGTGGTGAAGGTCCAGGCGTGCGGGGTCTGCCACACCGACCTGCACTACCGCGAGGGCGGCATCAGCGACGACTTCCCCTTCCTGCTGGGCCACGAGGCCGCCGGGATCGTCGAGGCGGTGGGCGACGGCGTCACCGAGGTGGTGCCGGGCGACTTCGTCGTCCTCAACTGGCGGGCGGTGTGCGGCCAGTGCCGCGCCTGCTTCCGCGGTGAGCCCTGGTACTGCTTCAACACCCACAACGCGACGCAGCGGATGACGCTCGAGGACGGCACCGAGCTGTCGCCGGCCCTCGGCCTCGGCGCGTTCGCCGAGAAGACCCTGGTGGCCGCCGGCCAGTGCACGAAGGTCGACCCGGCGGCCCGGCCGGCCGCCGTCGGCCTGCTCGGGTGCGGTGTGATGGCCGGCCTCGGCGCCGCCGTCAACACCGGTGACGTCAAGCGCGGACGCAGTGTCGCGGTCATCGGCTGCGGCGGCGTGGGCGCGGCGGCCATCGCCGGCTCGGCGCTGGTGGGCGCGAGCCCGATCATCGCCGTCGACCTCGACCCGCGGAAGCTCGAGATCGCCACCAGGCTCGGCGCCACCCACACCGTCGACTCCTCCTCCGAGGACCCCGTCGCGCGGATCAAGGAGATCGCGAGCGGCTACCACGACGGCGCCGAGGGGGCCGACGTCGTGATCGACGCGGTCGGTCGCCCGGAGACCTGGAAGCAGGCGTTCTATTCCCGCGACCTCGCCGGCACCGTCGTGCTCGTCGGCGTCCCGACGCCGGAGATGAAGCTGCCCGACATCCCGCTGCAGGAGGTCTTCGGCCGCGGTGGCGCGCTCAAGTCGAGCTGGTACGGCGACTGCCTGCCCGCCCGCGACTTCCCGATGCTCGTCGACCTCTACCAGCAGGGCCGCCTCGACCTCGACGCCTTCGTCAGCGAGGAGATCGGCCTCGGCGACGTCGAGGCCTCCTTCGACAAGATGCACCGCGGCGACGTGCTCCGCAGCGTGGTCGTCTTCTGACGCCGACCCGTCACTAATGCGCCGACCCGTCAGAAATGCGCTGACCCGTCACTTGTACAACTGACGGGTCAGCGTTCAGGCCAGGTTCAGCCGGGTCCGGGAGACTGATCCCGTGCGGGTGCTGGTGGTCGAGGACGAGCGGCGGCTGGCGCGCGCGGTGAAGGTGGGGTTGGAGGCGGAGGGGTTCGCCGTCGACGTCGCCCACGACGGCACCGACGGGCTCTGGCTGGCCCGGGAGCACCCGTTCGACGCGATCGTGCTCGACCTCATGCTCCCCGGCGTCAACGGCTACCAGGTCTGTTCGACCCTGCGCGAGGAGGGCAACTGGACGCCGATCCTCATGCTCACCGCCAAGGACGGCGAGTGGGACCAGGTGGAGGGTCTCGACACCGGCGCCGACGACTACCTCACCAAGCCGTTCTCGTTCCCGGTGCTCGTGGCACGGGTGCGGTCGGTCGCGCGCCGGGGCGCCGTCGAGCGCCCGACCGTGCTCGAGGTGGGGGACCTCCGGCTCGACCCTGCCGCCCGCCGCGCCTGGCGCGGTGCGGAGGAGCTCTCGCTCACCGCCCGCGAGCACGCGCTGCTGCTGTTCCTCATGCGGCATCCCGGCGACGTCGTGTCGAAGCAGCAGATCCTGGATGCGGTGTGGGACGTCGCCTTCGACGGCGACCCCAACATCGTCGAGGTCTACGTGCGGCACCTGCGCAACAAGATCGACCGGCCGTTCGGCCGGGGCGCGATCGAGACGTTGCGCGGCGCGGGCTACCGGTTGGCGAGCGACGGTGGGTAGCGCGTTCGGGTCGGTCCGGGTCCGCACCACGCTGGCCGCGACGGCGGTCGTGGCCGTGGCGCTGGTCGCGGGCTCGGTGCTGCTCGTGCTGCTCCAGCGCGACGCCCTCCGCGACAGCGCGCAGACCAACGCCGAGCAGCGTGCCGAGCAGCTGGCGGGGCAGGTCGAGGCGTCGGGCGTGCCCGAGACGCTCGGCGAGTCCGACGACGACGAGCCGGAGGACGACGTGCTGCAGCAGGTGGCGGACGCCGACGGCCGGGTCCTGCTGACCTCGGCCGGGCGGCTGCCCACCGACGACGGGGCGCAGCTCGACGGCTACGCGGTCGGCGTCGAGGACACCGACCGGTACGTGGTGACGGTGGCGGTGTCGCTGGACGACGCCGAGGAGTCGACCCGGGCGCTGGTGCCGCTGCTGGTGGTGGGAGTGCCGCTGCTCGTGCTCCTGGTGGGCGTGACCACCTGGCTGGTGGTGACCCGCGCGCTGCGGCCGGTCGAGCGGATCCGGGTCGAGGTGGCGGGGATCGGCGAGCAGGCCCTCGACCGACGGGTGCCGGTGCCGTCCTCGCGCGACGAGGTGCACCGGCTCGCCGTCACCATGAACGACATGCTCGGGCGCCTCGAGGCCTCCCAGCACCGGCAGCGACGGTTCGTCTCCGACGCCTCCCACGAGCTGCGGACGCCGCTGTCGGTGCTGCGCCAGACCGGTGAGGTGGCCCGGGCCCACCCCGGCGCGATGCCGCCCGACGAGCTGGCCGACACCGTGCTCGAGGAGTCGGCGCGGATGCAGCGGCTGGTGGAGCAGCTGCTCGTGCTCGCCCGCTCCGACGAGGGCCGGCTGGTGGCCGAGCGCCGCGACGTCGACCTCGACGACCTGGTGATCGGCGAGGCCGACCGCGCCCGCGCCGCCGGGCTCGCCGTCGACATCTCCGGACTCGGCCCCGGCCGGGTGCGCGGCGACGCCGGCGCCCTTGCCCAGGTGGTGCGCAACCTGGTCGACAACGCGATGCGTCACGCCGCCGGTCGGATCCGGGTCGCCCTGACCGAGGAGGAGGCCGTGACGCTGGTCGTCGAGGACGACGGCGCGGGTGTGCCGGAGGCTGAGCGGGAACGGGTCTTCGAGCGGTTCGTGCGTCTCGACGAGGCCCGCGCCAGCGACGACGGCGGCAGCGGCCTCGGGCTCGCCATCGTCCGCGAGATCGCCCGCCTCCACGGCGGCGACGCGCTGCTGGACGCCTCCGACCTCGGCGGCGCGAGGTTCGTCGTCCGGCTGCCTGCCGCTCCCTGACCGGGCCCGCGAGGCACGGCGACCGCGCCCGGCCGCCCGGCGCCTGGTTGCATGGCGCCATGAGCGCGCGCGTCGACCACGGCACCACCAGCGGCACCTTCACCCTCGACGGCGAGACCTTCGACGTCGACAACAACGTGTGGGTGGTGGGCGACGACGAGGAGTGCGTCGTGATCGACGCCCCGCACGACGTCGGGGGGATCCTCGACGTCGTGGCCGGCCGCCGGGTCAAGGCGATCGTGCTGACCCACGCCCACGACGACCACTGCCGGGTGGCGCCGGCGCTGCGCGAGGCGGTCTCGGCGCCGATCCTGCTGCACCCCGCGGACCGGCCGCTGTGGGACCTCACCCACACCGAGGAGCTGTGGGACGTCGACCTCACCGACGGTCAGACCGTCGACGTCGGCGGCATCACGCTCCAGGTCCTCCACACGCCGGGCCACGCGCCCGGCGCCGTCTGCCTCTACGCCGCCGACCTCGGCTGCGTGTTCACCGGCGACACCCTCTTCCAGGGCGGACCGGGCGCCACCGGTCGCAGCTACAGCGACGCCGACCTCATCGTCGCCTCGATCCGTGAGCGGCTGCTCGCCCTCCCCGCGGACACGGTGGTGCACACCGGCCACGGCGACGACACCACCATCGGTGCCGAGCGCGACGCGCTCGACGCCGCCGGCTGACCCCGGCTGACCCGGCTCAGAACGGGTCGACCAGCAGGCAGGTGCCGTGGCCGGCGACCCGGGTGAGCACGATCGTCGCCTCGGCCTCCCCGCTGAGGTCGAGCCGACGGCGCAGCTCGTCGGGGACGACGTCGACGCCGCGCTTCTTGATCGTGAGCCGGCCGACCCCTCGCTCGCGCAGGGCCGCCCGCAGCTGCTTCTCGCGGTAGGGGAGCCGGTCCAGCACCCGGTAGCCGCGGGCGAACGGCGTGCGGAACGACTGCTCGGAGGTCACGTAGGCCACCTTGGGGTCCAGCAGCCCGCCGTCGACGCCGGCGGCCACCGCGGTGACCAGCCCGGCGCGGATGACAGCGCCGTCGGGCTCGTAGAGGTAGGCGCCCACCTCGCGCACGCCGACGGCGTCCGGCCCGGGGTCGTCCTCGTCGGTGAGGCTGGCCAGGCCGCCGTCGCCGATCACCGTGGCGCGCCGCGCCACCGTGGCCAGCCGGCCCGACCACAGCGCCGCCTCCTTCACCTCGCCGTGGTCACTGACCCACTCGGCCTCGACGCCGTCGGGCACCAGCGCGTGCGGGAGGCCGGGGGCGGTCTTGACGCAGGCGTCGCGGGCGAGCAGGCCGGTCACGAAGTCCCAGGGGGGCGACCACGCGTCGACGCGGAAGGTGCGGCCGCGCGGGCCGCGGCGGGCCGGGTCGGCGAAGGCGACGTCGAAGGGGGTGTGGTCGATCGCGGTGGCGTCGGCGACCTGCACCGCGCCGCCGAGGCCGAGCCCGGCCAGGTTGGCCTCCGCGACGGCGACCCGCACCGGGTCGAGGTCGACGCCGGCCGCGGTGATGCCGGCCTCGGCCAGCGCGATCAGGTCGCCGCCGACGCCGCACCCGAGGTCGATGATCGTGCGGGCCTCGAAGGCCCGCAGTCGCGCGGCACGGTGCCGGGCGACCACCAGGCGGGTGGCCTGCTCGAGCCCGTCGGGGGTGAAGTACATGTGCGTGGCGTTCTCCGCGCCGAACTTCGTCACCGCCCGCGCCCGCAGCCCGACCTGGGTCAACGCGGTCGCCACGTGCACCGGGTCGGGGTCCTCGCGTCGCAGCACCGCCTGGACCGCGAGGGGCTGGTCGCTCTCGGCGGTGAGGGCGGTGGCACGCTCGAGCAGCGCCTGCCCGTCGTCGGTCAGGAGCCACCGGAAGCCGTCAAGGTCCACGAGCCCGATCTTGTCAGCCGGCGTGTCCGCACCCGCGCTAGCACTCGCTCGGGGTGAGTGCTAGTTTCGGACTGGCACTCTCATACCGAGGGTGCCAGTGCTCGGACCGTGACCCCCGCGACGGCGCGGTCCACCGCACAGCCCACGTTCCCGCAGAGACGCAGCAACGAAAGTGGAGGTCGACATCGTGTCGGTCAACATCAAGCCCCTCGAGGACCGCATCGTCGTCAAGCCCCTCGACGCCGAGCAGACCACGGCCTCTGGCCTGGTCATCCCGGACACCGCCAAGGAGAAGCCCCAGGAGGGCGAGGTCGTGGCGGTCGGACCGGGTCGGTTCAACGAGGACGGCGACGGCCGCATTCCGGTCGACGTCGCGGTCGGCGACAAGGTGATCTACAGCAAGTACGGCGGCACCGAGGTCAAGAACGGCGGCGAGGAGTACCTGATCCTCTCCGCGCGTGACGTGCTCGCTGTCGTTTCCTGAATTCCCCTCCGGGTCGTGTGACCCCGGTGCGCGTCCGCGCCCGGGGTCCACGACCCGAACTCGTTTGAAGGAGTTGCACCACAGCCATGCCCAAGATCCTGGAGTTCGACGAGAACGCACGACGCGCGCTCGAGCGCGGCGTCGACGCGCTCGCCAACGCGGTCAAGGTGACGCTCGGCCCCAAGGGCCGCTACGTCGTCCTCGACAAGAAGTGGGGCGCGCCCACCATCACCAACGACGGTGTCACCGTCGCCCGTGAGATCGAGCTCGACGACCCGTTCGAGAACCTCGGTGCGCAGCTCACCAAGGAGGTCGCCACCAAGACCAACGACGTCGCCGGTGACGGCACCACCACGGCCACCGTGCTCGCCCAGGCGATGGTCCACGAGGGCCTGCGCGCCGTCGCGGCCGGCGCGAACCCGATGAGCCTCAAGCGCGGCATGGACGCCGCCGCCGAGGCCGTCGGCAACGCCCTGGGCGAGGCCGCCCGCGAGGTCGAGACCAAGGAGGACATGGCCTCGGTCGCCACCATCTCCAGCCGCGACCAGGTGATCGGCGACCTGCTCGCCGAGGCCTTCGACAAGGTGGGCAAGGACGGCGTCATCACCGTCGAGGAGTCCAACACCATGGGCACCGAGCTCGAGTTCACCGAGGGCATGCAGTTCGACAAGGGCTACATCTCGGCGTACTTCGTGAGCGACCCCGAGCGCATGGAGGCCGTCCTCGACGACCCCTACATCCTCCTGCACCAGGGCAAGATCTCGGCCGTCGCCGACCTGCTCCCGCTGCTCGAGAAGGTCATCCAGGCCGGCAAGCCGCTCTTCATCCTCGCCGAGGACGTCGACGGCGAGGCGCTCTCGACCCTGGTGGTCAACAAGATCCGCGGCACGTTCAACGCCGTCGCGGTGAAGAGCCCCGCGTTCGGCGATCGCCGCAAGGCGATGATGCAGGACATCGCGACCCTGACCGGCGGTCAGGTCATCGCCCCCGAGGTCGGGCTCAAGCTCGACCAGGTCGGGCTCGACGTGCTCGGCACCGCCCGGCGTGTGGTGGTCACCAAGGACAACACCACCATCGTCGACGGCGGTGGCGACAGCGCCGAGGTCGAGGGCCGGGTCAACCAGATCAAGGCCGAGATCGAGAACTCCGACTCCGACTGGGACCGCGAGAAGCTGCAGGAGCGGCTCGCCAAGCTGGCCGGCGGCGTGTGCGTCGTCCGTGTCGGTGCGGCCACCGAGGTCGAGCTGAAGGAGAAGAAGCACCGCATCGAGGACGCCGTCTCGGCGACCCGTGCCGCGATCGAGGAGGGCATCGTCGCCGGCGGCGGCTCCGCCCTCATCCACGCGGTGTCGGTGCTCGACGACAGCCTCGGCCTCACCGGCGACGAGGCCACCGGCGTCCGGGTGGTCCGCAAGTCCGCCGACGAGCCGCTGCGCTGGATCGCCGAGAACGGCGGCGAGAACGGCTACGTCATCACCACCAAGGTGCGCGAGCTCGGCGTCGGCCACGGCTACAACGCGGCCACCGGCGAGTACGGCGACCTGGTGGCCCAGGGCGTCCTCGACCCCGTCAAGGTCACCCGCTCCGCCCTGGTCAACGCCACCTCGATCGCCGGCATGCTGCTGACGACCGAGACGCTGATCGTCGACAAGCCGGAGGAGGAGGACGACTCCGCCGCCGGCCACGGGCACGGGCACGGCCACTGATCCACCCCGCCCGACGCTGACCCGTCACATATGCGCCGACCCGTCACTTGTACAAGTGACGGGTCAGTGCATTTGTGACGGGTCAGCGTCGGAGACGGATCGCGACCCGGGTGCTGCGGCTCGGGGTGAGGACGGCGGAGCCGGGGTGGGTGGCCGTCACCGTGAGGGTGCGGGCCGGTGCGGTGCGCAGGGTGAGCACCGCGGCGTAGCGGCAGGCGGCGGCGCCGGAGCGGCGCAGCGTGGCACGCCGGGTGGTGACGGCGCGGGTTCCGTCGCGCACGGTGAGGGTGACCGGGCCGCTGCAGGCGAGCGCCCGGCGGTCGGTGCGTGCCAGCGTGCCGTCGAGGGCGAACCTGTGGGGTGCGGTGGTGTCGGCGCCCGGGCGAGCCGCGAGGGTGAGTCGGGCGGCGGCCTTACGCACGGTGACCGTCCGGGAGGCGCGGTCGTTGCCGGGCGCCGGGTCGACCTGCCGGGAGTCGACGGTGGCCGTGAAACGCTTGGCCCCGGTGGTGGTGGCGCTGCCCGCAAGGCGCACCGTGGCCGGCAGGCTGCCGGGCCGGCACACCACGGTCGCCCCGAGCGTGCAGGAGCCGCCGGTCACGGTGGCCGAGCGCAGCCTCACCCCCGCCGGGCGTGGCACTCGCACCGTCACGCCGGTCGCAGGGTCGGGGCCGAGTGACGTCGCCCGCACACTGACCGCCAGCGGGGCGCCGGCCGCGATCGTCGACGGTGCCGCCACCGTGGCGCGCACGTCCGCGGCCCGCACCAGGTCGAGCACGCCGGACCGCTGGGTCGCCACGTGCACCCCCTGGTCGTCGGCCAGGATCTCGACGGCGTCGTTGTACACCTCGTCGATCGCCGGGTCGATCGGCGGGAAGCTCGCGCCCCCGTCGGCCGACCGGTAGACGCGGCCGGACTCGGCGCTCCCCCAGCCGGTGGCGATCAGGATCGAGCCGTCGACGGGGGAGAACGTCACGGCGTCGATCTGGACGACGTCGAGCGCTCCCGGGTTGTCCTCGTCGGTGCCTGGTACGACGCTCCAGGTGCCGCCGCTGTTGACGCTCTCGTAGAGCGACCCGTTGAGGCTGACCGCCGCCACCAGGTGGCGAGGGTCCGTCGGGTCGACGGCGACGTCATCGACGTCGCTCGCCCCGCCGGGCAGGCCGGTCGACTGCTGCACCCACGACGCGCCGTCGTCGACCGAGGCGAGCACGAAGTCCTCGCCGCCGGAGAGGAAGACCGCCGACGGCGTCGCACCCGCGGCCGGCGCGATCTCGATGTCCTCGGCGCGGAACGAGTTCGGGAGCAGCGCGTCCGGGATCTGCGTCCAGGTGGCCCCGCCGTCGGCGGTGCGGAACACCTGCTCGAAGCCGCCGGTCGCCCACGCCACGTCGGGATCACTCGGATCGACCGCGAGCGCGAGGGCGGTCGTCGGCGCCGTCGGCACCGCCCCCGCGAAGGTCAGGCCGCCGTCGGTCGACCGGCGCACCTGGCCGTCGATCCGCGCGAACACCCGCTGCGGCGCCGTCGGAGCCACAGCCACGGCGTCCACGGCGAGCCCCTCGGTTCCCGGCACGACCGTCCAGGTCAGGCCGCCGTCGAGGGAGCGCAGCAGGCCCACGCTGGACGCGGCGAAGGTGCGGCCGGCACCGCTGGCGAGGTCGCGCACGGTGGTCTGTACGGGGCCGCCGCGCTCCACCCAGGAGAGCCCGCCGTTCTCGGAGCGGTAGATGCTGCTGCCGGCCTGGACGTACAGGGTCGAGCCGTCCTGGGTGCCGGCGACCGCTTCGGAGTTGCTCCCGGGGAGGCCGCCGCCGAGCTCCGACCACGTCGGCACCCCCACGGTCACGTCGGCCGTCCTGAAAACGCCCTCCCCAGTGCTCACGAACACCGACGAGCCGACGGCGAACAGGTCGGCCGCGAACCCGGTGATGTCGATCCCGGCCGCGGTCCAGCTCGGGGTGGGTGTCGTCTTGACCAGCGCGTCGGTGGAACGGAAGACCTGACCGGTGGTGGTGGCGGCGAGCAGCCGGTTGCCGGCGATCGTCAGGTCGAGCACGTTCCCGGCCACGGTGGCGGTGTCGACGGCGGCCCAGGTGGGCGGGGTGGCGGTCAGGTTCACGGTGCGCAGGATCGTGCTGTCGGTAGCGATGAACGCCACGTCCGGGTCGGTGGGGTGGAGCACCACGCTGGCTTCGCTGAACCCCAGCCCGGCGGTGGCCACGTTGCCGGTCTTGTCGACCCAGGTGGCGCCGGAGTCGGTCGACAGCGCGACCCGCTGGTGGTATCCGGTGGCGAGGATCCGGGTGTCGGCCGGACCGGCGCCGGCGTCGACGCCGATGGCGCGCACGATGCTGGTGAGGCCGGTGCCTGTCGGCGTCGTGCCGACGAGCGGGAAAGTGTCGCCGTCGTCGGTGGAGCGGCGGACGCCGTTGTAGGTGGCGGCGTAGACCCGGGAGTCGCGTCGTGGGGTCGATCTCGACCTGGGTGTCGAGACTGAAGCTGGAGCCGAAGCCCTCGTCGACACCGAGGTGCTCCCACGTCAGCCCGCCGTCGTCGGAGCGCGCCAGACCCTCGCCGAGTGCGGCGTAGACGAGGTCCGGATCGGTCGGGCTCACCGAGAGCGACGTCTCCGACACCCCGGCGGGTGCGTGCCGGCTCCACGCGCCGGGAGCGGCCGGCTCCGGTGCCGCCGCCACCGAGCCGGCGGGTGCGGGCGCGACCGCGACGAGCGGCGCGAGCACCGTGAGGACGACGGCGGCGAAGGGTCTGCGTGACATGGCCGGCTCCGAGGCGGGATCGATTCCTGCCCTGCCCGATCGGGGCCTTCGGTGCCAGGGTAGGTCTGATCCGGTCCACCGCAGCCCCTGGTCTGGACCGTGGAGAGGATGGGCCGCGGTGCGAGGGATGAGCGAGCGGCGAGCGCTGTCCCTCCTCCCGGTCGCCTTGGCATGCCTGTCGCGGTGCTGAGCCCGGTCCACGATCCGATCTGCGATGCGCCACTGATCCACCCCGCCCGTGGGGGCGGGCTACGGTTCGCGGCGGGAGGACACATGGGGGACGGCACCACCGCGCGCAGGGCGTTCCTGCCCGTGCTGCTCGGCCTGCTCGTGCTCGCCCTCGTGGGCGCGGCCGCCGTCCAGCTGCGTGATCGCACCGATGACTCGGCCAGGGCGCTGCGCCCGGCCGATCTCGGCGCCGGTGGGTCCGACTCCGGTGAACCGGCGGCCGAGGCGGTGGCCGTCGCCCGGAGCGCGGTCGAGGCGTTCTACGGTCTCGACCACCGCACCCTCGAGGCCGACATCGAGGAGGTGCGGGCGCTCGCCACCGGCGACTTCGCCGCCCAGTACGACGCCTCCGCGGACCGGCTGCGCGAGCGGGTCCGGAGATGGCGTCTGGTCACCACCGCCACGCTCGTGCCGGACGGCACCGCCACCGCCTCCCTCACCACCGATCACGCCGAGGTGCTCGTGGCCGTCGACGTGGTGCGTCGGGCCGCCGGTCAGCCGGCCGAGCGGCGTGACTACCGCACCCGCGTCGGGCTGGCGCGGGTCGACGGCGAGTGGCGGGTCTCGATGCTGGACCAGGTGGCCTGATGCGGCGCCTGGTCGTCGTGCTCTTCGCCCTCGTGCTGCTGGTGTCGGGGGCCAACGTCGCGCTCGCGCTCTCGAAGCCCGACGCTGACGGCCCGCGCACATTGGACGGACCGGGTCGCGAGGCCGTCGCGGCCGCGGCCCGTGCGGTGCCGCTCGTGCTGGGCTACGACCACCGCGACCTGGCCGCCGGCCTCCGCGAGTCGACCGAGGTGATGACACCGGCGTTCGCGACCAGGTTCCGCGCGGAGTTCCGCCGGTCCGCCGTCCGGCGGGCCCGTCGGCAGCGTGAGGTGACCGACGCCGTCGTCCGCGACGCGGGGCTGGTGCGCGTCGTCAGTGAGGACCGCGCCGTCTGCCTGGTCTTCGCCGACCTGCGGCTGCTCGCCACCGGCGGTAGGGCGCTCGACCGCCCTCGCGTCACCGGCCGCACCCGCCTTCGCATCACCCTCGACCTCGTCGACGGCGAGTGGCTGGTCGGGGCGATCCGGGCGGTGTGACCCTCACCCCAGCGCGCGGTCCAGGTTCATCGCGGCGGAGATGAGGGAGAGGTGGGTGAAGGCCTGCGGGAAGTTGCCGAGCTGCTCGCCGGTGAGGCCGACCTGCTCGGCGTAGAGGCCGAGGTGGTTGGCGTAGGTGAACATCTTCTCGAGGGCGAGCCGGGCGTCGTCGAGCCGGCCGGCGCGGGTGAGCGCCTCGACGTACCAGAACGAGCACAGCGAGAACGTGCCCTCCGGCCCGTCGAGCCCGTCGGTGGTGAGCCCGAGGTCGTAGCGGAACACCAGGCTGTCGGAGACCAGCCGTTCCTCCAGCACCTTCAGCGTGGAGAGGAACCGGGGGTCGTTGGGCGCCACGAACTTCACCAGCGGCATCAGCAGGACGCCGGCGTCGACGGTGTCGGAGCCCTCGTAGGACATGAAGGCGCCCACCTCGGCGTCCCAGCTCTCCTCCATGATCCGGTGGTGGATGGTGTCGCGCACCTCGCCCCAGCGCGACAGGTCGAACGGCAGCCCGCGCTGCCGGGCGGTGCGCATCATCCGCTCGAGCGCCACCCAGCACATCAGCCGGGACACGGTGTGGGGGCGCGGCCGGTCGCGGATCTCCCACATGCCGGCGTCGTCGCGCTCCCAGTTGTCGCCGAGCCAGTCGACGACGCCGGTGAGGTCGGTCCAGGCGTCGTAGCTGATGCCGGGCCCGTACTTGTTGAAGAGGTACACCGAGTCGATGAGCTCGCCGTAGATGTCGAGCTGGAGCTGGTCGACGGCGGCGTTGCCCACCCGGACCGGCCGGCTGTCGGCGTACCCGCGCAGGTGGTCGAGCTCGTGCTCCTCCACCGGGATCACGCCGTCGATCGTGTAGAGGTTGCGCAGCGGCCCGAGGTCGGGGCCGTCGCCGTAGTCGTGCGTCTCGCCCAGGCGCTCGGAGAGCCACTGCATGAACGACGCCGCCTCGTCGGTGAACCCCATCCGCAGCAGGGCGTAGAGGGAGAACGCTGCGTCGCGGATCCACACGTAGCGGTAGTCCCAGTTGCGGCCGCCGCCGATCTCCTCGGGCAGGCTCGTGGTCGGCGCGGCGATCACGGCGCCGGTCGGCTCGTGGGTGAGCAGCTTCAGCGTGATCGCCGAGCGGTGCACCATCTCGCGCCACCGGCCCTTGTACGTCGACTGCGCCAGCCACGAGTGCCAGTAGTGCGTGGTGCGGTCGAAGAGGTCGTCGACGTCGTGGTCGTCGGGCAGCGGCTCCCCGTCGGCCAGCACGTGCAGCGTGAACCGCGCCTCCTCGCCGGCAGCGAGGGTCAGCTCGGCCGAGGCGGCGCCGTCCCCGATCTCCAGGTCGGTGGTGGCGGTGAGGCCGAGCCGGACCCCGCCCCCGGTGAACACCGCCCCGCCGTCGACCCGCTCGACGTCGGGCACGACCCGGCCGTAGTCGGGTCGCGGGCTCACCACCGTGCGCACCCGCACCCGGCCGCGCACCGCGCTCACCCGGCGCACGATCCGCTGCTTGTGGTCGGGGTCGTGCGGCTTGGTCAGCGGGAAGAAGTCGTGCACCTCGGCCACGCCCTCGTCGGTGAGGTAGCGGGTGACCAGGATCGCGGACTCGGGGAAGTAGAACTGCGAGGTGCGCGGGGCACCGTCGATGACGTGGATCCGCCAGCACCCGGCGTCGGGGTCGAGCAGCCGGCCGAACACGCTGGGGGAGTCGAAGCGGGGCGCGCAGTACCAGGCGACGGTGCCGGTGTCGTCGACGATCGCGCAGCTGCGCAGGTCACCGATGATCCCGTGGTCGGCGATCGGCTGGAAGTCGCCCTCGGCCCGACCCCGCAGTCGCCCGAGGTCGTGAGCCTGCCCGTGGTCGTGTGCCTGCTCGTCGCTCGTCGTCACCGGTCGGTCCCACCCAGCCGCCACTGGTGCGGCACCAGGTCGAGGGCGGCCTGCGGCCCCCACGAGCCCGGCTCGTAGGACTGCACCTCCGGCGGGTCGTCGAGCAGCGGCTGCATGACCTGCCAGAGCCGGTCGACCTCGTCGGCGCGGGTGAAGAAGGTCTGGTCGCCCCTCATCACCTCGAGCAGCAGCCGCTCGTAGGCCTCGAGCGGGTCGGCCTCCGGCACGTCGCAGGTGAGGCAGAGCCGGAAGGTCGCCTCCACGAGCTCCATCTCCGGGCCGGGGCGCTTGGCCCGCACGTCGATGTCGATCTGCGGCTCGTCGGTGAGCTCGAGCACCAGCTCGTTGTCAGCGGTCTCGTGGTTGGAGAGCAGCGTGCCCTCCGGCGTGCGGAACCGCAGCGTGATCACCCGGCGCGACTCGGCCATCGCCTTGCCCGTGCGCAGGTAGAACGGCACGTCGCGCCAGCGGTCGTTGTCGACGTACATCTCGATCGCCACGAACGTCTCGACGTCGGAGTCGGGGTCGACGTCGTCCTCGTCGCGGTAGCCGTCGTACTGGCCGTAGACCACCCGGCTCTTGTCGAGCGGGCGCAGCGAGGCGAAGACCGCGGCCTTGGCGTCGCGCACCTTCTGCTCGGTGAGCTCGCCCGGGTCCTCCAGCGCCACGAAGCCGAGCAGCTGGCTGAGGTGGGTGGACACCATGTCGCGCAGACACGCCGGTGGACTCGTAGAAGCTGCCGCGACCCTCCATCTGCAGCGTCTCGGGGACGTCGATCTGCACCGAGGCGATGCTGCGGGCGTCCCAGGCGGGCTCGAACAGGCCGTTGGCGAACCGCAACGCCAGGATGTTCTGCACCGCCTCCTTGCCGAGGAAGTGGTCGATGCGGAAGACCTGCTCCTCCTCGAAGACCCCCTTGATGGCCCGGTCGAGGCTGCGGCTGCTCTCGAGGTCGAGCCCGAACGGCTTCTCGGCCACCAGCCGGGTGCGCTCGGCGAGACCCTCGCGGTCGAGCATCGCGATCATGTCCTCCACCGCGGTGGGCGGCACCGAGAGGTAGAGCAGCCGACGGACGTCGTCGACCGACCCGTCGCCCGCCACCGCCTCCTCGGCCTCGCGGACGGCGGCCGCCAGGTCGGCGCCGTCGTCGGCGCTGGAGGTCTGGAACGAGATCCGCTCCAGCAGGCGGCCCGCGACCTCCTCGTCGAGCTCGTCGACGCTCTTCTCGAGTCCGGTGCGCACCGTGGCGCGGAACTCCTCGTCGGTGCCCTGGGAGTGCCGGCCGCTCCCGATGACCCGGTACTCCTCGGGCAGCCGGCCGTCCTCGGCCAGCCGGTACAGACCCGGGAAGAGCTTGCGGGCGGCGAGGTCGCCGCTGGCGCCGAAGAGCACGAGCACGTGCGGTGGGAGGGAGGATCCGTTGGAGGTCACACTCCTAGACTCCCGCCAGCGTCAAGGGCGCGACCTCACCCGCCTAGAATGGTCCTCGTGGATCTGCCCGAGAAGTTCGCCGCCCTGGGTCTCACCTACGACGACGTGCTCCTCCTGCCGGGTCATTCCGACCTCACGCCCGACGAGATCGACACGACGTCGCGACTGACCCGCGAGCTGAGCCTCCGGGTGCCGTTGATCAGCGCCGCGATGGACACCGTCACCGAGTCGCGGATGGCGATCGCGATGGCCCGCCAGGGCGGGCTCGGCGTGCTCCACCGCAACCTGTCGGTGGCCGACCAGGCCTACCAGGTCGACCTGGTGAAGCGCACGCAGACCGGGATCATCTCCAACCCGGTCACCATCACCCCCGACCGCACCCTCGAGGACCTCGACCGCATCTGCGGCGAGTACCGCGTCTCCGGGCTCCCCGTCGTCGACGCCGAGGACCGGCTGATCGGCATCATCACCAACCGCGACCTGCGCTTCACGCCCGTCGCCGAGTGGGCGACCACCAAGGTCGACGAGGTGATGACGCCCATGCCGCTCATCACCGGCCCGGTCGGGATCTCCCGCGAGGACGCCACGCTGCTGCTGCGCAAGCACAAGCGCGAGCGGCTTCCGCTGGTCGACGAGGCCGGCCGGCTCGGCGGCCTCATCACCGTCAAGGACTTCGTGAAGGGCGAGCAGTTCCCGCTCGCCTCCAACGACGCGCACGGGCGGCTGATGGTCGGCGCGGCCGTCGGCTACTTCGGCGACGCCTGGCTGCGCGCCACCACCCTCATCGAGGCCGGCGTCGACGTGCTGGTGGCCGACACCGCCCACGGCCACGTCCGCCTGCTGCTCGACATGGTCAAGCGGCTCAAGACCGACCCCGCCACCCGGCACGTGCAGGTGATCGGGGGCAACGTCGCCACCCGCGAGGGAGCGCAGGCCTTCGTCGACGCCGGTGCCGACGCCGTCAAGGTCGGGTTCGGTCCCGGCTCCATCTGCACCACCCGCGTCGTCACCGGCTGCGGAGTCCCGCAGGTCACCGCCGTCCACGAGGCCTCCCTCGCCTGCCGGCCGGCCGGGGTCCCGGTGATCGCCGACGGCGGTCTCCAGCAGTCGGGCGACATCGCCAAGGCCCTCGTCGCCGGCGCCGACACGGTGATGATCGGGTCGCTGCTCGCGGGCTGCGAGGAGTCGCCGGGCGAGCTGATCTTCGTCAACGGCAAGCAGTTCAAGTCCTACCGCGGCATGGGCTCGCTCGCGGCGATGTCGAGCCGCGGCAAGAAGTCGTACTCCAAGGACCGCTACTTCCAGGCCGAGGTCACCAGCGACGACCAGATCGTGCCGGAGGGCATCGAGGGCCAGGTGGCCTACCGCGGTCCGCTGGCCGCCGTCGCCCACCAGCTGATCGGCGGGCTCACGCAGTCGATGTTCTACGTCGGTGCCCCCACCGTCCCCGAGCTCCAGGAGAAGGGCCGGTTCGTACGCATCACGTCGGCCTCGCTCAAGGAGAGCCACCCGCACGACGTCCAGATGACCGTCGAGGCACCCAACTACAGCGGCCGCTGAGCAGGACCGTCCCGGCTCGCGGGCGCCACCTCCCGCGCAGCCACGGCCGCGCGGAGCAGCTCAGTCGTCGTCGTCGTCCGGGACGTGGAGGCTGCGCCCGACCTCGGTGAGGGCGCCGGTCTTGCGCACCCAGTGGGCCGCCCGCAGGCACGCCAGGCCGAGCACGCCGAGGACGACCGCGGGCACTCGCAGGGCGTCCGGCCCGCCGGCGACGTCGGCCGCGACGAGCGCGCCGGTGGCGATCAGCAGGCCGAGTGCGGCCAGCCGCCACCGGGTCACCCACAAGATGCCGTCCACGACGCCAGCCTGGCACGCCCCCCGTGACAGAATCCGCCGTCATGACCGAGATCCAGATCGGCCAGGCCAAGCGCGCCCGCCGCGCCTACTCCTTCGACGACATCGCGATCGTGCCCTCCCGTCGCACCCGCGACCCGGAGGAGGTCAGCATCGACTGGCAGATCGACGCCTACCGGTTCGCGCTGCCCGTGCTGGCGGCGCCGATGGACTCGGTGATGTCGCCGGAGACGGCGATCGCGCTCGGCCGGCACGGCGGCCTCGGGGTGCTCAACCTCGAGGGGCTCTGGACCCGCTACCACGACCCGCGTGACCTGCTCGCCGAGGTCTCGGGCCTCGAGGGCATCGACGCCACCGCACGGATGCAGGAGATCTACACCGAGCCGATCAAGCCCGAGCTCATCACCGAGCGGGTCCGGCAGATCCGCGACGCCGGCGTCACCGTCGCCGGGTCGCTCTCGCCGCAGCGCACCCAGGAGTTCGCCAAGACGGTCGTCGACGCTGGCGTCGACATGTTCGTCATCCGCGGCACCACCGTCTCGGCCGAGCACGTCTCCTCCAACGCCGAGCCGCTCAACCTCAAGGAGTTCATCTACGAGCTCGACGTGCCGGTGATCGTGGGCGGGTGCGCCACCCACCAGGCGGCGCTGCACCTCATGCGCACCGGCGCGGCCGGCGTCCTGGTCGGGTTCGGCGGGGGAGCGGCCCACACCACCCGCACCGTGCTTGGCGTCGCGGTGCCCATGGCCTCCGCTGTCGCCGACGTCGCCGCCGCCCGGCGTGACTACCTCGACGAGTCCGGCGGACGCTACGTCCACGTGATCGCCGACGGGTCGATCGGCAAGTCGGGCGACCTCGCGAAGGCGATCGCCTGCGGCGCCGACGCCGTCATGGTCGGTTCGCCGTTCGCCCGCGCCACCGACGCCCCCGGCCACGGCTTCCACTGGGGAGCCGAGGCGCACCACGCCGACCTCCCGCGGGGCCAGCGGGTGCAGCTCGAGCAGGTGGGCACGCTGGAGGAGGTGCTGTTCGGCCCCTCGCGCGTCGCCGACGGCACGATGAACCTCATCGGCGCCCTCAAGCGGTCCATGGCCACCACCGGCTACACCGACCTCAAGGAGTTCCAGCGGGTCGAGGTCGTGCTCCAGGCCTGATCTCGGCGATCTCCTCCCGGCGTCGGCGATACCCCCTAGGGTGCGTGCCCTCGACTCGGGAAGGAATCCCATGACCGTCACCCCCCGTCGGCGCCGAGCGGCCGCCCTCGTCGCCGCCGCGGCCGCCGTCGCACTCGCCGCCCCTGCCGCGGCCTCGCCCTCCGCCTCGCGTGCCGCCGACCCTGGTCCCGGCGAGGCGCGCGCCGCCGCAGCCGGGCTGCAGGTCGCGCCGAAGGAGCCCGGCGCCGCCACCAGCGGCACGGCCAACCCCTACACCGCGCTGGTGCCCGACCTCGGCGCGATCGACTTCGCGGCCTGGCGGGAGCGGCTCGCGAGGGCCGGCCGGCAGCGGAAGGGCTCGCCCGCGCTCGCCCGGGCCCGCCGCATCGCGAACGCGCGCACCCCCGCCGCCGCCGCGGTCTTCCTCCACGACGAGGAGGAGCCGGCCGACTCCGCCGGGTCGAACGACACGCCCGCCAGCGCCGAGCGCATCCCGGGCTTCGGCACCGGCGCCGGGCTCACCAACGCCGTGCGCATCGTGGGGCACAAGGCGCAGCTGCGGCTCCCGCAGGTACGCACGCTGCGGCGCGGCGCCGAGGACAACGGCTCGATCCCCCAGGCCACGCGCACCGGGCTGCGTGCGAACGACGCCGTGGCCACCGGTGGCGTGCTGGGCGACGGCCCGCACGGCGGCCGGCGGGGCACTAATGACTTCGACTTCTACCGGGTCTCGCTGGTCGCCGGGCAGACGCTCACGGTGCGCACGTCCTCGCCGGAGAAGAGGCCGACCGACACCGTGATCGCCCTCTACGCGGCCACGGGCGGGCCGCCGCTCGTCGTCGACGACGACTCGGGCAACCGCGACCTGTCGAGCCGGTTCTCCCACCGCGTGGTCACCTCGGGCCGCTACTACGTGCTGGTGGCCGGCTACTCCGACCACGGCTCGCTGCCCGCGAACCCGAACCGGAGCGGAAGCGGTGCCGGCGGCGCCGACCGCGGCAACTACCGCGTGCGGATGACGCAGTCGGAGCAGGACCTCGACAACTACGCGGTCAACCTCCAGCCCGGCGACGTGCTCGGCGGCGTCGCCGACGGTCGCGCCCACTCGCTCACCGTCTTCCGGCCCGACGGCACCCAGGCGGTGGGGGCCAAGCAGCTCGATGCGTCGTCCCTCTATGCGCCCGAGTCGCCGCTGCCGGGCGGTGGCACCACCACCATGGCCTACGTCGCCGAGGAGGCCGGCTGGTACGCCGTCGAGGTCGACGGCGGCACCGGCGGCTACACCGTGCAGCTCGAGGCCTACCGCCCCGGAGCCGAGACCGACGCCGACCGGACGCAGACCGTGCTCCTCGACTTCGAGGGTGGCCGCGTCAACACCGGCATCTGGGGTGGTGCGGGGGTCCGCGAGCTGTCGCCGTTCTCGGCGTTCGTCACCCGGTGGGGGATCGACCGCGACCGCGAGCAGGCCCTGATCGACCAGATCACCGCCGACGTCGAGGACAACCTCGAGGCCGAGGTGGCCGACGGCGGCCTGAACCCCGGGCTCCGGGTCGAGGTCGTGAACTCGCGCACCGACCCGGGGCTGCGCGGCGCCGAGAACGTCTCGCGGGTCATCGTGGGCGGCACGATCGAGGAGTCCGGCATCCCGACCATCGGCATCGCCCAGTACATCGACCCGGGCAACTACGGCCACGAGGACACCGGCCTGGTGCTGCTCGACGTCCTGAGCAGCAGCGACCCGCAGGAGCCGGCCTCCCTCAACAGCTACCTGACGTCGGCGAGCGACCGGGAGCGGTTCGTCTCCCGCGCGATCTCCAACGTCACGGCCCACGAGATCGGCCACATGGTCGGCGGCTACCACACCGACAACCAGTCGCCGACGCCCAACCTGATGGACCAGGGCGGGTTCAACTTCCAGGACCTGTTCGGGGTCGGGGCCGACGGGGTCGGGGGCACCGACGACGACCCCGACGTCGCCTTCGTCGAGGACGTCTACGCGGCGAACGAGGGCTTCTCCGGCATCGAGGACACCGAGAACGTGGTGGCCTGGGCCTACCCGGGGGCGCCCGGCTGACCCGTCTCGAGCGCGGCCAGGACCGCCCGGGCGTGCGCCGCGGTCGCGTCGACGTCGACGTGACGGCGCGGTCCGCCGTCCGGGCCGGGCCCGGCCACCGTGAGCACCCACCCGGGCACGTCGCCGGGCACCCGCTCCAGGCCCACGAAGCCGTCGCCGAGGACGGCGCGCAGCTGGTCCTCGCGCGGCAGCCACACGGCCTCGTCGAGCTCGAGGCTGTCGAGCGCCCACTCGGTGGTGCCGTTGAACGCCAGCACCGACCCGCCGTCCGGCAGCGTCCGCACCTCGACCACGAGGTTGCTCACGTGGAACACCTGGCCGTCGAGGTCGCGGTCGGGGACGGCGAACGCGTCGCCGGGTGCCGGGCGCCAGCGCAGGCCGGCGCCCTTGAGGCGCCGGGCGAGATCGAGGTCGAGCACCCCGCCAGTCTGCGTCACCATGGGTCGGTGATCACGCGCCGGCTCCTGCCGATTCCGACGGCGTGACACGGGAGCACCGCCCGGGCCCCGCGCCGTCCACCCACCTCGCGGGCCTCGTCCAGGTCTGCCTCGCGGGCGTGCTGTGGGGCACCGGCGGCCTGGTCGTGCTGCTGCTGCGCGAGCGGGTGCCGGTCCCGGTGCTCACGATGAGCGCCTACCGCACGGTGGTGGCCGCCGCGGTGCTGGGGCTCGCGGTCGTGCTGCTCCGGCACACGCCGGCCGCGAAGGCCCTCGCGCGTCGGCAGCCGTGGCGCACGGCCACGGTGGGCGCGGCGACCGGCGCCTACCAGGCGCTGTACTTCGGTGCGGTCCTCGCGGTCGGGGTCAGTGTCGCCACCGTCGTCGCGCTCGGTCTCGCCCCCGTGCTGCTCACCGTGCTCGACGCGGTTCGCGGCCGCCCGGTCGGTCCGGTGCGGGTCGTGGTGCTCGTCACCGCCCTGGCGGGCCTCGTGCTGGTGAGCGTGGCCGGGGTCGGGCACGGCGGCACCAGTGGCGACCGGCCCGTGCTCGGGCTGGCCCTCGCGGCCGCGTCCGGCGCCGGCTACGCCCTCGCCACCCGGCTCGGGGAGGGCCTGGCCCGCGACGCCGACCCGCTCGTCGTCGCCACCGTCACCACCGCGTGGGGAGCGGCCCTGCTCGTACCGGTCGGGGTGGTCGCAGGGGTGCGCGGTGGCCACCTCGTCACCGGTGACCCGGTGGTGCTCGGGTTGCTCGCCTACCTCGGTGTGGTGTCGATGGCCCTGGCGTACGTGCTGCTGTACGCCGGGCTGCGGACGACGAGCAGCAGTGTCGCCACGATCGCGTCGCTGCTCGAGCCCGTCACCGCTGCGCTGCTGGCCGCCTGGCTGCTCGACGAGCGGCTCGGCGCGCTCGGCGTGACCGGCACGGTGCTGATCCTGGCGGCGGTCGCCGGTCTCGGGGTGCGGCCCCGGGTGGTGCCGCCCTCCTGACTCCCGGTCGGCTGCCGGTCGGCTGCGGGTCGGGCAGTGCTCTCCTCAGCCC
This sequence comes from uncultured Actinomycetota bacterium, assembly GCA_963845795.1. Lineage (GTDB taxonomy): Bacteria > Actinomycetota > Actinomycetes > Propionibacteriales > Nocardioidaceae > Nocardioides. The sequence goes on along the minus strand of CAWJTG010000007.1, from coordinate 8,465 downwards.
GCGGCGACCAGGGTGGGCGCGGCGAGCGCGGCGATCTCCTCGGCCGAGGCGTTGCCGCCGGTGCAGATGACGGCGACGGGTCGGTGGGCGTCGCCGAGGTCGGCGGCGAGCAGACCGGCCAGCGACGCCGCTCCCGCGCCCTCGGCGAGGGTGTGGGCGTGGCTGGCGAGCAGCCGGGCGGCGTCGGCGATGGCGTCGTCGCCGACGAGCAGGAAGTCGTCGAGCCGGCCGGCCATCAGCGCCTGCGGGAGCGGGTAGCCGCAACCGGTGGCGAGCCCGGAGACGCGGGTGGCGCACGGCGCCGACTCCATCGCGCCGCTGCGCCACGAGCGGTGGGCGGCGGGGGCGAGCTCCGACTGGACGCCGATCACCCGGCAGTCGGGCGCCAGGGCGTCGCGGACGACGCAGGCGCCGGCCGCACCGGTGCCGCTGCCGATCGGCACGAGCACGGCGGCGAGGTCGGGCCGTGCCTCGAACAGCTCGAGGTAGAGCGTGGCGTGGCCCAGCACGATGGCCGCCTCGGAGGTGTCGACGAAGCGCGGCCCGGACGCGGCGAGGGTCCGGGCGTGCGCGCCCGCCTCGACCATCGTCGACCCGTGCCGGACCACGGTGGCGCCGAGCGCCGCGACGGCGTCGACCTTCACCTGTGGCGCGGTGGTCGGCATCACGAGGGTGGCGGTGGTGCCGGCGAGCCGTGCGGCGTAGGCCACGGACTGCGCGTGGTTGCCGGTGGAGACGCTGACGAGGCCGGCGCGGCGGTCGGCGTCCGTGAGGGTGCTGGCGAGGTGGACACCGCCGCGCACCTTGAACGAGCCGGTGGGCAGCACGTTCTCGTGCTTGACGAGCACCGTCCGGCCGACGGCCAGGTCGAGCAGCGGATGGGAGACGAGCGGGGTGGCCGGAAGCTCGGCGGCCACGACGTCGGCAGCGCGGCGGACGGCGTCGAGGTCGATGTCCACGCCCCGAGTGTCGGGCCAGGAGCAATGATCGGTCCAATAGATTCTTTCGGGCACAATGATCGACATGATCGATGTTCACCGGCTGGAGGCACTGGTCGCCGTGCACCGCACCGGGTCGGTGTCGGCGGCGGCGGACGAGCTGCGCTACGGCCAGCCCACCATCAGCCACCACCTGCGCCGCCTGGAGGCCGAGACCGGCAGCGTGCTCCTCCAGCGCGTCGGCCGGGGCGTCCGGCTCACCGACGACGGCGTCCGGCTGGCACGGCGCGGCGAGGAGATCCTCGGGTTGCTGGCCCGGGCCGGCGACGAGCTGACGGCCGCCACCAGCCTCCAGGCGGGCCGGGTGCGGCTCGCCGCCTTCCCCTCGGCAGCCGCCACGGTGGTGCCGGCCGCGGTCGGCCTGCTTGCCGCCGCCGCGCCCGGGCTCACCCTCGAGCTGCTGGAGGCCGAGCCACCCGAGGCCGCGGACCTGCTGCGCCGGGGGCACGCCGACCTCGCGCTGACCTTCGGCTACGAGGGGCGTCCCGAGCCGGCCGGCGTCGAGACCGAGCCGCTGTTCGACGACCCGCTGCACCTCGTCGTCCCGCAGCACCGCCGACGGCGTCGCGACCGGATCGAGGACCACGGCACGAGCCGGTGGGTCGCCGGGTGCGAGCGCTGCCGCTCCGAGCTCCTGCTGCTGTGCGAGCAGGCCGGCTTCGAGCCCGAGATCGGCTTCGCCAGCGACGACTACGTGGCGGTCCAGGCGCTGGTCGCCGCCGGGTTCGGCGTCAGCGTGCTGCCGGGGCTGGCGCTGCGGGCGCACCGCCATCCCGGCGTCCGCACGACCCCGGTGCCGGGCGCCGTCCGCACCGTGGCCCTCGCCACCCACGGCCGCCCTCCGCGCCCGGCCGCCGTGGAAGCGGCCGCCGAAGCGGTGCGACAGGCGTGTGCAGCCGTGCCGGGCCCGTCCGCCGTGCCACGCTGAACCGCGTGAGTGGCGTCCGCGACTATGTCGCCTGGCACGAGCAGTACGCCGACCCCGGATCGACCCTGCTGCGTCGTCTCGCGATGGTCCGCGAGGCGCTGCACGGTGAGCTCGACGCCCGCCCCGGCCCGGTGCGCGTGGTGAGCCTGTGTGCCGGTGACGGCCGCGACCTGCTCGGCGTGCTGGCCGAGCGCGACGACGCCGCCCGTGTCTCCGCGACCCTCGTGGAGGTGCTGCCGGAGCTGGTCGACCGGGCCCGGGACGCCGCCGCCGGCCTGGCGGCCGAGGTGGAGGTGGTCGCCGCGGACGCCGGTCGCTCCGACACCTACGCCGGGCTCACGACCGTGCCGGCCGACGTCGTGCTGCTCGTGGGCGTGCTCGGCAACCTGGGTGACGCCGACGTCGCGACCACCCTCGCCGCGATGCCCCAGCTCTGCGCCCCGGGGGCGACGCTGGTGTGGAGCCGCGGCCGCAGTGTCGACGGTGTCACCGGTTTCGTCGCCCCGGTGCGCGAGGCGCTCGCCGGCGCCGGCTTCACCGAGCTGAGCGCGCGGCCGTTCGACCACAACGGCGACGTCGACGGCGACGGTGACGACCCCGCGACGCTCGGCGTCGTCCGCTACGACGGCGCGTCCGTCCCGCTCGAGCGAGGTGCGCGGTGGTTCACGTTCGTCGGCTGACCGGCTCCCGCACCTCGGGGGGCCGGGCATGACGGTGCGCTGGGCGGTCCGCCTCGCCGACGTGAGGGGCGGACCGGACCCCGCGGCCGAGCTGGTGAGCCAGGTGCGCACCGGCGAGCCGGTCGTCGCCGGACCGGCTGCGGGCCCGTGGCGCCCGGTGGTGGTGCCGGGCCAGCCCTCCTCGCTCGACCGCGACGGCTACCCGGGGTGGGTGGCGGCGGCCGATCTCACCGAGGACGTGGGGACCGCGGCCCTCGCGGTGGCGCGGGGGTTCCTCGGCACGGCGTACCTGCGCGGCGGTCTGGGTGGCTCCGGGGTCGACGCCTCGGGGCTCGTGCACCTCGCGTTCCGCGCCACCGGAACCCGGATGCCGCGCGACGCCCACGACCAGCACGCCGTCGTCCCGTCGGTGCCGCTGGGCGACGCCAGGCCGGGCGACCTCTACTTCTTCGCGCGGCCGGGTGCGCCGGTCCACCACGTCGGCTTCGTCGCCGGTGACGAGACGCTGCTGCACGCACCGGGGCCGGGCGGCGAGGTGGCCGAGGAGGCGCTCCCGCCCACCTGGCGGTCGACCCTCGTGGGGGCGGGGCGGGTCCCGGGCGCGGTCGAGCGAGGTCGCGCCGCCCCCCTGGGTGCCTGACTGCGACGATGGCGGCATGACCTCCGCCCTCGGCCCTGACTCCCGCGAGGCGGCACTCGCCGCGATGCGCGCCGACGAGCTGGACGTGCTGGTGGTCGGCGGCGGGGTCGTCGGCACCGGGGTGGCGGTGGACGCCGTCACCCGCGGCCTCACCACCGGCCTGCTCGAGCAGCGCGACCTGGCGAGCGGCACGTCGTCGCGCTCCTCGAAGCTGATCCACGGCGGGCTGCGCTACCTGGAGATGCTCGACTTCGCGCTGGTGCGCGAGGCCCTGCAGGAGCGAGGGCTGTTGCTCACCCGGCTCGCACCGCACCTGGTGCGGCCGGTGCCGTTCCTCTACCCGCTGACCCACCGGTTCTGGGAGCGCCCCTACGTCGGCTCCGGGCTGGCGCTCTACGACGGCATGGCGATGCTCGGCAAGTCGGGTCGATCGATGGGGGGCATGGGCTTGCCGCGCCACCGGCACCTCAGCCGTCGCGGCGTCGCGCGGATCGCGCCGGACTTCAAGACCGAGGGCGTCACCGGCGCCATCCGCTACTACGACTGCCAGGTCGACGACGCCCGCATGGTCGTCGCGCTGGCCCGCACCGCCGCCGGGCACGGTGCGCACGTCGCCACCCGGGTGAAGGTGACCGGCTTCCTGCGCGAGGGGGAGCGGGTGGTCGGCGTCCGCGCGCGCGACCTGGAGCACCAGACCGACCTCGAGGTGCGGGCCAAGGTCGTCATCAACGCGGCCGGCGTGTGGACCGACGAGATCCAGGAGCTGGTGGGCGGGCGCGGCGCTCTGCACGTGCAGGCATCCAAGGGCATCCACCTGGTGGTGCCGCGTGACCGGATCCGCTCCGAGGCCGGGTTCATCGTGCGCACCGAGAAGTCGGTGCTGTTCGTGATCCCGTGGGGCCGGCACTGGATCATCGGCACCACCGACACCGAGTGGAACCTCGACAAGGCCCATCCGGCGGCCTCGCGCGCCGACATCGACTACGTGCTCGACCACGTCAACACGATCCTGCGCGAGCCGCTCGACCACGACGACGTCGAGGGCGTCTACGCCGGACTGCGGCCGCTGCTGTCGGGGGAGTCGGAGCCGACGTCGCGGATCTCGCGCGAGCACACCGTCGTCACGCCGGTTCCGGGGCTCGTGATGATCGCCGGCGGCAAGTACACGACCTACCGGGTGATGGCCGTCGACGCCGTCGACGCCGCCGCCCACTCGCTGAAGACCACGAGCAGCCTCGCCGTGCGCGACTCGATCACCGACCGGGTGCCGCTGCTGGGCGCCGACGGCTTCGAGACCCGCTCCAACCAACGGGTGCTGCTGTCGCGCCGCTCCGGGCTGCACGTCGCCCGGATCGACCACCTGCTCGGCCGGCAGGGCGGGCTGATCGACGACCTGCTCGCCCTCGTGGCCGCGCGTCCCGAGCTGGCCGAGCCGCTCGAGGGCGCCGAGGACTACCTGGCCGCGGAGGTGGTCTACGCCGTCACCCACGAGGCGGCCCGCCACCTCGACGACGTCCTCACCCGCCGCACCCGCATCTCCATCGAGACCTTCGACCGCGGCGTCCGCGCCGCCCCCGCCGTCGCCCGGCTGATGGCCGGTGAGCTCGGCTGGTCCGAGGAGCGGGTGGCCGAGGAGGTCGACCACTACCTGCGCCGGGTCGAGGCCGAGCGCCGCTCCCAGCAGATGCTCACCGACCAGGAGGCCGACGAGGCACGGGTGAGCGTGCAGGACATCGTCTGACCCGTCACCAATGCGCTGACCCGTCAGAAATGCGCCGACCCGTCAGAAATGCGCCGACCCGTCAGTTGTACAAGTGACGGGTCAGCGCATTTCGACGGGTCGGCGCGGGCGAGGACCGGGGTGAGGTCGAGGCCGGGGGGGAGGGTGCCGAAGGCGCCGCCCCAGTCGCGGCCGAGGCGGGTGGCGCAGAACGCGTCGGCCACCTCGGCGGGCGCGTGCCGCACGAGCAGCGAGCCCTGGAGCACCAGGGCGAGCTGCTCGACGAGGCGGCGGGCGCGCAGCTCGACGTCCTCGAGGTCAGCCAGCTCCTTCTTGACGGCGGCGACGGCGTCGTCGAGGCGGTGGTCGGCGCCTGCGGCCAGCTCGACCTCGTCGAAGAACGCCTCCACCGACTGCGGCTCGCGGCCCATCGCCCGCAGCGCGTCGAGGGCGGCCACGTTGCCGGAGCCCTCCCAGATCGAGAGCAGCGGCAGCTCGCGGTAGATGCGGGCCAAGCCGTTCTCCTCCACGTAGCCGTTGCCGCCGAGGCACTCCATCGCCTCGCCCGCCACGACCGGGCCGCGCTTGCACACCCAGTACTTCGAGACGGCGAGCGCGAGCCGCCGGAAGCCCGCCTCGGCCTCGTCGCCGCCGGCCGCGCGGTCGGTGGCGCCGGCGAGCCGCATCGCCACGACGGTGGCGGCCTCGGACTCGACGACGAGGTCGGCGAGCACGTTGCGCATCAGCGGCTGGTCGAGCAGCGTCGCGCCGAAGGCCCGGCGGTGCCGTGCGTGGTGGGTGGCCTGGACGACCGCGCTGCGCATGCCCGCCGCCGTGCCGAGGGTGCAGTCGAGGCGGGTCAGGTTGACCATCTCGACGATCGTGCGGACGCCGCGCCCCTCCTCGCCGACGAGCCAGGCGGTGGCGCCGTCGTACTCGATCTCGGCGGAGGCGTTGGACTTGTTGCCGAGCTTGTCCTTGAGGCGCATCAGGTGCATCGGGTTGCGGCCGCCGTCCGGCAGCACCCGCGGCACCAGGAAGCACGAGAGCCCGCCCGGCGCCTGGGCGAGCGCGAGGAACAGGTCGCTCATCGGCGCCGAGGTGAACCACTTGTGGCCGGTGAGCCGGTAGCTGCCGTCGGGCTGCGGCACGGCCCGGGTGGTGTTGGCGCGGACGTCGGAGCCGCCCTGCTTCTCCGTCATCGACATGCCGGCGACGAGCCCTGCCTTGGCGTCGGGCACGCGGAGGCCGGGGTCGTAGCTGGTGGCGGTGAGCAGCGGCTCGTAGGCGGCGGCCAGGGCGGGGGCGGTGCGCAGCGCCGGCACCACGGCGTAGGTCATCGAGATGGGGCAGCCGTGGCCGGCGTCGACGTTCCACACCATGAACTTCGCCGCCCGCGCCACGTGCGCGCCCGCCCGGTCGTCGGCCCAGGGCGCGGCGTGGAGTCCGTGCTCGACGGCGGTGCGCATGAGCCGGTGGTAGGCCGGGTCGTACTCCACCTCGTCGACCCGACGACCCCAGCGGTCGTGGGAGACGAGCACCGGCGGGTTCGCCTCGGCCCGCCGCCCCCACTCCTGCGCCTCGGCGGTGCCGGCGAGCGTGCCCAGCGCCTCGACGTCCGGGAGGGCCCAGCCCGCGCCCTCGCGCTCGAGCGCCGCCCGCAGCGCGGGGTCGTGGGAGGTGTCGTGCCCGACCAGCGGCGGAACCTGGTTGGTCACCTCGTGGGTCGCCATGCCGCCATCTTGGCAGCGGTCGGAGCCCGATGACATCCGTTGACATCTAGAACACGTTCTAGCGACACTCCCCGAGTGAGCCAGACCACATCGACGAGCGGCCCCAGGTGCCGGCTCACCCGCCGCGACCCGAGCGCAGTCCGGCGCTGCCGGCCTCGTGGTGGTCCGCCCAGCTCTGCGGCGGCGCCGGGCGATGCCCCCTCCGGCTTCGCAACCGAGGAGCTCACGTGACGACCCTCGACCGCGACGCCTTCTTCATCGACGGCGGCTGGGCCGCCCCCACCAGCGCGAGCCTGATCGAGGTCGTCTCGCCGCACACCGAGGAGGTGGTGGCGACGGTGCCCGAGGCCACTCCCGGCGACGTGGACGCCGCGGTGGCCGCGGCGCGCCGCGCCTTCGACGACGGCCCCTGGCCGCGCCTCTCGCCGCAGGAGCGGATCGACGTCGTGCAGGCGTTCTCCGGGCTGTACGCCGGCCGGCTGGAGGAGATGGCGGGGCTCATCACCACCGAGATGGGGTCGCCGACGTCGTTCTCGAACCTCGCGCAGAGCCCGGCGCCGTGGATGCAGATCGAGGCGTTCCTCGCGATCGCCCGGGAGTTCCCGTGGGAGGCCGAGCGGCCCGGCGTGCTCGGGTCGCCGGTGCTGGTGCGGCACGAGCCGGTGGGCGTGGTGGCGGCGATCCCGCCGTGGAACGTCCCGCAGTTCACGATCATGTCCAAGCTGGTGCCGGCGCTGCTCGCCGGCTGCACGGTGGTGGTCAAGCCGGCCCCGGAGACCCCGCTCGACGGCTACCTGCTCGCCGAGCTCCTGGTGGAGGCCGGCGTCCCGCACGGCGTCGTCAACATCGTGGCCGGCGGTCGCGAGGCCGGCGCGCACCTCGTGGCGCACCCGGGCGTCGACAAGGTCGCCTTCACCGGCTCCACCGCGGCCGGCCGCCAGATCGCCGCGGTGTGCGGCGAGCAGCTGAAGCGGGTCAGCCTCGAGCTGGGCGGCAAGTCGGCCGCGATCGTGCTCGACGACGCCGACCTCGACGCCACGATGGCGGGCCTGCGCTTCACCGCGCTCATGAACTCCGGCCAGGCGTGCGTCGCCCAGACCCGCATCCTCGCCAGCCGCGGCAACTACGACCGGGTGGTGGAGGCGCTGGCCGAGACGGTGCGCTCCATGCCGGTCGGCGACCCCGCCGACCCGGCCACCGAGATCGGCCCCCTGGTCGCCGAGCGGCAGCAGGAGCGGGTGGAGAAGTACATCGCGCTCGGCCAGGAGGAGGGTGCCCGCGTCGTCGTCGGCGGCAACGGCCGCCCCACGGGACTCGACCGGGGCTGGTACGTGCAGCCCACCGTCTTCGCCGACGTCGACAACCGGATGCGGATCGCCCAGGAGGAGATCTTCGGTCCGGTGCTGTCGGTGATCGCGTTCGACGACGTCGACGACGCCGTCCGCATCGCCAACGACTCCGACTACGGCCTCGCCGGCACCGTGTGGACCAGTGACCGCGAGGCCGGCCTCGACGTCGCCCGCCGGGTGCGGACCGGCACCTACGGCGTCAACACCTACACGATGGACTTCGCCGCGCCCTTCGGCGGCTACAAGGCCTCGGGCGTCGGCCGCGAGTTCGGGCCCGAGGGGCTGGCGCAGTACACCGAGCTGAAGTCGATCTACCTGGGGGCGACGTAGCGTCGGACCGTGTCCTCCCGGCGGCTCGTGCTCACGGTCCTGCTGCTCCTCGGTGTCGTCGGCTGCGACGTCGGGGAGCCGGACGAG
>CAWJTG010000006.1:0-173346 GCA_963845795.1 uncultured Actinomycetota bacterium | reverse complement strand
GCAGCGCGCTCCCGACGCCGCGGCGGCGTGCGTCGGGCCGCACGTCGGCGCGCGACCGTTGGCGCTGTCGAGGTTGTCGAGCTGGGGCGTCGCCACGAGGCCGGCCCCGGCGACCTCGTCGCGACCCGGCCTCACGGGCGACGTAGCAGAGCACGTGCATCCGGGCGCCGGGCTCGCGGAGCGTGGTGACCACCTCGGGCAGCGCCCACGGCGTGGCGGCGTCGCCCAGCACGTCGCGCTCCGACAGCACGCGGACCTCGTGGAAGCGAGCGATCTCGTCGTCGTCGTGGGGGTCGACGACGCTCACCTGGATCCTCATCGGGCGCGCACCACGCGACCCTCGTCCCACACCGGGCCCGTCGGACTCGTAGACCTCGCCGTCGGCGCCGTAGACGAGGTACCGGTCGAACCCGCGGGCGAACCAGCGGTCGTGGGTGACGGCGAGCACCGTGCCCGCGAAGGCGGCCAGGCCGTCCTCGAGCGCCTCGGCCGACTGCACGTCGAGGTTGTCGGTGGGCTCGTCGAGCAGGAGCAGCGTGGCGCCGGACAGCTCGAGCAGCAGGATCTGGAACCGCGCCTGCTGCCCGCCGCTGAGCGTGTCGAACCGCTGCTCGGCCTGGGCCGACAGCTCGTAGCGGTCGAGCACCCGGCTCGCCTGCTCGCGCCCCATGCCGTCGCGGCCGCGGCCGTCGGGCTCCTTGTCGCCGCGGTGCAGCACCTCCAGCAGCGTGCGGCCGATGAGCTCGGGGTGGTCGTGGGTCTGCACGAACCAGCCGGGCCGCACCCGCGCACCGAGCTTGGCCGTGCCCGTGTGATCGACCGGCACGATCTCCTGGTCGCCGACCGGCCGGTGCTCGACGTCGGGGTCGGATCCCCCGCCGGCCAGCAGCCGCAGGAAGTGCGACTTGCCCGAGCCGTTGCTGCCCAGCACGGCCACCCGCTCGCCGTACCAGACCTCGAGGTCGAACGGCTTCATCAGACCGGTGAGCTCGAGGTCGGTGCAGACGACGGCGCGCTTGCCCGTGCGACCACCCCGCAGCCGCATGCTCACCTGCTGCTCGCGCGGCTGCTCGGTGGGCGGGCCGGCGTCCACGAACTTCTCCAGGCGGGTGGTGGCCGCCTGGTAGCGGCTGGCCATCTTCGAGTTGTAGGCGGCCTTCTGCTTGTACATCAGCATCTGGGTGCGGAGCTTCGCGTACTCCTCGTCCCAGCGGCGCCGCATCTCCTCGAAGTCGTCGAACCGCTTGCGGCGCGCCTCGTGGTAGCTCTCGAAACCGCCGGGGTGGGTCCACACCAGGTTGCCCGCGCTGCCGAGCTCGACCGTGACCACGCGGGTGGCGGTGTTGGCGAGCAGCTCGCGGTCGTGGCTGATGAACAGGATCGTCTTCGCGGACTCCTTGATCCGCTCCTCCAGCCACACCTTGCCCGGCACGTCGAGGTAGTTGTCGGGCTCGTCGAGCAGCAGCACCTGCTCCGGCCCGGCCAGCAGGTACTCCAGCACGAGCCGTTTCTGCTCGCCGCCGCTCAGCGTGGCCAGAGTGCGGTACTTGGCGCGGTCGTAGGGGATGCCGAGCGCCTTGATGCAGCAGACGTCCCAGGTGACCTCGAGGTCGTAGCCGCCGGCGTCGCTGTACTCGTGCAGCGCGTCGGCGTAGCGCATCTGGGTGCGCTCGTCGTCGTTCTCCATCAGCGCGAGCTCGCAGACGTCGACCGCCTTCGCCGCCTTCCGCACCCGGGCCGGGCTGACGCTGAGCAGCAGGTCGGAGATCGTCGGATCGGCCCCCAGCCCCTGCTTCACGTCCTGCCGCATCACCCCGAGCCCGCCCGTGCGCGTGATCGCGCCGGCGTGCGGCTGCAGGTCGTCGGTGATCAGCCTCAGCAGCGTGGTCTTGCCGGCGCCGTTGGCCCCGACCAGCGCCACCTTGGCGCCCTCCCCCACCCGGAACGAGACGTCGTCCAGCAGCACCCTGCCGTCGGGGAGCTCGAACCGCACCCCGGCGACGTCCACGTGACCCATGCCGTCGATTGTCGGGCAGCACCCTCCTGCGCGCACCGGAATTGATGCGGCCCGCCTCTAGTCGACGACTCCGATGTCGCCGATGATCCGCAAGCCCGTGTCGCGGTCGACACCGCGGACGTAGACCACCTGCCCTGATCCGTCCTCGCTGGCAACCCGTCGATAGCCGCACCAGAGCGCGCGGCCGCACGGTCGGAGGCCCGGGCCCTGGGCGGGATCGAACAGCGCGGCGCCGTAGACGAAGAGGCCGGCCCCTTCCGCGCACGGCTCGCCGGAGACCCCGAGAAGCGGCCTCGATGCCGAGGATCCCTCGCAGGCAGGGTCGCGCACCCAGTTGTCGGGCACCTCCACCTGGACTCCGTTGATCTCCACGGTCTGCCACCCCGGGGTCGCGGTGCGGATCGATCGCGGCGGCCACACGCTGCCGTCGAGGAGCTCGCGGTCACCGAGCGGCTCGGCGAGGTCCAGGGCCACCGGCACCGACGGGTTGAACTGGCAGGTGACGGCGCCGTCGATCGCCTCGGAGGAGAGTGAGACGACGACCCGGTCGGCCTCCTCCACGATGGCCGTTTCTCCGAGGAAGTCAGACGGGTCGCGACCGCTGGTGCACCGGCGCTCGAAGGCCAGCACCGACGGGTCGCTCGTGGTCGGGTCGACGCCACCCTCGGGTGCCTTCAGCCCGACCGGTGAGCGGCCGGCGGGCAGCGAGACCTCCAGCCGGCAGTCACCCCAGCTGGACGCGTCCAGGCTCCCGTCGTCGGCCTGGTCGAGCCGGACGATGCTCGCGCCGCGCGCGGGGCCGTCCGCCGCGCTCCACACTCCGACACCGACCGCGTAGGTCGAGCGCTCGACTGCGAGCGCGATCCACGGGACCCGGTCAGCGCCCTGGCGCTGGATGGCTGCGGGCGCATCGATGCCCATCTCGTCGGCGAGGGAGGCGAAGGCCTCCCGCACGGGCTGGTCCTCGAGAAGTCCGGCGACGCCGCCGTCCATGGCGGCGACGGGCCAGTCGATTCCGTCGCCGCAACCCACGCGCGGGCCGCCTTCGCTCCGATCGTCGACCGATGCGTCCTGGCGGTTCGGCCCGTCGAGCGAGGTGAGGACGCCGACCGGCACGAGCACCGCGACGACGGTGGCGACCGCACTGGCGGCCACGACCCGGCGGCGGCGCACCCGCGCGCGTCGACGGGCCCGCTCGGCGAGCCCGGCGCCGTCCGGAGCCCGATCCGCCCCGTCGGTCAGAGCTCGGCCCACCCGATCCTCGAACTCAGTCATCGGCCACCTCCAGGGCCTCCCCCAGCTCGACCCGCAGCACGGCGAGGCCGCGGGAGACCCGCGACCGCACCGTGCCCTCGCGCACGCCGGTCAGCGCGGCGATCTCCGCGTACTCGAGCTGCTCGTAGTAGCGCAGCACGACCGCAGTGCGCTGGTCGTCCGGCAGCGCCCGGCAGGCGAGCCAGAGCCGGCGGGTCTCGTCGGGCTCGACGCCACGGTCCTCGGCCACGGTGTCGTCGGCCACCTGCTCGACCGGCGACTCGCGCCGACGCCAGCGCCGCCACCACGACGTGTGGGCGTTGACGACCATGCGGCGCACGTAGGCGTCGACGTCCTCGACCCGCCCGATCCGGTCCCACCGCGGCAGTGCTCGGGCCAGCGCGTCCTGGACGACGTCCTCGGCGTCGGCGGCGTTGCCGGTGAGCGTGTAGGCGAGCCGCAAGAGCGCGGGCCCGCGCGCCGCGACCCACGAGTCGAAGTCGGGGACGTCCACCCAGACCTCCCCCCGCTCGACCGCCACCTCCACACATCATCAACGCCACGAACCGCGATCCTGTTGCGACACCCCCGGAGGCGCGCTCGACAACGTTATCTATTCGTGACCTGGAAGCCTGTGGTTGAGCCTGATTCTCGGGTCGGAGTGTCGGTGGCGAGTGCTTGAGTTGTCCCATGACCACCACCGAGAAGCCGCACGTCGCTGGCCGACGTGCGCGCTGGCGACGCGGTGGTCCGGCGCGGTGAGGTCGACCGGCTCGTGGCGGTCACCGACTGGCTCGAGCAGCACCTGGTCGACCCGCGCACCAGCGACGACGTCGCGTTCCCCGACTACGGCGACGGTGAGCTGCTGCTCGCCGGCGACGGCGCCCCGGCTGTGTCCGAGGTGGCGGTGGTGGAGCTGCTCGTCACCCTCGGGCTCTCCGACAGTGCCGGCCGGCACTGGCTCGGCAAGGCCCTCGAGACCAAGTACCGGCTCCCGCGGCTCTGGCAGCGGGTCCTCGACGGCGAGGTCGCACCCTGGCGGGCCTTCAAGATCGCCGAGGCCACCATGTCGCTGCCGCTCGACGGCGCCGCGTTCGTCGACGGCGCCCTCGCGCCGTTCGCGCACTCCCTGTCGTGGAGCCAGCTCGAGCGCACCATCGAGAAGGCCCGCACCCTCTACGACCCCGAGGAGGTGCAGCGTCGCCGCGACGCCGACCCCCGCCGGTTCGACATCCGCACCCATGCCACCGGCATCGACGGGTTCACCTGGGTCGAAGGACTCATGGACGCCGCCGACGCGCTCGACCTCGACGCCGCCGTCTCCTCGGTCGCCGCCCAGCTCGGCGAGGTGACCGACCTGCCCCTCGACGTCCGCCGCTCCATGGCCGCCGGCGAGATCGGCCGCGCCCAACTCGCCCTCGACCTCACCGACAGCGTACGTCCGGTCGTGGGGTCGACGTCTCGATCCTGATGACCGACGCCCAGGTCGCCGAGCTCCGCACCACCGGCACCAACGTCCTCCTCGACCAGGTCGCCGCGTGGTGCGGGTCGGCCACCACCGTGACCATCCGACCGGTCCTGGACCTCAACGACCACCACCGCATCGGCGGCTACGTGCCCACCGAGACGATCCGCGAGCAGGTGCTGCTCACCTGGCCGCGCTGCGTGTTCCCCTACTGCACCCGCAGAGCCAGACGCTGCGACCTCGACCACCGCTGCCCGCACGGCACAGGCGGCGCGACCTGCCCGTGCAACCTGGCGCCGCTGTGTCGGACCCATCACCGGATGAAGACCTTCTCCGGCTGGACCTACGAGCCCGCCGAGACCACCGAGTCCGGCATCCCGACCGCCTTCACCTGGACCAGCCCCCACGGCGACCGGTTCCGCGTCGACGCCCGCGGCTCCTCACCCGAACCCTGACCACCCCGCCCCACACCCCGCCGGCCGGCGGGGTCATCGGCATGCCTCAGCCACCCGGTGGCCCGTCCTCGGCGGTCGGCGCGGCTGTGCGGTCCGTGTCACCCCGACATCTCCCTGAGGTGGCCGAATACCCCTGCCGGGTTGCTTGCCTCGTAATAGCCTTGCGGGCGATGACGGCGCAGACGGAGGTCCCCGGAGCGGTACCGAGCGGGGGCGGGTCCACTCCCCTGCCGGAGGCCGAGCCGACCCGTCGCTGGGCCCGCGGGATCGCCATGGCCGGTGTGGGCGTGCGCGGTCGCCGTGTGGTGGTGGCGGATCGGCATCCCGAACGACTCGATCACGATCATCCTGACGCTCTGGGTCGGCACCATCGCCTGGAACATCGAGGAGCCGTGGCGGCGCCACCTGCAGTTCGTGCGCGACTGGGCGCTGCCGGCGTCGGTGCTCGTCTTCTACTTCTTCTCCCGCGGTCTCTCCGACGAGCTGGGGCTGCCGGTGCACTGGCAGATGCCGATCGACGTCGACCGCTGGCTCGGCGGCGGCGTCACGCCCACCGAGCGGCTCCAGGACGCGTGGTGCGGCACCCCGTGCAGCTACGAGAGCGACCCGCGCTGGTACGACGTGCTGTTCACCAGTGTCTACGCGACCCACTTCCTGGTCGGCCTCACGCTGGCCGTGGTGCTGTGGCACGTGAGCCGCACCGAGTGGGTGCGGTGGATGCGGCTCTACGTCGGCATGAACCTCGGCGGCCTGGTGATCTACGTGCTCTACCCGATGGCACCTCCGTGGCTGGCCTCGGAGGCGGGCGCGCTCGGACCGGTGGAGCGGCTCACCTCCCGCGGCTGGCGCGACATCGGCCTGCAGCGGGTCGACGTCGTGCTGCACGGCGTCGGCAACCCGGTGGCGGCGATGCCGTCGTTGCACGCCGGCACCGCCGTGCTGGTGGCCGCCTACGCGATCTGGCGGATGCGCTCGCCGTGGCGCTGGCTGATCGCCGTCTACCCGCTGCTCATGTGCGTCACCCTCACCTACTACGGCGAGCACTACGTGATCGACCTGATCGCCGGCGCCGCCCTGGCCGGGCTGGTCATCGTGGCGGTCAGGCTGTTCGAGCGGCGCCACGACGAGCCGGAGGTCACGACGACGGCGGAGGACGTCCGGGTCTAGGGCCCCCTGGCCCACGCTTGCTACTCGCGAGTTAGATAGCCCCATGCGGCTGGAGCTGTCCGACGACATGCAGGCGTTCCGCGACGAGATGCGGACCTTCTTCACCACCGAGGTACCGGAGTCGATCCGTGACGCCGTCCGGCAGGGGCGTGAGCTCACCAAGGACGAGATCGTCGAGAGCCAGCGGACGCTGAACGCCGCCGGGCTCGCGGTGCCGCACTGGCCCGGTCGAGTGGGGTGGCCAGGACTGGACCGACCTCCAGCGCCACATCTGGAACGAGGAGATGCAGGCGGCGTACGTGCCGATCCCGCTCGCCTTCAACGCCTCGATGATCGGCCCGGTGCTCGCGCAGTTCGGCACCGAGGAGCAGAAGAAGGAGTTCCTGCCGAAGACCGCCAACCTCGACATCTGGTGGAGCCAGGGCTTCTCCGAGCCGGACGCCGGGTCCGACCTCGCCAGCCTGCGCTGCTCGGCGGTGCGCGACGGCGACGACTTCGTCGTGAACGGCCAGAAGACCTGGACCACGCTCGGCCAGTACGGCGACTGGATCTTCAACCTCGTGCGCACCGACCCCGACGTGAAGAAGCAGGCCGGCATCTCGATGCTGCTCATCGACATGACCACGCCCGGCGTCGAGGTGCGGCCGATCGAGCTGATCGACGGCGGCCACGAGGTCAACGAGGTGTGGTTCGAGGACGTGCGGGTGCCGGCCGAGAACCTGGTCGGCGACCTCAACGGCGGCTGGACCATCGCCAAGTTCCTGCTCGGCAACGAGCGCGTCGGCGTCGCCCCGGTGGGCGCCACCAAGCGGGTGCTGGCCCGGGCCAAGGAGCTCGCCGGCGACCGGATCGTCCGACCCGCTGCTGCAGGCGCGCGTCGTCGACCTCGAGAACGAGCTGATGGCGCTCGAGCTCACCGCGCTGCGCGTCGTGGCGCACTCCCAGGACGGCGAGCCGCACCCGGCGAGCTCGGTGCTGAAGCTCAAGGGCACCGAGCTCCAGCAGGCGGTCAGCGAGCTCGTGCTCGACCTCGCCGGCCCCGCCGCCATGGCGTCCGGCGCCGGCCACGACGTCGAGAGCGAGGAGTCGTCGCTCGAGCAGTGGCAGCGCCTCTCGGCGCCGGTCTACCTCAACCTCCGCAAGGCCTCGATCTACGGCGGCTCCAACGAGGTGCAGCGCCAGATCATCGCCGCACGATCCTGGGTCTCTGAAGGAGAGCGGCATGGACTTCACCTACGACGACGAGCAGACCGCCCTCCGCGACGCCGTGCGCGGCCTGGTCGGCAAGGCCTACTCCGACTACGAGCACCGCCGCCAGGTCACCGCCGAGGACCCCGGGTTCGACGAGAAGATCTGGCAGCAGATGGCCGAGATGGGCCTGCTCGGGCTCCCGTTCGCCGAGGACGACGGCGGCGTCGGCGCCGGGCCGGTCGAGATCGGCATCGTGTGCCAGGAGCTCGGCCGGATGATCGCGCCCGAGCCCTACCTCGACCGCGGTGGTGCTGGCCGGCGGGCTGGTGTCGGCGGTCGGCACCGCCGAGCAGCGCCAGGAGCACCTCGGCGCGCTGGCCGGGGGCGAGGCGGTGCTCGCCTTCGCGCACGCCGAGCCCGGCCGCCCCTACGCCGACGACGCCGAGGCGGTCACGGCGGCGCAGGACGGCGACGCCTGGACCCTCACCGGCACCAAGGAGCCGCGTGCCCCACGGCGCCCGCGCCGACGTGCTCGTCGTGAGCGCGACGCTGCCCGGACGGCGGCACCGGTCTCTTCCTCGTCACCGGTGACGGGCTGTCGTCGGCCGAGCGCACCGGCTACGCCACGCTACGACGGCGGTCGGGCCGCGCGCGTGGTGCTCGACGGCACCGCCGCCACCCCGCTCGGCGAGGCCGGGGCTCGACGTCACGAGCAGCATCGCCACGGTGCACGACATCGGCCGGGTGATGGCCGCCAACCAGTCGCTGGGCGCGATGCAGACCCAGCTGAAGGCCACCACCGAGTACCTCACCAGCCGCAAGCAGTTCGGCGTCACGCTGAACAGCTTCCAGGCGCTCACCTTCCGCGCCGCCGACATGTACACCTCGCTCGAGCTCACCCACAGCCTCGTCGACTGGGCCACGATGGTGGTCGCCGCCGGCGACCCGGTCGAGGTCGCGGACGCCGCGGCGCGGGTCGGCCTGCAGGTCAGCCGCGGCGGGCGGCACATCGGGCAGGAGTCGATCCAGCTGCACGGCGGCATCGGCATGACCGCCGAGTTCCGGGTCGGCATGATCACCGCCCACCTCACCTGGCTCGACCACCTGCTCGGCGACGGCGCCCACCACCGCACCAGGCTCGACGTCCACGGTCGACCGAGCACGGCGCGATCGACCCGCTCGACCACAGATGAGAGGGCTGGCCGGGAAGACCGCGGTCGTCACCGGCGCCAGCCGCGGCATCGGGCTCGGCATCGCCGAGCGGCTGGTGGCCGAGGGCGCGCGCGTCGTCGTCACCGCCCGCAAGCCCGAGCCGCTCGCCGAGGCGGTCGCCTCGCTCGGCGGCGCCGACGTCGCGCTCGGCATCCCCGGCAACGCGGGCGACGCCGAGCACCGGGCCGAGGTGGTGGCGCGCGGCGGTCGAGACCTTCGGCAGCCTCGACCTGCTGGTCAACAACACCGGCATCAACCCGGCCTTCGGGCTGCTCACCGAGCTCGACCTCGACGCCGCGCGCAAGATCATGGACGTCAACGTGGTCGCGGCGCTCGGCTGGGTGCAGGAGGCCCACCGGGCCTGGATGAAGGAGCACGGCGGCGCGATCGTCAACGTCTCCTCGCTCGCGCGGCGTGCGGCCGGCCCCGTTCATCTCGTTCTACGGCGCCAGCAAGGCCGCGCTGATCAGCCTCACCGAGACGCTCGCCCTCGAGCTCGGGCCCGGCATCCGCGTCAACGCCGTGGCCCCGGCCGTGGTGAAGACGAAGTTCGCCGAGGCGCTCTACGTCGGCCGCGAGGAGGAGGCGTCGGCGGCCTACCCGCTCAAGCGGCTCGGCGAGACCGACGACATCGGCTCGCTGGTGGCGTTCCTGCTCTCCGACGAGGCCGGCGTGGCTCACCGGTCAGACCGTCGTGGCCGACGGCGGCGTCAGCCTCACCGGCGGGCACTGATGCACCCCGCAGCTCGAGGGCCGCGGCGCCGTCGTCACCGGCGCCGGCGGCGGGATCGGCCGGGCGCTGGCCGCTCGGCTGGTGGCCGAGGGCGCGCGGGTCGTGGTGAACGACGTCGACGACGCGGCCTGCCGCGCCACGGCCGACGAGATCGGCGCGACGGCGGTGCCGGGCGACTGCGCCTCCGAGGCCGGCGTGCGGCGCACTGGTCGAGGCCGCCACCGGCACGCGCTCGGACGCGTCGACGTCTACTGCGCCAACGCCGGCATCGACCGCACCGTCGCCGACCGCTCGCAGCTCTCCGACGACGACTGGGCGGCGATGCTCGAGGTGAACCTGATGGGCCACGTGCGGGCCGCGCGCGCCCTGGTGCCCGGCTGGGTCGCCGACGGCGCGGGCGGCCGGTTCGTCGTCACCGCGTCGGCCGCGGGGCTGCTCACGATGATCGGCGCCGCCGGCTACTCGGCCACCAAGCACGCCGCCGTCGGGTTCGCCGAGTGGCTCTCGGTCACCTACGGCGACCGCGGCGTCACCGTGCAGGCCATCTGCCCGCAGGGCGTGCGCACCGCGATGCTCGAGCAGGCCGGTCCGCTGGCCAGGACCTGCTCTCCCACGACGACGCGCTCACCCCCGAGGCCGTGGCCGAGGCGTGGGTGGCCTCGCTCGACGACGACCGGTTCCTCGTGCTGCCCCACCCCGAGGTGGCCGGCTACTACGCCGCCCGGGCCGCCGACACCGACCGCTGGCTGGCCGGCATGCGGCGGCTCCGGCAGAAGGTGGACGCCTCGCTGCGTGAGCGCCTGCCCGGCCTCGACCTCGACGCCTTCCGCGCCTGGTACGACGGCGAACGGCCCGGCGAGATCGCCGGCGACCTGAGCGGCCGAGGCTGATCGCCGGCGGCCAGCTCCAACCTCACCTACGAGGTCACCGACGGCACGCTCGTGGTGGATCGTGCGGCGCCCCCCGCTCGGCCACGTGCAGGCCACCGCCCACGACATGGGCCGCGAGTTCACCGCGATGTCGGCGCTGGCCGACACCGACGTGCCGGTGCCGCGCACCTACGCCCACTGCACCGACCCCGAGGTGCTCGGCGCCGAGTTCTACGTGATGGAGCGCGTCGACGGCACGCCGTACCGCACCGCCGCGCAGCTGCGCGAGCTCGGCGCGAAGGCCACCGCCGAGCTCGCCGGCGCGATGATCGACGTGCTGGCCCGGCTGCACGCCGTCGAGCCGGCCGCCGTCGGGCTCGGCGAGCTCGGCCGGCCCGGCCGGCTTCCTCGGGCCGCCAGGTCAAGCCGCTGGGGCCGCCAGCTCGAGGGCTCGGCCACCCGGCCGCTGCCCGACGCCGAGACGCTGCTCGGCCCGGCTCGCGGGCTCGGTGCCCGCCGGCGACGACGAGCGCGACGCGGCGTCGTCCGGCATCGTGCACGGCGACTACCGGCTCGACAACCTGCTCGCCGTCGCCGGGCGACGAGCGAGCCCGTCAAGGCCGTCGTCGACTGGGAGATGGCCACGATCGGCGACCCGCTCACCGACGTCGCGCTGCTCGCTGGTCTACGACCAGCTGGGCACCGGATGCGCGGCGGGGGCGCCGTCGCCGACGCGTCGTCCGCGCCCGGCTACCCCGACCGCGACGCCCAGCTCGACGCGCTACCGCGCGGCGTCCGGCCGCGACCTGCCCGACCTCGGCTTCCACCTGGGCCTGGCCTACCTCAAGATCGCCGTCATCCTCGAGGGCATCCACCACCGCTTCCTCGCCGGCCAGACCGTCGGCGAGGGCTTCGACACGATCGGCGAGGCGGTCGAGCCGCTGCTCGCCGCCGGACTGGAGGCCACCGCGTGGTCTGATCTCAGCCTCACCGACGAGCAGCAGGCGTTCCGCGACCTGGCCCGCGACTTCCTCGACCGCGAGGCGGTGCCGCACCGCACCCAGTGGGACCGCGACGAGTCCGTCGACCTCGCCATCGTGCCGAAGATGGCCGAGATCGGGTTCTTCGGCCTCACCATCCCCGAGGAGTACGGCGGCCTCGGCGGCGACTACGTCACCTACGCGCTCGGCATGGAGGAGCTCGGCCGCGCCGACTCCGCGCTGCGCGGCATCGTGTCGGTGAGCAGCGGCCTGGTCGGCAAGTCGATCCTCTTCCACGGCACCGAGGAGCAGAAGCAGGAGTGGCTGCCGCGGCTGGCCACGGCCGAGGCGCTCGGCTGCTTCGGGCTCACCGAGCCCGACACCGGCTCCGACGCCGGCAACCTCACCTCGCGCGCCGTCCACGACGGCGACGACTACGCTGATCACCGGCCAGAAGCTCTTCATCACCAACGGCACCTGGGCCGACGTCGCGCTCGTCTTCGCCCGCACCGGCGGCGAGGGCCCGCGCGGCATCTCCGGCGTTCCTCGTGCCCACCGACGCCCCCGGCTTCGAGGCCCGCGAGATCAAGGGCAAGCTCGGGCTGCGCGGCCAGGCCACCGCCGAGCTCGTGCCTCGACGACGTGCGCGTGCCGGCGTCGGCGATGCTCGGCGGGCCCGACGGCGAGGGGCAGGGCTTCAAGGTCGCGATGAGCATCGCTCGACAAGGGCCGGCTCGCCGGTGGCCGCCGGCTGCGTCGGCATCGTGCAGGGCTGCCTGGAGACCTCGGTCGACTACGCCACCACCCGCACCCAGTTCGGCCGCCCGATCGCCGGCTTCCAGCTGGTGCAGGACATGATCGCCGACATCTCCCTCGACGCCGACGCCGCCCGGCTGCTCGTCTGGCGCTGCGCCGACCTGATCGACCGCGGCGCCGAGCCGTTCCGGCCCGTGGCGGCGTCCAAGGCCAAGCTGTTCGCCTCGCGAGGCCGCCGTCCGCGCCGCCAACGCTGCCATCCAGATGCACGGCGGCTCCGGCTACGTCGACGAGTACCCCGCCGCCAAGTACCTCCGCGACGCCCGCGTGATGACCCTCTACGAGGGCACCTGCCAGATCCAGAAGCTGCTCATCGGCCGCGCACGAGACGGGCATCAGCGCGTTCACCTGACGCCGGCCGGGGGTCTCGACACGCCCCTCGCTGCGCTCGGGACGGCTCGACCACCGGGACGTCACCCGCACGTCGCCGGGACCGCACCGGTGGTCGAGCCGGGCGAGCGCCCGCGAGCCCGCGTCGAGGCCCCCGGCCCGTGGCACCTACACCGCGCGTCGGCCCCACCGCTGGACGACGGGGCGGACCCGGCGCAGGCGGAGGTCGTGCTCGACGAAGGTGCCGGCGACGATCGGGTCGCGGGAGGCCATGACGCCGAGGAGCAGGTGGCCGCTGTGGGTGCGGGTGCTGGGCGCGGCGGCCATCTCGCGCAGCGCGAGTACCAGGATGTCCCGGGTGCGGGGGGTCGGACGGCGGCCGCGCCAGTCGGGCTGCTCGTCGAACGGCGGGCTGACGGCGGCGAGGAGGGTCGCGACGTCGATGCCCGGGGCCTCGACCTCCTCGACGTCGATGGTGTCGGCGGCCTCGAGCCAGCGCCGGTCGAGGGTGAGCCGCACCTCGTCGGCGTCCGCCTCGAGGTGGCCGAGCACGTCACGGACGAACCGGTCGCCGAGCAGCGCCCGCAGCACGTGGTGCGGCTGCACGTCGAAGCGGTCCCTCACTCCGCCGACGGTACGGCGCGGCGGGTCTCCAGCACCCGGAAACCCTTGGCGCTGCGCGAGCCGGTCGGTCGGGCCAGCCCTGCTCGCCGAGCCAGCGCTGCAGCGAGTCGGCGCCGAGGTTCTTGCCCACCACCATCACCGCACGGCCGCCGGGCGCGAGCCGCGGCAGCCAGGTGAGCAGCAGGTCGTGCAGCGCGGCCTTGCCGACCCGGATCGGCGGGTTCGACCAGATCTCGTCGTAGCTCGGCGGCGGGGTCGACGGCGTCGGGCAGGACCGCGCGGAACCGGTCGGCCACCCCGCAGCGCCGCCGCGTTCTCGTTCGCCAGCAGCAGCGCGCGCTCGTTGACGTCGACGGCGGTGACCTCGGCACCGGACGCCGCGGCGGCCGAGCCCGATCACGCCGTAGCCGCAGCCGAGGTCGAGCACCGGTGCCGGCGGCCGGCGGCTCGGTCTCGCGGAACAGCACCGCGGTGCCGACGTCGAGCCGCCCGTGCGCGAAGACGCCGGAGCCGGTGTCGAGCCGGAGCCGGTGCCCCCACACCTCGACGTCGACCGGGGCGCGCGTGAACGGCACCGGTGGGTCGGCGGTGAAGTAGTGCTCGGTGCTCAGGCACGGCGGGCCCTCGTCTGCTCGGCGCGCGCCGCCAGCTCGGCGTCGGCCGGGTAGGCGACCTCCTCGAGGCGTGAGCCCGTGGGCGTGCGCGACGGCGACGGCGGGGTCGCGGTGCTCGGCGGCCAGCACCTCCGCGGCCCAGGCCGGCGCGACCGGCGTCCCTCGCCCACCGCGAACAGGCAGCCGACGAGCGAGCGCACCATCGAGTGGCAGAACGCGTCGGCCCGCACGGTGGCGACCGCCACGGCCGCCGTCGTCGCGCGACCACGCCAGGTCGAGCAGGGTGCGGATCGTCGTCGCGCCCTCGCCGCTGCTTGCAGAACGCCGCGAAGTCGTGGCTGGCCGACCAGCGTCGCCGAGGCCTCGTTCATGCGGTCGAGGTCGAGTGGCCGCGGCCAGGCGAGCACGTGGTGCGCGGGTCAGCGGGTCGAGCGAGCTGCGGGCGGTCGGCGACCCGGTAGGCGTAGCGCCGCCACAGCGCGCCGAACCGGGCGTCGAAGCCCGGCGGGCGCCTCGGCCGACGCGCTCGCACGCGCACGTCGGGCGGGCAGCACGCCGTTGAGCCGCCGGCGCGAGCGTCGAGCTCCCGCGGCACGGCCGTCGACGTCGGCGTGCACCACCTGGCCGCGCGCGTGGACGCCGGCGTCGGTGCGGCCGGCGCAGACCACCGACACCGGCGCGGGCGTGCGGAGCACCGTGGCGAGCGCGGCCTCGAGCTCGCCCTGCACGGTGCGCAGCCCCGGCTGGGTGGCCCAGCCGTGGAAGACGGTGCCGTCGTAGGCGAGGTCGATCCGCAGGCGCACGGCGCGCATCCTGTCAGCCGCGACGCGGGCGCTCAGTTCAGCCGCCGCGGGTCGGCGGGTCGGCGCCGGCGCGAGACGGTGATCGCGGCCGCGCGGGCGGCGTGGGCGAGCAGCGCGGCCGGGTCGAGGCCGGTCGTCCCAGAGCGCGTCGATGAGTCGCGGCCGAGAAGGTGTCGCCGGCGCCGATGGTGTCGACGACCGTCGGCGATCTCCACCGGCTGCGTCGACGACGCCGTCGCCCGGCGTACCAGGTGGGCCGTCGGCGCCGCGGGTCACCACGACCGCGTCGTGGGCCCGAGCGAGCGCAGGTGTGCGGCGGCCTCGTCGAGGTCGCGGTCGGGTAGAGCGCGGCGAGGTCCTCGTCGCTGGCCTTCACCACTCGGCGCGGCGGGCCACCGCCTCGACCCGCGCCACGACGTCGGGGCCGGTGCCGGTGATGGCCGGGCGGGCGTTGACGTCGTAGGTGACCGGCGCGGTGCCGCGCCGGTCGAGGATGGCGAGCACGTCGTCGGCGCCGGGCTCGAGCACCGCCCGAGCGAGCAGACGTGCACGAACGCCGGTTGCTCGCCAGGTCGACCGGGCCCAGCCGCCAGTCGAGGTCGAACGTCGTACGTCGCCGACCCGTCGGGGCCGATCGTGGCGGCGGGCCGACGGCGTCCGCCCCAGCACGTGCGGGTCGGTGGCGAGCTCGACGCCCGACCCCGCGAGGTGCTCGGCGAGATCCGCCCGCGCTCGTCGTCGGCGTACGCCGTGGCGAACCGCACCGGCCGGCCGAGCCGGGCCAGGGCCACCGCCACGTTGGCCGCGCTGCCGCCGGCGCGCTCGACCGGGTCGGCGCCACCCGGACCGACCACGACGTCGACGATCGACTCCCCCACCACCAGCACGCTCGTCACGAGCCCCTGACTACCACGTCGGCGCCTGCGGTGGCGGCTCCGGGAGAGCACGCGGACTAGCGTGGCCTCCCATGGCCCTGGAGACGTCGCCGGAGCAGCCGGCGCCGGTGCGCACGATCGCGAACGCGCTCTCGCAGTGGATCGGGCGGCTGGGCACGATCTGGGTCGAGGGCCAGATGGCACAGCTCAACCGTCGTCCCGGCACCGCCACGGTCTTCCTGACGCTCCGCGACTCGGTCGCCGACATCTCGGTGTCGGTCACCTGCGCCCGCTCACTGGTCGACAGCATGAACCCGCCGCTGGTCGAGGGCGCCAGCGTCGTCGTGCACGCCAAGCCGACCTATTACGAGGTGCGCGGCACGCTCTCGCTGCAGGCGCGTGAGATCCGCATGATCGGGCTCGGCGAGCTGCTCGCCCAGATCGAGCGCCGCCGCCAGCTGCTCGCCGCCGAGGGCCTCTTCGACGCCGCCCTCAAGCGCCGGCTCCCCTTCCTGCCTCGCACCGTCGGTCTCGTCACGTCGCAGAAGTCGGCCGCCGAGCGTGACGTGCTCGAGATCGCCCGCCGCCGCTGGCCAGCGGTGCGGTTCCGCGTCGCGCACGCCACCATGCAGGGCCACCGCGCCGCGGCCGAGGTGATGGGCGCGCTGGCCGCGCTCGACCGCGACGACGACGTCGACGTCGTCGTGATCGCCCGCGGCGGTGGCTCGGTGGAGGACCTGCTGCCGTTCTCCGACGAGGGCCTGCTGCGCGCCGTCGCCAAGGCGGGCACCCCCGTCGTGTCGGCGATCGGTCACGAACCCGACCAGCCGCTGCTCGACCTCGTCGCCGACGTCCGCGCCGCCACCCCCACCGAGGCCGCCAAGCTCGTCGTGCCCGACGTCGCCGCCGAGGCCTCCACCAGGTGGCGGCGGCCCGGCAGCGGGTGCGCGCCGGGCTCGCCGGCCTCCTCGCCCGCGAGCGGGCGGCGCTCGACGCACTCCGCTCACGACCGGCCCTCGCCGACCCCCGCTCGCTGCTCGCCGACCGCTCCGACGAGCTCACCGCACTGCGCGAGCGCGCGCGTCGCAGCCTGGGCCACCGGCTCGACCGCGCCGCCGACGACGTCGGCCACCACCGCGCCCGGGCCCGCGGCGCTCTCGCCGCTCGCCACCCTCGAGCGCGGCTACGCCGTGCTCCAGGACGCCGACGGCCACGTCGTCACCACCGTCGGCGGTGCACCCGCCGGCGCCGGCGTCAGCGTGCGCGTCGCCGACGGCCGCATCCACGCCACCGTCACCGACACCGAGGAGTTCGATGCCCCCGAAAGCTGAGAAGGTCCAGGAGATCTCCTACGAGGAGGCGCGCGAGGAGCTGGTCGAGGTGGTGCGACGACTCGAGACCGGCGGCACCACTCTCGAGGAGTCGATCGCGCTGTGGGAGCGCGGCGAGAAGCTCGCCACCACCTGCCAGGACTGGCTCGACGGCGCCCGCCGCCGGCTCGACGAGGTCATCGAGAAGAGCGCCGACCAGCCCGGATCGTCCTAGCCGACCGGCGTGTCGGTGAGCGACTCGACCACTGCGGTGAGCACCTCGGCCGGCGCGGACCCGAACACGAGCACCGTGGTGCCGCCCACCTCGGCGGCGTAGGCGGTGTCACCGCCGTCGTCGGTCCAGCGCAGCCAGGTGCGGGCCACCGACGCCGAGGCCTCGTAGGGCTCGCCCTCGGTGGCGTTCGGGTCGACGTACTCGGCCACGAGCGCGTCGGCGTCCTCGTCCTCCTGCCGTACGCCGACGAAGTGGTCGTCGTCGGTGAGGAACGAGAGCGCGAGCACGGGCCGCTCTCCCGGCTCGACGTCGACGTTGCGGGTCACCCAGCCCTCGGGGAGCGACGGCGGATAGACGGCCGGGAAGCCGGTGCCCTGCACCTCCTCGACGGTAGCGAGGTAGTCGAGGTCGGGCGGGGTGTCCTCGTAGTCGGCACTGAACAGGCCGCGGTAGAGCAGGACCGCGCCCACCAGGAGCAGGACGACCAGCAGCGCCCCCACCAGGCCCGACGGCGTCCGCTGGTAGCGGCCCGGGCCGCCGCGCGCCTCCGCGCCACGCTCGCTCACCCGCCCATCCTCGCCCACCGACCTGGCTCTACCGTCGTCCGGTGCCGCTCGTCGACCTGCCCGCCGTGCTGGCGCTCGCAGGGCTCCTGGTGGTCGCCTACCGACACCCGCGGCCGTGGGTCGAGGCGGCGGCCGCCGTCGGTGCCGTGGTCCTCGCGCTCGCTCCCGGGGTCCTGTCGGTCGCCGAGGTGTGGGAGCCGGTGCGGCGGCTGGCGCCGGTGGTGGGGTTCCTCGTCGCCATCCTGGTCGTGTCGACGGTGTGCGAGCGGGCGGGCCTGTTCGCCGCGGCGGGCCGGGCGCTGCGCGGCGGACCGCACCGGCGTCTCGCGGCCGCCCTCCTGCTCGCCGCCGTCGTCACGGCGGTGCTCAGCGTCGGCGCCACCGTGGTGCTGCTGACGCCGGTGGTGGTCGTGTCGGCCGCGCGGGCCGGGCTCAGCCACCGGCCGGCGGCCTACGCCTGCCTGCGGATGGCGGGCTCGGCGTCGCTGCTGCTCCCGATCTCCAACCTCACCAACCTGCTCGCGACACCGTGGCTCGGGCTCGGCTTCCTCGGGTTCGCCGCCACGATGGCCCCGGTGCTGGCCGCCGTCCTCGTGGTCGAGTACGCCGGTCTGCGACTGCTGCTGCGCCACGACCTCGCCCGGCCGCGCGAAACCCGGCTGACCCCGGCGGTCCGGGGGGTCCCGCGGTTCCCGGTCGCCGTCCTGGCCGCCATGCTGCTCGGCTTCGTGGTCACCTCTCCGCTCGGGATCGACCCCGTCTGGCCCGCCGCCGCGGCCGCCGTCGCGCTCGTCGCGTGGGCGGTACGCCGCCGTCTGCTCGACCCGGCGGGGGCGCTCGCCTCGGGCCACCCCTCGTTCGCCCTGCTCGTGCTGGCGTTCGGCGTGGTGGTGGCGGTGCTCACCAACGGGTTCCTGGGCAACGCCGTGGCCGACCTGCTGCCCTCCTCGACGTCGTTCGCGGCGCTGCTGCTGGTCGCGGTGCTCGCCACGGCGCTGTCGGCGCTGGTCACCAACCTCGCAGCCGCGCTGCTACTGCTCCCGCTGGTCGCCCCGCTGGGCGACGCCGCCGTGCTGGCCGCCCTCGTCGGTCTCGACGTCGGCTCCGGGCTGACGCTGTCGGGGTCGCTCGCCAACCTGCTCTGGCGCCGCACGATGGCCTCGATCGGCGAGCCCGAGTCGGTCCGGGCCTTCCACCGGGTCTCGCTGCCGCTGACCCCAGTCGCGCTGGTCGTCGCGGTCGGCGTGCTCCACCTCGTCGTGTGACGCCACCGCCCTCCGACGTCGGTACCATCCGCAGCATGAGCGAGACGTCGGCACCCGAGTTCCAGACGGCGGCGCAGGCGCCCGACCGCAACCTCGCGCTCGAGCTGGTGCGGGTCACCGAGGCGGCGGCCATGGCGGCCGGCCGCTGGGTCGGCCGGGGCGACAAGAACGGCGCCGACGGCGTCGCCGTCAACGCCATGCGCGTGATGATCTCCACCATCGGCATGCGTGGCACCGTGGTGATCGGCGAGGGCGAGAAGGACAACGCCCCGATGCTCTACAACGGCGAGGAGGTCGGCGACGGCACCGGCCCCGAGTGCGACGTCGCCGTCGACCCGATCGACGGCACCACGCTGACCGCCAAGGGCATGACCAACGCCGTCTCGGTGCTGGCGGTCTCGCCGCGCGGCACCATGTACGACCCCTCCGCGGTCTTCTACATGGAGAAGCTGGTCGTCGGCCCCGAGGCGGCCGACGCCGTCGACATCCGCTTCCCGGTCGCCGAGAACATCCACCGGGTGGCCAAGGCCAAGCACAAGCAGCCCTCCGACGTCACCGTCGTGCTGCTCGACCGGCCGCGCCACGCCCAGCTCGTCGACGAGATCCGCGCCACCGGCGCCATGATCAAGTTCATCACCGACGGCGACGTCGCGGCGCCATCATGGCCGCCCGCCCCGAGACCGGCATCGACCTCATGCTCGGCATCGGCGGCACGCCCGAGGGCATCATCGCCGCCTGTGCGCTCAAGGCCCTCGACGGCGTCATCCAGGGGCGGCTGTGGCCGCAGGACGACGCCGAGCGGCAGAAGGCGGTCGACGCCGGCCACGACCTCGACCCCGACCACATGCTCGCCACCGACGACCTCGTCACCGGTGACGACGCGTTCTTCGTCGCCACCGGCATCACCGACGGCGAGCTCATGAAGGGCGTGCGCTACCGCGCCGGCGGCTGCAGCACCCATTCGCTGGTGATGCGCTCGCGCAGCGGCACGATCCGCGCGATCACCTCCGAGCACCGGCTCGAGAAGCTCCGTCACCTTCTCGGCGATCGACTTCAGCGGGTAGCCGCTAGGCGATCCGGAGGCCCGGTCCGGCGTCGCGGCCGGCCCGCCCGGCCAGGGCGGCGGCCACCTCGTCGATGACGCGCGGGTCGACGGCCATGCCGCAGTGGGATGCCGCCACCTCGACCTGCAGAGCGTCGTCCTCGATGCACGCCCGCCAGTCGACGATGCCGTCGCGCTTGGAGAAGACGGTGGTGAAGGCGACGCCGTCGGGCATCGGCTGACGGCTCTCCTCGCAGCTCTGGCGGGCGCAGGCACCGGAGACGCAGTCCTGCGCCATGAGACCGGGGACGCCGGCGGCGCTGAGCCGCACGAGCATCTCCACGCTCCAGGACAGGAACACGTGGTGGGCGGCCGGCGCGCACATCGGGCTGCCGAGGGTGACGATGCCGGAGACGAGGTCGGGACGGCGCACTGCGATGCCGCGGGCCAGCATGCCGCCGAGGCTGTGGCCGACGATCTGCACCCGCCCCCCGCGGCGGATCGCCACCGACTCCAGCCGCGACTCGAGCTGGGCCGCGGCGTTCAGCGTGCAGCCGACGTTGGCGCGCATCTGGGAGCGGTAGGTGCGGAACCCGCGGCGCCGCAGCGTGCGCGCCATCAGGGCGAGGGTGCCGTCGCCGGCCATGAAGCCGGGCACCAGCACCACCGGGTCGCCGGCCCGTTGCACGGCGCGACCGGTGTACGGCGTGGAACGGCGCAGCCGGCGCTCGTCCCAGGCCCGCCGGGCGTAGCGGCCGGCCTCGGGCACCACGCTCGCCTCCTGGAGCACCGCCGACAGTCCCGGCCGGGTGAATCCCTCCGGGAGGAGGAAGGAGCCCAGCGGGTGGTCGTCGGCGCGGTCGCTCACGGTGCCGAGGGTACGGCCAGGTCACCCCGCTTGAGGAGATTTAGAGACTCGTCCTGTTCACTAGAGCCGTGCCGTCGCCTTCCCACGAGACCGCCGAGACGAGCCCGGTGCGACGCAGCGAGGAGCTGTTCGCGCCGATCCGCCGTGACATCGAGCTCTGCTACCAGACCTTCGGCGACCCCGACGACGAGCCGTTGCTGCTCGTCATGGGCCTCGGCGGGCCGATGACCTGGTGGGACGAGGACTTCTGCGAGCGGCTGGCCCGCGACGGCTTCCACGTCGTCCGCTTCGACAACCGCGACGTCGGCCGCTACGCAGCCGTGCTCGCGGTCGGGGACGCCGCGCCGTGCTCGCTGCGCGCCTTCGGCGGTCTGCGGGTCCGACCGCCTACACCCTCGACGACATGGCCGAGGACGCGCTTCGGGCTGCTCGACCACCTCGGCATCGAGTCGGCGCACCTGGTCGGGGTCTCGATGGGCGGCATGATCGTGCAGACCATGGCGATCGCGCGGCCCGAGCGGGTGCGGTCGCTGACGAGCATCATGTCGACGACGGGGAAGCGGACCGTCGGGTGGCAGCACCCGCAGCCTGCTCCCAGTGTTCCTCGGCCGCGGTGCCGGTCCGCGAGGGCTACGTCGCCGGCAGCAGCGCCACGTGGAAGATCATCGGCTCCCCCGGCTACCCGAAGTCCGAGGCCGAGATCCGGCGAGCAGGCGGCAGGACACCTGGGAGCGCGGCGTCAGTCTCCGCCGGCACCACCCGCCAGATGATGGCGATCCTCGCCCAGCCCAACCGCAGCCCCCGGCCTGCGCGGCGCTGCAGGTGCCGACGCTGGTGGTGCACGGTCTGCGCCGACAAGATGGTCCACGTCTCCGGCGGCCGCGCCACCGCCGCCGCCGTCCCCGGTGCCGAGCTGCTCGCTGGTCGACGGCATGGGCCACGACCTGCCGCCCGCCCTCTACGAGAGCATCACCCGCGCCGTGAGACAGAACGCCGAGAGAGCAGCCGGGCGTGAGGGACGAACGCCCGGCGGGGCGAACGAAGGTTGAGCAAGCGTCGCGAGTGAGGGCCAAGCTCGCGACAGCGCGCCGAATCCCCGGAGCGCCCGATCGGACGGACGCGAGCAAGCTCGCGCCCGTCCGGGCGCTCACTCGCTCAGGCGCTCGCCGGTGTCGGTGTCGAAGACGTGGACGCTGGAGGGGTCGGTGGTGACGTGGATGACGTCGCCGCGGCGGGCCTGGCCGCGGCCGCTGAGGCGCACGATCACGTTGCCGGGCGTGCCCTCGACGTCGCAGGTGCCGTAGACGAACTCGTCGGCGCCGAGCTCCTCGACCACGGTCACCTTGATCGGCAGGCCACCCTCCTCGGGGCTGACCAGGCGCCAGGACTCCGGTCGCACGCCGACGGTGATGTTGCCCTGCATCCTCTGCGAGGCGGCCGGGTCGACGGGCACGAGGTACTCGCCGATCTTGGCCTTGCCGTCGGCGGCGACGGCCTCGATGAGGTTCATCTGCGGTGAGCCGATGAAGCCGGCCACGAAGAGGTTCTCGGGCTTGTCGTAGAGCTTCAGCGGGGTGTCGACCTGCTGGAGGTAGCCGTCCTTCATGACGGCGACCCGGTCGCCCATCGTCATGGCCTCGACCTGGTCGTGGGTGACGTAGACGGTGGTGACGCCGAGGTCGGCCTGGAGCTTGGCGATGTCGGTGCGGGTCTGCACGCGCATCTTCGCGTCGAGGTTCGACAACGGCTCGTCCATGCAGAACACCTGGGGGCTGCGGACGATCGCGCGGCCCATGGCCACGCGCTGCCGCTGACCACCCGACAGCGCCTTCGGCTTGCGGTCGAGGTACTCCTCGAGGCCGAGGATCTTCGCCGCGTCCGCCACCCGCTTGTTGCGCTCCTCGGTGGGGACCTTGGCCATCTTCAGCGCGAAGGCCATGTTGTCGGCCACCGACATGTGGGGGTAGAGCGCGTAGTTCTGGAAGACCATCGCGATGTCGCGGTCCTTCGGCGGGAGGTTGGTGATGTCGCGGTCGCCGATGAAGATCTTGCCGGAGTTCACCTCCTCGAGGCCGGCGAGCATCCGCAGCGTCGTGGACTTGCCGCACCCGGAGGGGCCGACCAGCACCATGAACTCGCCGTCGTTGATCTCGAGGTTGATGCCGGGGACAGCCGGCTTGTCGGCGCCGGGATACCAGCGTTGCGCCTTCTCGAACGTGACCGTGACCATCGTGAATCTCCTTCACCGGCAGGTACGTGCCGGACGATCCGTAGTGGAAGAAGTGCCCGTCGAGTGACGTGGCTCACCCGCACCCTAACCCGCGGGACCGTGGGTGGGCGTTACCGATTCGTGACCCGGACAGCGCTTGACCCCGCGTTACGTAAACGTTTACATCGGGTGTGAGGATCATCACTTCGGGGCCGGGGGGTCCCGAGGCCAACGGGAGGTATTCCACGTGACATCACTCAAAACGCGCCGATGGGCCGCCGCAGCGGCGGCCTTCGTCGTCGCAGGCGCCGGCCTGGCCGGTTGCGCTGACGACGCAAGCGACGGCGGCACCAAGTCGGCCGGCGGTGACGCTCCCGGCAAGGGCGAGCCCGGCTGCGAGCAGCTCGAGCAGTTCGGCGACCTCAGCGACCGCGAGGTGACGGTCTACACCTCGATCCTGACGCCGGAGCAGGAGACGCACGAGAAGTCCTACGAGCTCTTCACCAAGTGCACCGGCGCCACGGTCGCCTACGAGGGCTCCTCGGAGTTCGAGGCGCAGCTGGTCGTGCGGGTTCAGGGCGGCAACGCCCCCGACGTCGCCTACGTGCCGCAGCCCGGTCTGCTCCAGACCCTCGTGCAGCAGACCGGTGAGGTCGTGCCCGCGCCCGACGTCGTCGAGGAGAACGTCGACGAGTGGTGGAACGAGGACTGGAAGGGCTACGGCAGCGTCGACGACGAGTTCTACGCCGCCCCGCTCGGCGCCAACGTCAAGAGCCTGGTCTGGTACCAGCCGGCCCTGTTCGAGAAGAACGGCTACGAGGTTCCCGAGACCTGGGACGACATGACCGCGCTGTCCGACCAGATGGTGAAGGACGGCACCAAGCCGTGGTGCGTCGGCATCGAGTCCGGTGAGGCCACCGGTTGGGTCGCCACCGACTGGCTCGAGGACGTCGTCCTCCGCGACCAGGGCGCCGACTACTACGACCAGTGGGTCAACCACGAGGTCCCGTTCGACGACGCGGGCGTCGTGGAGTCGCTCGACCGCGTCGGCGACATCATGAAGAACGACCAGTACGTCAACGGCGGCCTGGGCGACGTCACCTCGATCACCACCACCGCCTTCCAGGAGGCCGGCTACCCGGTGCTCGACGGCAAGTGCGGCATGCACCGCCAGGCGAGCTTCTACGCCGCGCAGTGGCCCGAGGGCACCGAGGTGTCCGAGGACGGCGACGTGTTCGCCTTCTACCTGCCCACCACCAACGACGACAACGGCCGTCCGGTGCTCGGCGGCGGCGAGCTCGTGGCCGCGTTCTCCGACGAGCCCGAGGTCCAGGCGTTCCAGACCTACCTGTCCAGCGACGTGTGGGCCAACGAGAAGGCCAAGGCCACCCCGGGCGGCGGCTGGGTCAGCGCCAACACCGGTCTCGACGTCGAGAACCTCACCAGCCCGATCGACCAGCTGGCGGCCGAGACCTTCCAGGACCCCGAGGCCGTGTTCCGCTTCGACGGCTCCGACCAGATGCCCGGCGAGGTCGGCGCCGGCACGTTCTGGACCGAGATGGTCGCCTGGATCGAGGGCGACAGCTCCAAGGACGCCCTGGCGACCATCGAAGGCTCCTGGCCCGAGTGACACCACGACACCACGGAGCAGCACCGCTCGGTTGAGCGGTACGGGCCGGGCCGCCCCCCGGGCGGCCCGGCCTCCGCGGTGGTCGTCCGCGCTCGCCCGTCGTACGGACCCAGGAGGCAGACCCTCGTGAGCACCACCGAGAAAATGATCCAGATGAGCATCGCCGTGGTGCTCTTCTTCGCCGTCGTCGGCATCATCTTGCTGCTCACCGCCCGATTGCGCTCGCGCAGCGGCGAGCGCATCCAGACCGCCGCGTTCCTGGCGCCGTCGCTGCTGCTGATCGCCGTGGGACTGCTCTATCCGGCGGTGCGCACCGTGATCGCCTCGTTCTCCGGTCGCGCCGGGCTGGGCGCACCCAACGGTGTCGAGTGGGTGGGGCTCAAGAACTACCAGAGCATCTTCACCGACTCCCAACAGCTCGAGGTGCTGCGCAACACGGCGCTGTGGGTCGTGCTCGTCCCCCTCGCCGCCACGGTGATCGGACTCGTCTACGCCGTCGTCATCGACAGGTCCCGGTTCGAGAAGGTCGCCAAGGCGCTCATCTTCATGCCGATGGCCATCTCGCTGGTCGGCGCCTCGCTGATCTGGCGGTTCGTCTACGACTACAAGGGCGCCGACGCCACCCAGATCGGCCTGCTCAACGCCATCCTGTCCGCGGTCGGTCTCGACACCTACCGGTTCCTCCAGACCGAGCCGTGGAACACGCTGTTCCTGATCGTCGTCCTGATCTGGGTGCAAGCCGGGTTCGCGATGACGATCCTCTCCGCCGCCATCAAGGCCATCCCCGACGACATGGTCGAGGCCGCGCGGCTCGACGGTGTCAGCGGGCTGCAGCTGTTCCGCTACATCACCGTGCCGAGCATCCGACCCTCGCTCATCGTCGTGCTCACCACGATCAGCATCACCACCTTGAAGGTGTTCGACGTGGTGCGCACCAGCACCGGCGGCAACTTCGGCACCAGCGTGCTGGCCTATGAGTTCTACTACCGCAGCTTCCGGCAGTTCAACGAGGGCCTCGGAGCCGCCCTGGGCACGCTGATCTTCCTGCTCGTCACCCCGATCGTCATCTACAACATCCGCCAGATGCGCAGGCTGGAGACCAAGTAATGAGCACTGTCGCCGACTCCAGCACCCAGGACGCCGCCGTCGAGGAGGCCGGACCGCGCCGCAGCTCGTCCAGTGCCGCGCACAGCAGCCTCTCCAACCGCTGGGCCTCGCTCGCCGCCATCGTGATCGCCACGCTGTGGACCATCCCGACGCTCGGCCTGTTCATCACCTCGTTCCGCCCCGAGGGCGAGATCAAGCGCAACGGGTGGTGGAACTTCTTCCTCGACCCCAGCCTCACGCTGTCCAACTACGACGAGGTCATCAACGGGTCGAGCACCCAGCTCAGCACCTACTTCATCAACTCGATCATCATCACGATCCCGTCGGTGCTGATCCCGATCAGCCTGGCCACCATGGCGGCCTACGCGTTCGCGTGGATGCCGTTCCGGGGCCGCGACACGCTGTTCGTGGCAGTGTTCGCCCTCCAGATCGTGCCGATCCAGGTCACGATGATCCCGTTGCTCCAGCTCTACCGGGAGCCGCCGTTCAACCTCATCTCATTGGCCGGCGCCGACGCGCCGGGCGGGGGCTTCTACCCGGTGTGGATCAGCCACACCATCTTCGCGCTGCCGCTGGCGATCTTCCTGCTGCACAACTTCATGCGGGAGATCCCGGGCGAGCTCATCGAGTCGGCCCGGGTCGACGGCGCCGGTCACGTGCAGATCTTCCGTCGGATCATGCTGCCGCTGATGGCGCCCGCCATCGCCGCTTTCGGCATCTTCCAGTTCCTCTGGGTGTGGAACGACCTGCTCGTCTCCCTGGTGTTCGCGGGCGGCAACCTGCAGGTCTCGCCGCTGACGGTGCGCCTCGGCGCGCTGGCCGGCGAGCGCGGCCAGGACTGGTACCTGCTCTCCGCCGGAGCCTTCGTCTCGCTGATCGTCCCGCTGGTCGTCTTCCTCGCCCTGCAGCGCTACTTCGTCCGCGGTCTGCTGGCGGGAAGCGTCAAGGGATGAGTCCGCGGTGCGCCGGGGAGCCTCACGGCTCTCGGCGCGCTCCGACCTCGTCGCGCAGCCAGTGGTAGGAGGCCTTGGGGGTGCGGGTGAGCTCCGGGGTCGACCGGTCCACGTGCACCAGCCCGAACGTCTTCGTATAGCCCTCGGCCCACTCGAAGTTGTCCAGCAGGGTCCACACCAGGAACCCGCGCAGGTCGACGCCGTCCGCGAGCGCCCGATCGGCGGCGGCGAGGTGGTCGCGCAGGTAGGCGATCCGGTCCTGGTCGTCCACGACGCCGTCGACCACGCGGTCGTCGGCGTAGGCGGCGCCGTTCTCGGTGATCATCAGCGGGAGCCCGGTGCGCTCCTGGGTGGTGCGGAGCACCTCCTCCAGCCCGCTGGCGTCGACCTCCCAGCCGATGTCGGTGCGGGGCTCGCGGTCCACGAGGTCGAGAGCGCCCGGGACCCCGGGGTAGGCGCCCTGCTCGTGGTGAGGCGAGGTGGCGCCCGTCAGCACCCCGGGCCGCAGCGGGGAGTAGTAGTTGACGCCGAGCCAGGACGCAGAGCCGGCGACGGCCTCGAGGTCACCGGGCCGCACCAGCTCCGAGGACGCCAGCTCGGGGGCCACCGCCAGCACGCCCTCGTCGTAGGCGCCGTCGGCGAGCGGCCCGGTCCAGATCCGGTTGCGGATCACGTCGACGCCGTCGGCGAGGTCCTCCGGCGTGCCGGGCTCGGGCCGGACCGGAGTGAGGTTGAGCACGATGCCCACGTTCGCCGCGTCGGGCAGTGCCTGGCTCGCCCACCCGTGCGCCAGCATCAGGTGGTGCGCGGCGCGGTGCCCGGCCGCGCCCTCGCGGCGCCCCGGCGCGTGCACGCCCGCGCTGTAGCCGAGGTAGGCGGCACACCACGGCTCGTTGTGGGTGGCCCAGAGCCGCACCCGGTCGCCGAGCCGCTCGTAGACGGCCAGCGCGTAGTCGACGAACGCCTCGGCGGTGGCGCGCTCGGGCCAGCCGCCGGCGTCCTCGAGGGGCTGCGGCAGGTCCCAGTGGTAGAGGGTTGCGTTCGGCTTCACCCCCGCCGCGAGCAGGCCGTCGACCAGCCGGTCGTAGTAGTCCAGGCCCCGCGACTCCACCGGCCCGCGACCGGTGGGCTGCACCCGGGGCCAGGCGACCGAGAAGCGGTACCACTCCATCCCGAGCCCGGCCACGAGCGCGACGTCGTCGTCGACGCGGTGGTAGGAGTCGCACGCCTGCAGACCGTCGCTGCCGTCGCGGACGACGCCGTCGCGCCGGGTGAAGGTGTCCCAGATCGAGGCGCCGCGACCGTCCTCGGTGGCGCCTCCCTCGATCTGGTAGGAGGCCGTGGCTGTGCCGAGGGCGAGGCGGCCGGGGGCGAGGACGTCGTCGAGGGTGCTCACCCCGAGAATCTAGGTGCTGGCAGGCGATGAGCGAGCACACCCCCGTCGGGGCGGCGGTCAACATGACCGACGTGGCCGCCCGCGCCCAGGTATCGATCGCCACGGTCTCCCGGGCGCTGCGCGGCCTGCCGGGCGTCAGCGACGACACTCGCCGGCGCGTGCTCGACGTCGCCTCGGAGCTCTCCTACGTGGTGTCGCCGGAGGCCTCCAGCCTGGCGCGCCGCCTGACCGGCCGCATCGGCGTGGTGGTGCGTCGCTTCGACAGCTGGTTCTACGCCACGATGCTCACCAGCATCGAGGAGACCCTGGCCCAGGCGGAGCTGGACGTGCTGGTCTACCAGGTGGACGACGAGCGTCTGCGCACCCGCTTCTTCCGCGACCTCCCCGCCCGGCGCAAGGTCGACGCCGTCATCCTGATCGCACTGCCCGCGCGCGGCGACGAGGCCCAGCGGCTCGGGCTCATGGGTGTCGACGTCGTGATCGCCGGTGGTCGGTTGGGCCACTACCCACGGGTCATGGTCGACGACCACGGCCTGGCCCTCGCCGCCGTCCGGCACCTCCTCGACCTCGGGCATCGGCGGATCGGCATGATCCGGCCGCACGACACCATGGCCAGCGTGTGGTCGGCCGACCTCCAGCGTCTCGGCGGATACCGCGACGCGATGGCCGAGGTGGGCCTCACCGTCGCGCAGGAGCTCGTCGTGAAGGAGGGCTACGACGTCAAGGCGGGCCAGCGTGGTGCCTCCCGGCTCCTGGCCCTGCGCGAGCCGCCGACCGCGGTCTTCTGCTTCTCCGACGAGCTGGCCGTGGGCGCCGCGGTCGAGCTGCGGCGCCGGGGGTTGCGGGTGCCCGAGGACATCTCGCTGATCGGGGTCGACGGGCACCCGATGTCCGACCTCCTCGACCTCACGACCATGGACCAGCAGGTCGCCGAGCAGGGGCGACGGGCCGCGGCGATGAGCCTGGCACGGCTTCGCGGCGAGCCGCTCGAGCAGGAGCAGGTGGAGGTGCCGTGGCGGCTCATCGACCGCGGCAGCACGGCACCGCCGGCCGACCGCTCGTGAGACCGACCGGCTGACGGCACCTCAGGAGGGACGCGTCGCCCGGCGGCACTCCTCGGGCGTGCACCCGACCGCCAGCAGCAGGCGCCGCATCAGGTCGCGCGCGTAGGGCTTGCGGTGGTCGCGGGCGAACACGTTGGTCCGCTCGAAGCCGCGGTCGTAGTCGTAGAGCTCCCAGGCGTAGCGGCGACCGGCGCCCTTGTCGAGGTCGAAGCGCGCCAGCAGCCCCCGCGGCCCGCGGATCGCGACGTAGGACGGGATGATCCCGATCGTGCCGCCCGAGGCGCGGTCGGCGTCCACCCGCTCGTTGCGCGCCCCGGCCACGGTGTGCTCGAAGAGCGCGTACCCGCCACCGGCCGCCCGCGGCCGGGTGAGCAGCCCGGCGAAGGAGCGGCCGGTGCGGTAGGGCTTCGGGGTGAGGCCGGCGAGCCGCTCGAGGGTGGGGGCCAGGTCGATGTTGTTGACGAACTGCGACCGCGGGCCCGGGACGACGTCCGGACCGACCACGACCATCGGCACCCGGGTGTCGGAGTCGTAGGGCGTGCCCTTGCCGCCGTTGAGCTGGTGCTGGCCGAGGTGGAACCCGTTGTCGGCGGTCAGGATCAGGTAGGCGTCCGGAGCCGCGGCGCGCACGCGGGCGAGCATCCGGTCGACGGCCTGCGCCATCCGGGCCCGGTCGCGGTACTTCGCGAGGGCCTCGCGGGGGCCGAGCGTGATCGCGTTGGTGCGCCACGCCGGCGCCGGCGCCGTGGTGCCGTTGCGCCGCAGGTAGGTGGGCCGGTTGTCGCGGCGCGGGTCGTCGTAGCCCCGGAGGTCACGCAGCGTGAGCTCGCCGCAGCCCAGCCGGCCGCAGTTGCCGGACGCCGGTCGGCCCCGCCTCGCCCGGTCGGCGAAGGCCGGCGGGAACTGCGGGTTGTCGCGGTAGACGGTCTTGAGCGCCCCGTGGGTGGCATAGGAGGCGATCTCGAGGAAGTAGGGCTTCGGTCCGTCCACGTGCCGGCGGAGCAGGTCGACCGCGAGCCGCGAGGTCACGTTGGTGGTGTAGGCGCGGTCGCGCTCGGCACGCGGTGCGCTGCGCGGCGGCACGGGGTGCTTGCGGATCCGCACCTGCCCGTCGTCGAGGAAGGTGTGGGCGAACCCCCAGCCGTTGTAGCCGCCGCCGGAGATCGAGTTCCAGTCGTCCCAGCCGAGCACCCGCGGCGGCGGACCGTCGCCGCTGCCCTTGTAGCCGTTCATGAACTTGCCGACGAAGCCGGTGCGGTAGCCGCCCTGGCGCAGGGCCACCGAGAACTGCCGCTTCACGTTGCCGTTCTTGCGGAACGCCTGCCAGCCGCCGATGGGGTCGGCAGGGTCGCCGACCTCGTTGGTGTGGACGCCGTTCTGGTGCGGCATCCGCCCGGTGAGCAGCGCCGCTCGCGAGGGGCAGCACAACGAGTCGACGACGAAGCTGTTCCGGAAGACCGCACCCTGCCGCGCCATCCGCATCGCGTTCGGCATGGTCCGCAGCAGCTCGAGGCTGAAGTCGTCCATGAGCACGAGCACGATGTCGGGCTGAGAGGCGCGGACCGCCGTCGCAGCGGAGTTCGGCGTCACGGCCGCCGGGTCGTCGGCGCGGGCGGTCGGGCCGGTGAGCAGCGAGGCGGTGACCGCCAGGGTCGCGAGGACGCCGGTGAGGAGGGCTGGGCCCCGGAGTCGCCTGCGCACGGTGGAGCTCCCGTCGTCGGAGGGGTCGGCTGTAGCAGCCTGCGCACCGTATCCCCGAGCGGGCTCGCCGCGGTGCTACTTGGGCCCGTCGCCGCGGAACCGGCCAGCATGGGGGTTGCTGTTGGGGCCGGCCTCGCCGAGCTCGTCGGAGTCGGGGGCGTCGGGGTTGCCGGCCACTCCCTGCCCGTCGTCGATCGGCTCGCCCGCCTCGGCGGCGCCCATCGCGCTCACCTCGGAGACCTGTCCCTCGTCGTCGTCACGCGGCTCGCTCATGCGCCCACCGTGGCACGGCGGTGGTGGTGCGCCGCTCACCCGCGCGGTGACGGACCTCGCGGGTGGTCCGGGGGTCTCGACACGCCGCTCGCTGCGCTCGCGACGGCTCGACCACCGGAGCCCCCGGTGGTCGAGCCGGCAGCCCGAGCGCCAGCGAGCCCGTGTCGAGCCCCGGGCCTACCTCGTCACGTACAGCGCCGCCCCGGTCGGTCGAGCCCGCCGCCGCACCGCGCCGGGCCTACCTCGTCACGTGACGAGCGCCGCCCCGGTGGTCGAGCCGGGCGAGCGCCAGCGAGCCCGTGTCGAGACCCCCGGGCCTACCCCGTCACGTGACGAGCGCCGCCCCGGTGGTCGAGCCGGGCGAGCGCCAGCGAGCCCGTGTCGAGACCCCCGGGAGCTACCTCGTCACGTGCAGCACCCGCGCGGTCTCGGGGAGCTGCACGGGCAGGAGCACGCCGAGCCGGCCCAGGGCCCGGCCCGAGGCGTGGTGGGGGCCGGCGGGCCAGCCGCCCCCCAGGTGACCGACCGCCTGGTGCCCGGGCGGGAGTGACCTCCTCGAGGCGGTAGCGGCCGGCCGGGTCGAGCCCGGGGAGCACCACCGGCGCCGGGGTCTGGGTGGCGGTGGAGTCGATCGTGGCGACGACGTACCAGCCCTCGCTGCGGTCGGGCGCGACGACCCCGGTCACGCAGCACCGCCGGGTCGGGGTGGTCGCCGCGCACCAGCCGGCCGGTGGCGAGCAGCGGCCGCAGCGTCTTGTGCAGCGCCACCCACCCGGCCAGCTCGGCCCGCTCGTCGGCGCCCACCCCGCGCAGATCCCACTCCACGCCGAAGCTGCCCAGCAGGGCGGTGGCGGCCCGGAACGCCAGCGTGTGACGGCGTCCGGTGGTGTGCGCCACCGGGCCGCCGACGTGGGACGCCCATCCGCTCCGGCGGCACGAGCAGCGACGTCCAGCGCTGGATCCGCTGCCGCTCGAGCGCGTCGATGGTGTCGCTGGGCCACACCCGGTCGGTGCGGGCGAGCACGCCGAGGTCGACCCGGCCGCCACCGCTGGCGCACGACTCGATCTCGAGCCCGGGGTGGGCGGCGCGCACCTCGTCCAGCAGCGCGTAGAGCGCCGTGGTCTGGCCGTGCACGGCGGGGCCGACGTCGACGAGGTCGCGGTTGTGGTCCCACTTGAGGAAGGCGATGTCGTACTCGTCGAGCAGCGCCAGCAGGGCGTCGCGCACGTGCGCGTAGGCGCCCGGCTCTC
Source organism: uncultured Actinomycetota bacterium (assembly GCA_963845795.1). Lineage (GTDB taxonomy): Bacteria > Actinomycetota > Actinomycetes > Propionibacteriales > Nocardioidaceae > Nocardioides. Next base: position 141,071 of record CAWJTG010000006.1, on the reverse strand, counting down.
GCAGGTCGAGCACCTGCTGGTGCCGCCAGGCGACGGCGGGTCGCCGGCCCGGCCGCGGAGCACCCAGTCGGGGTGGGCGCGCACCAGCTCGCTGTCGGCGTTGACCATCTCGGGCTCGACCCACAGCCCGAAGTCCATGCCGACGTCGTGGACGTGCTCGACCAGCGGGTGCAGCCCGCGCGGCCAGACGTCGGGATCGACGGTCCAGTCCCCCAGCCCGGCCCGGTCGGAGCGACGGCCGCGGAACCAGCCGTCGTCGAGCACGAACCGCTCGACGCCCACCTCGGCCGCGGCGTCGGCCAGCGCGGCGAGCCCGGTCGAGGTCGTGGTCGAAGTAGGACGCCTCCCAGGTGTTCACGAGCACCGGTCGCGGCTGCGGCAGCGGCACGGTGCGGCGCACGTGGGCGTGCAGCCGGGCGCTGACGCCGTCCAGTCCGTCGTCGGCCCAGGCGCCCACGAGCGGGGGCGAGCGGTAGGTCTCCCCCGGCGCCAGCACCACCTCGCCGGCGGCCAGCAGCTCGCCGCCACCGAGCAGGCACTCGCCCTCGGGCGTGCGCTCGGCGTACGCGGCGTGGTCGCCGCTCCACGCGACGTGGGTGGCCCACACCTCGCCGTGCCCGAAGCCGAAGCCGGGCACCCCGACGGCGAGCACCAGGCTGGCGTCGTGGCCGGTGCGGCCGTGCCGCGCCTCGCGCAGGTGGGTGCCGACCTGCCACGGCCGGCGCTGCGGCGTCCGCTCCCGGCTCCACCGGCCGGTGAGGTCGAGCAGCTCGGTGGCGCGGGCGGCCACCGGCAGGGCGCAGCGCACCTGGCCGAGCGACGAGGTCGTCGTCGCCGGTGTTGGTGACGGCGACGGTCTGGGTGACCAGCCCCTCGGGCGTGAGGTCGAGGTCGACGTCGACCTCCCATCCCGCCTCGGCGTCACGGCCGGTGAGCAGCACGCCGTGCTCGCGCACCGCCCACGTCCAGCCACGGAGCAGCGGCGCAGGATCCGCCCCCGGCGCGGGACCCGGTGAGGCCCGGTGTGCCGGTGAACCCGGCCGCCGTCTCCCCCACGACGCCGCGCAGCCGCGGCTCGTCGAGGGCCGAGTGCGGCACCCCGGGGGTGTGGAGCGCGAGCAGTCCGGCGGCGTCGTCGGACTCCTCGAGCGCGGCTCCCCAGTGCACCACCACCGGCACGCCCGACGGTGAGGGCGCGAGCACCAGGCTCACGCCCTCCCGTCGGAGGTGGACCGTGGCGGGTGCCGCGGTCAGCCCTTCACCGCCCCGGCGGTGAGGCCGCGGACGAAGTACCGCTGGAGGCTGAAGAACACGAGCATCGGCACCGCCATCGACACGAACGCGCCGGCGGTGAGCAGCTCGGTGCCCTGGCCCTGCGAGCCCAGCAGACCCTGCAGCTTCACGATCACCGTGGTGTTCTCGTTGGAGAGGAAGACGCTGGCGATCAGGAAGTCGTTCCACACCCACAGGAACTGCAGGATCGCGAATGCCGCCAGAGCCGGCAGTCGACATCGGCACGATCAGCTTCCAGAACGTCTGGAAGTGCGTGGCGCCGTCGATCTTCGCCGACTCGATCACCGTGGTGGGCAGTGTGACCATGTAGTTGCGCAACGTGTAGATCGCCAGTGGCATGCCGAACCCGGTGTGCAGCAGCCACACCGCGATGTACTCACCGGAGATGCCGAGGCCGTTCTGGCCGAGCAGGTCGGTCATGGGACCGAGCGCCACCTGGATCGGCACCACCATCACCGCGACGATGCTCACGAAGATGATGTCCTTGCCCGGGAACTGCATGAACGTGAAGGCGTAGGCCGCGAACGCGGCGAACATGATCGGGATGATCGTCGCCGGGATGGCCACCAGGATGCTGTTGAGGAAGCTGGTGCCGAGGTCGGACCGGCCGCCGAACACCCCCTCGTAGTTGGAGAACGACCACCCGCCGTTCCAGAGCGACCGTCCACCACCCGGAGTCGGCTTGGGCGTCGCGGTCGCGCACCGAGGTCACGAGCAGTCCGACGGTGGGCAGGATCCACAGCAGGCACAGCAGGCCATGACGCACGATCGCCACCGGGCTGCGGCGACGACCGTCGGCCATGAGGCCCCTGCCGGCGCGCGGCCCGTTGCCGCTCTCGGGCATCTGCGCGTCGCGGACGTCCTCGGCGAGGGCGCTCATCGGCTCAGCTCCTCTCGACGGAAGTGCCGGACCTGGTAGACGAGGATCGGCGTGATCGCGGCGAGCAGCACCACGACGATCGCCGAGGCCACGCCGGTCTGCTCGAAGTTGATCAGCCGGTCGTAGAACAGGTTGGCGATCACGTTGGACTTGTCGCGGCCCGTGGTGAGCACGTAGACGATGTCGAAGACCTTCAGCACCATGATCACGACCGTGATGAAGACCGTGATGATCGTGCCCTTGATCTGCGGGATCACGACCCGGATGAAGATCTGCCACTCGCTGGCGCCGTCGATGCGGGCCGCCTCGATGGTGTCCTCCGGCACGCCCTTGATGGCCGAGCTGAGCAGGATCATCGCGAAGCCGACCTGCAGCCACACGACGATCACCATCATCAGCAGCGAGTTGAGCCGCAAGTCGGACGTCGCCAGCCAGTTGACCGGATCGCCGACGATCCGCCACACCGCGTTGAGCAGTGCCGAGCGGCGCCTCCCCGGCGGAGTCGAACTTGTAGACGCCGCCGGCCTTGGTGCCCCAGATGACCGACGCGCCGACGAACGAGATCGCCATCGGCAGGAAGATCAGGCTCTTCGCGACCTTCTCGCCCCGCTCGGACAGCCGGTCGGCGAGCACCGCGACCGCGATGCCGAAGACCACCGTGACCGACGGCACGAGCAGCAGCCACAGCAGGTTGTTGGTGATCGAGAGCCAGAACTCCTCCGACAGGTCGCCGGTGAAGATCGTCGAGAAGTTGTCGAGCCCGACGTACTCGGTGCTCTCGTCGTTGGCGAAGGCGTAGTTGATCGTCTGGATCGTCGGGTAGATCAGCATCAGCCCGATGAGCGCGATGCCCGGGGACACGAAGGCGTAGGGCATCAGCGCCCGCGACAGCCCGCCCCGGCAGACCCTCGACGAACATGTTGATGAAGTAGAAGAACGCGAACGCCCCACCGACGCCGGCGATCAGCGCCAGCACGCCGATGATGATCTTGCTGTCGGCGAACCACTCCGGGTAGTAGGCGAACGCGAGGAACGCGTTGTAGACGAACCACCCGATCGCCACCGCGCCGACCAGGCCGATGGCGACCTTGGGGAGGTCGGCCGCCTGCGGCGTTCGGCGACGAGCCCGGGCTCGTCGGGACCGGGCGGAGCCGGGGGCGGGGTGCCCCCGGGCTCCTGCGGGGCCGCGTCGTCGGGGCCGTCGAGTCGCGGTCGACGTCGCCCTGCGTCGTGGTGGTCACTCCGGCCACGACCCCTCGATGTCGGCCGCGGTGTCCTCCGAGCTCTTGCCGGTCAACCACGTCGTCATGCCGGTCCAGAACGTGCCCGAGCCGACCTCCTTCGGCATCACGTCGGAGCCGTCGAAGCACGAGCTCGGAGGCCGAGGTGGTCTGCTCGGCGATCTGCTTGCTGATCTCGTTCGGGTAGTTCGACTCGTCGAAGGTGCGGTGCGGCGAGATCCATCCGCCGCGCCTGCGCCCACTCGCCGCCGAACTTGTCGGAGGTGACGAACTTCATGACCTCGATGGCGTCGTCGTCGTTGCCGTTGAACAGGCCGGCGAGGTCGCCGCCACCCAGCAGCGGCGGCGGGTCGCCGGTGTCGTTCGACCGGCGGGAACGGGAACATCCCGACCTCCTCGTCGAGGCTCGCCTGGATGTCGGTCGGGCAGGAACGAGACCTCGAAGTTGCCCTGTCGCTCGAGCACGCACTGCGGCGGGTCGCGGAAGGCCGGCGCCATCGACTCGGCGACCGGTGTGCTGCTGATGCTGTCGGTGCCGCCGAACACCTCGCCGTCCTCGCGGGCGACCTTGTCGAACTCGTCGAAGGCCTCGACGACGCCCTCGTCGTCGAACGGGACCGCGTGCTGGATCCAGTCGTTGTAGTACTCCGGGCCCTGGAGCGTGAGCACCAGCTGCTCGATCCAGTCGGTGCCGACCCAGCCGGTGGCGGCGTCGGCGCCCCAGGCCATGCACCAGGGGGCGATGCCGTCGCCCTTGATCTGGTCGGCGAGCGTCGTAGCAGCTCGTCGAGCGTCTTCGGGCGGCTCGTAGCCGCGCTCGTCCCAGACCTTCTTCGGGTACCAGACGATGCTCTTGTTGGCGACGCGCATCGGGGCGCCGTAGAAGCGGCCGTTGAGCCGCGACGACTCGAGCAGACCCGGCACCAGCGTGCGCTCGATCTGGTCGAAGTCGAGGTAGGTGTCGATCGGCTGGATCTTGCCGTCGGCGGCCAGCTCGAGCAGGCCGCCCGGCTGCGGGAACAGCGCGATGTCGGGGAGGTCACCGGTGCTCACCCGCTGCTTGATGAGAGTGGTGAAGTCGGCGGAGTTCTCGTACTTGACGTCGATCCCCGACTCCTCCTCGAACGGCTTCAGGGCAGCCTCGAAGCCCTCGGCCTCCGCACCGCCGAAGGCGCCGAGGATGGTGACCTCGTCGTCGCCGTCGTCGGCTCCGGTGTCGACGAAGCCGTCGAGTCCGCCTCCGGCACCGCCACTGTTCGGGTTCTGCAGGCACCCGGACAGCGCCAGGCACGAGGCCAGCACGGCCCCTCCCACCGTGACCCGGCGCGGCCACCCTCTCGTCCTCGACGACCTCATCCGTCACTCCCTCCCGAGGTGGGGCGAAGCTGCGACCCCACCAGAGCCTGTGGTGCACGTCACTGCGGTGAGTCGTTCCTACCCCCGCCGGGGGTCCTTGTCCATCACCCCTGCGCCGTCCTGGAACCACTTGACTTCAGCGCCCGTCGCACCCTCATGCGTGTCGTAGCCTCCGCTGCCCTCGTCATGGTGGTCCTGCTCGCGGCCGGGTGCGGCGCGGACGACGCGTCCCCGGCGCGCTCGGCCGAGCCGCCGACCGACCTGCCTCCGCGCGTCGTCGTGTTCACCCCCGACGACCTCGCCGACGTCGACGCCCGCTTCTCGGGCGAGGCGACCTGGGTGCCGTCCGGCGCCGACGTCCGGCGGGCCGACGCGGCGCTGCGGGCTCGCGCGGCGCGGACCGACGGGATCGACACCCCTACGCCCACCACGTGCGCCAGGTGGCGGGGCTCGACGACGGCGTCGTGCTCGTGAACGCTTTGTGCGACGGCGACCCGTTCGACTGGCGCGAGCAGTGGGTGACCGTCGACGACGGCGGCGCGTGCTTCTGGCAGGCCGCGTGCGCGACGGCGTGGTCGTGTCGTTCAGCGTCAACCGGGGAGGGGTAGTCACCGAGCGCAAGCGTGGCCTTTCAGCATCGTCCTCGGAGCATGCAGCCGGGACGTGTGACCGTCGGACCAGGACCGGATCGCCCCGGTCGCGTCCGCAGTGTCGGCCGTGGCGATGGACCCGGCGCGGCGCCGCGTCCTCCCTCGGTCGACGCACTCCGACCGCAGGTGAGCCGTCATCGCGAGTGGCACTGCGGCGGAACGCTTGACGCATCGAGGGATGGGGCGTCTCGTGCTGTCGGCCGCTCCCTCACGTCCGCATCGGCGGGGTTGGTGGGTCGCGGTGGGCGAGGGTGTGGTGTCGGGGGCAGAGGAGCTGGGCGTTGGCGAGATCGGTCTTGCCGCGTCTGCTCCAAGGCATCTTGTGGTGGACGTGGCACATCCCGGACGGGACGTCGCAGGTGGGGTGTTGGCAGTGATTCTGGGTGATCGCGAGAGCGATCCGTTGGCCTTCGTCGTGGAAGCGGCGCTGGTAGCCGAGGTCGAGGACCCGTGATCGGCCGTCGAGGACGGCGGGGATGATCCCGGCCTCGCACGCGAGTCGGCGGGCGGCGCCGGCGGACGAGCGTGCCGCCGGTGTCGATGGACGCGGCCTTCAATCCACCGAGGAGCGTCGCGAGCTCCATGGTGACCACGACGGTGGCGTTGATGCCGCCGGCGTGGGGGAGCTTGTCGGCGGGGTAGCGGGCCACGTACTCGGCGAAGGCATGTCCGAGCCGTTCGTGGGTGGGGCGTTCGTGGTCGTAGGTCTCACCGCTGGCCCGTACGTGCTTCGGCGCGGCCATCGCCATCACGGCCTTCTTCAGCATGCCGCCCTCCAGGATCGGCAGCGTGAACTTGCCTCGGTACGGTGCCGTCACCGGTCTCCCAGATCGAGAACGACGTCGCCTTCGCCGCGGCGCGCTCCTCGCGCTCGAGGAGCTTGCCGAGGTGGGCGTCGGCGGCGTCGGGGTCGACGATCGCCAACACCTTGCGACCCTGCTCCTTCAGACCCTTGGCGTCGTAGTGCTCAGCCAGCCCGACGAGCTCCTTCTCGCACAGCGCCCGCACCCCCGGGTCGGCGGGGAGCTCCTCGACCGCGGCACAGATCGCGGAGGCCTGGTCGGCCAGCACCTGCCCGGCGGCCATGGCCTCGCGGGTGGGGTCGTGGCGGTCGAGGGTGGTGGCGAGCTTGGTGCGGCGGCGGGCCTCGGTGTGGGTCATCTTGGTGGCGTGCGCCAACCAGGCCGCTGCACGTCGCGGCACCGGTCTCGTCGAAAGCGCCGTTGGCCTCGCCGGCGCGGATCAGCCGGGCCTCGAGCTCGTCGTCCATCGCGCGACGACGCACCAGAGCAACCAGACTCTCGCGGACCTCGGCCGGCCGCAGTGACCAGGTCGGGGTCTGGGCCACCGACCGGATCTCGGCCGCCGAGCGCGTCACCGCTACCGGGATCGGGTGATCCGATCCGGTGCGGTTCGCGCGTCGTTCGACCATGCCTTGATCAAAGCACTGGCCACCGACAGTCTGATCCGGGTTTCCCGCTCAACCACAGGGATCTGTGGATAACTTTCCGAGATCGGTCCCGTGATTTCGAGACAGGCAGCCAGCGCGCCTTGCTCGACCACCGTCGGGCCGAGGTCTCGACGCGGGCCTCGTCGAGCTCGGCCACCAACCCGGGGCCACCACGACGACTCCGCGTCGCGGCCAGCAGAATGCACGCGTGGACTACGTCGAGGTCGCGCGCCACGAGACCGAGCGCGGCGAGCTGGTGCTGCGGGAGCGGCGACCGGCCGACGGGCCGACCTCGCTCGAGCTGCGCGCCAACGGGGTGTTCGTGATGGACACCCTCGAGGTGGCGAGCGAGCGTGCCCTCGCGACGGCGGCGCTGGCCGCGGTCGACGACCCGCGGGCCGTGGTGGTGGCCGGGCTCGGCCTCGGCTTCACGATGCACGAGGTGCTGGCCGACTCCCGCGTCGAGCGGTGCACCGTGGTGGAGATCGAGCAGGCGCTGGTCGACTGGATGCGCGACGGCACCGTGCCCCACGGCCCCGCCCTGCTCGCCGACGAGCGCGTGACCGTGGTCGTGGCCGACATCGCCGTGGCGGTCGCCGAGGCCCGGCCCGAGACCTACGACCTCCTGCTGCTCGACGTCGACAACGGCCCCGACCACCTGGTGCACCAGGCCAACGCCGCCCTCTACCGCGGGCCCGTTCCTCACCGGCGTGCGCGACCTGCTGCGCCCGGGTGGCGCGGTGGCGGTGTGGTCGGCGGCACGGTCGCCGGAGCTCGCCGAGTCGCTGCGCGGGGCGTTCGACCCGGTGGAGGAGCACGAGCACGCCGTCCGGCTGCAGGGCCGCGACGACACCTACTGGCTCTACGTCGGGCGCAAGGCATGAGCGACGCGGTACGTCGCCCTCGGCAGCTCGATGGCCGCCGGTCCCGGCATCCCGCCGCGCGCGGCCGGCAGCCCGCGGCTGGCGATGCGCTCGGCGCGCAACTACCCGCACCTGGTGGCCGACGAGCTCGGGCTCGACCTCGTCGACGTCACCTACTCCGGCGCCACCACCGCTCACGTGCTGCGCGAGGAGCAGAACGGCGCGCCGCCGCAGGTCACCGCGCTGCACGGCGACGAGACGCTGGTGACGATCACCATCGGCGGCAACGACGTCTGGTACGTGCCCGGCCTGTACGCCGCCTCGCTCCCCCGCCCGCTGCGGCTGGTGCCGGTGCTGGGCCGCGGCCTGCGGTCGGCGGTCGACGTCGACCAGCGCGACCGCTCCCTGGTGGACGTCGCCGCCTCGCTGCGCGAGGTCGGCGACGACGGTGCGAGCGGCCTGCCCCGACGCCCGGGTGCTGTTCGTCGACTACCTGACGCTGCTGCCCCCGGCCGGCACCCGGTCGTTCCCGCTGCGGGCCGCCGACGCCGACCTGTTCCGTCACGTGGCCGCACGAGCTGGAGCGGATCACCGCCGAGGCGGCAGCCGAGACCGGCTGCGAGCTGGTGAGCGCCGCGGCCGCGAGTCGCGACCACCACGCCTGGTCGCGCGACGCCTGGACGGTGGCCGCCACGCTGCCGCTCCCGGGCCGGCCGCTCGCCTACCACCCCAACGCGCTCGGGATGCGCCGGGTGGCCGACCTCGTGGTCGCGCACCTGGGCCGGTCGGACGGCTCGCCGTAGGACGGCGACCGTGCCGGGTGGGAGTCCGCCCGACGGGGCCGACATCGGCACCGGCAGGTGCGCGATACCGTGACGGGCGTGACTCAGGAGTACCGGACCGAGCACGACTCGATGGGCGAGGTCCAGGTGCCCGCCCACGCCCTGTGGCGGGCGCAGACCCAGCGGGCGGTGGAGAACTTCCCCATCAGCGGCACGCCGCTCGAGCCCCGCCTGGTGCACGCGCTCGGCGAGGTGAAGGCGGCGGCCGCCGCGGTGAACGGCGAGCTCGGCGTGCTCGACCCCGAGCACGCCGAGGCCATCGCCGCCGCCGCCCGCGAGGTGGCCGAGGGCCGCCACGACGACCACTTCCCGGTCGACGTCTTCCAGACCGGGTCGGGCACCAGCTCCAACATGAACGCCAACGAGGTGGTCGCCTCGCTGGCCGGCCGCGCCGGCGTCGAGGTGCACCCCAACGACCACGTCAACGCCAGCCAGTCCAGCAACGACACCTTCCCGACCGCCGTCCACGTGGCCGCCACGCTCGCGGTGGTCGACGACCTGCTGCCCGCGCTCGACGTGCTCGCCACCTCGCTCGAGGCGAAGGCCGAGGAGTTCGCCGGCGTCGTGAAGTCGGGCCGCACCCACCTCATGGACGCCACCCCGGTGATGCTCGGCCAGGAGTTCTCCGGCTACGCCGCCACCGTGCGCTACGCCGTCGAGCGGCTCGAGGCCGTGCTCCCCCGGGTGCGCGAGCTGCCGCTGGGCGGCACCGCCGTCGGCACCGGCATCAACACGCCACCCGGGTTCGCCGAGCGGGTGATCGCCGTGCTCGGCGAGGCCACCGGCCAGCCGTTCACCGAGGCCCGCAACCACTTCGAGGCCCAGGGCACCCGCGACTCCCTGGTCGAGCTCAGCGGCGTGCTGCGCACGATCGCCGTCGGCCTCACCAAGATCTGCAACGACCTGCGCTGGATGGGCTCCGGCCCCACCACCGGGCTCGCCGAGATCCACCTGCCCGACCTCCAGCCGGGGTCGAGCATCATGCCCGGCAAGGTCAACCCGGTGCTGCCGGAGGCGACCCTGATGGTCTGCTTCCAGGTGGTCGGCAACGACGCCGCGGTCACCGCGGCCGGCGCCAGCGGCAGCTTCGAGCTCAACGTCGCGATGCCCGTGATGGCCCGCAACGTGCTCGAGTCGACCCGGCTGCTCGCCGCCGCCTGCCCGCTGCTCGCCCACCGCTGCGTCGACGGCATCACCGCCGACGAGGAGCGGATGCGCCGCTACGCCGAGTCCTCGCCGTCGGTGGTCACGCCGCTCAACAAGCACATCGGCTACGAGAACGCCGCCAAGATCGCCAAGCAGGCGCTGGCCGAGGGCACGACGATCCGCGAGACCGTGATCGCGCTGGGCTTCGTCGAGCGGGGCGACCTCACCGAGGACGAGCTCGACGCCGCCCTCGACGTCGAGCGGATGACCCGCCCGTGAGCATGATCGACCGCGACCAGCTGCGTCGCCAGTACGCCACCGAGGAGCGGCTGGAGACCCGGCGCCTCGGTGTGGCACCCCACCGCCGACGGCCGCGACCCGGCCACCGAGGCGCTGGCGGCCGTCATGGCGGACCGCGCCGAGCCGCGTGCTCGAGGTCGGCTGCGGTACCGGCGCCTTCGCCGGCCGCGTCGATGGCGGCCCTGCCCGGAGCCAGCGGTGGTCGCCCTCGACCAGTCGGAGCGCTTCGTCGACGCTCACCGGCTCGCGCGGCGTCGACGCCCGGCTCGGCGACCTGCACGACCTGCCCTTCGCCGACGACTCCTTCGACTGCGTCGTGGCCCTGTGGATGCTGTACCACGTCGAGGACCTGCACCGCGGGCTCGCCGAGATCCGCCGGGTGCTCCGCCCGGCCGGCACCTTCGTCGCCGTCACCAACGGCGACGACCACCTCGCCGACCTGCGCCGCGAGGCCGGCCTCGGAGCCGGTGGTCACCCACTTCAGCAGCGAGAACGGCGAGGCGGCGCTCCGGCAGCACTTCGACGACGTGCGCCGCGACGACCTGCACCACCCGCGCGATCTTCGCCGACGCCGACGCCGCCCGCGCCTACCTCGCCACCTCCGACGAGGAGGAGTCCTGGTCGCTGCCCGACTTCGACGGCCCGCGCGAGTACACCGGCCACGTCACCGTGTTCACCGCCTCCGCCGCTTCGTGACCCGCGAGTTCTGGGACGCCGAGGCCGCCGCCTTCGACGACGAGCCCGACCACGGGCTCCGCGACCCCGCCACCCGCGAGGCGTGGCGGCAGCTGCTGGCCGCGCACCTGCCCGCCGGCGCCCGGCCGACGTGGCCGACCTGGGCTGCGGCACCGGCACCCTCGCCGTCCTGCTGGCCGAGGCCGGGCACCGGGTGAGCGGCGTCGACTTCGCGCCCGCCATGGTGGCCGCGGCCCGCGCCAAGGCCGCCGCCGCCGGTCTCGACGTCGACGTGCGGCGAGGGAGACGCCGCCGACCCGCCGCTGCCGGCGGCCTCGTTCGACGTCGTGCTGTCGCGGCACGTGCTGTGGGCGATGCCCTCGCCCGCCGACGCGCTCGACCGGTGGACGGCGCTGCTGCGGCCCGGCGGCCGGATCGTGCTCGTCGAGGGCCGCTGGCACACCGGCGGCGGGCTCGCCGCCGACGACGCCGAGCGGCTGGCGCGGGAGCGGTTCGCCGACGTGCGCGTCGTCCACCTCCCCGACCCGGTCTACTGGGGCGGCGAGATCACCGACGAGCGCTACCTGCTGCTCGCGCGCTAGCGCGGTCGGGTGCGGCTCAGTACCAGCCGTGGGACTCGCTGTGGCCCCAGGCGCCGCACGGGCTGCCGTAGCGGTCCTGGATGTAGCCGAGGCCCCAGCGGATCTGGGTGACCGGGTTGGTGGCCCAGTCGGCGCCGGCCGAGCTCATCTTCTCGCCGGGCAGCGCCTGCGGGATGCCGTAGGCCGAGGAGCGTCGGGTTGTCGGCGTTCACGGTCCAGTTCGACTCGCGGGTGTACAGCGAGTCGAGGCAGCCGAACTGGTCGGCGCCGAACCCGAACTCGGCGAGCAGCGCCCGGCCGATCTCGCGCGGGTCGGCGTCGGCGAGGTTCTCGCGGCCCGACATCGTGTGGCCGGCGTCCTCGCCGAGCGCCAGCTCCTTGGCCGGGTCGGCGTCCTCGCGGCGGTCGGCGGACCGGTTGAGGGTCTGCCGGCGGTCGGTCTGCGACGTCGAGAGCGCCACCTCGCCACGGCGGGGCGGGGGTCGCGGCCTCGGTGCCGCTCCCGGTGCGATCGCCGGCGGCAGCGCCGACGCTGGCTGGGGCGGCTCCGCCGAGCACTCCACCGGTGACGGCGACCCCCGTGGCCGCGACGGCGACGGAGGAGAGGACGACGGTGGTCCGCAGCGCCTGGCGCGGGCGCGTCGGCTGAGGGTCGACGGGGCCGCGGAGCGGCGCGGTGCTGGGGACGTGCTTGACGTGCTTCGACAAGGGGAGAGATCTCACGGGTAGACGACGGGCGGGCAGGATCGTGCTTCGTCCTGCTCTAGGCGTGATCGGGGGCCACCATGCCGGTCTTGACGCCGGAACGCACATCGGACGTCCGGAATTCGGACCGCGAAGGAGACCGGGATCACCCCGTTCGTCACAGGAGTGATCACCGGCCCCACGGGCCCGCGGTCAGACCGGTCTAGAGCGTCACGTTCTCCAGCATCTCGGTGACCAGCGCCGCGATCGGCGAGCGCTCCGAGCGGGTCAGCGTGACGTGGGCGAACAGCGGGTGGCCCTTCAGCTTCTCGACCACCGCGACGACGCCGTCGTGCCGGCCGACGCGCAGGTTGTCGCGCTGGGCGACGTCGTGGGTGAGCACCACCTTCGAGTTCGCGCCGATCCGGCTCAGCACCGTGAGCAGGACGTTGGCCTCCAGGGACTGCGCCTCGTCGACGATCACGAACGCGTCGTGCAGCGAGCGGCCCCGGATGTGGGTGAGCGGCAGCACCTCGAGCAGCCCGCGGTCGAGCACCTCGTCGATCACGTGCCGCGAGACCAGCGAGCCGAGCGTGTCGAAGACCGCCTGCCCCCAGGGCGACATCTTCTCGGTCTCCGAGCCGGGCAGGTAGCCGAGCTCCTGGCCGCCGACGGCGAACAGCGGGCGGAAGACCACCACCTTCTGGTGCTGGCGGCGCTCCATCACCGCCTCGAGACCGGCGCACAGCGCCATCGCCGACTTGCCGGTGCCGGCGCGGCCGCCGAGCGAGACGATGCCGACCTCGGGGTCGAGCAGCATCTCCAGCGCGATCCGCTGCTCGGCGCTGCGGCCGTGCACGCCGAAGGCGTCGCGGTCGCCGCGCACCAGGTGCACCTGCTTGTCGACGCCGACCCGGCCGAGCGCCGTGCCCGCGGTCGGACAGCAGCACCAGACCGGTGTGGCAGGGCAGGTCGCGGGCCGACTCGAGGTCGGCGACCTGCCGTCGTCGTAGAGCGCGTCGAGGTCGTCCGCGCCGACCTCGAGCTCGGCCATGCCGGTGTAGCCGGTGTCGGAGTCCGAGACCTTCTCGGCGCGGTACTCCTGCGCGTCGAGGCCGACGGCCGAGGCCTTGATGCGCAGCGGCAGGTCCTTCGAGACCAGCGTGACGTCGAAGCCCTCGTTGGCCAGGTTGCAGGCCACCGCGAGGATGCGGGTGTCGTTGTCGCCCAGCCGGAAGCCGGACGGCAGCGCGTCGGCGTCGGTGTGGTTGAGCTCGACCCGCAGCGTGCCGCCGTCCTCGCCGACCGGCACCGGCTGGTCGAGCCGGCCGTTGACGATGCGCAGCTCGTCGAGCATCCGCAGCGCCGAGCGCGCGAAGTAGCCGAGCTCGGGGTGGTGGCGCTTCCCCTCCAGCTCGGTGATGACGACCACCGGCAGCACGACCTCGTGCTCGGCGAACCGGCGCAGCGCGCCCGGATCGGCCAGCAGCACGCTGGTGTCGAGGACGTAGGTCCGGACCTGAGCCGACGACGCGTCAGCGGTTTCCACAGCAGCAGCGACCACGGGGCACCTCACGTGACCGCGCGCGCACTCGACGCCCGGCCCTCGCTCGTCACAGAGGGACCGGGAGGGAGCCCGAACGCCGGAGTGCCGGCGCCCACCCATCACCGTGACGGTGCTGGTGCGGTCGTGAACGAACACGTTCGGGCCTCCCGATACGGCGAGCTTCCCCACTCGCCGATGCGTCGACGCTACGCCGCGCCGCGGCCGAACTCGGCGCGACACGCCCGTCCGCGGGGTGAACGTCCTGTGACCCGGCTCAGGTGCCGAACCGTCGCTCCCGCTCGGCGTAGGCGCGGATGGCGCGCAGGAAGTCGACCTTGCGGAAGTCGGGCCAGTAGGCCTCGCAGAAGTAGAACTCCGACCGCGCGCTCTGCCACAGCAGGAACCCGCCGAGCCGCTGCTCGCCCGAGGTGCGGATCACGAGGTCGGGGTCGGGCTGGCCCTTGGTGTAGAGGTGGTCGGCGATGTGCTCGACGTCGAGGATCGCGGCCAGCTCCTCGAGCGTGGTGCCGCGGCTCGGCGTGCTCCTGGAGCAGCGAGCGGACGGCGTCGGCGATCTCGCGGCGGCCGCCGTAGCCGACGGCGATGTTGACGAGCATGCCGTCGACGTCGCGGGTGGCCTCCGCGGCCGCCTTGAGCCGCTCGCGCCGTGGCCGCCGGCAGCAGGTCGAGGGCGCCCACCGGGTGCACCCGCCAGCGCTGCTGGACCGGCGAGCGCGGCGACGGCGTCCTCGATGATCCGCAGCAGCGGCACCAGCTCGCCCTCGGGCCGGTTGAGGTTGTCGGTGCTGAGCAACCACAGCGTGACGACCTCGATGCCGACCTCGTCGCACCACCCGAGCAGCGGCTCGATGTTGGCAGCACCCGCCTCGTGGCCGTGCTCGGAGTCGCGGCCGACGGCGCGCGCCCAGCGCCGGTTGCCGTCGAGCATGACGCCCACGTGCTGCGGGACGGCGGCCGGCATCCGGCGCAGCATCCGCGACTCGTAGGCCGGGTAGAGCACCCTCCGCAGGCCGCGCTTCCAGTCCGCCACCCGTCGATAGTAGGGCGCTCCAGGCGACGAAGGCCACTATCGCGGCCGATCGGCCCACGGGCTGCGGTCGCTAGGGTCGGAGCATGAACCAGAAGCTCGCCCACGCCAACGACGCGGTGCGGGCCGGCCTGGAGAACATCGGCGACAAGGTCAACGAGACCCTGGCCGAGATCAAGCCCAGAGCTGCGCGGCTGGCTGCACCTCGGCACCGCACCACTGGCGCTGGCCGCGGGCATCGTGCTGATCGCGCTGTCCCCCACCGCCACCACGCGGATCGGCTCGGCGGTCTTCGCCGCCAGCTCGCTCCTGCTGTTCGGCGTCTCGGCGGTCTACCACACCGGCACCTGGTCACCGCGGGTCTGGACGTTCCTCCGCCGCTTCGACCACGCCAACATCTTCGTGCTCATCGCCGGCACCTACACGCCCCTCACCCTGATCCTGCTCGAGGGCACGCAGCGCGTGCGTGCTGCTGAGCGTGGTGTGGAGCTGCGCGCTCGCCGGCGTCGTGTTCCGGGTGTTCTGGACCGACGCACCGCGCTGGCTCTACCTGCCGCTCTACATCGGGCTCGGCTGGTCGGCGGTCTTCTTCATCCCTGGCTTCATCGACGGCGCCGACGCCCGGCTGAGCACCGCCACGGCGATCGCCGTGCTCGTGCTGGTCGCGGTAGGCGGCGCGCTCTACACCCTCGGCGGCGTCGTCTACGGCGTCAAGCGACCCAACCCGTGGCCCCAGTGGTTCGGCTTCCACGAGGTGTTCCACACCTTCACGATCCTGGCGTTCTCCGCGCACTTCGTCGGAGTGGCGCTCGCCACGTTTAGTCTGCGCTGATCCGCCCGTACGGTGGACCGATGGCCACATCGAGCTGACCAACACCAACTTCGCCGGACACCTCGCCGAGGAGGGCATCCTGCTCGTCGACTTCTGGGCCGCGTGGTGCGGTCCCTGTCGGCAGTTCGCGCCCACCTACGAGGCGGCGTCCGAGAAGCACCAGGACGTCACCTTCGGCTCCATCGACACCGAGGCCGAGCAGGAGCTCGCCGCCGCGGCCGGGCATCCGCTCGATCCCCACGCTGATGGCGTTCCGCGACGGCATCCTCGTCTTCTCCCAGCCCGGCGCCCTCCCCGCCGACGGCGCTCGAGCAGGTCATCGAGGGCGTCAAGGGCCTCGACATGGACGACGTTCGCCAGCAGGTCGACGAGCAGCAGCCCGCCGAGGGCTGAGGCTCACCGCCGCGGCCGCCTCGCCGCGGCGGGCTACGCCTTCCGTCGGATCTTCTTGTTCAGCTTCGGCAGCGTGGTGCCGCGCCCGTGCAGCATCGTCACCAGCTGCTGCAGCTGCTGCTCGTGCTTGGCGGTGCGGGTGAACGAGGTGAGCGGGCAGCAGCGAGGCGAACCGCTGCCGCGCGATCGCCTTGGCGTAGGTGAACTCCTTGAGACCGTCGGGGCCGTGGATGCGGCCGAAGCCGGAGTCGCCGACGCCGCCGAACGGCAGCGAGGGCACCGCGGCGAAGCTGAGCGCCGCCGTTGACCGCCGTCATGCCGGAGCGGAGGCGGCTGGCGAGCTCGATGCCGCGGGCCTTGGAGAACACCGAGGACCCGAGGCCGTAGCGCGAGGCGTTGGTGCGGGCCACCGCCTCGTCCATCGAGCGCACCTTGGCCACGGTGAGGGTGGGTCCGAAGGTCTCCTCGGTGACGGCGAGCGAGTCCTCCGGCACGTCGACGAGGATCGTCGGCTTCACGTAGCGATCGCCGACGGCACCGGCGCCGCCGATGAGCGCGCGCCCGCCGCGGGCGAGGGCGTCGTCGATGTGGGAGCGGACGACGTCGAGCTGGGACGGCATCGTCATCGGCCCCACCTGCGACTGCTCGGACTCGTCGGCCCGCAGGTTCTTGGCCTTGGCGACCAGCGCGTCGAGGAACGGGTCGTAGACCCGCTCGTGCACGTAGATGCGCTCCATGCCGATGCAGGTCTGGCCGGCGTTGAACAGGCCGCCCCACAGCGCGGCGTCGGCGGCGGCGTCGATGTCGGCGTCCTCGTCGACGAGCATCGCGTCCTTGCCGCCGGCCTCGATGAGCACCGGTGTCAGCGTCTCGGCGCAGGTGGCCATCACCTTCTTGGCGGTGGCGGTCGAGCCGGTGAAGGCGAGCTTGTCGACACCCGACCGGCACAGCGCGGACCCGGTGTCGCCGAGGCCGGTGACGACCCGGAACACGGGACGGCCCACGGCCTCGTGGAAGGTGCGGGCCAGCCACTCGCCGATGCCGGGGCTGAACTCGCTGGGCTTGAACACCACCGCGTTGCCGGCCGCGAGCGCGTAGGCGATCGAGCCCATCGGCGTGAACACCGGGTAGTTCCACGGGCCCGATCACGCCGATCACGCCGAGCGGGTGGTAGGCCACGTAGGAGGCCTGGTTGGCCATCACCAGGCCCGAGGGCACGCGCCGCGGCCCGAGCACCTTCTTGGCGTGGCCCGCGGCCCAGGCGAGGTGGTCGATGGCCATCGCGGCCTCCAGGGTGGCGTCGCCGTGCGGCTTGCCGGTCTCGCGGAACACGAGGTCGGCCAGCTGCGCGACCCGGCGCGTCATCACGCCCTTCCAGCTGCCGAGGTGCTCGGCGCGCTCGTCGAAGGTGAGCGCCGACCACCACACCGCCTCCTCGCGGGCGGCCAGCACGGCGCCGCGCACCTCGTCGGCGCTCGCGACGGGGTGGACGCCGACGACGTCGCCGGTGCGCGGGTCGAGCGACTCGAAGGTGGCCTCGCCCCCTGCGTCGCCGGGGGTCGCGGTGCGGGGGTCGTCGGTGAGGGTCATCGGCTGCTCCTGATGAGGTCGGACGCCTTCTCGGCGACCATGATCGTGGGGGCGTTCGTGTTGCCGCGGGGCACGGTCGGCATCACCGACGCGTCGACACGCGCAGCCCGTCGACGCCGCGCACGCGCAGCTCGGCGTCGACGACGGCGTCCTCGCCGCTGCCCATCGCGCAGGTCGACGTGGGGTGGAACGTGGTCTGGGTGTACTGCCGCACGTGCTCGGCCAGGTCGGCGTCGGACGGGGCGGCGTCGAGCCCGAACGGCCGGTCGATGAGCCGCGCCAGCGGACCCTGGCCGGCGATCTCGGTGAGCCGGCGGCAGCCCGCGACCATCGCGTCGAGGTCGGTCTGGTCGTCGTAGTAGTCGGCCTCGATCGCCGGCGCCCAGCGCGGGTCGGCCGACCGCAGCCGGATGCTGCCGCGGCTGCGGACGTCGACGAGCGTGGCCAGCACGGTGACCTTGCGCGTGGTGGGCTCGACCATGCCGTCGCCGTACAGCCCGGTGGGCAGCACGTGGGCCTGCATGTCGGGCGCGGGCAGGCCGTCGCGGGTGTGCCAGAAGCCGCCTGACTCGGCGAGGTTCGACGTCAGCGGCCCGCTCCTGCGGGTCTTCCAGCGCAGGAAGTTGCCGAGGGTGTTGAGCTCGGCGAGGTCACTGGTGTCGCGGGTGTGCCACACCATCGGCACGAACGGGTGGTCCTGGAGGTTGGCGCCGACGCCGGGCAGCTCGACCTTCGCGGCGAGGCCGTGCTCGGCCAGGTGGGCGGCCGGCCCGACGCCGGAGAGCATGAGCAGCTGCGGGCTGTTGACCGCGCCGCCGCTGAGCAGCACCTCGTGCCGCGCCCGCACCGTGCGCTCCGCGGCCGCCGTCGTGGAACGAGACGCCGGTGGCCCGGGATCCGTCGATCTCGACGCGCGTGACCAGCACGCCGGTGGCGACGGTCAGGTTGTCGCGCGCCATCGCGGGCTTGAGGTACGCCTCGTAGGTCGACCAGCGCGCGCCGCCGCGGCAGGTCACCTGGTACTCGCCGACGCCCTCCTGCACCGCGCCGTTGAAGTCGTCGGAGCGCTTCTCCCCCGCCGCCACCGCGCTCTCCACCCACGCCGTCGACAGCTCGTGGGTGAAGCGGCGGTCCTCGACCGTCAGCGGGCCGTCCTGGCCGTGGAAGGGCGCGCCCAGCCGGGTGTTGCCCTCGGCCCTCACGAAGTAGGGCAGCACGTCGTCGTAGCCCCAGCCGGCGGCGCCGTGCTCGTCGCGCCAGGCGTCGTAGTCGACGCGGTGACCGCGGATGTAGATCATCGCGTTCATCGAGGAGCAGCCGCCGAGGGCCTTCATGCGCGGCCAGTCGGCCCGCCGTCCGTGCAGCTGCTTCTGCTCGGTGGTGCGGTAGCCCCAGTCCCACTTGGTCTTCGCCAGGGCGGCGAAGCCGGCGGGGATGTTCACCTCGTCGATGTCGGGCGCACCGCCGGCCTCGAGCAGCAGCACCGTGGTGCCGGGATCCTCGGTGAGCCTCGCGGCCAGCACCGCGCCCGCGCTGCCCGCCCCCACCACCACGTAGTCGAACGTGTCCGCTCTCACGTGCCGAACCTACGCGCTAGTAGCCAACGGCGGCGAGACGTTCCAGCCCGGCCATGCCCGCTGGGGCGTTCTCGCCCAGTCGGCGCACCGCCGCCGCCAGCGGCCCGCTCGCCGCGAGGTCGGGTGGGGTGCGCGCGGGGTTGAGCGCCACGCCGTCGGCCCAGGCCTTGATGCGCGGCTCGGAGCCGAACGACGCCGCCGCGCGGCTGCCGAGCACCTGCATGCGCGGCCAGTCGGCCGGGGTGTCGGAGAACGGCGAGGGCGGGCAGAGCCGGTTCTTCTCGGCGTCGTCGTCGACGGTGGCCTCGACGAACCCGGCGAGCGCGGCCGCGAAGCACGGGAAGCCCGAGCGGATCGGCTGGATCGTGATCGCCTCCGGCCCCCAGATCGGCACCAGCGGCGGGTAGCGGAGGCCGGGCGCTGCGCAGTGCACCACCACCGCGTCGGACGCGATCGTCACGTCGCCGTCGTCGAGGACGACGCGACCGGGCTCGACGTGCCGGACGCGCCCGAGCCGGACGACGTCCTCGACGCTGCGCAGCAGGTCGAGCTCCCACCGACCGAGGGTGGGCGTCTTGGCCATGGTGGGCGTCACCGACCGGTCGATCCGCATCATGATCCCGGCGTCCTCGAGGCGGAGGAACAGGTCGTCGGGGTCGGTCGCCTCGGCTGCGGCGGCCAGGGTGTCGGCGGCCATGCCCACGAAGACGGCGGGGTCGGGCTGCACCACCGCCCGGTCGAGCATCCACGGCTCCCGCGGGCGCACCCAGCGGATCGCGTCCGCGTCGACCCCCTGGCCGAGCAGCCAGACCACGGCGTCGGTGGCGGTCTTGCCCGAGCCGACGACCACGAACTGCGACGGCGTCTCCCCCAGCCGCACCAGGTCGTTGACCGGGACGACGCGCGCGCCGTCGGCGACCCCGAACGGCGGCGGCGTGCGCGACGGCACCAGCGGCGCGAGGTAGCGGGCGTCGACCACCCGCGGGTTCCCGCGCGACCTCGTGCTCGCGCCCGGACACCAGCGAGGTGAACCGCCCGCCGCCGCGGTGCTCGCAGCCGGGGTGGAAGGTCACCCGGCCGGACGCCAGCAGCTTCTTGCTCATGATCCGGTCGTAGTAGGCGCAGATCTCCGGCGCCGTCGCCCGCTCGTGCAGACCCCGCTCCGGCCCGTTCTGCTGGATACTGCCGTCGCCGAGCAGGGTCGACGCGACGCCGTAGAACGCCGAGGCCTGGTGCAGCCGCACGAACGGGTAGGCGTCGAGCCAGTGACCACCGGCGCCGTGCCGCCGGTCGACCAGCGCGACCGTCACGTCGTCGGCGTGGTCGAGCAGCGCGTCGGTGAACGCCATGCCCGTCGCACCGGCCCCGACCACGACGTAGTCGGCCTCCAGCACCTCGGCCTCGGCCACCCGCTCCATGCTGACCCCGTCGTCCGGGGCGGTCAACCGACGCCCGGGCGCCCTGGCTCCGGCGGGTGGGCCGTGTCGTTCGGGCAGGGGTCGGCCCGGGTCAGAGCAGCGCCACCACGAACACCACCACCGCCCCGAGCACCGCGCCCCCGACGGCGACCGTCCAGGCCACGCGGGAGCGCACCAGCCACTCCGCCGCCTGGTAGGAGAGCGCGACGACGGCGACGAGGGCCGTGACGTGCAGCAGGGTGGCCAGGGCGACGCCGACGACGGCGCCGACGAGCCAGTAGCGGCCGAAGAGCACCGCCAGGACCGGCGGGACGACCACGGCACCGGCCAGCCCCTGCGCCACCTCGGCCCACCACGGTCCGTGCATCCAGGGCACGTCGAACCAGGTGCCGAGGCGGCCGTCGAAGAGGTCGAGGGTGGCGGCGACGCCGAGGACGCCGACGGTGCCGACCACGAGGGCGGTGGCCACCACGAACCACACCCGGTGCCACCACCGCCACGAGTCGCGGGCGCCGGTGCAGAGCGAGGCCGTCGACACCGCCGCCCACACCAGCCAGCGCCGGATCCGGCCGACGTGGGTGTCGCGCATCGCGTCGCGGAAGACCCGGTCGGCGTCGATCCGGTCGATGTGCCGGCCCGGGGGCACCGTCTCGTAGTCGTGGTGGTCACCGCCGACCAGCCCGTCGTGCACGAGCGCCGCCGGCAGGTGCTTCCCCGACTTGGGCACCAGCCACGTGAAGAGCGCCGGCACCGAGACCAGGTCGGTGGTGAAGGTGCCGTCGACCGGGACGACGATCGCCGTGTCGAGCACGCCGTCGTCGTAGCGGACCCGGGTGAGCAGCTCGAACTCCTCTCGCCCGCCGACCTCCACCCGGCGCAGCGACACCGCGGGGTCACCGAGCGGGTGCTCCGGCGGCGGCGTCCCACCCGGCCAGTCGACGTTCGAGAAGTTGCCGGGTCTCGGGGCGGTGGGCAGCGGGGGCCGCATGCCTCAGGATGACGCGGCCGGCCGCGGCGCTGCGCGCAACGCGCCGACGTCGGTCGCGCCGGCGGGTCACGGTCCCGTCGGGCGGGCGGTGACCTAGTGAGGAAACTGAGCTCCTGAAACCTCAGTAGGTCACCGCTCCTCCGAGGCACGTCGGGCGGGCGGTGACCTACTGAGGAAACTGAGCTCCTGGAACCTCACTAGGTCACCGCTCCTCCGAGGCACGCCGGGTGAGCGGTGACCTAGTGAGGAAACTGAGCCCCTGGAACCTCAGTAGCTCACCGCTCCCCCGACGTCGGCTGCTGACTCCGTCCCGAGACCGTGGGCCGTCGGTTGCGGCTACTGCGACGAGCCCAACGCCACCCGCAACGCGCCGACGTCGGTGACCGGCCGGTCGCACACGAACCCGCGGCACACGTAGGCCGCGGGACAGTCCGTCGACCTCGTCGCGCCCCTCGAGCAGCGGGATCCCCGAGCCGGGTCCGACGACGACGCACCGCTCCCCCGTGCAACCTCGCGACCCGCTCGAGCGCGTCCCGCTCGGCGGAGGGACGGCCGACGACGGCGACCTCCAGCGGCCCCTGCAGCAGCGCGACTGCGGCCGCGAGCGACCAGCCGGCGAACCGCGGCGCCCGGGCGGCGAGGCCGGCGACCGTGGTGAGGGCCTCCTCGGCGGCGGTGCGGTAGCGGGCCTCGCCGGTCATGGCGTGCGCCGCGAGCAGCGCGTGGATGACGGCGGAGGTGCCGCTCGGGCTGGCGTTGTCGCCGGGGTCGCGGGGCCGCGCGACCAGCGCCTCGGCGTCGACGCCGGTGTCGTGGAAGCCGCCGTCGTCGGCGCGGAACCGCCTCAAGGCGTCGTCGAGCAGCAGTCGCGCCCGGTCCAGCCAGCCGCCGTCACCGGTGGCGCCGGCCAGGGAGAGGAACCCGCCGGCCACGCAGCCGAGGTCCTCCAGCACACCGGCGTGACGCCCGACGACGCCGTCGCGGGAGACCCGCAGCAGCCGGCCGTCCACGACGTGCAGGTCCCAGAGCAGCGAGCCCGCCGCGAGCGCGGCGTCGACCAGGTCGGAGCGGCCGAGCAGCCGGCCGGCGTCGACGAGGCCGGTGATCGCGAGCCCGTTCCAGGCCGCCACCACCTTGTCGTCGCGCTCGGGCCGCACCCGCTCCTCGCGCGCGGCGAGCAGCCGGGCGCGGACGTCGGCCAGCCGCGCGGCGCCCGGCCCCTCGGGGTCGGCGAGCAGCTGCAGCACCGAGGACCCGTGCTCGAAGGTGCCGGCCTCGGTGACCTCGAACGCCTGCGCCGCCCAGGCGCCGTCGTCGGGCCCGAGGACGTCGACCAGCTGCGCCGGCGTCCACGCGTAGAACCTGCCCTCCACGCCCTCGCTGTCGGCGTCGAGCGCGGAGGCGAAGCCGCCCTCGGCGGTGCGCAGCTCGCGCAGCAGGAAGTCGGCGGTCTCGCCGGCCACCCGGTCGCCGAGCGGGGTGCCGAGCCGGGCGTAGAGACCGACCAGCTGGGCGTTGTCGTAGAGCATCTTCTCGAAGTGCGGCACCACCCAGCTCGCGTCAGTCGAGTAGCGCGCGAAACCGCCGCCGAGCTGGTCGTACAGGCCGCCGCGCGCCATCGCCTCGGTGGTCGCGTCGCGCACCCGCAGTGCGTCGGTCGACCCGTCGCGGTGCAGGAACTCGAGCACCATCGACGGCGGGAACTTCGGCGCACCGCCGAAACCGCCGTTCACGGCGTCGACGTCGGCCAGCCAGGCTGCGGACGGCGGCCGCGACGGCGTCGGCGTCGATCGCCGGCCCCGCCAGGTCGGGGGTCGCCTGCAGGTGGGCCCGCACCTGCTCGGCCACCCCGCGGATGTCGTCGCGCCGCTCCCGCCAGGCCTCGGAGAGCGCGCCGAGCACCTGCCCGAACGCCGGCTGGCCGTGCCGCGGCTGGTCGGGGAAGTAGGTGCCGGCGAAGAACGGCGTGCCGTCGTGGTCGAGCACCACCGTCATCGGCCAGCCGCCGTGCCCGGTCATCGAGGTGGTGGCCTGCATGTAGACGGCGTCGACGTCGGGCCGCTCCTCGCGGTCGACCTTGATGCACACGAAGTGCTCGTTCATGTAGGCCGCCGAGCGCTCGTCCTCGAACGACTCGTGCGCCATCACGTGGCACCAGTGGCAGGCGGCGTACCCGACGCTCAGCAGCACCGGGACGTCGCGCTCGCGGGCCTCCGCGAACGCCTCCGGCCCCCACTCCCACCAGTCGACGGGGTTGTCGGCGTGCTGCAGCAGGTACGGGGAGGTCGCGCTCCGGCGAGACGGTTCGGCACGGTTCGACGGTAAGGGACGGTCGCCGCCCTACGCTGGCGCGCGTGGTGGAGGTCCGGCTTGCTCGGACCCGTCGAGGTGCTGGCCGACGACGGGCCGGTACCGCTGGGCGGGCCCCGGCAGCGCGCCGTCGTGGCGATGCTCGCGCTCGCCGCGCCCGCCGTCGTGTCCACCGACCGCGTGGTCGACGGGCTGTGGGGCGAGAGCCCGCCCGACAAGCCGCTGCCCACGCTCCAGGTGTTCGTGAGCAAGCTCCGCAAGAACCTGGCGGCGCTGGGCGGCGCGGCGTTCCTCGAGAGCAGGCCGCCCGGCTACCGGCTCGTCGTCGACCCGCTCGAGACCGACGTCGGCCGGTTCGCCGACCTCACCGCGCGCGCCCGCGGGGCCGGCGACGCCGCGGCCGCGCTCGCGCTGCTCGACGAGGCCCTCGGACTGTGGCGCGGCGCCGCCCTGGCCGACGTGCGCGAGCAGCCGTTCGCCGCGGCCGAGGTGGTGCGGCTGGAGGAGCTGCGGCTCCAGGCCGAGGAGGCCCGGGTCGACCTCGCGCTCCGGCTGGGCCGGCCCGACGGGCTGGTGGCGACGCTGGAGGAGCTCGTGCACCAGCACCCCACCCGCGAGCGGTTCTGGGCCCAGCTGATGACGGCGCTCTACCGCAGCGACCGGCAGGCCGACGCCCTGGCCGCCTACGGCCGCGCCCGCGACCGGCTGGCCGACGAGCTCGGCATCGACCCCGGCGAGGCGCTGCGCCAGCTGGAGGTCGCGGTGCTCCGGCACGACCCCAGCCTCGACGCGCCCGCCGCTGACGCCGTCGTCCTCGACCCGCGCTCGGCGCCGGCGCCAGCGCCGCGCGGCGGCCCGGGTGCCGGTGCCCCTCGACGAGACCGATCGGCCGCGCCGAGCTGGTGGCCGAGGTGGTCGCGCGGCTCACCGGCGGCACCCGCGTGCTCAGCCTCACCGGCGCTCGGCGGCACCGGGAAGTCGCGGGTGGCGATCGAGGCGGCGCGGGTCGCCAGCGCGAGCGACGACCTCGACGACGTCGTGTGGCTGCCCGTCACCGAGTCCACCGACGCCCACCAGCTCGCCCTCGAGCTCGCGCTCACCCTCGGCGCCGCCCCGCGCGAGGACCCGCTCGACGCGCTGCGCGAGCTCGACCCGGCGCGCCGGGTGCTGGTCGTGGTCGACAACCTGGAGTCGCTGGCGGAGGGGCCGGCGCTGGTGCGCTCGCTCGCCGAGACCTCCCCCGCCCTCCGCGTGCTCGCCACCAGCCGGGTGGCGCTGCGCATCCCGGGCGAGCACGAGGAGCCGGTGCCGCCGCTGCCGGTGCCCGCCGCCGACGCCCCGCCGGCCGAGGTCGCCGCCAGCCCCGCCGTCCGGCTCTTCGTCGCCCGCGCGGCGGCCGCCCGGCCCGGGCTTCACCCTCGCCGGCCACGAGCACGACGTGGCCGCGCTCGCCCGCTTCCTCGACGGCGTCCCGCTGGCCCTCGAGCTCGCCGCGGCCCGGCTCCGGCTGATGACCCCCGACCGGCTGCTGGAGGCGCTCACCTCCAGCCTGAAGCTGCTCACCACCGGCTCCAGCGCGCGTGCCCGAGCGGCAGCGGGCGCTGGCGAGCACCATCCGGTGGAGCGTCGAGCGGCTCGACGACGCCGGCCGGCTGGTGTGCGACCGGCTCGCGCTGTTCGAGCGCGGCTTCACCGTCGAGGCGCTGGAGTCGGTGTGCGACGACGTGCCCGACGTGCTCGAGGCGCTGGCCGCGATCGTCGACGCCCGGCTGGTGCGGCCGGTGGAGAGCCGGGTGGAGGTGCGGTTCGTCGCGCTCGGCACGGTGCGCGCCTACCTGCGCCAGCGGCTGCACGAGCAGCCCGACGTCGACCTGCGCCGCGACCTGCTCGCCGCGCACCTGCGCGACCGGCTGGTCGCCGCCGCCGACGACCTCGACGGACCCGACGGGCTGCTCACCCTCGCCCGCTACGACGACGACGCGGCCGACCTCGACGCCGCGCTCGACCGCGCCCTCGACCGCGGCGACGCCGCCGAGGCGGCCGGCCTCGCGCTGGCGAGCGTCGAGTTCTGGGTGGCCAGCGGACGCCTGGTCGACGGCCGGCGCCGGATCGAGCGGGTGCGCGCCCTGCCGGGGCACGACCCGGTGACCGCGGCCCGGCTCGCCGCCGCGTCCACGACGCTCGCCTACCAGCTCACCGACTGGTCGCTCGCCGCCCGCGACCGGACGGGAGGCGCTCGCCCTCGCCGAGGCGGCCGGCGACGCCGAGGCCGCGGCCCGCGCCCGCTGCTACCTGGCCGGCGCGCTCGCGGTGTCAGGAGACCCCACCGCCGGCGCCGAGCTCGCCGCGGCGGCGCTGGCCGCGGCCGAGGACCTCGGCCTCACCACGCTCCAGGCGGTGTCGCTGTCGATGCTCGCGATCTCCCGGGCCGTCTCCGGCGACTTCGACGGCGAGCGCGAGGCCTACCAGCGGCGGCTCGACGTCGTGCGCACCCGCGGCGACGTGGCCCGCACCGCCGACACCCTCAACACCCTCGCCGAGATCGCCCTCGACGAGGCCGACGCCGCCACCGCGGAGGCCTACGCCGGCGAGTCGCGCCGGCTCACCGACGGCCGGCTGCCGCTGGAGGAGCGGGACGCGCTGATCACGCTGGCCCGGGCGGCCGCGGTGCGCGAGGACGCCGTCGCCTGCGCGGACCGGCTCGCCGACGCCCTGGTGCTCGCCGACCGGACCGGTCAGACCCTCGCGCTCGCCCAGTGCCTGCGGGTCGGCGCCGCCCTCGGCGTGCTCGCCGGCGACCCGGCGCACCGCGGTGCGGCTGGTGGCCGCGGCGCACGTGCTGTCGCCGTCGCCCTCGGGCACCGAGGAGCCGGTGGAGCGCGACCTGGCCGGCTGGCTCGAGCGGGCGCGCGAGGACAGCGGGCGCCGACGTGGCCGCGCGGGAGTGGACCCTGGGGTCCGCGCTGCCGACGGCGTCGGTACGGGCGCTGCTCGACGCGCTGGTGGAGCGGGTGCGAGAGCCGGTCAGCGACCGACCCAGCGGCTCATGACGCGGGTGCGCACCGTCATCACGACGTCGCCACCCGGAGTCGTGATGCTCCGCTGCCGCCACACGCAGGCGACGGTCGACGACGTCGGGAACGCGCCGCTCGACCGGCAGTTCGGCACGGCGAGCTCGCGACGGGAGTCCAGCGGGACCCGGTAGATCCGCAGGCTGCTGCTGGTCCGGCTGCCGACGACGGTGTCGTCGTAGCGCAGCGTCAGCCGCAGCACCGAGCCGCGGGTGAGGCCCCGAGCGACGATCTCGACCGGCCGGTCGAGCCGGGCGCCCTTCGTGCCGACGCCCTCGCGGACCCTGACCAGCGCGCCGTCGCGGTCGCTCGCGGGCACGAGCGCCCGGTACAGCGACGGGTCGTCGGCGTCGGTGGTGGGCGTGCACTGCGCGCCCAGGTTCGACGCAGCGGCCGGTGCCGTAGGACGCGCCGCCGTCGACCTGCGCGGCCTCGACGCTGCCCGTCGGGAGCGCCAGGGTGCCGGATCGCACCTCCACGCCGCCGTTGCCGACGACGGTGTAGTCACCGGTGATCGCGCTGGTGCCGGTGCCGCTCCGCTTGAGGATGAGGCCGCCGTTGACGACGTCGGCGAGCGTCGGCTCGTCACGGGCGATGCCCTCGTAGATGCCGCCGTCGTTGCGCAGGTCGAGCACGCCGACGCCGTGACCGCCGGTGCGGGCACGCAGCTCGATCGCGGTGTCGTGGTCGGCGGCCACGTAGGACTCGCCGCTGAGGATCATCTGGCCGCGCACGACGATCCGATAACGGCTGAACAGGTTGACGCCGCGGCCGTCGACGATCAGCCGCCCGGTGTCGCCGATCGCCAGGCGTCCCGCCCCGGTGGTGCTGCACGCCCGGGACGTCGACACTGCACGGATCGGTCGTGAGGGTGGCCGCCCGGCCTCCGGCCATGGCGGGCGAAGGGCACGCCAGATCATGCGACCGGCAGCGTCGATGCGGCCGGGACCGCCGAGGGTGCCCGCCTCGAGCAGCACGGTGGAGCTCGGACGGAACGTCGAGGGCCGGCTGGTCTGGTCGCCGTAGAGGAACAGCTTGCCGCCCTCGCTCACGTGGAGCGTCGTGCCGGCCGCGACGTCGATCGCCTGGATCCGGGCCTCGATCCCGTCCCCGATCTCGACCGTCCCCTGGGCGTCCAGGCAGACGTAGCCAGTCGACGGCGTCGGTGTTGTCGGGCTGGAGCGACGTCATCCTCCCAGTTGGCAGGCGTCGCCCACTGGACCGTCATCGCCGCCGCCGTCCCACCGGAACACCTCGAGGGCCGGGTCGCTCGCGTAGCCGCAGAACGCGCCGGCCGCCCCGGCGCTCGGAGCGGTGCCTCCGGTCGGCGCGAGACCGGCGAGAAGCAGGCCGGCGACGAGCGCGAGGATCCGAGGGCGTCGGGAGCGGGACATGGTGGGTCTCCTGGTGAGGGCGTGGGGCCGACCGTAGGCGTGTCGGACGGGGGCGTGGGCGATTTCCACGAACCGGCTCAGCCGGCGAGCAGCGTCAGTCCGGTGGCGGCGAGCACCGGGCCGACGGGCTGGTAGTAGGCGACTGTTGGCGCGGCCGACCTTCTGGCCGCAGACCTTCACGCCGTTGCGCACGTACAGCGAGCTGCCGCTGCTGAGGCCGAGCGCCCACCCGCCGGTGGACACCACCGAGCCGCCGCTGTCGCCCTGCTCGGTGCACGCCGAGTGCTGCACCAGGCCGTGGACCAGGCCGTTGCCGTAGTTGACGGTGACGTTGAGGGCGGTGATGGAGCCACAGGTCCAGCCGGTGGTGCTGCCGCTCTTGCA
This sequence comes from uncultured Actinomycetota bacterium, assembly GCA_963845795.1. Classification (GTDB taxonomy): domain Bacteria; phylum Actinomycetota; class Actinomycetes; order Propionibacteriales; family Nocardioidaceae; genus Nocardioides. The sequence goes on along the minus strand of CAWJTG010000006.1, from coordinate 112,538 downwards.
GACCGTGGTGCCGACGGCCGGGTTGGTCCAGACGCCCGGGCACCGGCAGCACGTAGCCGTTCCACTGCGCGGTGGCGCCCTTCGGCGTGAAGTAGCCGGGGTAGTCGTTGCTGAAGACGCCCCAGTCGCGCGCCGGGGTAGCGGTAGGCGGTGGTACGGCCGAAGCGGTAGCCGCCGACGCTGCGTGCGCGGGTACCCGCGCGAGCAGTGGCCGGCGGTCAGCACGTAGTAGCGGCCCGTCCGGTCGTAGACGTTGAACCCGACCGAGCAGCGACCGTTGGTCCGGCCGGCCCGCGGGTAGGTGTAGGCCTGCCCGCCGTAGACCGGTGAGTCGGTGGTCGCCGGCGCCGCCGAGCGACCGCGCGCGCACCACCACGACGGCGCTGCCGAACCGCTCGGCCCGGGCGAGGAACGCCCGGGCGGCGCGGTCACGGGCGCCGGTGGTGGCGGTGACGACGACGCGGTTGCCGGCGACGTCGACGCCCCACGACTGCACCGACCCGGCCGAGCGACCGGCGGCGAACCGGTCGAGTGCGGCGACGACGCCGTCGAGCTCGGCGGCGGTGTGGTCGACGACGCGGGCGGTGCCGCCGTCGGCACGGACGGCGGCGGCGTCGGCGGGGTCGGTCACGAGTGCGACCGGCTCGCCGTCCTCGACGACGATCCCGCCGCCGTCCCGACCGACGACCAGGTCGAGCTCGGCGACCTCGGCGCGCAGGCTCCGGTCGGCGGCACGATCGCCGGGGTCGCCGTCGGGGCGGGCGGTGGCGGTGCCGGCGGCGGCCAGGGTGGCGACCGCGAGGGCGGCGGCGGCGAGACCGGCGACGAGCCGGCGCGGGCGGTGGGTGGTCATGGGTGGGTCCTCTCGGGCGGTGGTGGTGGGGTCAGCGGGCGACGCGGACGGTGATGCGGACGACGTCGCGGATGCCGTCGGCCACCGGGTTGTGCACCGCGTGCAGCTGCCAGGTGGCGGTGCTGCCGACGACGGCGCGGGCGCCGGGGCGGACGGTGAGCCGCAGCGTGCGCACGGCGCCGGGGGCGACGTCGCGGAAGGACTGCGTGCCGGCGTCGACGGCCCCGGTGACGTCGAGACCACCGGTGAACCAACGGCGGGCGACGCCGCGGCCGCCGGGGCCGGCCTCGGCCGCGCTCCAGGCGTCAGCGGTGTCGCCGGCGTTGCGGACCCGGACCGTGAAGGTGGCGGTGGTGCCGCGGCGGACGGTCACGGTGACGCCCTGGCGCGCTCCGGTGGTGTTCTGCACACCCGCGCCGACCCACGCGCCGCTGCCGGCCCGCACCATCGCGTCGGGACGGAACTGCGGCTGCGGGTCGGGGTCGGGCACCGGGTCGGGGTCGGGGCCGCCGCCGGGCTGGATCGACGCGGGACCGAACCCGACGCACCCGCCGCCGGCGACGAGCCGGTAGTCGCGGGCGGCCCGGTCGACGTAGGACGCAGCGGCCGTGGTGTTGGCGAAGGCCCGGAAGCCGGCGCCGGTGGTGGCGGCGTCGCCGGGGGCGAAGCAGTTGTCGTGCACCTGGTTGCCGTAGTCGGGCGAGCCGACGAGGAAGTAGCCGTAGACCTGGGAGGGGTTCTGACTCTCCCGCCAGGTCGTCACCCGGTTGCTGAACACGTTGTGGTGCACGTTCGTGTTCACCGAGCGGAAGCCGGCGGCCGCGGTGCGGCAGCTGCCGCCGCAGGCCTCCGAGCTGCCGATGTTGACGTGCGTGGCGTTCTCGTCGAAGACGTTGAAGGCCACCACCGCGCCGTCGTTGCGCGGCCACAGCTGCAGTCCGCGGTAGCGGTTGCCGTAGATCAGGTTCTGGGTGACGACGGCGTCCTCGGAGTACTCGAGGTAGACGCCGTGGGCGCCGGAGTCGCCGGCGTACCAGGTGATGTCGGCGTCCATGCCGCAGCCGTGGATCCGGTTGCGGGTGATGACGACGTCCTCGGCCAGCACGTTGCCCTCGGTGCTGGAGCCGTGGCCCTTGCCGACGCCGAGGCAGATGCCGCGGCCGTTGGTGATGTCGTTGCCGTCGAAGGTGATGCGGTCGCCGTGGACGATGAGGAAGGTGTTCTTGGTGCCGACCGGAGCACCCGCCGGGCCGTAGCTGCCGTGCAGGTCGAGCGCGGTGAGGGTCAGGTCGTGCGACTCCTCGCGGAACCACAGCTGGCCCCGGACCTCGGCGCGTCCGCCGGGGCCGCTCGTGATGACCGCGGGCCGGTCGGCGGTGCCGCCGCCCCCGCCGATCACACCATTGCCCGCCACCGCGAAGTACGTCTGCCCGGCCGGGAGGCACCCGACCTGGCCGGCGCCGAGTGACGCCGCCAGCCTCGCCAGCGACCGGAACGGCGCCGCCTCGGTGCCGGGGTTGCCGTCGTCGCCGGTGGTGCTGGCCCAGCGGGCGCAGGGGCCGGCCGCGGTGGCGGGAGCGGCCGGGGCGGCGACGACGAGAGCGGCGACGGCGGCGACGGCGCCGAGCACGGCGGCCAGGTGGCGGTGGAGGTTCATCGGGGTTCCTTCGGACTCGGGTGGCTCGGGGCGATGAGCAGACCGTGGCGGTGGGCACTTACCGCGCACTTAGCGGGCCGGTCAGGGGGTCCGGAGCCAGACGTAGCCGTTGCCCGCCTCGCACGGGAACCGGGTGTGGCACACGTAGTCGCGCTGGTCGAGGAGGGCGACGAAGCTGCCGAGCGCCCGTCCGCTTGCCCGGTCGGCCCAGGCGATCGCGAACGAGACGCGCAGGTAGAGCGCGCGGTTGGGCAGGATGTGGAGCTCCGGCACCCTGATGCGGGCGGTCCCGGCCGGGATCGTGTAGTAGCGGTCCTTGCTGGTCTGGTGCCCCCAGGCCGAGCCGTCCCACCGCTGCACGTTCACGCGCACCAGGACGTCCTGGGCGCCGCGGGTCGCTGCGGACCGGCTGAGGTTGAACGGCGGCACCTGGATTGCGGGCGACCAGCAGTACTGGCAGCTGTAGACGTGAGTGCCGATCACGGTCGGCACGGCGACGGCGCCGGGCCGGTTGCTGCGCCAGTAGTGGTACGCCTCTGCCTGGGGTGCCGGGGCGAGCACGGCCAGCAGAGCCAGCACGAGGGCGACCAGGCCGAGCGCGGGTAGGCGACGGACGGCGAGCAGACCGGCGTTGGTGGCGGCCCGGCTGCGGCTGCTGGTGTGGCTGCTGGTGTGCGGTGGCGGTCGCGGTCATCGGTGTCTCCTGGGTTCGGGGGCCTCCCTCGGCCCGTCTGGGAGCACCGTGGGCCGCACCGCTTAGCGCGCACTTACCGCGCAGGAACGAGGGCCCGGGGGCGCACCTCGTGTGAGGTGCGCCCCCGGGTCGGAGGGAGGACGGGTCAGGAGAGGTGGACCCAGCCGCGGGAGGCGTTGCAGCCGGCGCCGTAGCAGCGGTAGTCGGCGGCGTTGTAGCCGTTCCAGTTGGCGGTGCGGGCCGACAGGAAGGTGCCGGTCGAGCGCAGCTTCCACTCGAACCGGATGTCGACGTAGAAGTAGCCGCCCGAACCGATGTTCCAGGTGAAGTCCTGCAGCCGGACCTGCTGGTTGATCGGGTAGCTGCGGGTGGCGCTCGCCAGCCGCTGCCAGGTGCCGTTGACGTACTTGTAGATGCGGTAGGTGGCGTCGAGCTGCTGGTCGGCATTGCCGTTGTTGGACCGGGAGACGAGCGGACCGGGGATCGTGATCCGCGGCTTGGGGCAGTAGCGGCCGGTGGCGGAGCAGGTGTTCGCGTGCCAGCCGTAGGCCTGGTAGGCCGTGACGGCACCGGGGCTGTCGACGGCGTGCGAGAGCTGGACGGCCTGGGCCTGGCCGGTGAAGGCACCGGCGAGCACGGCCAGCGTGGCGACGAACAGAGCGGCGAGGCGGGTGAAGGTGCGGAACATGGTGATCTCCTGAGGTCTGGAACCGGTGCGGTTCGTGGTGACCGGAGGTAACGCCTGGGGGCTTTCCACGGACTTACCGACGGTTAGGGTGCACGCACCCCAGACCCCCCGGAGGTCCTGCGTGACTGCGTCCCCGCCTGCCGAGCCCGACGTGCTCGGCGGCCGCTACGAGCTGGGCACCGTGCTCGGTCGGGGCGGCATGGCCGATGTGTACCGGGCCACCGATCGGGTGCTGGGGCGCGAGGTGGCGGTCAAGGTCCTGAGCCTGACCTCGGCCGAGGAGACCGACCGGCGTCGCTTCGAGGCGGAGGCCCGCACGCTGGCCGGGCTGTCGCACCGCGCCCTGGTCACCGTGCTCGACGTCGGCGCCGACGAGGACCGTGCGTTCCTGGTGATGGAGCTCGTCACCGGCGGCACCTGGGCCCGCTCGATGGCCGCCGGCCCGCTCGACGCCGACAGCGTGGCCGTCGTCGGGTCGCAGCTCGCGCAGGCGCTGGCCTACGCCCACGACCGCGGTGTCGTGCACCGCGACGTGAAGCCCGCCAACGTGCTGCTCGACCAGAAGGGCCGGGTGAAGCTCGCCGACTTCGGCATCGCCCGGCTGATCGGCGACACCGTGCGGCACACCCGCACCGGCACCGCCGTCGGCACCGCGGCCTATCTCTCCCCCGAGCAGGTGCGCGGGCTCGACGTCACCGGCGCCGCCGACGTGTACGCGCTCGGCCTGACCCTGCTCGAGGCGCTCACCGGCGAGCGGGCCTACCCCGGCTCCCCGACCGAGGCCGCCCTCGCCCGGCTGCACACCTCACCGCCGATCCCCGACCACCTGCCGGGCTGGTGGCGCGACCTGCTGCGCGCGATGACCGACCTCGAGCCGGAGCGTCGGCCGACGGCGGCCCAGGTGGCCGAGCGGCTGGCGGCCGGCGGCGGCCCCGACGACGCCGCGGGGCAGACCGCGGTGCTCTCGCAGCCGGTGCCGCTGGCCGGTGCCGACGCGCCCACCGAGGCGCTGCACCCGGGTCCTCCCGGGGCCGCCCTCGCCGCCCGTCTGCAGGAGCGTCTCGCCGCCACCGACGCCACCCAGCGCGGCGTCGCCCTGTCGATCGGCGCGCTGGTGCTGCTGATCGTCATCGCCGCCCTGGCCGCCGGCGGGGACGAGACCGACCCGCCGGAGCCCACCTCGCCGCCGACGGACGTGCCGAACGACCTGAAGGGCCCGCTCCAGGACCTCCACGACGCCGTCGAGGGTGCCTCGTGAGCGGGGCGCGCCGGTGGGTGGCGACGCTCGCGGCGACCGCCGTCGTGAGCCGCCGGACTCACCGGGTGCGGCGACGACGCGACCCCGGCACAGCAGGTGCCCGCCCTCACCGACGCACTCGCCCGGGTCGACGCGGCCGCCTCCGCGGACGACGACGCCCGGCTGCGCAAGGCTGTGGCGGGCCTGCTGCGGGTCACCGAGGACGCCGAGCAGTCCGGCGACCTCGACACCGACGACGCCGATGAGATCCGGGACGCCGCGGCCGCGCTGCTCGACGCAGCCGGCCTCGCCGCGCCGTCCGACCCGGACGCCACCGCCTCGGAGCCCGTGGAGCCCGCGAATCCGTTGGAGCCCTCGGAGACGACGACGTCCTCGGCCCCGGCGCCGCCCGTGGAGGACGGCGACGAGGACGAGGACGAGGACGACGAAGAGGACGACGACGAGGCGAGGACGACGACGAGGTCAAGCCCGACAAGCCCAAGAAGCGCAAGGGCTCCCAGAAGGGCAAGAAGGGCGGGAAGTCCTCAGTTCATGTCGGTGCGGTTCTCCCGCACCGTCTGGCTTCCGTCGGGGTGCGTGACGGTCTGCTGGGTGCGAGCGCGGCGCCCGTTGTTGAGCGTGAACGCGGTCAGTGCGAGGACGACGACGCCCACGGCGACCAGGATCCAGCCGACCATGGTGAGGTCGACGCCTTCGATCGCGTCGGTGACTGCGAGCGCGAGCACGAGGCCGACGACGACGAGGAAGCCCCCGAATCCGTAACCCATGACGTTCTCCCTTCGATGGTGGCCCCGAGAGGGCACCGCTCAGTGCGGCAGCCGCGACCGATGTGTACCCATCGTGTGGGTCACACAAACCTCAGGGCTCACACCTGCGGGGGAGCCGTCGCCCCTGCGCGATCAGCGCTCCGGCGAGGATTCGGCGGTCGGGTCGTCACCGTCCGCGTCGTCCCCCGCTAGCGGCAGGCTCATGCAGCTCACGGGCGGCCGCGAGCCCGCGCACGGGCCCGGCCGACCGGCGGCGCGGCGTGGACGGGTCGTACTTGCCCTCCGCGGCGGCCCGCTCGACGTTCTTCAGTCGCTTGGTGAGGCTCATGCCCAGCAGCGCCACGGCGATGATGAGCGCGATGAACAGGACGAACGCCGTCCAGCCGGCGACGACGTCCTCGTCGTCGGGAGCGGCCGAGACCAGCAGGGTGAGGGCCGGGATGATCGCGGCGGGAGCCATGACACCAGTCTCCCACCCGGGCACTCACCCCCCGTAGTCGAGGGGGATGCCCGTGGAAGAGGTCGTCCTCGGGGGTGGCCGCGTCGACGAAGCTCGTGACGAGCTCGAAGTCCTCGGTGGCCGCCACCTGCTCCTGGATCTCGCGAGGGATCGCGAACCAGAAGCCGTCGGGGTCGATCTGGGTGGCGTGGGCGAGCAGCGCCTGGTCGCGCACCCCGAAGTAGTCGGAGCACGGCACCCGGGTGGTGATGCGGGCGTCCCACTCGGGCTCGGGCTTCCACTCCTTGAGCCGCTCCTCCCAGGGCGACTCGAGGCCGTGGGCCACCATCGCGTCGTGGATCGCCTGCATCCGCGGGCGGTTGAAGGAGTGGTGGTAGTAGAGCTTCGCGACCTGCCACGGCTCGCCGGCGTCGGGGAACCGGCTCGGGGTCGGCGGCCGCCTCGAACGCCGCCACGCTGACCTCGTGGCAGCGGACGTGGTCGGGGTGCGGGTAGCCGCCGCGCTCGTCGTAGGTGGTCATCACGTGCGGCCGGAAGGACCGGACGAACCGGACCAGCCGCTCGGTCGCCTCCTCGAGCGGCACCAGCGCGAAGCAGCCCTCGGGCAGCGGCGGCTTCGGGTCGCCCTCGGGCCAGCCGGAGTCGACGAACCCGAGCCAGTCCTGGCGGACGCCGAGGATGTCGCGTGCCCGCTCCATCTCCTGGCGCCGGATCTCGGTGATGTTCGCCAGCACGTCGGGCCGGTCCATCTTGGGGTTGAGGATGGAGCCCCGCTCACCGCCGGTGCAGGTGACGACGTGGACGTCGACGCCCTCCGCGACGTACCTCGCCGTCGACGCGGCGCCCTTGCTGGACTCGTCGTCGGGGTGGGCGTGCACGTGCATGAGCCGGTAGCCCGCACGTGGCCCGGTCCGTGGGGACTGCGACATGGCGGCAACTCTAGGGCGACCTAGGGTTGCCGGGTGAGCGCGACCGACCTGGGCGACCGATACGGCACCACCTCGCCCCTGCGGCGACGGGCGCTGATCGTGGTCGCGGCCGTCGTCGTCCTCACGTTCGGGGTCTGGCTGGGGTGGACGATCCTCGAGCAGTCGCGGCCCGCCGTCGCGTCGGGTGAGCTCCGCTTCGAGATCGTCGACGCCAACACCGCCGAGGCGACCTTCGAGGTCGAGCTGCGCGACGACGACGTCGACGCGACCTGCCGGCTCCGTGCCTACGCCGAGGACAAGACGCTGGTGGGCGAGGTGGCGTTCACCCCGGAGCCCGACGTCGCGGGCGAGGTCACCCGCGAGATCGCCACCGACCGGCGGGCGACCGCCGTCGAGCTGGTCGGGTGCACCGCGCCGGGCCAGTCCGCGTCCGCGCTGACCTTCGACCTGCGGTCCGCCGACCCCGCTTGCTAGGCTCGTCGCTTCCGACCGCCCCGGTCGGGCGGGCCTCCCGCATGCCACGGCCCCGGCCCCGCCCCGCCCGCGCGCCGCGGTCCCGCTCCGCACCACCGCCTACGTCCCATCCCAGGAGTACTGCCATGACCCAGTCGACCGAGCAGAGCACCATCTGGCTCACCCCCGACGCCCACGAGAAGGTCCAGGCCGAGCTGGAGAACCTCAAGGGCCCGGTGCGCGACGAGATCGTCACCCGCATCAGCGAGGCCCGCGAGGAGGGTGACCTCAAGGAGAACGGCGGCTACCACGCCGCCCGCGAGGACCAGGGCAAGAACGAGGGCCAGATCCGGGTGCTCGAGGACGTGCTGCTGCACGCCAACTCCGACCTCCCCGCCGACGACGACGTGGTCGCCGTCGGCAAGGTCGTCACCTACAAGTTCGAGGGCGACGACGACGACGAGGCCGAGACCTTCCTGCTGGGCGCCCGCGAGAACGAGGAGTACGTCGACGTCGCCGTCTACAGCCCGCAGGCCCCGCTGGGCTCGGCCCTCCTCGGCGCGAAGACCGGCGACACCGTCGCCTTCGAGGCCCCGACCGGCAAGACCCTCCAGGTCGTCGTCCTCAGCGCGAAGCCCTACACCAGCTGACCCACGCCTCCGGTGGTTGAGCCGGCTGCCTCCGGTGATTGAGCCGGGCGAGCGCCAGCGAGCCCGTGTCGAAACCCCCGGACCGCTCACCCGTGGACGCGGTAGCCGCACTCCCGCAGCCGGGTGACGAGCCGCTCGGCGTGCGCCTCGCCGCGGGTCTCGAGCTGCAGCTGCACGTCGACCTCGTCGAGGCTCAGCGACGGCGAGATGCGCTCGTGGGCGACCTCGATCACGTTGGCGCCGGCCGCGCTCACCTCGGTGAGCAGGGTGGCCAGGCCGCCGGGGGTGTCGGGGATGTTGACGTGCAGGCCGAGGTAGCGCCCGGCCGCGGCCATGCCGTGCTGGATCACCTTGCCGAGCAGCAGCGGGTCGATGTTGCCGCCGGACAGCACGGCGACCACCGGAGCCTCGTAGGCGGTCGGGGCGTCGAGCAGGGCGGCGACGGCGGCGCCGCCGGCGGGCTCGACCACGACCTTCGCGCGCTCGATGAGCGCGAGCACGGCGCGTGACATCGACTCCTCGGAGACGGTGACGATCTCGTCGACGTACTCGCGCACGGCGGCGAAGGTGAGGTCGCCGGGCCGGCCGACCGCGATGCCGTCGGCCATGGTCTTCATGTCGAGCAGCGGCACCGGGGTACCGGCCGCGAGCGAGGCCGGGTAGGCGGCGGCCTCCTTGGCCTGCACTCCGACCACGCGGACCTCGGGCCGCAGCGACTTCACCGCCAGCGCGATGCCGGCGAGCAGGCCGCCACCGCCGGTCGGCACGACGACGGTGCGGACCTCGGGAGCCTGCTCGAGGATCTCGAGCCCGTTGCTCCCCTGCCCCGCGACGATGTCGCGGTGGTCGAAGGGGTGGATCAGCACCGCCCCGGTCTCGTCGGCGAAGGCGTGCGCCGCGACCAGTGCGTCCTCGAGGAACCGTCCGTGGAAGACGACCTCGGCGCCGTAGCCGCGGGTGGCCTTCTCCTTGGGGATCGGCGCCCCCTCGGGCATGAACACGGTGGCCTTGATGCCGAGCTCGCGGGCCGCCAGCGCGACCCCCTGCGCGTGGTTGCCCGCCGAGGCGGCGACGACGCCACGGGCCCGCTCCTCCTCGCTGAGCCGGCTCATCCGCACGATGGCGCCGCGGATCTTGAACGAGCCGGTGCGCTGGAGGTTCTCGCACTTGAGGAGCACCGGCCCGCCGACCCGCTCGGAGAGCCAGCGCGACTCCTCCATCGGCGTCCGGATCGCCAGGCTGTCGACGAGGGCACGGGCCTCGTAGACGTCGTCGATCGTCGGGAGGTCAGGTCTCTCAAGGTCAGGCATCGTCGGCATCCTCCATCGGGACGGTCCCGTCCTCGTAGTCCTCCTCCAGGGCCTCGACGGGATCGTCTCCCGGCGCGGTGAAGGTGGCCAGGTGCTGCACCACGGCGTTGAGTGCGGCGGCGAGCGGGACGGCGACCAGCGCGCCCGCCACTCCGGCGACCAGGACGCCGGCACCGATGGCGAGGATCACGCCCAGCGGGTGCACCGACACCCAGCGACCCATGAGGAACGGCTGCAGCACGTGCCCCTCGACCTGCTGCACGCCGATCACCACGGCGAGCATGAGGAGGGCGGTGATCGGGCCCTGGTCGACGAGGGCCACCAGCACCGCGACGGTGCCGGCCACCGTGGCGCCGACCATCGGCACGAACGCCCCGAGGAAGACCAGCACGCCGATCGCGAGCACGAACGGGACTTGGAGGACGGCGGCGCCGACGGCGATGCCGACGGCGTCGACGAGCGCGACGATCACCGTCGCCCGCACGAACTGGGTGAGCGAGATCCAGGCGACCCGGCCGCTGCTGTCGACACGCTCGCGAGCCGCCCGCGGGGCGAGCCGCACGAGCCAGGACCAGATGCGGTCGCCGTCGGCCAGGAAGAAGTAGGTGGCGAAGAGCACGATGAAGAACCCGGCCAGCACGTGCCCGACGGTGCTGCCCAGCTCGGTGACCCGGCCGACCACATCGCCCTCGGCCGCGGTGCCGGCGATCGCCTCCTGCGTCCGCTCGATGTAGCGGTTGATCTGCGAGTCGCTGGCGTTGAGCGGGCCGTCCCGCAGCCAGTCCTTGATCTCGCCGAGACCCTTGACCGTCGAGTCGGCGAGGTCGTTGGCACCGCTGGCGACCTGCTGCCCCGCGAAGGTGAGCAGCGCGCCGACGGCGCCGAGGCCGCCGATCACCACGAGGACGGCCGCCAGCCCGCGCGGGAGGCCGGCGCGGCCCATCAACCGCACCAGCGGGCTCGCCAGGGCGGTGAGCAGCAGCGCGATCACCAGCGGCAGCGTGATCAGCGCGAAGAAGGCGACGAGCCACAGGATCAGGTAGCCCGCCGCGGCGATGACGAGGAACCGCCAGCCCCAGGCCGCGGCGAGGTCGAGGCCCCACGGCACCTGGGCCCGGGAGAAGTTGGAGGGCCCGGCCGCGATCGGCGCGGGCGCGGGGGCCGGCCGACGCTCCTCGCGCAGCTGCGCCCACTGCTGGGCCAGCTGGTGGGCGAGGCGCAGGCGGCGCCGTTCGTGCTCCTCCGCGGAGGACCCGGAGGACCCGGAGGGCTCGGGCGGCTCGGGCGGTGGGGGGTTCTCGCCCTCGGAGTCCTGGCTCACGCCGGTCAGCCTAGGGCCGCGGCGCCGGGGCGTCCGGCCGCACCAGGGTGAGGGCGAGTCGCTCGGCCGCGACCGGGTGGTCGGCCGCGAGCAGACCGACGGCGGCGAGCACGTAGTCGGTGTCGACGACGACGCGCGGGTGCTCGGGGAGCTGCCAGCCGCCGGGCACGTCGGCGCCGGTGCTGCCCGCGAGCACCCGGCTCGGCCGCGCCCGGCCGCCCGTGCCGCAGCGCGCCGCCCGACAGCACCACGAGATCGACCTCACGCAGGTCGACGCCGGACCGCTCGACGACGCGTCCCTCCGGGCTCACGACGACCCGGGAGCGTCCCGCGTGCCGCCGCAGCGCCAGGCCGGCGGCGGCCCCGGCGAGCTGCTCGTCGTCGTCGCGGTCGGCGTCGGTGGCGGGCAGGTAGGAGGGGTCGGCGGTGCGGACGGCGGCGGCGTCCTCGAGGTCGGGCCGCTCCGCCGCCGCGGCGGTGCTCACCGCCGACCACCGCATCCCGAGGTCGGCCTCCACGGTGCGGGTGACGGCAGTGGGCGCCACCACCTCGCGCGACAGGGCCGCACCCGCGGCTCCTGAGGAGCCGCGGGACGAGGCGTCTCGATGGGCTGGGTCGAGGTCCACCACGGAGTGCACGTCGGTGGTGGCGCCGCCGACGTCGACCACCACCACGTCGCCGACCAGCCTCGCCAGCACCTCGACGCCGGTGAGCACGACGTCGGGGGTAGGGCCGTGCACCATCTCGACGAACCCGGGCCGCGAGCTCAGGTGCTTGCCGCCGATCACGTGGTCGAGGAAGGCCTCGCGCACCGCGGCGCGCGCACCGTCGGGCGTGAGCACGCCGATCCGCGGCACCACGTTCGCGACCACCCGGTGGGGCACGGCGCCGAGGGCCGCGGTCACCTCCTCGGCGGCGTCGGCGTTGCCGGCCACCACCACCGGACCCGACCAGCCCGAGGCCACGAGCTCGCGGGCCGCCCGCACGACCACCTCGGTGTTGCCGCCGTCGGTGCCGCCGGTGAGCAGCACGACGTCCGGCCGCGCCTCGGACACCGACACCGGCCCGCGGGCCGCCGCGACCACCGCCACGACGGTGCCTCCGCTCGAGAGGGCGACCCGGCGGCCGGCCTCGGCGGTGACCAGCTCCTCGTTGCCCACGACCGCGATCCGCAGACCGCCGCCGGCACTGGAGCACGCGAGCACCGGCGCGTCACCGGCGTCCAGCGCGGCCAGGCAGGCGTCGACGCCGTCGAGCACGTCGGTGTCGATCGTCGTGCGGTGCTCGGCGCGCGCGAGCAGGGTGCCGGCGTCGGCGTCCACGAGCGCGGCCTTGGTGAAGGTGGAGCCGACGTCGACGCAGACGACGCGGTGCCCGGTCACCGGGGGACGACTGCGGGCCGGGCCGCCTCAGGCACGTCCGAGCGCCCGGTCGAGGTCGGCCAGCAGGTCGTCGGCGGTCTCGATGCCGACGCTGAGCCGCACCAGGTCGTCGGGCACCTCCAGCGCGGTGCCGGCGACGCTGGCGTGCGTCATCCGTCCGGGGTGCTCGATGAGCGACTCCACCCCGCCGAGCGACTCCCCCAGCGTGAACACCTCGGTGCGCTCGCACACGGCCAGCGCCGCTGCCTCGCCGCCGGCGCAGCGGAACGAGACCATGCCGCCGAACCGCTTCATCTGACGGCCCGCGACCTCGTGGCCGGGATGCTCGGCGAGCCCCGGGTAGATCACCTGGGTGACGCCGTCGTGCCCGCTCAGGAACTCCACGACCCGCTCGGCGTTGTCGCAGTGGCGGTCCATCCGAACCCCGAGGGTCTTCAGGCCGCGGAGCACCAGCCAGGCGTCGAACGGCCCGGCCACCGCGCCGATCGCGTTCTGGTGGAAGGCGACCTGCTCGGCGAGGTCGAGGTCGCGCACCACGAGCGCGCCGCCCACGACGTCGGAGTGGCCGCCGGCGTACTTCGTGGTGGAGTGCACGACCACGTCGGCGCCGAGCGTCAGCGGCTGCTGCAGGTAGGGCGAGGCGAAGGTGTTGTCGACGACGAGCAGCGCGCCGGCGTCGTGGGCCACCGTGGCGAGCGCGGCGATGTCGCCGATGTTGAGCAGCGGGTTGGTGGGGGTCTCGAGCCACACCAGCTTCGTGCGTCCGGGCTGGATGGCGGCCGCCACCGCCTCGACGTCGGACACCGGCGCCGCCGTGTGCTCCACGCCCCAGGCCTGCTCGACCTTGTCGAAGAGGCGGAAGGTGCCGCCGTAGGCGTCGTCCGGCAGCACCACGTGGTCACCGGGGCGGCAGGTCGAGCGCACCAGCGTGTCCTCGGCGGCCAGACCGGAGGCGAACGCGAAGCCGCGCTCCCCTTCCTCCAGCGCCGCCAGGTTGCCCTCGAGAGCGGTGCGGGTGGGGTTGGCCGAGCGGCTGTACTCGTAGCCGCCGCGCAGACCGCCGACGCCGTCCTGCTTGTAGGTCGAGGTGGCGAAGATCGGCGGGATCACCGCGCCCGTGGTGGGGTCCGGCTCGTAGCCGGCGTGGATCGCCCGGGTCTCGAAGCCGGACTTGCTGCGGTGCTCACCGTGCTGCTCGCTCATCCTGGCGACACTAGGCCGTGGGACGGAGCGATACGAACGGGGCATGCCCTCGGAGAACGATCACGCGGTGAGTCCTACTACCTGACGTCGACCCTCCGGCGGCCCACTGCTGCGGTGGCCCCGGCATGCCGATCACCCCGCCGGTCCGGCGGGGTGTGGGGCGGGGTGGTCAGACGTCGGGCAGCGGGGTGGAGCCGCGGTGGTCGACGTGGAACCGGTTGCCTTCGGGGCTGGTCCAGGTGAAGGCGGTCGGGATCCCGGTCTCGGTGGTCTCGGCTGGTTGGTAGGTCCAGCCGGAGAAGGTCTTCATCCGGTGGTGGGTGCGGCAGAGCGGCGTCAGGTTGCAGGGACACGAGGGGCCGCCGTCGCCGTGGGGGCATCGGTGGTCGAGGTCGCAGCGTCGGGCGCGGCGGGTGCAGTAGGGGAACACGCACTGCGGCCAGGTGAGCAGCACCTGCTCGCGGATCGTCTCGGTGGGCACGTAGCCGTCGATGCGGTGGTGGTCGTTGAGGTCGAGGACGGGGCGGATGGTGACGGTGGTCGCGGTGCCGCACCAGCCGGCGACCTGGTCGAGCAGGACGTTGCTGCCGCTCTGCCGGAGCTCGGCGACCTGGGTGTCGGTCATCAGGATCGAGACATCGACCCCGCGACCAGTGGTGGGGTCGGTGAGGTCGAGGGCCAGCTGGGCGCGGCCGATCTCGCCGGCGGCCATGGAGCGCCGGACGTCGAGCGGGAGGTCGGTCACCTCGCCGAGCTGGGCGGCGACCGAGGTGATCGCGGCGTCGAGGTCGAGCGCGTCGGCGGCGTCCAAGAGTCCCTCGACCCAGGTGAACCCGTCGATGCCGGTGCCGTGGGTGCGGACGTCGAACCGGCGGGGGTCGGCGTCACGGCGGCGCTGCACCTCGTCGGGGTCGAACTGCGCTGCGGGCCTTCTCGATGGTGCGCTCCAGCTGGGTCCACGACAGCGAGTGAGCGAACGGCGCGAGCGCCGTGTCGACGAACGCGGCGCCGTCCAGCGGCAGGGAGTGGGTGGACTCGGCGACTTTGAATGACCGCCACACCTCGACCTCACCGTCGAGGACTCGGCGCCACAGCCGCGGGAGCCGGTACTTGACCTCCAGGGCGTTGCCGACCCAGTGCCGGCCGGCTGCGTCGGACTTGCCGAGGGTGGTGATCAGCTCGACGACCGCCGCCTCGGAGACCGCCGGGAGCGCCGTCACCGGCGAGCAGCAGCTCGCCGTCGCCGTAGTCGGGCATCGCGACGTCGTCGCTGGTGCGGGGGTCGACCAGGTGCTGCTCGAGCCACGCGGTGACCGCCACGAGCCGGTCGACCTCGCGCGCCGTGACCACCGCATCGGCGGCGCGCACGTCGGCCAGCGACGTCGGCTGCTCGGTGGTGGTCATAGGACCATTCCAGCACTCGCCACCGACAGTCCGACCCGGAATCCGGCTCAACCACAGGGTTCTGGGTCACGAAGTGGTAACGATCGCGCGAGAGTGTTCCGGGGGTTTCGACAGGGCTCGCCGAGGGCTCGCCCGGCTCAACCACCGGACCGGCCCCGACTCAACCTCGGCTCGTCCGGCTCAGCCATCGGCGACATCGCTGGCCGTCCGGTCCCTCGGACACCGGCACGAGCGGAACACCGCGGCAACCGGCGGCGTTGCAGACTGGTGCACGTCACCGACACCTCCGAGGAGCACCCGTGTCCTTCTTCTCGCGCAAGTCCGAGCTGGTCGAGCCCGACCAGGCCCTGCCCGGTCGCGACAGCGACCCGTTCCGGCGCACCGACAAGCACGTGGTGCTCGACGCCCCCGTCGTGACCGACGACGTGCCCGACGGCCTCGAGGTCGCGATCTTCGGGCTCGGCTGCTTCTGGGGTGCCGAGGAGATCTACTGGAAGACGCCGGGCGTCTGGTCGACGTCGGTCGGCTACGCCGGCGGCCACACCCGCACCCCTCCTACGAGGAGGTGTGCAGCGGCCGCACCGGTCACACCGAGGCGATCCGGCTGGTCTTCGACCCCGACCGCGTCTCCTTCGCCGACCTGGTGAAGACGTTCTTCGAGGTGCACGACCCCACCCAGGGCATGCGGCAGGGCAACGACGTCGGCACCCAGTACCGCTCGGCCATCTACTACACGACCCCCGAGCAGGAGCAGACCGCCCGCGACCTCACCAAGATCTACGGCGAGGAGCTGGCCCGCCGCCGGATCGGCGACATCACCACCGAGATCCGGCCCGCGAGCGAGACGCCGTACTACTACGCCGAGGACGCCCACCAGCAGTACCTCGCCAAGAACCCGAACGGCTACCGCTGCCACGCCAACACGGGCGTGAAGTTCCCGGCCTGAGGCTGTCGTATCGACCGAGTCCCCGTGGGGTAGGTGGGTGAGGCGGACGCCGGTCCGCACCCGCCACCGACGAGGGGTCGCCGAGGGGTGCGGCTGGCCGCAGGAGGTCGGCGGTTCGGTACCGGATCCCTCCGGGCCTGACAGGACGGGCCTGACAGGACGGGCCTGACAGGACGGGCCTGACAGGACGGGCCTGACAGGACGGCCGGACGGGCCTGACAGGACGGGCCTGACAGGACGGGCCTGACAGGACGGGCCTGACAGGACGGGCCTGACAGGACGGGCCTGACAGGATTCCTGGTCAGGCGAGCGCCAGGAAGAGCTTCTCCATCTTCTTGACGTCGTCGCCGTCCAGGCCGTCGTCGTCGAGGCAGTGCTGCAGCCCGGTGGCGACGATCGCGTAGCCCGCGCGCGAGATCGCCTTGTTCACCGCGGCCAGCTGGGTGAGAACGTCCTCGCAGGAGGAGCCCTCCTCCATCATCCGGATCACGCTCGCGAGGTGGCCGTTGGCGCGCTTCATGCGCGTGATGATCGCCTTGACCTCCGTGGGCTCGAGGTCCATCAGCCCTCTCCGTCCTGCTCGGTCTGCGCGGCCACCGTGGCCAGGGCCGAGAGGAGGCGGCTGCGCGCGTCGTCGGAGACGGTGCGGAGGGCGTCGCCCGCGTCTCCGGCGAGCGAGATCATCGCCACCGGGTCGAAGGCCTCGACCACGGTGGACGACTCCCCTGTCGACCGCACGACGACGTTGCAGGGCAGCAGCGCCGCGATCGACGGCTCCGCCTGCAGCGCCTCGTACGCCAGCTGCGGCCGGCAGGCGCCGAGGATGATCTGGGGCGCGACGTCGACGTCGAGCTTGGTCTTGAGGGTGGCGCGCAGGTCGATCTCGGTCAGCACACCGAAGCCCTCCTCCGCCAGCGCCTCGCGCACGGCCTCGACCGTCTCGTCGTAGGTGCGCTCCGTCGTGATCGACAGCGTGTAGTCCGCCATGGGTCCTGCCTTCCGTGTGGATGTGTGGGCATTTCCTGGTCTGACGAGAAGCCCCGATCAGGGGCTGGTGACGTCAACTGTACAACCCCCAGGGGGGTTATGCTAACTTGCGTGACTGATCCCCCGTGGGGGTTGGCGCGCGCCTCCGTGCGTCGCCGCCCAGTGCCCCATCGCCGCGTCCACCGACCTGGTGCCCGCCGTCGCCTGCATCACAGCGACGAGGGGGGACGAGGGGGTTTGACCCGCATCGACTCCGAGGCACCTGCCGCGTGCCTCCTGTCCACCCGTCCACGATCCCGAACGGACTACGCCATGAGCACCCAGAGCTTGACCCGTAGCGGTGGCTCCGCCCACCCCGACCTCCCACCGGACCACCGGCCCGGCCCCCTCGGACGCCTCGGCGTCTGGGTCACCGATCACGCCAAGGTCGTCACCGCCGTGTGGCTGCTGCTGATCATCGGACTCGGCGCCTTCGCGCCGCAGGTCGAGCAGAACCTCTCCGGCGCCGGATGGCAGGCGAACAGCTCGGAGTCGGTGGCCGCCCGCGAGCTGGCCCAGAGAGAGCTTCGGCGGCAACGCGTCGTCGGCGATCCAGGTCGTGGTGCACTCCACCGACGGCCCCGTCACCGAGGGCAAGGGCGCCGAGGTGATCGCCGAGGTGACCCGGGTCCTCGAGGCGGAGCCGCGCATCGCCGACGTCGTCGCACCGACGCCCGGCGCGACGGTGAGCCAGGACGGCAGCACCGCGATCGTGCTGGCCGGCGCCGGCGCCGACACCAACGAGATGGTGCGCGTCGCGACCGACCTCAAGGAGGAGCTGCAGGACATGTCCGTCGACGGGGTCGAGGTCAACCCCACCGGCTCCTCGCTGCTCTGGTCCGACTTCAACGAGGCCAACCTCGAGGCGATGCTGAAGTCCGAGATGGTCTCGTGGCCCGTCACGATGGCGATCCTCGTGCTCGCGTTCGGTGCGCTCGTCGCCGCCGGCCTCCCGCTGATCCTCACGCTCGCCGGCCTCGTCGCCTCGGCCGGGTCGCTCGTCCTCATCAACGAGCTCGTCCCTGTCTCGATCTGGGCGATGAACTTCGCGATGATGTTCGCCCTCGCCCTCGGTATCGACTACGCGCTCTTCCTCGTCGTTCGGTACCGCGCCTCCCGCATGGGCTCCGGCAACTCGGCGAGGCATGCGATCGCCGAGACGATGGACACCGCCGGGAAGGCCGTCCTGCTCTCCGGCGCCACCGTGCTGATCTCGCTGTCCGCCGTCATGCTCGTGCCGTCGCCGGCATTCCGATCGATGGCGGGCGGGATCATGCTCTCGGTCCTCTTCGTGCTGGCCGCCACGCTGACCCTGCTGCCCTTGGTGCTCTTCAAGCTCGACCACAAGATCAACAAGTTCGCCCTCCCGTGGGTCACGCAGCGGTGAGCACCGCTCGTCGCGGTTCGCCGCGTGGGGCGAGCGGCTGTGGAAGCGCCCGGTCGTGTGGGGCATGGCCTCGCTGATCGTGCTGCTCGTCCTGGCGGCGCCGATCCTCGGTCTCAAGACGGCCATGCCGTCCATCAAGGTCCTGCCCGACGACGCCAGCGCGCGGACCGGCTACGACCTGGTGCAGGACTCGTTCGGCGAGGGTGCCCCCGGCACGCTGCAGATCGTCACCGACGCCTCCGACGCCGAAGCCGTGGCGCGCCGTGCTCGCCTCCGACGACGGCATCGCCAACGTCATGCCGCCGATGCCCGCGGCCGACGACAGCGGACTGGTGCTGATCCAGGCCGTCCCGACCGTCGACCCGTCCGACCCGGGGCTCGGCGAGACCGTCGACCGACTCCGTGGCGACCTTCCCGACAGCGCCCTCGTGGGCGGGGCCGCGGTGGAGAACCTCGACCTGAAGACCCAGCTCGACGACTCCACGCCACTGGTGATCGGCGTCATCCTGGTGCTCGGCTTCCTGCTGCTCCTCGTCGCGCTGCAGGCTCCGCTCATCGCGCTGCTCGGCACGTTGGCCAGCCTGCTCTCCACGGCTGCGGCGTTCGGCGTGGCCCGACTGGTCTTCCAGGAGGGGATCGGCTCGGACCTCCTCGGCTTCGAGAGCCAGGGGTTCCTCGACGCCTGGGCGCCGGTGTTCTTCTTCGCGATGATCTTCGCGATCGCGATGGACTACACCGTCTTCCTGCTCGCCTCCGCCAAGGAGCACTACGAGCTCTCCGGTGACCCCAAGGAGGCGATGGTGGGCTCGCTGGCGCACTCCGGCCGCGTGATCTTCGCCGCCGGCGCCGTGATGGTCGCGGTGTTCTTCACCTTCGCGCTCTCGGGTCCGCTACCGCCCAAGGAGATGGGCATCGTCCTCGGTGTCGCTGTGCTCCTGGACGCTTTCCTGGTGCGGCTCGTGCTGCTGCCCGTGATGCTCCGGCTCACCGGCCGGGCCGCCTGGTGGTCGCCCACCTGGCTGCGCAGGGTGCTGCCCGCGATCACCTTCTCTCACGGCTGAGCCACGTCCGTCCCGAACCACCTACCAGAAGGAGTAGCACCATGTGCCGTGCCGTCACCTGCAAGCAGTGCGGAAAGACCACCTGGGCCGGCTGCGGTCAGCACGTCGACCAGGTCCTCGCCCGCGTCCCCCGCGACGACCGCTGCCCCGGTCACCCGCGGAAGCCCGGACTGATGGACCGCCTCTTCCGGAGGGGATGAGGCTCCCCCGCCCGTACCGGCACCGGCCCCGCAGCTCTTAGAGCTGCGGGGCCGGTGTTGGGGGGACGGCGGGCCCCGTGGCCCGCCAGGTCAGCGCAGGCGCGCGGTCACTCGCACGGTGCGGGCAGCGACCCCGCCTGAGCCGCCGTAGGCGACCGTGTAGGTGACCCGGCCTCGCGGCTGACGGGTGAGGACGGCGGTGAGCGAACCCGCCGTGAGGGACCGGCGCAGCACGACCGCGCCGCCCCGCCGGACCGTCACCACGCCGGTGACGGGCGTGCGAGGTGCCGTCGCCCGCACCGTGATCCGGGCCCGGCCGCCTCCGAGGGGACGAACCGTGGCCCGCACCACCGGTGTCGCCCTGGCGATACGGAGGGTCGCGGCGCTGGTGACGGCGGCCGGCTCGTGCCCCGGAGCCGTGCCGGTGACCCGCACCGTGAGGCGCCGTCCGCCGTCGGCCGCGCCGAGCCGGTAGGTGCGCGCCGTCGCCCGCGGGATGGCGCGACCGTCGCGGAACCACTGGTAGGCGAGGTGGGCCGGGTCTCCCGCGGCTCTGCTCTCCGGGAGCTCGCGGATCAACGGCGGCTCCGCGGTCAGCACCGACCCGACCCGGCGGGTGCCGGTCACCGTCGGCCGCCCGACCACCTCGAGCTGCCGACCGACCACGACGGCGGAGGGACCGAGGTCCCAGGTGCGCGTGGTGTGACCGGGAGCGGAGATCGTGACCCGGACGCGGTACCGGTGGCCGCGGTCGGCCGCCCCCAGCCCGTAGAACTGGTGGGTCCAGTCGATCCTCGTGCCGTCGCGGAACCACTCGTAGGCGACCGTGGCGGACGACGGCGTGACCGACGGCGTCGGCACGAACAGCCCCCGGCCGACCTGCGCCTCACCCTGGAGCGTCGGCTCCTCGGCCACCTGGATCTGAGCGGCACGGACCGTGACCGGGTCCGAGGTGCTGGTGCCCTCCGGCCACCCGGCCCGGTTGGCGTAGGAGACGGCGGTGATCTGGGCTCCGACGTCGGCCGCGGTCACCGAGTACGGCTCGTCGCTCGCCACGAGCTGACCGTCGCGATACCAGCGGACCCCGCTCGACGTCGGCGGCGGCGAGAACGTCGCCGGGTTCGCGAAGAGGGTCTCGCCCACCACCGGCGAGCCGGCCACGACCGGTCGCGTCTCGGCGGCGAAGCTACGCGCGAACACCTGGTAGTCGAGCGGCACCCGGTTGCTGTTGCCGACCCGGTCGGTGGCCTCGACGTCGATCACGTGGGAGCCGATGGTGCTCGTGTCGAGGTCGGCGCCCGCACCCACCGGCCCGGCGCAGGACGCGACCTCGGTGCCGACGTCGCTGCAGGTGTAGTCCGCGGGCACCTTCTCGCCCTGGTAGAAGATCCGGTCGCCGGCCAGCCGCCCGACGAACGCCACCGACGGCCGGGTCCGGTCGATGCCGACGGAGTACTCGAGGCGGCCGATGTTGCCGGCATTGTCGAAGGCGGCGATCGAGAGGTGGGTGACCCCCGCGTTCGTGACGGTGATCGGGCCGCCACCCGCGTTGTCGACCCGGCCGACGCCCGACGTCGCGCCGTCGAGCCGGTACTCGACGAAGTCGAGGCCCTCGTTGTAGGGGCCTTGGTCGTCGAAGGCGCGCACGTGCAGGGTCACGTCGCCGGCGTACCAGCCCTGCCACGGCGAGGGGCGGTCGGCGGTGACGACGATGCGGGGCGCCTGGAGGTCCTCCTCCTCCGGCGGCGGGTCCTCGCCGCCCCCGGGGGCGGCGAGGGCCGGGGAGGCGAGCCCGACGACGGCTGCGGCCGCCACCAGCGTGGTGAGCCGGAGCGGACGCCGAGCCCTCATGCCTGGTCCCCCGTGACGATGCGGCTACGTCCGATGGCGAGCCAGAGGCCCGCGACGACGAGGCCGAGCGCACCGGCGAACGGGAGCCCGGGCACGCCGGTCACCGCGACGGCGCCGAACACGAGCAGCACGAACCCGCCCGACACCGCCCCGAGCCCTTTGGAGACCAAACCCTCGCGGAAGGCCATCCAGGCCAGGCCGCCGGCGGCGACGACCACCGGGAGCCATCCGAGGTAGGGCGTGAAGTCGTGCATCACGTAGTAGACGTAGAGGCCCTGGTCGTCGTAGGTCCCCTCCTCGGCGGCGCCGTGCAGGTAGGTGCCGAGGGCGCCCTTCCAGCCGTAGGCGAGGGTGAGGGTCGCGGCGGTCGCCACGAGCCCGAAGGTCACGACCACCGCGCCGATCGACGACGGGAAGCGGGCCACGACCCGCCGGTGCCACACGGCGGCGAAGACGAGGAGGACGGCCACGGCCAGATACCCGACGAGCCCGCCGACGCGGAGCAGCTCGTGGTCGAGGTCGGCCATGTCGGCCGCGGTCACGGTGTAGGTCGGGTCGGAGCTGTCGCCGGCCCGGACGTCGAAGACGATCGTGGCGGCCAGCCCCAGCACGCCGGCGGCCACGCCCCACAGGGGCCAGGCACGCCCACCGGCGGCGGGGGCTGTGGTGGTGTCGATCCGCTCGGGACCGGTCAGGGCTGAGGGCATCGGTCTGCTCTCTCACTCGCGGCTGCTGCCGGGCCCGCCGGGTGCGAGCCGTGACCAACCCTCGGCACCCCGACGGCCCGGAGGTCAGGGCCGCGCGTCCTCGATCAGCCGGGCTCAGCCGCCCGGGCCGCTGACGCCGATGCCGGCGTCGCGGGCCTTGGCCACGAGGGCCGCCCGGTCGTTCACGTCCAGCTTGGTGAAGATCGCGTACACGTAGTTGCGCACGGTCTTGCTGGTGAGCACCAGGGTGCGTGCGATGGCGGCGTTGTCGTGACCGCGGGCGACCAGCTCGAGCACGTCGCGCTCCCGCTCGGTGAGCTCGGCGAACACGCCGCCGCGCACGCTGCGAGCGCCCGTGAGGTAGTCGACGGCGCGGCCGGCGACCTGGGCGCCGAGCATCACCGCGCCGTCCGCGACGCTGCGGACCGCGCGCTCGACCTCCTCGGGGCTCGACCCCTTGAGCAGGTAGCCGCGGGCGCCGGCGCGGATCGCACCGAACAGCGCCTCGTCGTCGGCGAACATGGTGACCACGAGGACACCGGTGCCGGGATGGCGGCGCAGGATCGCCCGGGTCGCCTCGGCGCCGGACCCGCCGGCGAGGTCGAGGTCCATGAGCACGACGTCGGGGCGCAGCTCGCTCACGACCTCGACCGCCTCCGCCTCGGTGGCCGCCTCCCCCACGACGTCGAGGCCGTCGATCTCCTGCAGCAGTGCGGACATGCCGATCCGGAAGACCGGGTGGTCGTCGACGACGACGACCCGGATCGGCGGGGGCGTGGTCATGGCAGCTCCATCGTGACGTGGGTGCCGGGCCGGCCGGCGCGCGCACCGACGTCGAGCCTGCCGCCGAGCTCGGCGGCGCGTTCGCGCATGGACTGGATCCCGATGCCCACCCGGCGCGCGGTGTCCAGTCCGGCGCCGTCGTCCAGCACCTCGAGCACGACCGAGCCGCCCTCGCGGGAGGCGACCCGGATGCACACCGACGTCGCCCGGGCGTGGCGGTGGGAGTTCATCAGGGCCTCGGCGGCGACGTGGTAGACCGCCACCTGCCGACGGGTGTCGATCGAGCCCAGGGCGCGGGCGTCGACCTCGACGAGGAGGCCGGAGGTGCGGAACCGGTCCGCGAGCACCTCGAGGGCGAGTCCGAGGTCGCCGTCGTCGAGCTGGGTCGGGAGCAGCGCGCGGGCCATCAGCCGCACGTCCTCCGTCCGGCGCTCGACCTCGGCCTCCAGCTCCGCGAGCAGCCGGGCCGTCCCCTCGGGGTCGTGGCCGAGGCGGCGCTGGGCGGCCGCCAACCCGAGCCCGACCCCGGCGAGCGCCGGGCCCATGCCGTCGTGCAGGTCGCGCCGGATCATCCGCCGCTCCTCGTGCCGCACCTCCACCACGCGGTCGGTGGCCGCCCGCAGCCGCTCGTTCACCAGGGCGAGCTCGAGCGCCACGGCGACCAGCCCCAGCATCTGCCCCACGACCCTCCTGGTCCGGGCGTCGAGGGCCACCCCGGACGGGGCCGACACCCGCAGCTGACCGACCCGGCGGCCCTCGGCCACGAGCTCCGAGGACTGCACCGTGGGCCCCAGCCGGCCGGAGGAGGCCTCGACCCGCCCGTCGTCCGCGACGACCTGGACCCCGCCCAGCCGGAGGCCCGCACGCAGCGCGTCGACCAGCGACTGGAGCGCGGCGCGGTCGGTGAGGCCGGTCAGGCCCTGGCCGAGCGCGGCCAGCAGCTGCACCGGGTCGTCGCGGTGGCCGTAGACGAGACGGTCCACCCGCTCCTGGACCCAGAAGCGCAGCGGTTGACCGAGGGCCACCACCAGGCCTACCGCGAGGAACCCGGCGACGCCGCGCGAGCCCGGCACCACCATGCCGACCAGCCAGACGAGCACGGCGTAGCCGCCCAGCACGACCCCGGTGATCAGAGACCACACGGTCACCCGGCTGACCGTGACGTCGATGCCCCACAGCTGCTGGCGCAGCACCACCACGAGCAGCGCGATCGGGAGGAAGGCCTGGGCGAGGAGCAGGCCCAGGCCGGTCAGCTCGACTGCCGCCGCCGTCTCCTGCCGCACCGCCACGGCCGGCACGAGCGCCGCGCTCACCAGCGCCTGCCCGATGGCCAACCAGCCGAAGCCCGTGGTCTCGGTGCCCCGGTGGCGCCACCACGTGCGGGCGAGGTGGGCGGCGCCGAGGACGGCGACCACGAGGCAGACCCGGTCCGGCCACAGGCCGAGGCCCTGCACGGCCTGCTGCCAGGGCTCCCACGGCACGGCGAAGACGTTGCGTGGGCGAACGGGGTAGGTGTTGGTGACCACGCTGAGCCAGCTGGTGGCGACCGCCGTCGCCCCGACGACGAGAAGGACGCGGCGCACCCGCGGTGCGAACCCGTCGCCCACCAGCCAGGGCACGACGGCGAGCGAGGCGTACACGCCGGGCACCCAGGCCCCGACGCTCACCACGTAGAGCTGGAACGAGAGGTCACCGGGCTCGAGCACCGGCCTCACCTGGGTGAGGAGGCTGGCGACCCCGGTGCCGAGCGCGACCGCCGCGACGATCGCCACCACCGGGTGGCGCGAGCGCGGCAGCATGATCACGACCGCGGCGCCGTAGAGGACGGCCGACACGGTGTCGTTGAGCCAGTAGGCCACGCTCTCGGGGGCCTCGCGGTGCACCAGCTGGAGCCCCAGCGACGCCGCCGCGCAGGCCCACGCCACCCCCGCCACGGCGGCCGCGAGGACGCCCCAGCGCGTCAGACGCCCGGACGGCGCCAGCAGCTCCCGCATCGCGTGATTATGGAGGGATCGGCGGCCTCGCGGGCAGAGTTCGGTGTCCCGGGTGAGCCGGGCCGCGCGCACCCGGCTGGAACAATGGGCGCATGCCCGAGACCCCGCGCGACCTGCCCCGCAAGGCGGCGGCGCGCACCGCGCGGCTGGCCGGCCTCCCGCTGGCCTACGCCGGCCGCAGCGCGGTGGGGCTCGGACGACGGCTGGGCGGCGCCCCGGCCGACGCCGTCCTCACCGAGATCCAGCAGCGCACGGCCGAGCAGCTGTTCCGCACCCTGGGCGAGCTCAAGGGCGGGGCCATGAAGTTCGGGCAGGCGCTGTCGGTGCTCGAGGCGGCGCTGCCCGAGGAGATGGCCGCCCCGTACCGCGACCAGCTGACCAGGCTGCAGGACTCCGCGCCGCCGATGCCCACCCAGACCGTGCGCGACCTCCTGGCCCGCGACCTCGGCGCGGACTGGAAGGAGCGACTGGTCTGGCTCGACGGCGGCCCCACGGCGTCCGCCTCGATCGGTCAGGTGCACCGGGGGCGCTGGCACGACGGTCGCGAGGTGGCGGTCAAGGTGCAGTACCCCGGTGCGGGCGACGCGCTGCGCTCGGACCTGCGCCAGCTCGCGCGGCTCGGCCGCACCGTCGGCCCGCTGTTCCCCGGCATCGAGGTCAAGCCGCTGGTCGAGGAGATGCAGGCGCGCTTCGAGGAGGAGCTCGACTACACGCTGGAGGCCGATGCCCAGCGGGCGTTCGCCGAGGCGTTCGACGGTGACCCGGAGATCGTCGTCCCCGGTGTCGTCGCCGTCGGCGACACCGTGCTCGTCACCGAGTGGATGGACTCCGAGGCCTCGCTCGCCTCGATCATCCGCGACGGCACGCAGGCCGAGCGCGACCACTACGCCGAGCTGCTGGTGCGGTTCGTGTTCTCCGGGCCGGGCCGCACCGGGATGCTCCACGCCGACCCCCACCCCGGCAACTTCCGCGTCATCCCGAACGACGACGGCTCCCCCGGCCGGCTCGGCGTGCTCGACTACGGCGCCGTCGCCCGGCTGCCCGACGCCACCTTCCCGCCGGCGATGGGCCGGCTGATGCGACTGTGCGCGAACGGCGACGCCGAGAAGCTGCTGGCAGGCCTGCGCGAGGAGGGGTTCGTCCGCGAGAAGGTGACGCTGGATGCCGAGCAGCTCATGGACTACTTCGCTCCGCTGGTCGAGCCCGCGAAGGTGGAGCGGTTCCGGTTCTCGCGGGCCTGGATGCGCGAGCAGTTCGAGCGGATCAACAACCCCCGCAACCCGGCGTACACGATCGCGATCAAGCTCAACCTGCCGCCGTCGTACCTGCTCATCCACCGCACCTGGATCGGCGGCATCGGCGTCCTCAGCCAGCTCGAGGCCGAGGCGCCCTTCCGCGCCATCCTCGAGGAGCACCTGCCCGGCTACGCCGACTGAGCGCGGGTGCGGCGGTCAGCCGCTGTTCTCGGCGACCCACTGCCGGTAGGCGGCGGTCGCGTCGTCCAGCAGTGGCCGACCCAGCTCGTGGTCGCGCACGAACTCGCGCCACTCGCGCAGCATCGGCGCGAAGGTCTCCCACTGCGCCTGGATCCGCGGCCGGTCCCAGATCGTGACCGGCCGGAACAGCCCCGAGAACGCACCCTGGTGCTTCTGGAGGTAGCCGAGACCGGCGGCGCGGGCCTCCTCGGCTGCGGCGCCGACGATGCTCGACCCGTGCCTGCGCAGGTGCTGGTGGAGCAGGCTCTCCGCCGTCATCACACCCTGGTTGAGCCAGCTGACGACGGCTGCCTCGTAGGCGGGCTGCGGCGGCGCCGGGCGGGTCAGCACCAGCTGCACCGACCCGGCCGGGGCCCGGCGGCGGCCGCCGGCGACCTGCTGGACAGGATGCATCGCGACCAGCCCGGAGAGTGCGAGTCGGTGGATGGTGGCGGCCCAGGTGACCGCGGTGAGCTGGGCGGTGTCGACCTCCACCCCGGATGCCGGCACCTCGGTGCCGGAGCGACGAGCCGGCTCGGCGACCTGGTCGCCGAACAGGAGGAACCAGGTCCCGGTCGAGAGCTGCACAGCGGCAGGGTGCCAGCGACCGGCGGTCCGTGTCCCAAGATCGGCGTGGGTGGGTGGCTTGACCTTGACCGAGGGGGAACGCTCACCCTCGGACGCGCCGGTGAACCGATCACCGGAACACGAGGAGGCGACGCCGGTGCACGAGCAGGTGCTGATGTCGATCGGCGACTTCGCGCGGGCCAGTGGCCTGACCGCGAAGGCGCTCCGGCTCTACGACACCAACGGACTGCTCGCGCCGGCGCACGTCGACGACGTCACCGGCTACCGCTGGTACTCCGGCGCCCAGCTCGACCGGGCCCGGCTGGTGGCACGTCTGCGGCTCGCGGGCATGCCGCTCGCGCGGATCCAGGAGGTCGCCGGTCTGTCGTCACGGGCCGCGGCCGCCGAGCTGACGTCGTACTGGCGCCAGGTCGAGGCCGACACCGCCTCGGCGCGCGCCCTGATCGCCGACCTCGTGGCCAGCCTGACCGACGAGGAGCACGACATGACCGTCCCGACCACCACCACGCCCACCGGCCGCGTCCACGCCGCCCACCGCCTCGGCATCGGTGGGCGCGAGCAGCAGCTCGACGCCGTGTTCCTCGGTGAGGGCGCCTACGCGGTCGCCGACGGCTTCGGCGGGGTCGTCGGCCTCGCCGACGAGGTAGCCGCCCTGCTCGCCGGCATCGACCCCGCGGCCGATCCGCTGAGGACCCTCGACGCCACGGTGGCGGCAGCCCACGCGCTGCTCACCGACCGGTACGCCGACCACTCCGATGCCGGGTGCACGCTCACCGCCGTCGTGCTGCGCGACGACCAGGCGGTGCTGGCCCACGTGGGCGACTCCCGCGCCTACCTCGTGCGCGAGGGCCGGCTCGAGCGCCTCACCCGCGACCACAGCGTGGTGCAGACGCTGGTCGACGAGGGTCGGCTCACCCCCGCCGAGGCGCAGGTCGACGAGCGGCGGGTGCAGCTCAACCGCGCCATCGCCGTCGACGCGCCCTTCGAGCCCGACCTGGCCGTGCACGTCGTCCGGCCCGGCGACCGGCTCGTCCTCACCACCGACGGCGTCCACGCCCGGGTCGAGCCGGCCGCGCTCGCCGCGCTCCTCGTCGCCCCCACTACCCCCGACGACGTCGCGCGCTCGGTCGAGGACGCCGTGCTGGCGGGCGAGGCCGACGACAACTACGCCGTCGTGGTGCTCGACCTGTAGCCGTTGAGCCGGATTCCCGGGATCGATTCCGGGAACCTGACCGACCCGTCCGGGGACGAGTCGGTTCCGAGGCCCGCCCGCTGGAGCGGTGGCTACTGTGGCGGGCCACTCGTCCCTGCCGCAGCAACGAGAAGAGGGAGTGCTCCGTGACCCAGGACCGTCCGGTCGGGCCGCGCAACGACCCGGCCGTGCCCAGGTATGCGGGCATCGCCACGTTCGCCCTCCTCCCCCAGCTGCACGAGGTGCCGCGGGCCGACGTGGCCGTGCTCGGCGTGCCGTTCGACGCCGGGACCAGCTTCGCCCGGCGCACGGTTCGGACCGGCCCACATCCGGGAGAACTCGCGCCAGCTGCACCCCTACCACCAGGTGCTCGACGTCCGGCCGTTCGACGTCCATCAGGTCGTCGACGCGGGGGACGTCGGCGTCGGGCCGTACGACATCGCCGCCGCCGTCGACGCGATCGCGGACCGCGCCACGGAGCTGACCACGCAGGGGACCCGCGTCGTCGCCCTCGGCGGTGACCACACGATCGCCCTCCCCCTGCTCCGGGCGGCGCACGCCGTCCACGGACCGCTCGCAGTGCTGCACTTCGATGCGCACCTCGACACCTGGGACGTGCTGCACGGCGAGACCCTCTGGCACGGCAGCCCGTTCCGCCGCGCCGCCGAGGAGGGCCTGCTCGCGCTCGACTCCTGCCAGCACGTCGGCATCCGTGGCGGTGTCTACGGTCCCAGCGAGCTCGAGGACGACCGGCGCGTCGGGTTCGCGCTCGTCCATGCCGACGAGTACCAGCACCGAGGGGTCGCCGACATCGTCGAGCAGGTGCGCTCCCGCCTCGGCGACGGGCCGGTCTACATCTCCGTCGACATCGACGTCCTCGACCCCGCGCACGCTCCCGGCACCGGAACCCCCGAGGTCGCCGGTCTCTCGACCAGAGAGCTGTTCACGACGCTCCGCGGACTCCGCGGCCTCGACGTCGTCGGCGCCGACGTCGTCGAGGTGTCGCCGTCCTACGACCACGCCGGCCTCACCGGTCTCGCCGCGGCCCACACCGCCTGGGAGCTCCTCTCCCTGATGGCGTGCCGGCCCGCCGTCGCGTCGTCCTAGCCCCTTCAGAACACGGGTCGCGGTGATGGCTCGTCCGAGGGCTGCCTCATCGAGCGCTCCGCGGCGTCCGGTCGGTGACGCAGTAGCGCCGCCCACCCGGGTCGACGAGCACCGTGAACCCGCGATCGGTCGGGTTCTCGACGCGCGCGCCGAGCGCCGCGTGCCGCTCGGTCTCGGCGGCGCGGTCGTCGGCGGACAGGTCGAGGTGGAACCGGGCCGGCTCCTCGTCGTCGAGTCGCTGGAGGAGCATGCGGAGCGGCATGCCGTCGCCGTCGAGCCGCTCGAACTCCGGTGAGTCCGTCGGGGTGCGGTTCCAGCCGGTGAGCCGCTCCCAGAAGGCGAGCTCGGCGTCGAAGGCCGACGGCGGGGCGTCGACGCACACCTGGTCGACCTGCGAGCGGCCGCCCGGCCAGGAGGCCGGCGGCGGGAGAGTGAAGCCACGGTCCGTCACCAGGCAGAACGGCAGACCGACCGGAGAGGCCAGCACGACGTGGTCCCGCGGTCGTGCACCGGTGGCGCCGAGAGCGATGGCCTCGTCCAGGGCGGCGTCGAGGTCGCTCACGTGCAGATCGAGGTGCACCCGGCCGCTCGCCCGAACCGAGTCGCTGGCACCAGAGATAGGGGTCGCCCGACGGCGGGCGAAGGGGCGGGAACTCGCCGCCGACCCCTCGCGGACGTCGACGTCGTCGTAGCCGGTGACCGCCGCGCCAGAAGGACGTCGACACTCGTCACCCGGGGCGAGGTCGAGGAACGCGGTGGTCCAGATCGGGCGTCATCGCACCGGCGCGCAGTCGTTCCCGCAGGCCTCGGCGTCCGCTCCGCCGGGCGGGGGCGGCCCGTCGGCGTGCGAGCGCGGTCGGTGCAGCACGGCGCCGGTGGGCGTGACCCGCACGTCCTCGCCGTCGACCTCGCCGGTTCCGTCGACCAGCAGCGTGAAGCCGCGCGGCTGCGGCGGCGGGAAGGCAAGGGTGACGGTGGCGTGCCCGGCCAGGTTGGCGAGCGTGCCGCGGCCGGGGCCGTTGATCACGAGCACGCCGTCGGCCACGACCGGCTCGACCGTCACCACCTTGACCGCGCCGGCACCGTCGGCGGTGAGCAGGTAGCCCGCGCCGAAGTCGTGCAGCGTCCGGGCGAGGTCGGCGACGTCGACGGGGATGCTCATGGTGGCGAGGCTACGGCGTCACCAGACGCCGATCACCTGACCGCCGATGCGCACCACGAACGCCGAGACCACGACCACGAAGAACCACCGGACGAACCGCGAGCCCTGGGCGACGGCGACCCTCGCGCCGACGTAGCCGCCCACCACGCTGCAGGCGCCCATGACCAGGCCCACCTTCCACAGCACCGCGCCCTGGGGCACGAACAGCGCGAGCGCGCCGAGGTTGGTGGCGAGGTTCGCGAGCCGCGCCTTGGCCGACGCCTGGAGGAACGAGTAGCCGAGCAGACCGACCAGCGCGAAGACCAGGAAGCTGCCGGTGCCGGGGCCGAGGGCGCCGTCGTAGAAGCCGATCGCGAACCCGACCGCCAGGGCGGTCGAGCAGGTGCCGGTGACCGGCGAACCGCAGCGCCGTCGCACCGCCGAGGTCGGGCTTCAGCAGCACGTAGGCACCGACGACGACGAGCGCCACCAGCACGATCGGCTCGAAAGCCTCACGCGGGATCTGGCTCGCCACGAGCGCACCGCAGAAGGCGCCGGCGAAGGCGACCGCCATCATCGGAAGGAACGTGCGGGGGTCGGGCTTGACCCGTCGGTAGTAGGTGCCCGCGCTCACCGCCGTCCCGCACACCGCGGCCACCTTGTTGGTGGCGAGGATCTGCACCGGGCTCGCCCCCGGCAGGCCGAGCAGCAGCGCGGGCAGCTGGATCAGCCCGCCGCCGCCCACCACGGCGTCCACGAAACCGGCCGTGAGCGCCGCCAGCGCGAGTAGGAGCAGCACGCTGAGGGTCGGCTCGGGCACCGGGTCACCGTACGGTGGCGCTCGTGCGGATCGTCTCCCTGCTCCCGTCGACGACGGAGATCCTGTTCGCCCTCGGCGCCGGGGCCGACGTCGTCGGCGTCACCTTCGAGTGCGACCACCCCGCCGAGGCGCGCGCCCGCCGGGTCGTGTCGACCTCGGCGATGCCCGAGGGACTGACGCCGGCCGCGATCGACGCGTTCGTGGCGGCGGCGGTGGCCCGGGGCGAGGACCTCTACCGGCTCGACGCCGGCGCGCTGGCCGACCTCGACGCCGACGTGGTGGTCACCCAGGACCTGTGCGCGGTGTGCGCCGTCGACGTCGGCACCGTCGACCAGGCGCTGACCCATCTCGGCTGCCGCGCCGACGTCGTCACCTGCGACCCGCACACGATCGACGAGGTGCTCGGCACGGTGCTCCGGCTCGGAGCGGTCACCGGGCGCGACGGCGCTGCCGCCGCGCTCGTCGCCTCGCTGCACGACCGCCTCGCCGCAGTCCGGCGCGACGTCCCGGCCGGACCGCGGCCGCGGGTCGTCGTGCTGGAGTGGACCGACCCGCCGTACGCGCCCGGCCACTGGATCCCGGAGATGGTCGAGGCCGCAGGCGGCAGCTGCGTGCTCGGCGCCGCCGGGGAGAAGTCGGTGCGCACCACCTGGGAGGCCGTCCGCGCGGCCCGGCCCGACGTCGTGGTGGTCGCCCCCTGCGGCTTCGACCGCGCCGGCGCCCGGGCCCAGGCGGACGCCCTGGTGGCCGACGGCCTGCTCCCCCACGGCGTCCTCGTGCACGCCGTCGACGCCGACGCCCACTGGGCGCGGCCCGGACCGCGGCTGGTCGACGGCGTCGAGGAGCTCGCTTCCGTGCTGGCCGGCAGGCGCAGCTCGGCTCCCGTCTAGTCGTCGACCCAGTACCCGCGGCCGCCGAACCAGTCGCCGTAGGCGGAGCGCAGGCCGGTCATGCCGCCGGGGCGGCCGGCGTCGCGGGTGCCGAGGTAGGAGCCGACGACGGCGGCGCCGAGGTCGTCGAGCTCCGGGCTGACCATCCGGCCGTCGACCCGCTGCGCCATCTGCTCGATGAACCGGGCGAGGCCGGGGTCGTCGCCGAGGCGGAAGAACGTGGTCTGGGCGCCGAGCCGGCGCGAGGTGTCGAGCTCGCGGACGGCGTGGGCGATGGTGAGCGGGTGCGGCGGGTAGCTGAAGAACACCTCGCCGTCGGACTCCAGGTGCGAGGTGGGCTCGCCGTCGGTGACGACCAGCAGCACCGGCTGCGCGTGGGGGTGCTTGCGGAAGTGGCGGTTGGCGAGCAGCAGCGCGTGGTGGAGGTTGGTGCCCTTGTCCCAGCGCGCGTCGAGCCCGGTGAGCTGCTCGATCTGCATCACCTCCGCGTGCCGGCCGAATCCGATCAGCTGGAGGTGGTCGCCGCGGAACCGGCTGCGGATGAGCGTGTGCAGGGCGAGGGCGGTGCGCTTCATCGGCACCCAGCGGCCGTCCATCGCCATCGAGAACGAGGTGTCGACGAGCAGCGCGACGACGGCCTGGGTGCGGGCCTCGGTCTCCTGCACCTCGACGTCGTCGATGGCGATGCGCGGCCCCGCGCCGCCGTCCTGGGCGCGGCGGAGGACCCCGTTCAGCATGGTGCGCGGCACGTCCCAGGGCTCGGTGTCGCCGAAGGCCCAGGCTCGGGTGGCGCCCGACCGCTCCCCCGCGGCGCCGGCCTTGTTCATGTCGCGCTGGCCGGTGCGGCTGCTGATCCGCTCGGCGACGTCGCGCAGCAGCGCCTTGCCGAGCTGCCGCATCGCCTTCGGCGTCAGCTGGAGGTCGCCGTCGGAGCCGCGGCGCAGCGTGCCGCCGTCTCGGAGCGTCTGCTCGAGCCGCTGCAGGGTGCGGGCGTCGACGGCGGCGTCGTCGCCGAGCTGGCGGGCCAGCTTGTCGAGGTCGACGTCGTCCATGCGCGAGCCGCTGTAGGACTGCGCGAGCTGCTCGGCGAGGTCGTCGAGGTCGGCCAGGTCCTGGAAGACGCCGGTTCCGTCGCCGAGCCCGATGCCCTGGTCGCCGTCCATCCGCTCCGAGCCACCCCAGTCCTCGCCGGGACGCAGCGCCTGCAGGTTGCCGTCGAGCCGTCCGAGCGCCTCCATCAGCTGCGGTGAGCCGAAGGCCTGACCGCTGAGCTCCATCAGCTCCTGGCGCTGCTCGGCCGTCATCGAGTTGAGCATGCGCTGCGCGGCGGCGGCTCGCTGCGCCATCGCGTCGAGCAGCTCGTCGAGGTTCTGCGGGTTCTCCGGGAAGTTCTCGCCGTGCTTGGCCATGAAGGCGTCGAAGTCCTCCTGGGTGTCGACGCCCTCCCGCCGCTTGTCGAGCAGGTCGTTGAGGTCGCCGAGCATCTCGTTGATCGCGGCACGGTCCTCGTCGGTGGCGTTCTCCAGCGCCTGCTTCATGCCCTGGAACCGCTGGTCGAGCAGCTCGCGCCCGAGCAGGTCCTTGATCTGCTCGTAGGCCTCGCGGGCCTCACGGCTCTGCCAGTCGTAGTCGCTGAGCTCGCTCACCGCCGCGGCCGTCGACGGCGACAGGTTCTCCAGCTGCATCTCGCGGAACGCGCGGTCGGCGTCGTCCATCATCGCGTCGCGGGCCAGCTGCTTGCGCTCCTCGAGCACCGCGGTGTCGAGCAGCTCGCGAACCTCGCGCAGCGTGCCGTCGAGGTCGTGCTGCTGGAGCAGCGCGCGGCGCCGCTCGGCCACCTTGCGCGCCAGCTCGTCGAGTCCCTTCTGGTCCCGCCCGCCGCGGCGCAGGAACTCCCGCATCGCCCGCTCCGGGCTGTAGCCCGCCATCACGTCCTCCCCGATGGCGTCGAGCGCCTCGCTGAGGTCGACCGGCGGCGCGAGCGGGTCGCCGCCGTCGTAGCGTCGGAAGCGGCGAGCGCGGGTGCCCGGGTCGCTACGACCCATAGACCGTCTCGGCCCCGTCGGAGTCCTTGCCGACCTTCCGCGCGAGGTAGAGGCCCTCGAGCGCGAGCTCGATGGCGCCCGCGCGCTGGCCGTCGTTGGTGGCGCCGAGCCGGTCGCACACGTCGTCGTAGAGCTCGGACTCCCCCAGCACCGGCAGCCCGGTGAGGAAGTCGCGGGCGGTGACCTGCTCGCCGGTGGTGACCATGGCGCCGGCCTCGATGGCCTCGACGAGCAGCGCGAAGTCGAGGCCGCGCAGGTGGGCGCGCACGGTCTCGGCGACCGAGGTGCGCAGCAGGTGGGTGAGGATCTCGGCCTCGCGGCCCTCCTCGCCGGTCTCGAACTCGATCTTCCCGCCGAGCACGTCGACGGCGGTCTCGAGGTCGACCACCCGCGCCACCGCCTCGTCCTCACCCTGCACCGTGGCGCGGTGCAGGGCCGCGGCGGCGACCGTCTCGGCGCCGGCGATGGCGAACCGCGCCGAGACGCCGGAGCGCTGGTCGACCGAGGAGGAGTCGCGCAGGTTGCGGGTGAAGCGGGCGAGGATCTCGACGAGGTGGTCGGGCACCTCGGCCACCAGCTCGGCCTCCTGACGGATCACCGCCACCTCGGCCTCGAGCTCGGTCGGGTAGTGGGTGCGGATCTCGGCGCCGAACCGGTCCTGCAGCGGCGTGATGATGCGGCCGCGGTTGGTGTAGTCCTCCGGGTTGGCCGAGGCGACGACGAGCACGTCGAGCGGCAGCCGGACGACGTAGCCGCGGATCTGGATGTCGCGCTCCTCCATCACGTTGAGCATCGCCACCTGGATCCGCTCGGCCAGGTCGGGCAGCTCGTTGATGGCCACGATGCCGCGGTGGCTGCGCGGGATCAGGCCGTAGTGGATGGTCTCCGGGTCGCCGAGCGAACGACCCTCGGCCACCTTCATCGGGTCGACGTCGCCGATGAGGTCGGCCACCGAGGTGTCCGGCGTCGCCAGCTTCTCGGAGTAGCGGTCGTCGCGGTGCACCCAGGAGACGCGCAGCGCGTCGCCGTGGATGGCGACGGCCTGCTGCGAGCGCCAGCGTGACCGGCTCGAAGGGGTGCTCGCGCAGCTCGGAGCCGGAGATCACCGGCGTCCACTCGTCGAGCAGCCCGACGAGGGTGCGCAGCAGCCGGGTCTTGCCCTGGCCGCGCTCACCGAGCAGGACGACGTCGTGCCCGGCGATCAGCGCCCGCTCCAGCTGCGGGACGACGGTGTGCTCGAAGCCGTGGAGGCCGGGCCAGGGGTCCTCGCCCTCGCGGAGCTTGGCCAGGAGGTTGTCGCGGATCTCGGCACGCAGCGTCCTCGGCCGGTGGCCGGACTCGCGCAGCTCGCCGAGGGTGCCGATCGTGGGAGCGCTGGAGGTCACCGTTCCACCTAACCACCGGCGGCAAGGCGCGACGGGCCCGGCGCACTAGAGTCCGAGCGTGGTGCGCCGGCCGATCAAGCTCAACGACTCCTCGTGGCTCCTGGCCGAGTCGTACCGAACCCCGATGCAGGTGGGCATGCTCGCCACCTTCCGGGTCCCCGAGGACCAGCCGACCTTCGTGGCCGACCTGGTGGCGCGCTGGCGCGAGCACCGCACGTTCGCGCCGCCGTACAACTTCCTCTACAAGAGCCTGCCGCTGCCGAGCTGGGCCGAGCTCGCCGACGACGACATCGACATCGACTACCACTTCCGGCACTCGGCCCTCCCGGCGCCGGGCTCGCAGCGCGAGCTCGGCGTGCTGGTGTCGCGGCTGCACTCGGCGAAGATGGACCGCCGCTACCCGCTGTGGGAGTGCCACGTCATCGAGGGGCTCGAGCAGGACCGCTGGTCGCTCTACCTCAAGGCCCACCACAGCCAGGTCGACGGCGTCGGCGGCATCCGCATCCTGCGCCGCTTCCTCTCGGCCGACCCCGCCGCCCGCGACATGCTGCCGCCGTGGTCGATCGGCACCCACGGACCCGACCAGTCCGGCACCCCCGCCCCGCCGCCGCGCGACGTCGAGGAGGCCGAGAGCTCCTCGACGTTCCTCGGCGGGCTCGCGGGCACCCTCACCGGCGGCGTCCGCAGCGGAGCCGCCGTGGCGGGCTCGCTCGGGCGCACCTACGCCGAGACGGTCACCGGCCGCCGCGACGACGACCGGGCGGCACCGTTCCGGGCGCCCCGGTCGATCTTCAACGGCCGGATCCACACGCCCGCGCCGGTTCGCCACCCAGCACTACCCGCTGGACCGGCTGCGCGCCGTCGCCACGGCCGCCGACGGCAGCCTGAACGACGTCTTCCTCGCCGTCTGCGGCGGCGCGCTGCGGCGCTACCTCACCGAGCTCGGCGAGCTGCCGGAGACCTCGCTGACCGCCAACGTGCCGGTGTCGGTGCGCGCCGAGGGCGGGGCGAGGGTCGGCAACGCGATCACCTTCCTGTACGCCTCGCTCGGCACCGACGTCGACGACCCGGTCGAGCGCGTCGCGGCCATCCGGGCCTCGACCCGGCTCGGCAAGGAGCGGCTGCCCGACGTCGGTCCGGCCGCGATGGACGCCTACACCGCCCTGCTGATGGCGCCGTTCCTCACCCAGGCCCTGCTCGGGGTCGGCGGGCACGGCCGCCCGGCGGCGAACCTGGTGGTCTCGAACGTGCCCGGACCGGCCGAGGCGCGCTACCTCGACGGATCGCCGATGGAGGAGATCTACCCGGTGAGCCTGCTGTTCAACGGCCAGGCGCTCAACATCACCGCGGTCTCCTACGACGGCCAGTTCAACATCGGCTACACCGGCTGTCGCGACTCGGTGCCGAGCCTGCAGCGGATCGCGGTCTACTCCGGTGAGGAGCTGGAGCGGCTGGAGGCCGAGCTGGGGTTGGGCGGCTAGTCCGTCAGCACGAGGGTGCCGGTGACCTCGACCGACACCGTGTGGGGCCTGCCGTCGCCGGTCCCGTTCTGGACCACGGCCGTGCCCGAGCAGCTGAAGGTGAACGCGCCCCCGGGCTGCGACGGCGGCGCGTACTCGTACCAGGGATCGAGGCTGCCGGGCTGCGGCGGGCACTGCGGCAACGACATGAAGTCCTCGCCCGAGTCGGTGTAGGGGCCCACGCAGGCCTGCGAGCTCGAGTACTGGTAGGTCGTGGGCAGAGCGACGATGTTGACGAGCCAGAACTCGCCGGAGGGCCGGTAGATGCTGCCGAGCATCTGGCCGTCCTCGATCGAGCCGGACCCCGACTGCGACCGGTCCGCCGCGGTGTCGCGGCAGCCGTCGATCTCGTGGGCGTAGGACTCCCGGTGCCACTGGCTGGTCACCGAGTACGACGACCCCGGTCCGCTCGAGTACTGGTCGGGGTCGTCCGGGTCCTGGACCATCTCGAGCCTCAGAGTGCCGCTGGTGGTCTCGTGATAGTTGCCGTCGGCGTCGCTGTAGTCGTCGGTGTAGGTGAACGACAGGTTGCCGGAGTAGCCGCAGGACGCTGTGGCGGCGCGGGCCGACCCCCGCGCGCCCGGTGGCGTCGCCGCCGGGCAGCCGCACACCGCCAGCGCCTCGAGCGTCGGTTGGAACCGGGTGTCGTCGTCGACCGCGGCGTTGGAGAGGACGAGGGTCACCCGGGTGGCCCGGCGGGCGCCGTCGTCGAGGCAGAGGACGGTCTTCTCCTGGGTGCGGCCTCGGCTCGTAGCCTGTGCTCCCGTGACCGTCGCGCTCGTCGTCGCCGTCGTCGTGCTGGCGCTCGCGTGCCTCGGCGCTGGGCACGGTGGTGGCGCGGCAGCGGACCCGGCTGGCCGCCCACCGCGAGCACGTCGCCCAGCTCGAGTCGGACCTGTCGGCCGCGCTCAAGCCGCGGCCCGCGCGGACGCCGGCCGAGCGGGTGGTGCGCCGGGTCGTCCGCGGTGCCGGCAGGACCGCCGACCGGGTGCGTCAGCACGGCCTCGCCGGACTGCTGCAGGGCTCGATCGAGGACCTCCAGACCTGGGCGGAGGCCGAGCGTGCGGAGGTCGTGCACCTGGCCGCGGCCGACGGCACCGTCACCTTGTTCTTCTCCGACATCGAGGGCTCCACCGCGCTCAACGAGCGGCTCGGCGACGACGCCTGGGTGCGGGTGCTGGCCGCGCACGACGAGCTGCTCCGCAAGCGGATCGAGACCTATCGCGGCCAGGTCGTGAAGACCGCCGGCGACGGCTTCATGGTCGCCTTCCGCGACGCCGAGGCGGCCTGCCGCGCCGCGGTGGGCGTGCAGAAGGACCTGCGGCGCACCCTCGACCCCGAAGCTGCGCGTCACGGCGAACGTGCGGGTGCGGATCGGCATCCACACCGGCCCGGTCGTCACCCGCGACGGCGACTACTTCGGCCGCAACGTGGCGATGGCCGCACGGATCGGCGACCTCGCCACCGGCGGCGAGGTGCTGGTGAGCGACGCCGTGCGCGAGGCGCTCGACGAGGACGCCGCGGTCGAGCTGGTCGAGATGGGCGAGGTGGAGCTCAAGGGGCTGCCCGGGCCGCCACGTCGTGCACCGGGTGCTGGTGCCGCGATGACGGGACCGACCGGTGAGCTGCGGGAGCGCTGCCCCTGCGGCACCGGCACGCCGTACGACGCCTGCTGCGGGCGGCTGCACCGCGGCGCCGCCCAGGCCGCGACGCCGGAGGAGCTGATGCGCTCGCGGTACGCCGCGTACGCCGTCCGCGACGCCGACTACGTCTGGCGCACCTGGCACCCGCGCACCCGGCCGCTGTCGGTGACGCCCGACCCCGACGTCCGCTGGACCGGGCTCGTCGTCGAGGACGCCGACGGCGACGAGGTGGAGTTCACCGCGACCTTCGAGCGGCTCGGGCAGCCGGGGCGGCTGCACGAGCGCAGCGTGTTCGAGCAGCGGGCCGGGCCGGTGGTTCTACGTCGAGCGCGAGCACGCTCGGAGTAGCGCGGGTCGTGCCGGTCGCCGGGTTCGTCGCTCAGCGCGCGGAAGGCGATCGCCCGCAGCATCGCCTGCCGCGGCGCGCCCGCCGTCCAGCCGCCGAGCACCGAGCGCGGGCGCGTCGAGGTCACCGCACCGCGTCGAGCACGCACACCGCCTCCGCCCACCGCACCGGTCGCCACGACGGCGACACGTCGATCACCACCGGGGCGCCGCGCTCGTCGAGCAGCACGTTGCCGGCGAGGTCGGCGTGCACGAGCTGGTCGGCGCCGAGGTCGGTGTCGTCGAACGGCGCGGCGGCCGCCGTCACCACGTCGCCGGCAGGGTGCCCTCGGCGGTCGCGAGCAGGTCGCCTCACCGGGCCGAAGACGAGCCGCTCGGCCCGCGCCCAGCGGTCGGTCGCGCTCGTCGAGCGCCGTCGGGCCGGGCGGGCACGGCGGAGGCGAGCCGGGCGTGCAGCAGCCGGCCGGCGGCCAGCGTGACGTCGAGGTCGTGGCACGCCGACGGTGCCCGGCTCGTACCGGCTCGCGCCCCAGCCCTCGACGACCCACGACCCGTCGCGGGCCGGCACCGGCATCGCGACCCGCAGGTCGCGGTCGCGCCGGGTGGGGTCCTCGTCGAGCCGCACCGCGAGCCGGGCGAGCACCGGGTTCAGCCACGCCGACGTCACCGCGTCGCGGCCCGGCGTCAGCACCAGGTCACCCGCCCGGACGCTGCCGCCCTGCCCGCCGGGCAGCGGCTCGACGGTGTCGGGGACCGCGAACAGGTCGAGGACCCGGGCGGGAGGACGGGTCACGGGCCCGACCGTAGCGAGGCGGCGGGCGCGAACGGGCTCAACCGCGCCCGGACCGGCGCACCACGACGCCGTCCTCGGCGGCCTCGACCCGCCACACCGCGCCGCTGCCGGTGTGCGTGCCGTCGGGATGCAGGGTGGTGCACTCGTCGATGGCCACGCCGTGCGGGGCGAGGCCGTGCGCCACCACGGCCACGAGCCGCGACAGGTTGCCCCAGGCCGCGGCGTGCACGTCGACGGCCCCCTCGACGAGACCGAGGCCCTCGACCACCGTCACGGCGTCGAGGTCCTCGTTGCTGTCCTCGGGGCACACCGGAACGCCGTCGATCCGCCAGCCGCCGATGACGGCGTTCGTGGCGGCCACCGCGGCGCCGGCCGAGAAGCCGGCATAGGGGAGCCCGCCGCGCACGGCGGCGCGGATGCGGTCGAAGGCCGGCGCCAGCGCGGCGTGGTACTCGGGGGTGGCGCCACCGCCGACGAAGAGACCGTCCACCCCGTCGAGGCGGGCCGGGTCGAGGGTGCCGCCGTCGGGGATGCGCTCGACGTCGAGGGCGTGCTCGCCCGCACGGGTCAGTGCCGCGACATAGCGCTCGTGGTACTCCCGCGCCTCGTCGTCGGTGCCGAGCACCACGAGCAGCACCCGCGGCACGGCGCCGCCGGCATGCGCCCGGGCCGCGGCGAGGAAGCCGCCGTGCACCGCCTCCGCCCGGTCGTCGTCCCAGCCGCCGCCGACGAGGTAGACCTGCATGCCCGGGATCTTAGGAGCTAGACCGACAGCAGCACAGCAGAACCGTGGCCGAACAGGCCCTGGTTGGCGGTGATGCCGACCCGGGCGCCCTCGACCTGCCGGTCGCCGGCCCGGCCGCGCAGCTGCCAGGTGAGCTCGCAGACCTGGGCGAGCGCCTGCGCGGGCACCGCCTCGCCGAAGCAGGCGAGACCGCCGCTGGGGTTGACCGGGATCCGGCCGCCGACGGTCGTGTCGCCGGCGCGCAGCAGGGCCTCGGCCTCGCCGCGCGGGCACAGCCCGAGATCCTCGATCCAGTCCAGCTCGAGCGCCGTCGAGAGGTCGTAGACCTCGGCGACGTCGACGTCGCCGGGAGCGATGCCGGCCTCCTCGTAGGCGGCCCGCCCGATGGACTCCTTGAAGGTGCGCTCCGGCACGCCGGTGGCGGTGCTGGGGTCGGTGGCGAGCAGCGGCATGTCGATCACGGTGTTCGGGAAGGTCGGGGCCACGGTCGAGATCGCGGCCACCCGCACCGGCGGGGTCGCCGAGCGCGCGCGCCCGCTCCTCGCTCATCAGCACGACCGCCGCGGCGCCGTCGGAGGTGGCGCAGATGTCGAGCAGGTGCAGCGGGTCGGACACGACGGCGCTGGCCAGGACGTCGTCGACCGACACCTCCTTGCGGTAGCGCGCGTTGGGGTTGGTCAGGCCGTGCCGAGCGTTCTTGACCTTCACCCGCGGCGAAGTCCTCCGACGTCGCACCGTAGAGGTCCATGCGGCGGCGGGCGTAGAGCGCGAAGTAGGCGGGGTTGGTCATGCCCAGCAGGCGGAACCGCAGCCAGTCCGGGTCGTCCCACCGCTCCCCCGCGTTGGGCGCGAGGAAGCCCTGGGGGGTGGTGTCGGCGCCCACCACGAGCGCCACCTCGCAGAGCCCGGCCAGGATCCGCGTGCGCGCCACGTCGAGCGCCTGGGCGCCGGTCGCGCAGGCCGCGTACGACGTCGCGATGCGGGCGCCGTTCCAGCCGAGCGCCGAGGCGAACGTGGAGCCCGCCACGTAGCCGGCGTAGCCGTTGCGCACGGTCTCGCCGCCCACCACCAGGTCGACGTCGGTCCACGGCACGCCGGCGTCGGCCAGCGCTGCCCGCGCGGCGTGGACGCCGTACTGCACGAAGCTGCGGCCCCACTTGCCCCACGGGTGCATGCCGACGCCGGCGACGGCGACCCCGCTCACTGGTCGGACTCCGCGCCCAGCTCGACGACAGGTTTCCAGCGCCACACGTGCAGCTCGTCGTCGAGCGGCTCGACCACCAGCTCGACCTCGGCCCCGACGGCGAGGTCGGCGACGCCGTACCCGTGCGCCACCTGGCCGAGCACCGTCATCCCCTCGGGCAGCTCGACGGCCGCGAGCGCGAACGGCTCGAACGGGTCGGTGGGCGCCTGGTAGGGCGGCGGGGGCTGGTACTGCGCATCGGTGTAGCTCCAGACCCGCCCGCGCCGCGACAGCGGCACCGACTCGAACGCGGTGCCGTCGCACGCCGGGTTGCGGCAGAACGACTCCTCGGCCACCGGCGGGAAGAACACCGACGCGCACGCCGCGCACCGCGAGCCCACCAGCGCGGGCTCCGGATCGGTCCGGAACCACCCGTCGATCGGTGTCGCCGTCATGCCGCCCCCTTAGAACTAGAACGTGTTCTCACTCTAGGGGGTGCGGGTGCTCAGGCGATGAAGCCCTCGTCGCGGAGCCAGTCGTCGGCGACCTCGGTGGGCTCCTGGCCGTCGACGTCGATCTTGGCGTTGAGCTCGAGGAGCACCTCGTCGGTGAGCTTCTCGGCGACCGGGCCGACGATGTCCTCGATCTCGGGGTACTCCTCGTAGAGGCCCTTGCGGAGCACCAGCGAGACGTTGTACTTCGGGAAGTACTGCCGGTCGTCCTCGAGCACCTTCAGGTCCAGGGCGAGGATCCGGCCGTCGGTGGTGAACACCTCGCCGAACACGCACTCCCCCGACGCCGTGGCGTCGTAGATCGCGCCGGTCTGGTAGGTCTGGATGTTGCCGTCGGGCACGCCCTTCGGGGCGCCGAGCGGCACCTCGTAGGTCTTGAGGAAGCCCTCGAGACCGTCGGCGCGGTTCTGGAACTCCGACTCCACGCAGAAGGTCCGCTCGTCGACCGGCACCTTCGTGATCTCCGAGGACTTCGTGATGCCGTACTTCTTCGCCGACTCCGCGGTGACGGCGAAGGCGTAGGTGTTGTTCATCGGCGCCGGCGGCAGCCAGACCAGGTCGTTCTGCTCGAGGTCGGCGTCCCGCACCGCCTCGTACTGCTTCTGCTCGTCCGGGATCGGCTTCGGCTCGCCGAGGTAGACCAGCCAGCCGGTGCCGGTGTACTCCCACATCGCGGCGATGTCGCCGGTCAGGTGGGCCTGCCGGGCCGAGGCGCTGCCGGGGATGTTGGTGAGGTCGGTGACCTCGGCGCCGGCCGACTTGAGCAGGATCAGCGCGATCTTGCCCAGCAGGATGTTCTCGGAGAAGTTCTTCGACCCGATCGAGATCTCGGCGCCGTCCAGGCTCGGCGCGTCCTCCAGCGGGCCCGCGAGCGTGCCCTCCGGCACGTTGCCGCCGGAGGTCGCCAGGCCGCAGCCGGCCAGCCAGAGGCCGAGGGTGGCCGCGGCGAGCGCCGCGAGCAGCCTCCTGGCACGCGACATCTCAGATCCCCTTCGGCTTGACGAGCACCTCGAGGAGCCGGCCGAGCCACTCGATGGTGAGGGCGAGCAGGGCGACGAGCACGGCGCCGGCGATCATCACCGAGAACCGGAACAGCGTGATGCCGGAGTTGATCGTGGCGCCGAGGCCGCCGCCGTTGATGAACGTGGCCAGCGTGGCGGTGCCGACGACCAGCACCAGCGCGGTGCGGACGCCGGTCATGATCACCGGCAGCGCGAGCGGCAGCTCGACGCGGAGCAGCACCGAGGCCGACGACATGCCCAGGCCCCGCGCCGGCCTCCACCAGCGTCGGATCGACGCCCTGCAGGCCGGTGATCGTGTTGCGCAGCACGGGCAGCAGCCCGTAGAGCGTGAGGGCGAGGACCGCCGTCCAGAACCCGAAGCCGACCCAGATCGCGAGCAGCACGACCAGCCCGATCGACGGCGCGGCCTGGCCGACGTTCGCGATGCCGACACGAGCGGCGAGAGCCGGCTGAGCTTGCCGCGGGTGAGCATGATGCCCAGCGGCACGGCGATGACCACGACGAGCGCCGACGTCACGAAGGTCAGCTTCGTGTGGTCCCAGATCTGGTCGAGGATCGTGCCCCACGCCAGCTGCCGCAGCTCGGTGTCGTCGAGGTCGGCCGTCTGCCGCCAGATGACGTAGCCCGCGAACACCAGCAGCACCAGGACCGGCGGCACCGTGAGCATGAGCGCGGTCTCGCGGTCCAGGCGCCACCGGGAGCGTCGCTCCTCGCCCGGC
Organism: uncultured Actinomycetota bacterium; assembly: GCA_963845795.1. Taxonomy (GTDB): domain Bacteria; phylum Actinomycetota; class Actinomycetes; order Propionibacteriales; family Nocardioidaceae; genus Nocardioides. The sequence goes on along the minus strand of CAWJTG010000006.1, from coordinate 68,429 downwards.
GCCTCCGATCTCGAGCGCGGGACGCTCCGGCGACGTCACTCATGCTCCGACTCCAGGGCGCGGATGTACTCCGTGACCGCGTCGAAGTCGACGACGCCGAGGTACTGGTCGCGGTCGCCGGTGACGACGGCGCCGCCGTGGCTGCTCGACAGCATCGTGTCGAGCGCGTCGTTGAGGGTGGCCCGGTGGTCGAGGTTCACGAGGTCCTCGATCGGCTCCACGATCGTGTCGCCCTTGAGCTGCCGCAGCCACGGCCAGCCGACCGGCCGGCCCCGGTCGTCGAGCACGACGACGCTGCGCTCGCCGGCGGCCTCGAGCCGCTGCCGCACGCTCGGCGGTCGCCTCGCCGATGGTGGCGGTGGCGGGCTTGCGCAGCTCGACCTCGGCGATCCGGGCGAGGCTCAGCGCCTTGAGCGAGGAGCCGGCGCCGACGAAGTCGGCCACGAAGTCGTTGGCGGGGGCGCTGAGGACGACCTCGGGGGTGTCGTACTGCGCGATCTGCGCGCCCTCCTGGAGGATCAGGATCCGGTCGCCGAGCTTGATCGCCTCGTCGATGTCGTGGGTGACGCAGACGATCGTCTTGCGCAGCTCGCGCTGGATGCTGAGCAGCTCGTCCTGCAGCCGCTGCCGGGTGATCGGGTCGACGGCGCCGAACGGCTCGTCCATCAGGATCACCGGCGGGTCGGCCGCGAGCCCGCGGGCGACGCCGACGCGCTGCTGCTGGCCGCCGGAGAGCTCGCGGGGGTAGCGGTCGCGGTAGCGCGCGGGGTCGAGGCCCACCAGGTCGAGCAGCTCGTCGACCCGCGCGTCGATGCGCTTGGCGTCCCAGCCGAGCAGCTTCGGCACGATCGCGATGTTCTTCGCGACCGTCATGTGCGGGAACAGGCTGCCGCCCTGGATCACGTAGCCGACGTGGCGGCGCAGCTCGGTCTCGCTCTGCTCGCGCACGTCGTTGCCGTCGATGCGGATCGTGCCGGACGTCGGCTCGATCAGCCGGTTGATCATCTTCAGCGACGTCGTCTTGCCGCAGCCGGACGGGCCGACGAACATCACGATCTCGCCGGCGGGGATGGTGAGCGAGAGCTTGTCGACGGCGGGCGTCTTCTGGCCGGGGTACTGCTTGACGACGTCGTCGAGCACGATCTCCGCGCCACTGACCTCGGCCGCGGGTGCCCGTCGCTCGTGCTCGGTCGACTGCTCAGGTGCGCTGGTCATGTCGCCCGGATTCCCTTCGAGATGGTGAGTCGGCCGAGGAGGAGGAGCAGGGCGTCGGCGACGAGCGCCACGACCACCACGCCGACGGTGCCGACCACCGCGTAGTTGATGGCGTTCGCCCCGCCGATCTGGGTGAGGCCGGTGAAGATGTAGCCGCCGAGGCCGGGGCCGAGGGCGTACGCGGCGATCGCGGCCACGCCCATCGACATCTGGGTCGAGGTGCGCACGCCGGCGAGGATCACCGGCCACGCGAGCGGCAGGCGCACCCGCCACAGCGAGGTGAGCTCACTCATCCCCATGCCGCGGGAGGACTCCAGCAGGGTCGGGTTGACGCCCTGGAGCCCGACCACCGCGTTGCGCAGGATCGGGAGGACGGCGTAGAAGGCCACCGCCACGAAGCCCGTCGTCGGGCCGATCGAGGTGATCGGCAGCAGCAGGCCGATCAGCGCGAACGACGGGATGGTGAGCCCGATCGCGCTCACCACGTTGGCCACGCCCGCCAGCCGCGGCGTCCTCGTGATCAGGACGGCGAGCAGCACGGCGATGATCGTGGCGACGAGCACCGCCTGGAGCACCAGGCTGGCGTGCTGGTAGGTGTTGAAGGCGATCGAGCCCTTGCGCTCGTTGATGAACTCCCACACCCGCCGCGGCACCCCCGCATCGACCGCGTCCGACGGCCGCCTCGTAGGCGGCCCACCGTGTCGCAGACGCCGACGGGGGGCCTTCACCCTTTCGGGCTAAGAGCGACGACCAAAAGACAGGAGGACCTGCTCGAGGCGCTCCCCATGGAGGCGCCGAGCAGGTCCATCACTGTCGGTCGACACATGCCGGGCCCCCCAGCCCGGCGGTGTCGTTGTCGGTGGTTTCCCCCCGGAACCCTCCGACACCCAGAACACTACGGAGACCCGCGCCACGCTCGGGGCACGCGCCGTGCACGGCTTCGACAGGGTTCGGTAACAGCGGCAGCCGAGCCTCAAGGGACCCTCAAGAACCGCCTCAACCAAGCCTCAAACGCGGCTCAGGCGCTGACGACGACCTCGTCAGGCGTGGGCGAGGTGGGCCAGCAGGTCCTGCCGGGTGAGCACGCCGACGGGCTTGCCGTCGTCGTGCACGAGGACGGCGTCGGCTCCCTCGAGGAGCGCCACCGCGGCGCTGGTGTCCTCGCCGGAGCCGATGGTGGGCAGCGGCGGCGACATGTGCTGCTCCACCGGGTCGGTGAGCCGCGCCGAGCCGGCGTAGAGGGCGTCGAGCAGGGTGCGGTCGGAGACCGAGCCCGCCACCTCGGCGGCCACGATCGGCGGCTCGGCGCGCACGACCGGCATCTGCGAGACGCCGTACTCCTGGAGGATCGCCACCGCCTCGGCCACGGTCTCCGAGGGGTGGGTGTGCACGAGGTCGGGGAGCCGGCCGGTCTTGCCGCGCAGCACCTCGCCCACGGTGCGCGAGGCCGCCGGGGCGCCGGTGGCGAAGCCGTACTGCGAGAGCCACTCGTCGTTGAAGATCTTGGTGAGGTAGCCGCGGCCGGAGTCCGGCAGGAGCACCACGACGACGGCGTCGCGGCCCTCGGGGGTCTGCGGCCAGCTCGTGGGCGAGCTGTCGGGCCGCGAAGGCGGCCATGCCGCAGGAGCCGCCGACCAGCAGCGCCTCCTCGCGCGCGAGCCGGCGGGTGAACGCGAAGGAGTCGGCGTCGCTGACCTCGATCACCCGGTCGGCGACGTCGCGGTCGTAGGTGTCGGGCCAGAAGTCCTCGCCGACGCCCTCCACGAGGTAGGGCGCCCGGTGCCGCCGGAGTAGACCGAGCCGGCGGGGTCGGCACCGACCACCTGCACGCCCGGGTTCTGCTCCTTGAGGTAGCGCCCGACGCCGCTGATCGTGCCGCCGGTGCCCATGCCGGTCACGAAGTGGGTGATCCGGCCCTCGGTCTGCTCCCAGATCTCCGGCCCGGTGGTCTCGTAGTGGGACCGCGGGTTGTGCGGGTTGGAGTACTGGTCGGGCTTCCAGGCGCCGGGCTCGGAGGCCAGCCGGTCGGAGACGTTGTAGTAGGAGTCGGGGTGCTCCGGCGCCACCGCGGTGGGGCAGACGACGACCTCGGCGCCGTAGGCCCGCAGCACGTTGCGCTTGTCCTCGCTGACCTTGTCGGGGCACACGAAGACGCACTGGTAGCCCTTCTGCTGGGCCACCATGGCGAGCCCGACGCCGGTGTTGCCCGACGTCGGCTCGACGATCGTGCCGCCCGGCTGCAGCTCGCCGGAGGCCTCGGCGGCCTCGACCATCCGGGTCGCGATCCGGTCCTTCACCGAGCCGCCCGGGGTTGAGGTACTCGACCTTGGCGAGCACCAGCGGGCCGCCCTCGGGCAGGTCGAGGGTGCGGGAGAGCCGCACCAGCGGGGTGTTGCCGATCAGGTCGAGGACCGAGTTCGCGTACTGCACCCCCGCAATCTAGATAGTTACTGGCGAGTTCGTAGAGTTGCCGACGTGGGGACCGACGCTCGCAAGCTCGCGCTCGGCGTCGCGTCGGCGAGCGGCGGGCTGGCGCTGCTGAGCGGCGGGGTCGGGGCGCTCCTCAAGGTGGAGGCCAAGCTGGCCCGCAGACCATCGGCGAGATCGCTGCCCGACCCGGTGCCGAACGCCACCGGCTGGTACGGCCGCGGCCGGCCCGGGCCGGCCCTCACCGTGGCCCTGCTGGGCGACTCGAGCGCGGCCGGCTACGGCGTCGACCGGGTCGAGGAGACGCCCGGGGCGATCCTCGCCAGCGGCGTGGCCGAGCACGGCGACCGCCGGGTCTACCTCGGCACCTTCTGCGTCGTCGGGGCGATGTCGTCCGACCTGCGGCCGCAGGTCGAGCGGGCGCTCCTCATCGAGCCCGACCTGGCGGTCCTCCTCATCGGCGCCAACGACGTGACCCACGTGACGCTGCCCGCCGAGTCGGTGCGGCACCTCTCCGACGCCGTGCACCGGCTGCGCGCGGCCGGGGTCGCCGTCGTCGTGGGCACCTGCCCCGACCTCGGCACCATCCAGCCGCTGGCGCCGCCCGCTGCGGCAGGTGGCCCGCGCCTGGTCGCGCCGGCTGGCCGCCGCCCAGACGATCTCGGTGATCCGCGAGGGCGGGCGCACGGTGTCGCTGGGCTCGATCCTCGGCCCCGAGTTCGCCGCCGCGCCCGCGCTGCTGTTCGGTCCCGACCAGTTCCACCCGTCGGCCGAGGGCTACCGCGCGCTGGCCCGCCTGCTGCTCCCCTCGGTGCTCGCCGCCCTCGGCCTCGCCCCCGACGACGAGGAGCGAGCCCGAGACCTACCGCGGCGAGGGCGTGATGCCGGTCGGCCGGGCCGCGATGCGTGCCGTCAACCAGCCCGGCACCGAGCTGGACGGCTCCGGCGACGGGTCGCCGGCGGCCGGGTCGGCGTCCGCGACCGGCTGGTCGAGCTGCGCCACCGCCGCCGCCGTCCGCAGGTCGCCGCGCAGGCTCCCGAGGCCTCCGAGGGCTAGCGAACGCCACCGGCCCGCCACCCACGAGGGGCGACGGGCCGGTGTGCGGGCTACCGCTGGGTCAGTCCGAGCTGAAGAACGCCAGGATGCGCAGCAGGTTGGTGTAGATCCAGACCAGGCTCACGGTCATCGCGAACGCGGCGCGCCACGACTCCTGCTCCGGGATCTGGTTGGCGATCCCCTGCTCGACGAAGTCGAAGTCGAGGATCAGCATGAACACGCCGAGCACCAGGCCGGCGAAGGCGGTGAGCATGCCGAGGCCGCTCACGCCGAACAGACCGATCTCGGCTGCCGAACGCGCTCAGCACGAGCTCCATCAGCGACAGGCCGACCATGCCGAACACGGCGGCGATGACGAACATCCGGAACTTGGCGCCGACCTTGATGTTGAAGAACTTGTAGGCGGCCAGCGTGCCGGCGAACGCGGCGAACGTGCCGATGACGGCGCCCTGGACGACACCGCCGTCGTAGGCGATGTTGAACAGCTTGCTGATGGCGCCGAGGGCGACACCCTCGAGCGCGGCGAACGCGATGACGAGCGGCGGGCTCACCACCCGCTTGAACGCGTTGACCATCGAGAGCGCGAACGCGCCCAGGCTGCCGATCGTGACGGCCGCGAACAGCGGGCCGAGGTCGGCAGGGACGGTGTCCTGGTCGACGCCCGGGGTGAGGATCCAGGTGGCGAGCGCCGTCGACCACGACCACACCGAGCGTGATCGCGGTCTTCTGCACGACCGAGTCGATGGTCATCGGCGCCGACCGGACCGGCGCCTGGGGGCCGTTGCCGTCGAGACCGGCGTAGCCGGGCTCGAAGCCGGGCTGCGGCTGGTTCGGGTAGCCGGCGTAGCCCTGCTGGGGATACTGGGCGCCGGTTCGGTTGAATTCCTCCGACCGGCGGAACACCGGGTTGTTGCTTTGCATGGTCTCCTCCTTGGAGGCCTGGTGACCGCCACGCTGGCGGCTCACCCGTTACGACCCATCGTAGACGGGCCTTCACATGGTGGAACGCCGCACGCGCCCCGTTCGTTCCCGCTCCCGCCGCCTTCGCGCCCGATCCGGGCCGGGCCGGGCGTTTTCGGCAGCCTGGGCGGCTCAGCCCCGCCGGACCGCGCGCACGACGGTGTCGCTCACGACGAACGTCTCCCCCTCGTGCACCTGCTCGCGCTCGCGGACGTCGGCGGTGACGACCTCCCACTCCGCCTCGGGCAGCAGCCGGGTGACGGCGTCCGGGGCGAAGAGCAGGGCGGCCAGGTCGGCGTTGCGCAGGCCGGTGTGGGTGTCGTCGGGGTGGTGGGCCAGGACGACCAGCGACCCGCCGCGGGCCACCGAGCTGGCGAGGGAGCCGTACACGGAGTCGAAGTCGTCGGGCGGCACGTGCACGAACGAGGCGGTCACGAGGTCGAAGCCGCCGGGCAGCGGGTCGCCCGCGAACACGTCGGCGCGCACCCACGACGTCCGCTCCCCCACGCCCGCCTCGACGGCGTGCCGCTCGGCACGCTCCAGTGCGACGCCGGAGACGTCGACGCCGGTGACCGTCCAGCCCCGGCCGGCGAGCCAGACGACGTCGGCACCCTCGCCGCAGCCGACGTCCATCGCCGTGCCGGGCGCCAGGTCGGCGACCTCCTCGACCAGCCGCTGGTTCGGCCTGCCGGACCAGACTCGCTGGGAGGAGGAGTAGCGCTCGTCCCAGTACTCCTGGGTGAACATCTGTCGCAGGTCGGTGTCGCTGCCGGAGTCGCTGCCGGAGTCGCTGTCACTGGGGCCGTGGTCGTGGCCGTGCTGGTGGCTCATGACGACGACTCTGCACCGTCGGGTCCCCCCGGGCACAGCCCGTGCCCCCACTGGGGTTCGAACCCAGACTGAATCGCTTTTAAGGCGACTTCCTCTACCGGTTGGGATACGGGGGCGGCGAGGCCATCATGCCGTGACGAACGACGCCGCCCGCCCCAGCACGGCGTCGAGCATCGGCTCGGTGAGCTTGCCGGTGAAGGTGTTCTGCTGGCTCGGGTGGTAGCTGCCGAGGAGCACGACGTCACCGTGCGGCGCACCGAGCACCGCCTCGGCGCCGTGGCCGAACCGTGGCTTGGGCGACGGCACCGCCCAGCCGGCCCGGCGGACGGCGGCGAGGGCGGCGTCCCACCCGATCGACCCCAGCGCCACCACGCACCGCACGTGCGGTGCCACCAACCGCAGCTCGTGGTCGAGCCAGGTGGCGCAGGTGCGCTTCTCCTCGGTGGTCGGCTTGTTGTCGGGCGGGGCGCACCGCACCGCGGCGACGATGCGCACCCCGCGCAGGGCCAGCCCGTCGTCGGCACTGACGGCGGTGGGCTGGTTGGCCAGCCCGACGCGGAACATCGAGGCGAAGAGCCAGTCGCCGGAGCGGTCCCCGGTGAACATCCGGCCGGTGCGGTTGGCACCGTGCGCGGCGGGCGCCAGCCCGACGACGAGCACCGACGGGTCGGCGACCCCGAAGCCGGGCACCGGGCGGCCCCAGTAGGTCTGGTCGGCGAACGCCGCCCGCTTCTCCCGCGCCACCTTCTCGCGCCAGCGCACGAGCCGCGGGCAGCGGCGGCACGCGACGATCCGGGCGTCGAGGCCGGGGATGTCGGCGGGGACAGCGGGGCGGGTCATGCGATCGACCACGCGATGCCGTCCAGGATGTCGGACTCGCTGACCACCAGCGACGACGCCCGCGTGCGGCGCAGCACCCGGCCGAGCACGAGTGCGCCGACGCCGATCACGTCCGACCGGCCGGGATGCATGTACGGCAGAGCGCGGTGCGGTCGGCGACGGTCATGGCGACGAGCCGGTCGACCGCGGCGTGCACGTCGTCGACGGCGAGCACCGCCTGGTCGATGGCGTCACGGTCGTAGCCGGGCAGGTCGAGCACGGCGGCGGCGCACGGTGGTGATCGTGCCGGCGACGCCCACGACGGTGACGGCGCGGGACGGGTCGACGGTGCAGTGCGTCGAGGGCGGCGTCGACGTCGGCCACCACCGCGGCGATCTCGCGCTCGGTGGGCGGGTCTCCGGACACGTGGCGCTCGTGAAGCCGCACCGACCCGACGTCCATCGAGTAGCGACTCCTCGGGCTCGGTGGAGCCGAGGATCAGCTCGGTTGACCCGCCGCCGATGTCGACCACGAGCACCGGCGTCTCCGGCTGCTCGCGCAGGTGCCGCACCGCGCCGGCGAACGAGAGCGCGGCCTCCTCGGTGCCGGTGAGCACCTCCGGCCGGACCCCGAGCCGCTGCTCGACGCCGTCGCCGAACGCCGCGGCGTTGCTGGCGTCGCGGGTGGCCGAGGTGGCGCAGAACCGGATCCGCCCCACCCCGTGCTCGCGGCAGGTCGCGGCGTACCGCTCGACCGCCTCGAAGGTGCGGGCCAGCGCCTCGTCGTCGAGCCGGCCGGTGCGGTCGACGCCCTGCCCGAGTCGCACCACCGTCGACTCGCGCACCACGTCGTCGAGCCCGCCGGCGCCGTCGGGTCGGGCGACGAGCAGCTTGATCGTGTTGGTGCCGCAGTCGACGGCGGCGATCGGGGCGGTCACGGCGCCACGCAGGGCCCTGAGGCCCACCAGTCGCCGAGCCGCTCGAGCACCTCGTCGCCCAGCGGGTTGACGCCCGGGCCGGCGGCGAGCGCGTGGCCGGCGAGCACGTGGAGGCACTTGACCCGGTCGGGCATGCCGCCGGCCGAGACGCCGTCGATCTCGGGCACCTCGCCCAGCGCGGCCCGTGCGGCGAGGTAGGCCTCGTGGGCGGCGCGGTAGCGGGCGGCCAGGTCGGCGTCCTCGCCGAGCCGCTCCTGCATCTCCTTCATCAGCCCCGATCCCTCGAGGGTGCCGATGAGCGAGGCCGCCCGCGGGCAGGTGAGGTAGAAGGTGGTCGGGAACGGCGTGCCGTCCGGCAGCCGCGGCTCGGTGGCGACGACGTCGGGGTGGCCGCACGGGCAGCGGTGGGCCACGCCGTGGACGGCGCGCGGGGGGCGGCCGAGCTGGGCGTGCACCACCTGCTCGTCGTGGTGGTCGATCACACCCGTCAGTTTCCGCCAGGGCTCGCCGGGGCGCCGACACGGGTCAGGGGTGGGCGGGTGCGGCGCTGCGGGTCGCCGGCGATCTCGACCGACTCCCAGGCGGTGTCCCACCACGCCACCGGCGGCTCCGGGGCCACCGAGTCGGGGTCGGTGAGCTCGCTCTCGGCCTCCAGCGGCTCGCCGTCCTGCAGCACGACGAACGGCGTCTCGCCCGGCATCACGTAGCCGAGCCGCTCGCGGGCCTGGGCGCGCACGAAGTTGGGGTCCTCCCAGCGCCGCTTCTCCCGCTCCAGCGCCGCGATGTCGAGGCGCCGCTCGGCGATGGTGCGCTGGTACTCCTCGATCTCGCCCCGCTGCTGGAGGTAGGCGCGCAGCGAGGAGGCGTAGCTGACGGCGAGCACGGCGAGCACGAGGACGAGGACGCCCATCCGCCCGGTGAGCCGGGTGGTCGAGGGCGGCTCGTCGTCCGGGCGCCGAGCGACCGTCGCCGACGGGCGGGGCCGTGCGGCGGGCCCGGACGGAGTGCGTCGCCGCGTGCTGCCGGTCCTGCCGTTGCCGCCCGGCCGGCCGCGCGGGGAGGGCCGTCCGCCGCGCGCGGGGCGACGGTCGGCGGGCATGCCGCCCATCCTCGCCCGCGCCGGCGGCGGATCAGCGCTGGAAACGCGGGAAAGCGGCGGCTCCGGCGTACCGGGCGGCGTCGCCGAGCTCCTCCTCGATCCGCAGCAGCTGGTTGTACTTCGCGGTGCGGTCGGAGCGGGCCGGCGCGCCGGACTTGATCTGACCGCAGTCGGTGGCGACGGCGAGGTCGGCGATCGTGGTGTCCTCGGTCTCGCCGGAGCGGTGGCTCATCATGCAGCGCAGGCCGTTGCGGTGGGCCAGCGCGACGGAGTCGAGGGTCTCGGTGAGCGAGCCGATCTGGTTGACCTTCACCAGCAGCGCGTTCGCGGAGCCCTCGTCGATGCCGCGCTGCAGCCGCTCGACGTTGGTGACGAACAGGTCGTCGCCGACGATCTGGACGCGGTCGCCGAGCCGATCGGTGATCTGCTTCCAGCCGTCCCAGTCGTTCTCGTCGAGCGGGTCCTCGATGCTGACGATCGGGTAGTCCGCGACCAGGCCGGCGTAGTAGTCGGTCATGTCGCCTGCCGTCTTGGGCTGGTCCTCGAAGGTGTAGGTGCCGCCCTCGCAGAACTCCGAGGCGGCGACGTCGAGCGCGAGCGCGACGTCGGTGCCGAGCCGGTAGCCGGCCTTCTCGACCGCCTCCGCGATGAGGTCGAGCGCGGCGCGGTTGGACTCGAGGTCGGGGGCGAAGCCGCCCTCGTCGCCGACGCCGGTGGCGAGTCCGCGCTTCTTCAGCACGCCCTTGAGCGCGTGGTAGACCTCGGCGCCGGTGCGCACCGCCTCGCGGAACGTGGGGGCGCCGATCGGGGCGATCATGAACTCCTGCACGTCGACGTTGGTGTCGGCGTGCGCCCCGCCGTTGAGGATGTTCATCATCGGCACGGGCAGCAGGTGGGCGTTCGGGCCGCCCGACGTAGCGGTACAGCGGCAGGCCTGCGGAGTCGGCCGCGGCGCGGGCGACGGCGAGCGAGACGCCGAGGATGGCGTTGGCGCCGAGCGTGGCCTTGTTGGGCGTGCCGTCGAGGTCGAGCATCACCTGGTCGACGATCCGCTGGTCGTCGGCGTCGAGCCCCTCCAGCGCCGGGCTGATGGTCTGGATGACGGCCTCGACCGCCGTGCCCACGCCCTTGCCGAGGTAGCGGTCGCCGCCGTCGCGCAGCTCCACGGCCTCGAACTCGCCGGTGGAGGCGCCGCTCGGCACGGCGGCCCGGGCGAACGTGCCGTCGTCGAGGACGACCTCGACCTCGACGGTGGGGTTGCCGCGCGAGTCGAGGATCTCGCGTGCTCCGACGGCTTCGATGGCTGCCACGGGTCGCTCCTGAGGTGGGGTTCGTGGGACCCGGCCAGCGTAGTGACATCGCCGCCGCGACGGGTCGGCCGTCCGGCGGTCGACGGTGCTACACCCGTACTTCTCAGCCACTTCGCTGACTTCTCAGGCACTGCAGAGGCCGAGAAGTCAGGGAATCACCGGTGAACCGGGGATTCACGGGGCGGGAGGGTCAGCGCTCGGCCCGCTTGACCGCCTGCCAGATCTCGTTCACCTCGGCGGCGGTGAGGGGTGGGGCGTCGGCGGGGCGGCCGAGGGAGGCGGGGTCGAAGACGTGCGGGTTGCGGCGGCGCATCTTGGCGGTGACGCCGGCGGCGACGTCGTCGATCGTGAACGCGCCGGTCTGCTCGGCCAGGACGGAGTGGAAGAACACCTGGAGCAACAGGTCGCCGAGCTCGTCGCAGACCTGCTCCGGCGTGCCGTGCTCGATGGCCTCGGCGAGCTCCTCGGTCTCCTCGCGCAGGTAGGGCACGAGCGACGCGTGGGTCTGCTCGGCCTTCCACGGGCACTCCACCTGCAGCCGGCGCATGACGGCGAGGAACTCCAGCAGCGGCTCGCCCGAGGCGGGCTCCGCCCCGCTCACCGGCTCAGCCGCAGGTCTGGCTGGCGGGGAGGTCCGTCGACGTAGGCCTGCCGCTCCTCGTCGGGCTCGGCGGCCGGGATCGGGGAGGCCACCGAAGCGGGCCTCGTCGCTCACCACGACCGAGGTGTCGTCGGCGTCGGCGAGTGAGCTGCCCGTCGTCGTCGAGCGCGACGCCGTAGACCGGGTTGAGCTCGACGTCGTTGTCGAGCAGCCACGCCGAGAGCTCCTCGAAGCCGCGCTGGACGGCGGCGTCGGGCTGGCTCGGGTCGACCGGCGTGCCCTCCTCGGTGAGCAGCGCGGTGCCGAGGGCGGTCAGGCCCGACTGCACGACCAGCACCGCCTCGGCGACCGGTGCTCCAGGCCGTCGGCCTGGCGCTCGGTGGCGCCGGCGAACTGCTGGTCGACGAAGTCGTCGATCGAGGACGCCGGCACGGCCGGCGCGGCGACCTCGGCGCTCGTCGCAGCAGCTGCTCGATCGCCGCCGCTGGACGACGAGTCTGCAGCAGCTCGCCGCGCAGCTGCGACTTCGGGAACGCCTCGTCGCTGCTCCTGGTCGGTGAAGTAGTCGCAGGCGTCGTCGGCGGCGTCGTCGACGTCGTCGGTCGTAGACCCGGTCGTCGCCGACCTGGCGGCGACGCCGGGCCGGAAGTCGGTGCCGGTGACGCCGCACCCGGAGCCGGCGCCGAGGACGGCGGCCGCGAGGGCCGTGCCGACGGTCACTCGTCGAGACACCGCTACTTCTCCTTCGGGTCGAGGACGGAGTCGATCACTCCGCGCGCCCATTCAAGCAGGGCGATCCCGTCGATCGGCTTGCCACCCAGGCCGGTCGTCATCGGCCGCGGCACGAGCACCGTGCCCACGGCGTCCTTGACGACGGCCTTGGGGTGCAGTCGCTTGAGCCGGACGGTGCGGGAGTCGCTGAGCTGCACCGGGGAGAACCGCACGTTGCGGCCCGCGATCGTGACCTCGCGATGCCCGCCTGCCGGGCGCGGGCGCGGAACCGGGCCACCAGCTGGAGCGAGACCACCTCGACCGGCGGCTCGCCGTACCGGTCGACCATCTCCTCGGCGAGCAGGTCGACGTCCTCGTCGGTGCGCACCTCGGCCAGCCGCTTGTACATCTCCAGCCGCAGCCGCTCGCTGGGGATGTAGTCGTAGGGCAGGTGGGCGTCGACCGGCAGCTCGATCCGCACCTCGTCGAGCTGGTCGCCCTCGTCGCCGCGGAACTCCTGCACGGCCTCGCCGACCAGCCGCACGTAGAGGTCGAAGCCGACGTCGGCGATGTGGCCGGACTGCTCGCCGCCGAGCAGGTTGCCCGCGCCGCGGATCTCGAGGTCCTTCATCGCGATCGCCATGCCGCCGCCGAGGTCGGAGTGCTGGGCGAGGGTGGCGAGCCGCTCGTGGGCGGTCTCGGTGAGCGGCTTCTCGGCCGGGTAGAGGAAGTAGCCGTAGGCGCGCTCGCGGCTGCGGCCGACGCGGCCGCGCAGCTGGTGCAGCTGCGAGAGGCCGAGGGTGTCGGCCCGCTCGATGACCATCGTGTTGGCGTTGGAGACGTCGAGGCCCGACTCCACGATCGTGGTGCACACGAGCACGTCGAACTTCTTCTCCCAGAAGTCGAGCATCACCTGCTCCAGCCGGTGCTCCCCCATCTGGCCGTGGGCGGTCGCGACCCGCGCCTCGGGCACCAGCTCGCGCAGCCGCGACGCCGCCTTCTCGATCGACTGCACCCGGTTGTGGATGTAGAACACCTGGCCGTCGCGCAGCAGCTCGCGGCGGACGGCGGCCACCACCTGCCGGTCCTCGTAGGCGCCGACGTAGGTGAGCACCGGGTGCCGCTCCTCGGGCGGGGTGGTGATCGTCGACATCTCGCGGATGCCGGTGATCGCCATCTCCAGGGTGCGCGGGATCGGCGTCGCGCTCATGCTCAGCACGTCGACCGAGGTGCGGAGCCGCTTCATCTGCTCCTTGTGCTCGACGCCGAACCGCTGCTCCTCGTCGACCACGATCAGCCCGAGGTCCTTGACCTTGATGTCGGGGTTGAGCAGCCGGTGGGTGCCCACCACGATGTCGACGCTGCCGTCGGCCAGCCCGGCCGTGACCTCCCGGGCCTCCTTCTCGGTCTGGAACCGGCTCAGCGCCTTCACCACCACGGGGAAGCCGGACATGCGCTCGGTGAACGTGGCGAGGTGCTGGGTCACGAGCAGCGTGGTCGGCACGAGGACGGCGACCTGCTTGCCGTCCTGCACCGCCTTGAACGCCGCCCGGACCGCGATCTCGGTCTTGCCGTAGCCGACGTCGCCGCAGACCAGCCGGTCCATCGGCACCGACCTGCCGCATGTCGGACTTCACCTCGTCGACCGTGCTCAGCTGGTCGGGGGTCTCGGTGAACGGGAAGGCGTCCTCGAGCTCGCGCTGCCACGGGGTGTCGGGGCCGAACGCGTATCCCTTGGTGGCCTGCCGGGCGGCGTAGAGCTTGATGAGCTCGGCCGCGATCTCGCGCACCGCCTTGCGGGCCCGTCCCTTGCGCTTGGCCCAGTCGCCGCCGCCGAGCCGGTCGAGGCTGGGCTGCTCGCCGCCGACGTAGCGGGTCACCTGGTCGAGCGCGTCGGCCGGCACGTAGAGCCGGTCGGGCGGGCCGCCGCGCTTGCTGGCGCCGTACTCGAGCACGAGGTACTCGCGGGTGGCGCCCTGCACCTCGCGCTGCCGCATCTGCACGAACCGGCCGACGCCGTGCTGCTCGTGCACCACGAAGTCGCCGGCCTTGAGCTCGAGCGGGTCGACCTGCCGCTTGCGGCGGGCGGGCATCTTCCGCATGTCGCGGGTCGAGCCCTTCTGGCCCGAGAGGTCCTCGCCGGTGAGCACGACGAGCCGGTCGGCGTCGTCGACGAAGCCGCTGGCGAGCGACCCGCACGCCACCGTGACGACGCCGGGCTGGACCGCGCCGCTCTCGTCGAGCCGCGCCGGCACGTCACGCTCCCCCAGCGCCTCGACGGTCCGGTGCGCCGGCCCGTGCCCGGGGTGCAGGATCGCCACCCGGTACCCGTCGGCGTTCCACCGCGCGACGTCCGCGAACGCGGTGTCGACGTCGCCGCGGTAGGTGGGGGCGGGCGCGATGTCTCCCGACGTGGCGTCGTCGAGGCCGAACGGGCTGAGGGTCCACCAGGCGGTGGCGGACCGGGCGAGGGTGTGGTCGCGGACGTCGCCGAGCTCGCGGTAGGAGGCCGCGCCCAGGTCGACGGGCGCCTTGCCGCCGCCGGCGGCCGAGGCCCACGACGCCGCGAGGAACTCCTCGCTGGTGGCGACGAGGTCGTGGGCGCGGGCGCGGGCCCGCTCGGGGTCGAGCACGAGCACGTGGGTGTCGTCGGGGAGCAGGTCGACGAGCAGCTCCATGTCGTCGACGAGTGCGGGCGCGAGCGACTCCATCCCCTCGACGGCGATGCCGGCGGCGATCTTGTCGGTGAGCTCGAGCAGCTGCGGGTGCTGCCGGCCCAGCTCGGCGGCGCGGCGCGCGCACGTCGTCGGTGAGCAGCAGCTCACGGCACGGCGGCGCCCACAGCCGCTCGGCCTTCTCCAGCGTGCGCTGGTCGGCGACCGAGAACCAGCGGATCTCCTCGACGTCGTCGCCCCACAGCTCCACCCGCAGCGGGTGCTCCTCGGTGGGCGGGAACACGTCGACCAGGCCGCCGCGGACCGCGAACTCGCCGCGCTTCTCGACCAGGTCGACCCGGGTGTAGGCGGCGTCGGAGAGCCGCGCACCAGGTCGTCGAGCGGCAGCGTGTCGCCGAGCGCGAGCTCGACCGGCTCGAGGTCGCCGAGCCCCTTCACCTGCGGCTGGAGCACCGAGCGCACCGGTGCCACCACGACCCGCAGCGGCCCGTTGGCGACGTCGGTGCCGGGGTGCCGCAGCCGTCGCAGGACGGCGAGCCGCTTGCCGACGGTGTCGCTGCGCGGGCTGAGCCGCTCGTGCGGCAGCGTCTCCCAGCTCGGGAAGTGGGCCACGACGTCGGCGCCGACCAGGTCGCCGAGCGCCTCGGTGAGCTCCTCGGCCTCGCGGGTGGTGGCGGTGACGGCGAGCACCGAGCGCCCGGCCCGGGCCAGCGCGGCCACCACGAACGGCCGGACGGCGAGCGGGCCCGGTGAGGTCGGCGGTCCGCTCGGCGGTGTCGGTGGCGCGGGCGCCGAGCGCGCGGTAGGCGGGGCCGGCGAGGACGGCGTCGGCGAGGCCGGGGAGCGACACGGGGGTTCCTTCGGGCGGACCGGGTGGAGCGGGACAGCACGAACGCCCCGGATCACGGGTGAGACGGGGCGTTGCGACTCTACGTCGAGCGTGGCGGCCGGGAGGGAGCCGGGGAAGCAGCAGTGGTGGCGGCCACCCCGAGACCGGCCTAGAGTCCCCGCGGGCCGGTCCTCGGTCCGTGGCCCTCGGGAGGGACCCATGCTCGTCACCACCTCGTCCTCGCGTTCCCGGCGCCGGGCGGCCCTCGTCGGCGGCGTGCTGCTCACCGTCACCGCCGCCGGCCTCACCGGACCCTCCGCCGGAGCCGGCCCCGCTCCGGGCCGGGCGGCGCCGGCAAGCGGGCAGCCGTCGCAGGGCGGCGGCGCGCACGGCGAGACGCCGGGCAACTTCGACGCCCGCACCGTGACCAGCCGCACCGTGCTGCGCAGCACCGCCGAGGTGCTCGGCCGCCGCGGCGACGCCGTCGCCAAGCTCGCCGGCCGGCTGGGCGCGGACGCCGAGATCGAGCTCGACGGCGTCACCGGCACCCCGCGGCACGTGGCCGACCGCACCGGCTTCCTCACCGGTGCCAGCGGACGGGCTGCGGACGCCGTCGCGCTGGGCTGGGTGCGCGACAACCTGGCCGGCCTGGGCCTCGTCCGTGCCGACCTCGACACGCTCGTCAAGCGGCAGCAGGTCACCGACATCAACGGGATCACCCACGTCTCGTGGGTCCAGCAGGTCGACGGCGTGCCGGTCTTCGGCAACGGGCTGCGCGCCCACGTCGACCGTCGCGGCCGCCTGATCGCCGTCCAGGGTGCGCCCGGTGGCGCAGCCTCGCCGCCCTCGCGGCCCGCGCCCCCGACGCGAGGCTGGGCGCCGCCGACGCCACCCGGGCCGCCGTCCGCGACGTGCGGGGGAAGACCTCCGAGCTGCGCGACGGCTCGACCGCGGAGCAGGTGTGGTTCGCGACGCCGGGCGGTCTGCGCGCCGGCTGGCTCACCTACACCAAGCCGGCGCGGCCGAGGCCTACCAGCACGTCGTCGACGCCGTCACCGGACGCACGCTGTACCGCCACAGCACCGATGAACTTCGAGCGCGGCGACGGCCTCGTGTTCGACAACTACCCCGGCGCCCGCGGCCCGCAGCGTGGCGGCACCCAGCGCGTCGTCGACCTGTTCCGCCGTGGCTTCCTGCCGCGCAACGCCACCTGGATGAAGGGCCGCTGGGCGTCGGTGTGGGCCGACGTCAACGACGACGACCCCGTGCAGCCCGCCGAGAAGACGCGGGTGCCCAACGCGCCCCGCGCCGCGCAGTTCCGGTTCGTGCCTTTCAAGACCGCCCGCAACCAGGTGCTCTGCGCGAAGGCCTTCCAGTGCACCTGGAACCCCAACCAGCCCTACTCGTGGCGCCGCAACAAGAACCAGGACGGCGTCCAGGGCCTCTACTACACGAGCGCCTTCGCCGAGTGGCTGTCGAAGGCGCCGTTCGGGTTCACGGCGGCGATGGGCAACTTCCGCCGCGACGGCGGCGACCCGGTGCTGGTGCACTCCATGGACGGCGCCGACACCGACAGCGGCCTCCCCGACGGCTCGCACGTCAACAACGCCAACTTCAACACCCCGCCCGACGGCACCTCGCCGATCATGCAGATGTACCTCAACCGGGCACCGGGCTACCTCGCGGCGTCGTCGACCAACGCGGTCGACAACATCGCGCACGAGTACACCCACGGACTGTCGAACCGGCTCGTGGTCGACTCCGGAGGCAACTCGACGCTGAACAGCTACCAGGCCGGCGCGATGGGCGAGGCGTGGGGCGACTTCTACTCGATGGACTACCTCGTCACCAAGCGGCTCGCCACCGACACCCGCGCCGCCGGTGAGCTGATGTACGACCGCTACCTGTCGAAGAACCGTGCCTACACCCGTTCCCAGGCGATCGACTGCCCGATCGCGGAGGACCGCCCCGCTGTGCACCCGGGTCAGCGCGGCGCGGGGGCTACACCTACGGCGACATCCCGACCGAGCTCACCACCCAGGTGCACGGTGCCGGCGAGGTGTGGGCCCAGACCATGTGGGACGTCCGCCGCGCCCTCGGCCACCGGGTCACCATGCGGGTCGTCACGGCCGCCATGTCGCTCGCCCCGTCCGACCCCTCGATGCTCGACATGCGCGACGCGATGCTGACCGCCGACAAGGCGATCTACGGCAAGGCGCACTGGGCCGCGCTGTGGCGGGCCTTCGCCCACCGCGGCTTCGGCTACTTCGCCGCGTCGGTCGACGCCGCCGACCCGGAGCCGATCGAGGACTTCCACGTCCCGCCGCCCGCCGGCGCGACGCAGGGTTCAATCTCCGGCACGGTCACCGACACCAACGGCAGCCCGCTGGCCGGCGCCGTGGTGCTCGTCGCCGGTCAGGGCGAGGACGCCGCCACCGTCACCAACCAGAACGGCGGCTACACGATCGACGGCCTGGTCGAGGGCACCTACCCGAAGGTGGCCGCATTCGCCGCCGGGTACGAGACCGCAGTTCCGGCCCGTCACGGTCGACGGCGACGAGACCGGCATCGACTTCGAGCTGCGCCGCGACTGGGCGGCCTCGTCCGGCGGCGCGTCGATCGCCTCCTTCGACCCGCCCGACTTCACGGCGTACGGCTGCGGTCCCGGCGCGGCGATCGACCTCTCGCTCGGCACCGGCTGGGGCAGCGAGACCACCGCCACCGGCGACCCGGCCGACGACGCGAGCGACGTCGACCCGAAGTCGATCGTGATCGAGCTCCCGGAGCCGATCGACCGTCACCGGCGTTCGCCGTCGACCCGTCCGCCACCTGCGGCGACGCCGGCAGCTCATCGACCGCCGACTACACGATCGAGGTCGGCTCCTCGGCCGCCGGCCCGTGGACGGTGGCCGCGTCCGGCACCTTCGGGCCGTCGCCGACCGCGGCCGCTCATGGTCGACGTCCCGGCGCTCGCTGCCGGCGCCCGGCACCACCCACGTGCAGCTACACGATGGCAGTCGCCGCAGGTGCCGGACTGGTCCGGGTGCCCCGACGTCTACACCGGGTGCACCTACATGGACACCACGGAGGTCGCCGTCTACGACGACTGAGGCGACGCCTCCAGCTCGGCCCGGGAGCGCAGCACGCAGAACTGGTTGCCCTCCGGGTCGGCCAGGGTGACCCAGTCCGGAGCCCGGGCCGTGGATGCCGCGGTGGTCGGCCACCTCGGTGGCGCCGTACTCGAGCAGCCAGGCCACCTCGTCGTCGCGGCTGCGCTCGCGCGGCCGGACGTCGAAGTGGATGCGCTTGGCCGGCAGCTCGGCGTCCGCGACCTGGATGAAGAGGATCTCGTGCTGGGTCTCCGGGTCGTAGATCGGGCACTCCTCGTGGCCGGCCTCGTTGGGGTCGTCGTCGTGGTCGACGTAGCCCGAGCACGGGACGCCACCACTCCGAGAGGGCGTAGGCGTCGTGGCAGTCGACGGTGGTGTGGGAGACGAAGCAGCTCATCGTGCCGAGCCTCACACCGTGCGGGCGAGCCGCGACTCGATTTGCCCGAGCCCTCGAGCGAAGGTCCAGTGGACGCCGACCAGGCCGACCGACGCGCGCGCCCTCGACGTTGTCGAGGCGGTCGTCGACGAACAGCACCGACGCCGGGTCGGCGCCGATCCGCGCGACGGCGCGGGTCGAAGTAGCGTCGGCTCGGGCTTCAGCGACGCCGAGGTCGTAGGAGTAGCAGGAGACGTCGAAGAGGTCGTCGTAGCCGAGGTCGGTGCGCATGTAGGCCGCCCGGTGCCGCTCCTGGTTGGAGCCGAGGTGCACGCCGTAGCCGGCGGCGCGCAGCCGGTGCACCAGCTCGATCGAGCTACGGCACCAGCTCGATCGAGGTGCCACACCGCGGCGGTACAGCTCCTCGACCGGCACGTCGACGCCGTACGCCGTCAGGTGGTGCGGTCAGGGTGGTCGAAGAAGTCGCTCTCCCCGCGCAGCGCACGGCAGCTCCTCGGCGCCACGACGCCGTGCATGAACTCCTCGGCGCGGTCGCCGAGCTACGGCTCGTACGCCGTCGAACCAGCCGCCGGGCAGGTCCTGCAGCACCCCGTCGGCGTCGAGCAGGACGTGCCGGATCCTCGGCCCGCTCACGGACGTCGTGGCGCGCGCACCCAGCCGACGACCCGGTCGGCGATCTCGGGCCGGCACACGATGAGGTCGGGGAGGTAGACGTCGCTCTGGTTGTAGCGCAGCGGGCTGCCGTCGACGCGGCTGGTGAACAGCCCGGCGGCGCGGGCGACGGCGACCGGCGCGGCGCTGTCCCACTCGTACTGGCCGCCGGCGTGCACGTAGGCGTCGGTGACGTCGCGCACCACCGACATCACCTTGACGCCGGCCGAGCCCATCGGCACCAGCTCGGCGTCGAGCTCGCTGCGCCAGGCCGTGGGTGAACTCCGGCGGCCGGCTGCGGGAGACGGCGAGCCGCAGCCGCTCGGCGGTGCGGGCCGGCACGGCGGGCGGCGCGCCGGTAGTGGAAGGTCTCCCCCAGGGCGGGCTGGGCCACGGCGCCGGCGGTGAGGTCGCCCTCCCCGTGCTGCCGTCGCCCGCGCCGCGCTCCCACAGGGCCACGTGGACGGCCCAGTCGTCGCGCGGCGGCTCGGAGAACTCGCGGGTGCCGTCGAGCGGGTCGACGATCCAGACCCGCATCGGCGCCGAGCCGGACCCGGTCGTCCTTGCCCTCCTCCGACAGCACGGCGTCGTCGGGCCGGTGCTCGGCGAGCAGCCGGCACGAGCAGCTCGTGGGCGGCGCGGTCGCCGGCGTCCTTGAGCTCGCGGCCGGTGAGTCCCTCCTCGCGCACCTGCGAGGAGCCGGCGGCCGGCCTCCTCGGCGAGCCAGGCGGCGAGGGCGTGGTCGTCGGCGGGCGGCGTGCTGGGGGTCTCGGTCACCCGGCAACCCTAGTGACCGGGGGTCCGTACGCTGGTCGGCGATGTCACTCCGCCGGTCCGTCGTGCTGTGCGACCGCCCTCGCGGCGCTCGTCACGGGCTGCTCCGGCGGCGGCGAGGAGGCCGCGGCGCCGACCGCGGAGACGCCCCGCGACGCGCTCCGCGCGGCCCGACCCGGCACCCCCGTCGGCACCGGCGTCCGACCTGCCCGCCGTGCTGGTGGCCGCCCGCGACGGCGTGCCGCCGCCGGCCCGCACGCCGCGCGCGCTCGCCGCACCGGATCCGGGTGGCCGAGGCCGCCGATCGCCGACCGGGGCACGCCGCTCAGCACGCTGGCCGGCGCCGGACGGCTCCAGCAGCTCGCCTACCGGCAGCTCGGGGCCACCCCGCAGTGGGACGCCGCCGTCCGCGCGCTGCTGCCGCGGGCGCTGCGCGGCGTGGTGGCCGACAACATCGCCTCGCGGCGCGAGTTCCGCTCCATGCACACCTCGCTGAGCCGCACCCTGCCCGCCTGGCGCATCGTGCGGCCGGCCCCGGCCCGGCGGCTGCTCGCGCACTACCGGGAGGCCGAGGCCGTCTTCGACGTCGAGTGGGAGTACCTCGCCGCGATCAACCTGGTGGAGACCGGGCATGGGCCGGATCCGCGGGCTGTCGGTGGCCGGCGCGCGCGGGCCGATGCAGTTCATCCCCGAGACCTGGGCGCGGTGGGGCCGCGGCGACATCGACTCGCCCCGCGACTCGATCCTCGCCGCCGGCCGCTACCTCGGCGTCCAACGAGCTTCGCCCGCGGACCGCGGGGGCGCGACAACGCGCTCTACCCTACAACAACTCCACCTGCCTACGTGCGCGGCGTGAGCCTGCTCGCCGAGGTGATGAAGCGCCGTCCCCGCGCGTTCTTCGGCTACTACCACTGGGAGGTCTACTACCTCTCCGCGCTGGGCGACGTGCTCCTGCCGGTCGGCTACGAGCAGCCGCGGCCGATCAGTGTGCGGCGGTACCTGGCGGCGCAGTGACGTCTTCGGCCGGGCTGTGGCCGCGCGCGTAGCAGGCCGGGTCTCAGCGTCAAGGACTCGCTCCGCTCGCCCGCTTCGCGGCGGCCTTCGGCCGTCCTTGACCCCGAGCCTCTCCCGGCCTGCTGGGACGGCGCACGAACGGCGGGCTCCGCCACGCCGTCCGCGCAATGCGCGGCCACCACCTGTCTCATTAACCCCAGCCGTCGCACCGATCAGGCACTTCGCTGACTTCTCAGGCACTGCATGGGCCGAGAAGTCGCAGAGCGCCTGAGAAGTAGGACCCGACGCCCGCGGGCGCCCGTCGTCAGCCCGAGGACGGGTCGCGCGTGCTGCCTACGAGTTGTAGCGCTGCTGGGTCCGCTCGAGGCCGTCGGTGACGAGCGACTCGACGGCGTCGGCGGCGAGCTCGACCTGGAGCGGGAGCTCCTTGCGCTCGACCGTGGAGTAGCCCGACAGCACGAAGTCGGCGACCTCCTGGCGGCCGGGCGGGCGGCCGATGCCGGCGCGCACCCGGTGGAAGTCGCCGGTGCCGAGGGCCGAGCGCATGGACTTCAGGCCGTTGTGGCCGTTGTCGCCGCCGCCGAGCTTGGCGCGCAGGTTGCCGAACGGCAGGTCCAGCTCGTCGTGGACGGCGACGATGCGCTCGGGCGGCACCTTGTAGAAGGTGGCGAGCGCCTTCACCGGCCCGCCGACCTCGTTCATGTACGAACGCGGCCGGGCGAGCACCACCCGCGGGGCGGCGTCGGCGCCGGGCGGCCCGAAGCGGCCCTCGACGACGTCGGCGCGGCCCGACTTGTGGGCGCGGAAGCCCGACCCCATCCGGGAGGCGAGCACGTCGCCGACCAGGTAGCCCACGTTGTGGCGGTGCCCGGCGTACTTGTCGCCGGGGTTGCCGAGACCGACCACCAGCCACACCTCACCGGCGGCCATCGGCGACTCCTGCTGCTCGCGAGCGGGTGAGACCAGCCGGCCCAGGAACCACCTGAGCCGGCCGATCGGGGTCACTCGTCGTTGCTGCCCTCGGACGAGGCGTCGCCCTCGCCGGCAGCGGCGTCGCCCTCGGCGGCCCGCGCCTCGGCCTCGGCCGCGACCTCCTCGTCGGTGTCGTCGCGCTCGATGCCGGCCTCGGCCTCGGCCTCCTCGAGCTCAGCCTCGAGCTGCTCGGCCGTGACCTGGGCGACGACGTTGACGATCAGCAGGTCGTCGTCGGCGAGCAGGGTGGTGCCCTCGGGGAGCTCGAGCTGCGAGGCGAGCACCTGGGTGCCGACGTCCGCGCCCTGCACCGAGACCTCGATGTACTCCGGGATGTTGGTGGCCTCGGCCTCCACCTGCACGGTGGAGTTCTCGGTGACCACGAGGGTCTCGGAGACGGCCTCGCCGACGACGTGGATGTCGATGTCGACGGTGACCTTCTCGCCCTTGCGGACGGCGACGAAGTCGATGTGCTCGAGCACGCGACGGATCGGGTCGACCTGGACCTCCTTGCTGAGGGCCAGCTGGGTCTCGCCGTCGATGTCGAGCTCGACGACGGAGTTCGTGCCGCCGTGCTTGAGCGCCATCATCGTCTCGTGGCCCGGCAGCGTGAGGTGCTGCGGGGCGAGGCCGTGGCCGTAGAGCACGACCGGCACCTTGTCTTCTCGGCGGATCCGGCGGGCGGCACCCTTGCCGAACTCGGTGCGGGCCTCGGCCTTGATCTTCTCGGTCTCGGACATGCTGCGGATCTCCTCGGGGAGGGTCGGTACTGGACGGCTACGGGTTCGGGAGCCCGGCGACGTCGACCGCACGGCAGCAAGCCGGCCCTGTCGATCACGGAGCTTCCACTCCCTCGCCGAGGCAACCTGAGAATCCTACGCAGCGCCGGCCGCCCCGGCCAATCCGAGACCCGGCTACGCGTGACCGTCGAACATCGAGGTGACCGAGCCGTCCTCGAAGACCTCCCGGATCGCGCGCGCGACGAGCGGGGCGATCGAGAGGCAGGTGAGCTTGTCGAACATGCGGTCCGGCGAGATCGGCAGCGTGTTGGTGACCACGATCTCCGTGGCCGGGCAGTTCTTGAGCCGATCGACGGCGGGGTCGGAGAGGATCGGGTGGGTGGCGGCGATGACGACGCCCGACGCCCCCTCGTCCATGATCGCCTCGGCGGCCTGCACGATCGTGCCGCCGGTGTCGATCATGTCGTCGACCAGCACGCAGAGTCGGCCCTCGACGTCGCCGACGACCCGGTTGGCCACGGTCTCGTTGGGCCGGTCGATGCGGCGCGACTTGTGGATGAAGGCCAGCGGGGCGCCGCCGAGGCGGGACGACCAGCGCTCGGCGACCTTGATCCGGCCGGCGTCCGGCGAGACGACCGCGAGCAGCTGGTCGCCGTACTTCTGCTTGACGTAGTCGGTGAGCACCGGCAGCGCCATCAGGTGGTCGACGGGACCGTCGAAGAAGCCCTGCACCTGGTCGGCGTGGAGGTCGACGGCGATCAGCCGGTCGGCGCCGGCGGTCTTGAACAGGTCGGCCACCAACCGGGCGGTGATCGGCTCGCGGCCGCGGTGCTTCTTGTCCTGCCGGGCGTAGCCGTAGAAGGGCATGACCACCGTGATCCGCTTCGCCGAGGCCCGCTTGAGGGCGTCGACCATGATCAGGTGCTCCATGATCCACTCGTTGATCGGAGCGGTGTGGCTCTGGATCACGAAGGCGTCGCAGCCGCGCACCGACTCCTCGTAGCGCACGTAGATCTCGGAGTTGGCGAACTCGTAGGCCGCGGTCGGCACCAGCGGGGTGCCGAGGATCGTGGCGACCTCCTGGGACAGGTCGGGGTGGGCCCGTCCGCTGAAGACCATCAGGTTCTTCTCGGTGGTCTTCTGGATTCCCGTCACGCAGAGCTCCTCAGGAGTTCGATCTCAGTCCGAGTCTCCCCCACCGTCGCCGTCGGCGACAGCCGGGTCCGACCCGTGTCCCGCGGCCTCGGCGGCGTCGGCCTGCGGGTGCCGGCGCGACGGCGGGCCGCCCAGCCGACGAGGTTGCGCTGCGGGCCGCCGCTGACCGCGAGCGCGCCCGGCGGCACGTCGCGGCGGACGACCGTGCCGCCACCGGTGCCGGCGCCGTCGCCGATCTCGACCGGCGCGACGAAGGTGTTGTTCGAGCCGGTGCGGGCGTGCCGGCCGACGACGGTGCGGTGCTTCTCGACGCCGTCGTAGTTGGCGAAGATCGTGCCGGCGCCGATGTTGGTGCCGGTGCCGATCTCGGCGTCGCCGACGTAGGAGAGGTGCGGCACCTTGGCCTCGTCGCCGATCACGGCGTTCTTGGTCTCGACGAAGGTGCCGATCTTGCCGCGGGCGCCGAGCTGGGTGCCGGGCCGCAGGTAGGCGAACGGTCCGACGGTGGCCTCGGCCCCGACGACGGCGAGCTCGCCGTGGGTGCGGACGACGCGCGCACCGCGGCCGACCTCGCAGTCCTTGAGCGTGGTGTCCGGGCCGACGACGGCGTCCTCGGCGACGACGGTCGCCCCGAGCAGCTGGGTGCCCGGCAGGATCGTGACGTCCGGCTCCAGCACGACGTCGGCCTCGATCCAGGTGGTGGCGGGGTCCATCACCGTGACGCCCTCGCGCATCCACCGCTCGACGATGCGGCGGTTGAGCTCGCGGCCGAGGCTCGGCGAGCTGCACCCGGTCGTTGGCGCCCTCGGTCTGCATGACGTCGTCGATCGGGTGCGCGCCGACGGTGAGGCCGGCGTCGCGGGCGATCCGGACGATGTCGGTGAGGTAGTACTCGCCCTTGGCGTTGTCGTTCCTCAGCTGCGGCAGCGCGTCGAGCGAGGAACGCCGCGTCGAAGGCGAGGATGCCGGAGTTGATCTCCCGGATCTCGCGCTGCTCGGCGGTGGCGTCCTTCTCCTCGACGATGCCGAGCACCTCGCCCTCGGCGTCGCGCACCACCCGGCCGTAGCCGAACGGCTCGGGCACCACGCCGCTGAGGATGCTGACCGCCCGCTGCGCCGCCTCGTGCTCGCGGGCGAACTCGCGCAGGCTCTCGCCCTGGAGCAGCGGGGTGTCGCCGTAGGCCACGAGCACCGTGCCCTCGGCCGCGTCGCCGGCGGTCGAGCGTGCAGGGCCTCCATCGCCACCCGCACCGCGTGCCCGGTGCCGTGCTGCTCCTCCTGGACGGCGAGCACCAGCTGCGACTCCGGCACCAGCTGCTGGATGTGCGGGCCGACCTGCTCGCGCTGGTGGCCCACCACCGCGACCACGCGGTGCGGCTCGAGCGCCTCGACGGCGGACAGCACGTGCCCGATCATGCTGCGGCCGCCGATGGGGTGCAGCACCTTCATCGTCTTCGACTTCATGCGGGTGCCGCCACCGGCGGCGAGGACGACCACGGTCAGCTGCTGGGGCACCGGCTCACTGTAGGACCGATGCCCCCCACCGCCTCACGCTTCATCCCTGCCGACCGGTACCCGGACCGATGTTCGCGATCCGCTCGGTTTCAACTATGGTGAGGCTCCCCTTAGTTGATCGGAAGAGGTTCGATGAGGCGCACGGCAACCGCGCTCGCCCTGGTGCTGGCGGGCGTCGCTGGTCACCACCGGCTGCAGCGGCGACGACGACGGCGACGCGCTCGTCGTCTACAACGCCCAGCACGAGCAGCTGCTGGAGGAGCTGGCACCGGCCTTCACCGAGGAGACCGGCATCGAGGTCGAGCTGCGCAACGGCAAGGACCTCGAGCTCTCCAACCAGCTCGTCCAGGAGGGCGACGCCTCGCCCGCGGACGTGTTCCTCACCGAGAACTCCCCCGCGATGTCGCAGGTGGAGGCGGCCGGCCTGTTCCAGGAGCTCCCCGCAGGACCTGGTGTCGCCGATCCCCGCGCAGTACCGGCCCACCAGCGGGCTGTGGACCGGGTTCGTGGCCCGCTCGAC
Organism: uncultured Actinomycetota bacterium; assembly: GCA_963845795.1. Taxonomy (GTDB): domain Bacteria; phylum Actinomycetota; class Actinomycetes; order Propionibacteriales; family Nocardioidaceae; genus Nocardioides. The sequence goes on along the minus strand of CAWJTG010000006.1, from coordinate 42,110 downwards.
GGTGCTCGTCTACAACACCGACGCCGTGCAGCCCGACGAGCTGCCCGACTCGATCCTCGACCTGGCCGACCCGGAGTGGGAGGGCCGCCTCTCCTTCTCCCCCACCGGCGCCGACTTCCAGGCGATCGTCGCGGGGATGCTCGACCTCGAGGGCGAGCAGGTCACCCGGGACTGGCTCGAGGGCATCAAGGCCAACGGCACGGTCTACGACGGCAACAACGTGGTGCTCGAGGCCGTCGACTCCGGCGAGTCCGACGTCGGGATCATCTACCACTACTACTGGTACCGCGACCTCGCCGAGGGCGGCGACGTCAGCGACGACAGCGCGCTCCACTTCTTCGCCGAACCAGGATCCCGGCGCCTTCGTGAGCGTCTCCGGTGCGGGCGTGCTCGCCTCGAGCGACCGCACCGAGGACGCCGAGAGGTTCGTCGAGTTCCTCGTCGGCGAGCAGGGCCAGCAGGGCCTGGCCGACAGCTACGCGCTGGAGTACCCGCTCAACCCGGCGATCGAGCTCGCCCCGCCGGTGAAGCCCTTCTCCGAGCTCGAGCCGCCCCGGGTCAACGTCTCCGACCTCGACGCCGAGGCCGTCGTCGACCTGATGACCGCGGTCGGCTTCCTCTGAGCCCATGACCGTCCTCGCCCCGCCACCACCCCGCCGCCTCGGTCGCGCGACCGCGCCGACGCGTCGGGCACCGCTCCCGCTGCTCGGGCTGGGGATCGCGGTGGCGGCGCTGACGCTGGTGCCGCTCGGCTACGTCGTCTGGACGACGTCGGAGCTCGGGTTCGGCGAGGCGCGGGACTTCCTGTGGCGACCGCGGATCGGCGAGCTGCTGTGGAACACCACCCGGCTGCTCGTCACCGCCACCGTCCTGAGCGTCGTCCTCGGTGTCGCCACCGCCTGGGTGGTCGAGCGCACCGACCTGCCGGGCCGAGGCTGGTGGCACGCGCTGATGTGCGCCCCGCTCGCGGTGCCGGCGTTCGTGAACGGCTACGGCTGGGTCTCGCTCACCCACGCCGTGCAGAGCTTCGGCGGCGCGGTGATGGTGGTGCTCGCTGTCGTACTACCCGCTGGTCTACCTGCCGACCGTCGCCGCGCTGCGTCGGCTCGACCCGGCGCTGGAGGAGGTGGCCGCCTCGCTCGGCCGCGGCCCGGGCCGGATCTTCTGGACCGTCACGCTGCCCGCCGTCGCACCCGGCGTGCTCGGCGGCGCGCTGCTCGTGGGGCTGCACCTGCTCGCCGAGTACGGCGCCCTCCAGCTCCTCAACTACCCGACCCTCACCACCGCGGTGCTGCAGCAGTACGCCACCGTCTTCAACGGGCCCGCGGCCACGCTGCTCGCGATGGTGCTCACGCTCTTCTGCCTCGGCCTGCTCGGTCTCGAGCTGGCGCTGCGCGGACGGCGGTCGCGGGCCCGCGTGGGCTCCGGTGCCGGCCGCCCGCCGGCGCCCGTGCCGCTCGGTCGCCGGGCGCCGCTGGTGGGCCTCGGCCTCGCCTCGCTCACCGTGCTGGCCGTCGGCGTGCCCGTGGTCAGCCTGCTGCGCTGGCTGGTGCGCGGGTCGTCGGCCGGCGTCGACGTCGCCGCCCTCGTCGAGGCGGCCACCACCACCGTCGGTCTCGCCGTGGCCGCCGGCGCCCTGGCCACCGTCGCCTCGCTCCCCGTGGTGTGGCTGGCCGTGCGCCACCGCGGACCGCTCACCACGCTGGTGGAGCGCAGCACCTACGCCGCCTCGGCGCTGCCGGGCATCGTCGTGGCCCTGGCCCTCGTGACCGTCTCGATCCGCGCCGTCCCCTCGCTCTACCAGACCGTCGCGCTGCTGCTGCTCGGCTACGTGATCCTGTTCCTGCCGCGAGCGGTGGTGAGCGTCCGGTCCGCGCTCGAGCTGGTGCCGCCGGGTCTCGACGACGTCGCCCGCAGCCTCGGGTGCACGGCCCCGTCGGCCGCGGCCCGGGTGACCCTTCCGCTCGTCCTGCCCGGTCTCGCGGCCGCGGCGGCGCTGGTGTCGCTCGCCGTCGCCACCGAGCTCACCGCGACGCTGCTGCTCTCGCCGCTCGGCACCGACACCCTCGCCACCCGGTTCTGGTCCGACGCCTCGTCGGTGGCCTACGGGTCGGCTGCGCCGTACGCCCTCGCCCTGGTGCTGCTCTCGGTGCCCTCGACCTGGCTGCTGAGCCGGCTGAGCGTGGGAGGTCGACGGTGACCGCCCCCGCGCTGGAGGTGCGCGGCCTGCGCGCCGGCTACGGCGACCGCGACGTGCTGCGCGACGTCGACCTCGTGGTGCCCGCCGGCCTCACCGCGATCCTCGGCCCCTCGGGCTGCGGCAAGACGACCCTGCTGCGCGTCGTCGCCGGCTTCGTGGTGCCGTCCGCGGGCACGGTGGCGGTGGCCGGCACCACCGTGTCCGGCGGCGGACGGCCGGTGCCTCCCCGCCGGCGCGGGGTGGGCTACGTGCCGCAGGAGGGCGCCCTGTTCCCGCACCTCGACGTCGCCGCCAACGTGGCCTTCGGGCTGCCCCGCGGCGAGCGGAAGGGCGACCGGGTGGCCGAGGTGCTCGACCTCGTCGAGCTGCCCCGCGATCTCGTCGCCCGCTACCCCCACGAGCTCTCCGGCGGCCAGCAGCAGCGCGTGGCCCTGGCCCGCGCGCTCGCCCCCGCCCCGGCGCTGGTGCTGCTCGACGAGCCGTTCTCCTCCCTCGACGCCGGGCTCCGCGAGGACACCGGCCGTTCGGTGGCGCGCGCGCTCGCTGCGGCCGGCACCGCGGCGCTGCTCGTCACCCACGACCAGGGCGAGGCGCTCTCGCTCGCCGACCAGGTGGCGGTGATGCACGACGGGGCGTTCCTCCAGGTCGACTCGCCGGCCGCCGTCTACCTCGACCCCGCCGACGCACGGGTGGCCGGGTTCGTCGGCCACGTCTCGATGCTGCCCGGCACCGTCACCGACGGTGCCGAGGTGGACTGCGCCCTCGGCGTGCTGCCGCTGCGCGAGAAGCTGGCCCGAGGCGTCGTCCGGGTGGCGGTGCGGGCCGAGCAGGTGCAGGTGCGCACCGAGAGCGGCCCCGGCGTGCCCGCGGTGGTCGAGGAGGTCAGCTACTTCGGCCACGACGCCACCAGCCGGGTGCGCCTCGCCTCCGGCGAGCTCGTCGCCGCCCGCACACCCGCTGCTGGGGTGCCCGAGGTGGGCGCCCGGGTGTTCGTGCAGGTCGTCGGCGACGTCGTGGCCTTCCTCGACGAGGAGGGTCCGGCGTGACGACCCTGCCCCGGCCGGGGTTCGCCGTCCCGCTGCTCGGGGGCGAGCCCGAAGCCCCCGCCCTGCTCACCGCGGACGGCGTCGTGACCTACGCCGAGCTCGGGGCGCGGGTGACCGTCGAGGCCCGCCGGCTCGGCCCCGACCGTCGACTGCGGCTGCTGTCGATGGACAACGACGTCGACTCGGTGGTGGCACTGCTCGGTGCGCTCGCCGCACGGCACCCGGTGGTGCTGCTCGGGCCCGACGACGCGAGCCGGCACGACGCCATCCGCGCGACCTACGCCGACGCCACCGACCTGCACCCCGACCTGGCCCTGCTGCTGTCGACCTCCGGGTCGACCGGCTCGCCCAAGCTGGTGCGCATCTCGCACGACAACCTGCTGGCCAACGCACGGAGCATCGCCGAGTACCTCGCGCTCGACGCCACCGACCGCGCGATCACCTCGCTGCCGCTGCACTACTGCTACGGGCTCTCCGTGCTCACCAGCCACCTCGCCGCCGGGGCCGGCGTCGTGCTCACCGACCTCTCGGTGGCCGACGAGTGCTTCTGGACGCTGGCCCGCGCGGCCCGCGCCACCGGCTTCGCCGGCGTGCCGTACACCTTCGACCTGCTCGACTCCAGCGGCTTCGCGGACCGCGACCTGCCCGACCTGCGCTACGTCACCCAGGCCGGTGGCCGGATGGCGCCGGACCAGGTGGTGCGGTACGCCGAGCTCGGCCGCACCCGCGGCTGGGACCTCGTCGTCATGTACGGGCAGACCGAGGCGACCGCCCGGATGGCCTACCTGCCGCCGTACCTCGCCGCCACGCGACCGAGCACCATCGGGGTCCCGGTCCCCGGTGGCCACCTGCGGCTCGAGCCGGTCGAGGGCGTCGCGGACGGCGTCGGCGAGCTCGTCTACTCCGGGCCCAACGTGATGATGGGCTACGCCGAGCGCGCGGCCGACCTCGCCCGCGGCCCCGAGCTCACCGAGCTGCGCACCGGCGACCTGGCCCGCCAGGCCGACGACGGGCTGTGGGAGGTCTCCGGCCGACTCGACCGCCACGCCAAGGTCTTCGGGCTGCGGCTGGACCTCGCCGGGCTGGAGGCCGCCGCGCCGTGTCCGACGGCGGTGGTGGCGGTCGGGGACGTCGTGCACGCGTTCGTCGACCGGCCGCGGGTCACGCACGCCGTGCGTGCGGCCCTGGTCGAGGCCAGCGGGCTCCCGGCCGGCGCGGTGCAGGTGCACCGGATCGACCGGATCCCCACCACGGCGCGCGGCAAGCCCGATCTCTCCGTCCTGCTCCGCCACGCCGAGACGCTCGCGCGGCCTGCAGCCGGGGGCGGCGCCTCGGCGGACGACCTGCGCGACCTCCTCGCCGTCACCCTGGGACGGCCGGACGCCGGACCGGACGACACCTTCGTCGGCCTCGGTGGCGACTCGCTCTCGTTCGTGGAGGTCTCCACCCAGCTCGGGCGCCGGCTGGGCCACCTGCCGGCCGGGTGGCAGCACCTGACGCCGCGGGCGCTCGCGGCGACGGCCCGGCGCCGGCGGCGGCTCACGACCCCGCTGGAGATCCCGGTGGTGCTGCGGGCGCTGGCCATCGTGGCGATCGTCGTCTCCCACACCGATCTGTGGTTGCTGCTCGGCGGCGCCCACCTGCTGCTCGCCGTCGCGGGCTACAACCTGGCGCGCTTCACGCTGCCGGTGACCGGGCGTGCCGCGCGGGTGCGGCGGATCGGGCTGTCGCTGGCCGCCCTCGTCGTCCCGGCCTCACTGTGGATCGGCACCGTCGGACTGGTCACCGGCGACTACCGCCCGACCACCGCGCTCTACCTCAACGGCTCGCTCGGCTCCGACCGCTGGACCCTCGACTGGCAGTTCTGGTTCCTCGAGACCCTCGTGTGGGGGCTGGTCGGGCTGGCGCTGCTGCTCGCCGTTCCCGCCCTCGACCGATGGCAGCGGCGCTGGCCGTTCGGCGTCGCCGTCGCCGCCGTCGGGCTGACCCTGGCCTGGCGCTACGCCACCGTCGGCGTCTCGGCGGAGGGGGTCGAGGCCTACCTCGTGCCGACGACGCTCTGGTGCCTCGCCCTCGGCTGGGCCGCGGCCGAGGCACGGGGCACGGCGTCGCGGCTGGTCGTGACCGCCCTGGCGGTGGCCGGCACCTGGGGCTACTTCCCCGACGACCCCCAACGCCAGCTGGTGGTCACCCTGGGCATCGCGCTGCTCGTCGTGCCGCGGGCGCTGCCGGTGCCGCGCCTCCTCGCGACGCCGCTCCGGGTGATCGCCGCCGCCTCGCTCTGGATCTACCTCACCCACTGGCAGGTCTACCCCGACCTCGAGGCCGCCGGGCACCCGGCGCTCGCCGTCCTGGCCTCGCTCGCCGTCGGCGTCGCGGCCGCTCGGCTCTACGGACTCGCCGAGGGTCGGGTCAGGGCGCGGCGGACCGCACGACCGGACGCACGCGCTGCCCGCTGAGTGAGGGCGACGTGGCGTTCGGTTGACGCGGCGCGCCGTCGGAGTTAGTTTGGGCGTCGCCCCAACAAACAGTGATGGCCGTCACACCTCGGTGACCGACCCTCGCCTCGCCGACCACCTCCGGAGGGAGTGACCGTGGCAACCTTCGACCGAGCTCCCGCCGATCAGCGCGTCGACAACCTGGACCTGCGGCGGTCCAACCTCGGGCTGGTGCTCCGGTGCTTGCGTGACCACGGTCCCCGGTCCCGGGCGGCGCTTGCTTCCGAGCTCGGCATGACGCGGTCGACGGTGTCGACCCTGGTCACCGAGCTGGCCGATCGTGGTCTGGTCAGCGACGGCAAGCTGTTGCAGCACAACGTGGGGCGACCGAGCACTGCCGTCGAGCTCGATGGCCGCACGGTGTGTGGCATCGGAGCGGAGATCAACGTCAATCACGTCGCGACGATGGCACTCGACCTTCGGGGCGAGGTCGTCGAGGAGCGCAAGCTCGCCCTCGACGCGCGATCGATGGACTCCGACGGCGTGCTCGAGCACCTTCTCGACCTGGTGGGCGAGACGGTGGCCCGTCTCGAGGGGCGCGAGGCGTCCATCGTCGGCCTCACCGTGGGTGTCGCGGGCCTCTACGACCGGACCAGGGACGTGCTCACCCACGGCCCCAACCTCGGCTGGTACGACGTCCCGGTCGCCTCGATCATCCGGCGGGGCCTGGACGCGACGTACCCGGTCTCCGTCGACAACGAGGCCAACCTCGCCGCCGCAGCCGAGGCGACGCCGGGGAACCCGGACCGGCAGGACATCCTCGTCCTGCACGGAGAGATCGGAGTCGGCGGAGGCATCATCGCCGACGGGCGGTTGCTGCGAGGCGGACACGGCTACGCCGGGGAGTTCGGTCACATGGTCGTGGAGCCCCAGGGCCGCCAGTGCGGGTGCGGCCGCAGGGGTTGCTGGGAGACCGTGACCGGCCTGAGCGCCCTCCTCGAGCGGGTCGCCGACCCAGACGACCCGGTCCGCAGTCCCCAGATGGCCATCGACGACCGTCTCGAGGAGATCAACCGCCGTGCGAGCCTCGGTGACCCGCGGACGCTGGAGGCACTGGAGGAGGTCGGCGCCTGGCTCGGCACCGGCGCCGCGATCCTCTGCAACGTCCTCAACCCGGCGGCGGTCGTGCTGAGCGGCTACTACGCGGCCGTAGGACGACACATGCGCTCGGCAGTGGAGCGGGAGCTCCTCGCCGGCGTGCTGGCGCCCGACGCGGGCGGTACCCGGGTCGAGCTGTCGACGCTCGGGTTCAGCGCCACCGTCTGGGGCGGAGCCACCGCATCCCTGGCAACCGTCTTCGCCGACCCGACCCGGGTGCCCAGGCGCGCAGCCCCGTCAGGAGTGACAGCGTGAGCAGTCAGAGTGTCGACCTTGAGCAGCAGAGCCCGACACCGCCCGGCGACGACCTGTTGCAGATGTCCGGCATCGTCAAGACCTTCTCGTCGGTGCGCGCGCTCGACGGGATCAACCTCGACGTGCGCCGCGGGGAGGTCCACTGCCTGCTGGGCCAGAACGGCGCCGGCAAGTCGACGATGATCAAGATCCTCTCGGCGTCCTACGTTCCTGACGAAGGCACGATCTCGTGGAAGGGCAAGCCGGTCCGGTTCGGGCACCCGAACGCGGCGATCGACGCCGGTATCGCCACGATCTACCAGGAGCTCGACCTGGTGCCGGGCCTGACCGTGGCGGAGAACATGTTCCTCGGCCACGAGGTGTCCGCCGGCGGGTTCACCCGCCGGGGACGGACCAACCGCCGTGCCCAGGAGATCCTCGACCGCCTCGGTCACCACGAGATCAGCCCGAGCAAGCTCGTCGGCGACCTCTCCCCCGCGGGCCAGCAGGTGGTGAGCATGGCCCGCGCGCTGTCCCACGACGTCGACCTGCTGATCCTCGACGAACCGTCGGCGGTACTCGACCAGGGCGAGGTCGAGAACCTGTTCCGGGTGGTCCGCGGGCTGACCGCGAACGGGGTGGCGATCGTGTACATCTCTCACCGCCTCGAGGAGATCCGCCAGATCGGAGACCGGATCACCGTCCTCAAGGACGGCGCCACGGTCGCCACCGGGCTCCCGGCCAAGACGACCCCGACGACGGACCTGATCAAGCTGATGACGGGCCGATCGATCGAGTACGTCTTCCCCGAGCGCGCCGAGCGCGCCACGGAGGAGCCTGTCCCGGATGCGGTCCTGGAGGTCACAGACCTGGGGTTGGCGGGAGTGTTCTCGGGGGTCGACCTGACGGTGCACGCCGGCGAGATCGTGGGCCTGGCCGGGCTGGTCGGCTCGGGTCGCACCGAGATCCTCGAGACCATCTACGGCGCCCGCCGCGCGACGTCCGGCTCGGTCGTCGTCGACGGCAAGAAGCTGCGCCGCGGGTCGGTCGACGGCGCGGTCCGCGCGGGCGTCGGCTTGGCGCCCGAGGAGCGCAAGAGCCAGGGGCTGCTTCTCGACCAGACGGTCTACAGCAACATCACCGTGTCCTCGATGAAGGCGTTCCAGCGCCTCGGCTTCATGCAGCGCGGCCGGGAGAAGCAGAGATCCACCGAACTGGTGGAGTCCCTCGACGTTCGACCACGCAACATCACCCGACACGTCCGCACGATGTCGGGCGGCAACCAGCAGAAGGTCGTCCTGGCCCGCTGGCTGCTGCGCGGGTGCCGCGTGCTCCTGCTCGACGAACCCACCCGCGGCGTCGACGTCGGCGCGCGCTCGGAGATCTACAAGCTCGTTCGCACCTTGGCCGACTCCGGCGTCGCAGTCGTCGTCGTCTCCAGCGAGGTCGAGGAGGTGCTCGGCCTGGCGGACCGGGTGCTGGTAGTCCGCGAAGGACGTGTCGTGCACGAAGCCACCGCCGCCGAGATCGACGAGTCCCGGGTCCTCGACCTGGTGATGGAAGGGACCCCCGCATGACCGAGAGCGCCACCGGCCGCGGAACCGAGACGCCCACGGGGGCGGACCGGCTCGACACGGAGACGGTCCAGACCGGCGGGTCGTCGACCGACTCCCATCAGGCGATGGAAGCCCCCGCGGCCCCCGGTCGCAGCGGCACCACCGCCTGGCTCGCCGACACCGGATTCTTCCGGGTCATCGGCCTGGTGCTCGTACTGGTGCTGATCGCCGTGGTCGGCACCGTCACGGCCGGTGACCGATTCCTCGACGTCGACAACTTCCTCACGATCCTGCGCCTGTCCACCGCGATCGGCGTGGTCGCCATCGGGATGACGTTCGTCATCACCGGCGGAGGGATCGACCTGTCGGTCGGCGCCATCCTCGCGCTGTCCTCGGTCTGGGCCACGACCCTCGCCACCCGCGAGATGGCGCAGAACACCCACTGGACTCTGATGGTCCTGGCGGCAGTGGCCGTCGGCGCCGGCTGCGGAGTGGTGAACGGCATCCTGATCGCCTACGGCAAGGTGGTCGCGTTCGTCTCCACCCTGGCGATGCTGGTGGCGGCCCGCGGCCTGGCCGAGATCATCTCCGAGAAGAAGACCCAGATCGCCACCGACGTTCCCGCCTACTTCGACTTCTTCACCGCCAAGCCGCTCGGCATCGACATGTCCATCTGGATCTTCGCGCTCGTCGCGGTCCTGGGCTGGATCCTTCTCAACCGCACCACCTTCGGACGCCGAACCTTCGCCGTCGGAGGCAACCCCGAGGCGGCCCGACTCGCGGGCATCAACGTCCGCCGTCACACCGTGCTGCTCTACGTCCTGGTCGGCATCTGCTCCGGCATCGCCGCGCTGCTGATCATCGCCCGCACGACGACCGGCACCTCCACGCACGGCAACCTCTACGAGCTTCGACGCGATCGCCGCCGTCGTCATCGGCGGCACCTTGCTCGCCGGTGGCCGCGGCACCATCACCGGCACCGTTCTCGGTGTCCTGATCTTCACGACCCTGACCAACGTCTTCACGCTCAACAACAGGGACAACTCCGAGCAGTCCCTCCTCAAGGGCGCCATCATCGTCGCCGCCGTCCTGCTCCAGCAGTGGTTGGCGTCGCGCAAGAGCACGACCTAGCAGCAACTCACTTCCACCCGCGCCGCCGCGTTCAACCAACCGAGGAGCACCACATGTACCTGCAGCACATCACCAGCAAGAGGAAGAAGGCCACCGCCGCCCTCGCGGTCGTCGCCGTGCTCGGCCTCAGCGCCTGCACGAGCAACGAGTCGAGCGAGGACAACGACCAGCTGGGAGGTGGTACCTCGGAGGCTGAGGATGGCTCGAACGACGAGGCCGGCGACAAGGTGGTCATCGGGTTCTCGGCCCCCGCGGCCGACCACGGCTGGATGGCCTCGATCACCGCGTCGACCCAGGCGGTTGCCGAGAAGTACGACGACATCGAGCTCAAGATCGCCGAGGGCACCAACGACCCGCAGGTCCAGATCCAGCAGATCGAGACGTTCATCAACGAGAAGGTCGACGCGATCGTCCTGCTGCCCTTCGACGGCGCAGCCCTGACGCCGATCGCGCTGGAGGCGATGGCGGCCGGGATCCCCGTCGTCAACGTCGACCGCGAGTTCAACGACCCCAATGCCGCCCGGGTGACCGTGCTCGGCGACAACTACGGGATGGGCGTCTCGGCCGGTGAGTACATCTGCGAGGAGGCCGGTGGCAACACCGACGCAGTCGTCGCCGAGATCGCCGGCATCGACTCGCTGCCGCTGACCCAGGACCGCAGCCAGGGCTTCGAGGACGCGCTCGCCGAGTGCAACCTCGACGTCGACAACCGCGTCGCCGCGGACTTCACCGTGCAGGGCGGCGAGGAGGCCGCCGCCAACCTCCTGCAGGCTGCGCCTCAGATCGACTTCCTCTGGAACCACGACGACGACCAGGGCGTCGGCGTGCTGGCGGCGATCGACAACGCCGGTCGCGACGAGTTCGTGATGATCGGTGGTGCCGGCTCCAGCAACGCGATGGAGGCCATCAAGGCCGACAGCAGCGTCATCAAGGCGACGGTCATCTATCCCTCGACCCAGGGTGCCGACGGCCTGAAGCTGGCCCGCCTGCTGGCCCAGGGGAGGTCGGTCGACGACCTCGTCGAGGTCGAGGTGCCCCGCCTGGTGCAGCTCTACGCGCCGATCGTCACCGCCGAGAACGTCGACCAGTACCTGCCGTCGGCCTTCGAGTCCTGACCCTCCCCTGACGAGCCCGACGACTCCTCGCACATCGGTCGTTCCGGGCCGCGCCTGCGCGGCCCGGACGGCCCTCCCACCCACCGTCACCCCTGGAGCTCACCATGACCAGCGCGCCTCCTCCCGCCGACCGACACCTGAACGTGGGCATGGTGGGCCACTCCTTCATGGCGCGGCTCACTCCCAGGCGCGGCGCTCGGCTGCCCGGTTCTTCGACCTGCCGTTGCACCCGGTGATGCGGGTCCTGGGGGTCGCGACGCCGATCGGACGGCGGCCGCAGCCGACCGGCTCGGGTGGGCCGACAGCGAGACCGACTGGCGCCGACTGATCGATCGCGACGACGTCGACCTCGTCGACATCTGCACGCCCGGCGACACCCACGCCGAGATCGCCGTTGCCGCCCTGGAGGCCGGCAAGCACGTCTTGTGCGAGAAGCCGCTGGCCAACTCGGTGGCCGAGGCCGAGGAGATGACCCGCGCCGCCGAGGGGCCGCCGCACACGGTGTCCGAGCGATGGTCGGGTTCACCTACCGCCGCGTACCCGCAGTGGCGCTGGCACGGCAGATGGTCGCCGAGGGCCGGTTGGGGAAGGTGCGCCACGTGCGCGCCCAGTACCTCCAGGACTGGATCGCCGACCCCGAGGCACCGATGTCGTGGCGCCTCGACCGGGACAAGGCCGGCTCCGGTGCCCTCGGTGACATCGGGGCGCACATCATCGACCTGGCACAGCACATGCGCCTACGACGAGGCTCGCGCAGCTCCTGGAGCGTGCCGAGGCGCTGTCGGTGGCCGGCCAGCAGCACGGCATGGTCGCGCTCGACGCCGATGGTCGCCCCGTCCGTGACTCGCTCCTGTGGAACGACATCCGTTCCGCCGCGGCGCGCGCGACCTGATCGATGAGATGGCGGCTCCAGGCCTGTGCCGACGCACTCGGCAGCGCGCTGGTGGCGTTGTTCACCTCGACCAAGCTGCGCTGGCTGCGCGACAATGAGCCCGACGCCGCCGGCGCGTCGCGGAGGTCCTGCTGCCGCACGACTTCGTGGCACAGCACGCCTGCGCCCCGGGAACCGCCGCCTTCACCGATCGCGGTGACGCCTCCGGGACCGGCTACTTCGACACCGCGCGAGGCACGTGGCGCCACGACCTGGTGGCGGCAGCGCTGGGCATTCGCGGAGGTACCCCGGCTGGTCACCGGCGGCGGTCGCGCGACCACCGCGTAGCCGCATGGCTGGCCCGGTGGGTCCGGCCTCAGCGGTGGGCGCCGCAGCGACGGGCCGCCAGCACCGCGAGCGTGCGGGCGGTGCGCACCACCTCCTCGATGTCGACGCGCTCGCGGGGGCCGTGGGCGAGCCGGACGTCGCCCGGGCCGTAGTGCAGCGTGGGGATGCCTCCGAGGTCGGCGTAGAGCCGCAGGTCGCTGCCGTAGGGCGCGGCTCCCAGCTCGGGCGCGCGGCCCTCGACCGCGCCGATCGCGCCGGCCACCTCCCCCACGAGCGGGTGGGCGGGGTCGATCCGGCCGCTGGCGAACTGCCCGCCCGGCCAGAGCACGCGCACCGGATGGTCGCGCAGCCAGGGATCGCGGTGGCAGGCGGCGGCGACGGCGCCCTCGAGCGCGGCGCGAGCGACGGCGGGTAGCTCACCCAGCCGCACGCCGAGCCGGCCCTCGGCCACCAGGAGGTCGGGCACGCTGCTCGCCCAGTCGCCGGCCCGCACCGTGCCGACCGAGATCGGGAACGGGAGCGGGTTGCCGTCGAACAGCCGGTCCGCCCCGGTGTTGCGCGCTTGCTCCAGCGCCAGGAGAGCGGCGTACACCGGGAGGAACGCCTCGAACGCACTGTGGCCGTCGGCCTTCGAGCTGCCGTGCGTCGCGCGGCCGCGCACCCGTAGCTCGAAGGTCAGGGCTCCGGCGTTGGCGACGACGAGCCGACCGCTGGTGGGCTCGGTGATGACCGCCGCGTCGGCGCGATGACCGCGCAGCATCGTCGCGAACGCCCCCAGCCCGCCGTCCTCCTCGCTCACGACCGAGTGCACGGCGAAGGGCCGCTCGAGGGTCAGGCCGGAGGCGGCGAGCGCCCGGGCCACCGCGAGGTTCACCGCGACACCGGCCTTCATGTCGCAGGCACCGCGGCCGTGCACGGCACCCCCGCGCACCGAGCCGCTCCACGGATCCTGGTCGCGCCAGCGGGTGAGGTCGCCGGTGGGCACGACGTCGACGTGACCCTGCAGCACCAGCGCCGGCACGCCCGCCGGCCCCAGCACTCCGACCACGCCCACGCCCTCGGCGCGCGGCGCCTCCGTGCCCGGGTGGTCGGGGTGCGCGGCGAGCGAACGGAGGTCGAGGTCCCAGGTGTCCACGTCGAACCCGAGCTCGTCGAGCCGGGCGGCGTGCCAGTGCTGCACGGCGGACTCGACGTCGGTTCCGGTGACGCTGGGGAGCCGGACGAGGTCGACCAGCGTGTCCACGACCCCCTGCTCGTCGAGGGCGTCGAGGACGGCGAGGTCGGCGCCGGTCAGCTCGCCGGCGTCGGTGGGGGCGGGGGTCACGACGCGACCGTAGGGGGACGCGACCCATCGACGAAATAGCATGATTTCGGAACTAGCCTCATACGCTCTATGAGGTGATCCAGCCCCAGCAGCTCCGCGTGCTCGCCGCCATCCGCGATCACGGCTCGCTCAGCTCGGCCGCCCGAGCGCTCGGGTACGGCGTCCCGACCATCGCCCACCACCTCGCCGCCCTCGAACGGCAGCTGCGCGTGGAGCTGGTCGAGCGCGACCAGCGCGGCGCCCGGCTGACTCCGCTGGGGGCCGTGCTCGTCGGCGAGGGCGACGAGATCCTGGCCCGTCTCGAGCAGGCCGAACGCCTGGTCGCCACCCAGCGCGACCTCGGCATGACGATGATCCGCATCGGCACCTTCGCCTCGATCGGCTCGCAGCTGCTCCCCCGCGCCATCCGGCTGCTGCGCGAGCAGGTCCGGGTGCAGGTCGAGGTGGTCGAGGCCGAGCCCACCGCCGTCGTCGCACCTCCTGCACGCCGGCGACCTGCACGCCGGTCTGATCTACGACTCCGCCGAGGACCCCGCGTTCGCGACCTCCGACGTGCACTCGACGCTGCTGGCCGCCGAGCCCTACGAGGTGCTCGTCGCGGCGGACAGTCCCCTCGCGGCCCTCGACGAGATCGATCTCGCCGACCTCGCCGACGCCGAGTGGGTGTGCAGCCGCGACGAGGCCGAGGCCTCCGACCGGGTGCTGCGCCGTGCCTGCCACGCGGCGGGCTTCGAGCCGCAGGTGCTGATGCGCACCGACGACCTCGGCATGATCCACGGCCTCGTGGCCGAGGGGCTCGGCTGCACGATCACCACCCACGCCGCCGTCGACGACCGCTTCGACGTCGTCGCGCGCCCCACCCGTCAGGAGCTCGGCACCCGCCGGACCTCGTTCGTCCGCCGCCGCCGTGCCGTCCCCCGGGCCGTCGAGGCGCTGCACGCGATCCTCGTCGGCCTCGTCCAGGAGTCCGCCACCGAGCTCCCCGGGTAGGAGTCGAACCTACGTCGCTAATCCTGATTCAAAGTCAGGCGGGCCCTACCGGCAGACCAACCGGGGAATGGTGCGGCTCGAGGGTAGTCAACATGCCCGGCCGGTGGTCGGCCCGCTGTCGCTCCAGTGCCCTGCATCTCGAGAACCCCGGCCCGCCGTGGTCGCGTCAGCGGCATCGGCTCCGCGGTTTCGACACGCTCGCTGCGCTCGCGGCTCAACCACCGCCGCGTCGCTCGCTGCGCTCGCTCGCTACTCCCGCATCGGCACCCGCACCCCGCGGTCGGCGGCGACCTCGGCGGCGCGGTCGTAGCCGGCGTCGACGTGGCGGATGACGCCCATGCCGGGGTCGTTGGTGAGGACGCGCTCGATCTTCTCCGCCGCGAGCGGGGTGCCGTCGGCGACGACGACCTGGCCGGCGTGGAGCGAGCGGCCCATGCCGACGCCGCCGCCGTGGTGGAAGGAGACCCAGGTGGCGCCGGAGGCGGTGTTGACCAGGGCGTTGAGGATCGCCCAGTCGGCGATGGCGTCGGAGCCGTCGAGCATCGCCTCGGTCTCGCGGTAGGGCGAGGCCACCGAGCCGCAGTCGAGGTGGTCGCGGCCGATGACGATCGGGCGCCGACAGCTCGCCGGAGGCGACCATCTCGTTGAAGCGCAGCCCGGCGCGGTGCGCGCTCGCCGTAGCCGAGCCAGCAGATGCGGGCGGGCAGGCCCTGGAAGTGCACCCGCTCGCCGGCCATGGTGATCCACCTGTGCAGGCGCTCGTCGTCGGGGAAGAGCTCGAGGATCGCCGCGGTCGGTGGCGGCGATGTCGGCGGGGTCGCCGGAGAGGGCGGCCCAGCGGAACGGACCGCGGCCCTCGCAGAACAGCGGCCGGATGTAGGCCGGCACGAAGCCGGGGAACTCGAAGGCCCGGTCGTAGCCGCCCTTGCGGGCCTCGTCGCGGATCGAGTTGCCGTAGTCGAACACCTCGGCGCCGCCGTCCTGGAACTCCACCATCGCCCGCACGTGCGCGGCCATCGAGGCCTGCGCGTCCTTGGTGAACCCGCCGGGGTCGCGCTCGGCGGCGTCGTGCCAGTCCTCGACCGCGACGCCGACCGGCAGGTAGGACAGCGGGTCGTGCGCCGAGGTCTGGTCGGTCACGACGTCGATCGGCGCCTGCATCTCGAGCAGCCGCGGGAACACCTCGGCCGCGTTGCCGAGCAACCCGATCGAGAGCGGACGGCGCGCGTCGCGGGCGGCTACCGCACGGGCGACGGCGTCCTCGACCGAGTCGGCCTGCTCGTCGAGGTAGCGGTGCTCGATGCGGCGCGTGATGCGGGCCTGGTCGACGTCGACGCAGATCGCCACGCCGTCGTTCATCGTGACGGCGAGCGGCTGCGCCCCGCCCATGCCGCCGAGCCCGGCGGTGAGGGTGATCGTGCCGGCGAGGGTGCCACCGAACCGCTTGTCGGCCACGGCCGCGAAGGTCTCGAAGGTGCCCTGGAGGATGCCCTGGGTGCCGATGTAGATCCACGAGCCGGCGGTCATCTGGCCGTACATCGTGAGGCCGAGGTCCTCGAGCCGCCGGAACTCCTCCCAGTTGGCCCAGTCGCCCACCAGGTTGGAGTTGGCGATGAGCACCCGCGGCGCCCACGCGTGCGTCCGCATCACGCCGACCGGCCGGCCCGACTGCACCAGCAGCGTCTCGTCGTCCTCGAGCGTCGTGAGGGTGCGCACCAGCGCGTCGTAGGACGGCCAGTCGCGCGCCGCCTTGCCGGTGCCGCCGTAGACCACGAGCTCGGCCGGGTTCTCGGCCACCTCGGGGTCGAGGTTGTTCATCAGCATCCGCAGCGGGGCCTCGGTCTGCCACGAGCGGGCGGTGAGGTCGGTGCCGTGCGGGGCGTGGATGGGCAGCCGCGGGTTGGACGAGGTCATGCGAGGTCTCCGATCTGGGACTGGACGGCGTCGAGGACGGCGCCCGAGGCGACCAGCCGGACGGCGGTCTCGATCTCGGGCGCGAGGTGGCGGTCGGGTCCGGGGCCCTCGACCCCGGACTCGCGGAGCAGCCGGACGACGGCTCCGGTGGCCGGCGACGGCGGCAGCGGCGCACGCAGGTCGAGCGCGCGGGCGGCGGTGAGCACCTCGACGGCGACCACGCGGGTCAGCCCGTCGACGGAACGCCGCAGCTTGCGGGCGGCGGCCCACCCCATCGACACGTGGTCCTCCTGCATCGCGCTGGACGGGATGGAGTCGACGGAGGCCGGCACCGCCAGCCGCTTGAGCTCGGAGACGATCCCGGCCTGCGTGTACTGGGCGATCATGTGGCCGCTGTCGACACCGGGGTCGGCGGCGAGGAACGGCGGCAGGCCGTGGCTGCGGTTGCGGTCGAGGAACCGGTCGGTGCGGCGCTCGCTGATCGAGGCGACGTCGGCGGCGACGATGGCGAGGAAGTCGAGCACGTAGCCGACGGGCGCGCCGTGGAAGTTGCCGTTGCTCTCGACCCGGCCGCCCCGACCCTCGCCGTCCGTGAGCACGACCGGGTTGTCGACGGCGGCAGCCAGCTCGCGACCGGCCACGACGGCGGCGTGGTCGACGGTGTCGCGGGCGGCGCCGTGCACCTGGGGCGAGCAGCGCAGCGAGTAGGCGTCCTGCACCCGGTTGCAGTCCGGTCCGCGGTGCGAGGCGACGACGCCGGAGTCGGCGAGCAGCGCCACCAGGTTGGCGGCGGATCGAGCCTGGCCGGGATGCGGCCGGAGCGCCTGCAGCTCGGCGGCGAACACGCGGTCGGTGGCGAGCTGCCCCTCCACCGACATCGCGGCGGCGACGTCGGCGGTGCGCAGCAGCAGGGTCAGGTCGGCGATCGCGAGCACGAGCATCCCGAGCATGCCGTCGGTGCCGTTGATCAGCGCGAGCCCCTCCTTGGCGGCCAGCTCGACCGGCGTGAGGCCGGCCGCGGCGAGCGCCTCGCCCGCCGGCAGCAGCGCCCCGTCGGCGTCGCGCACGGTGCCCTCCCCCATGAGCGCGAGGGCACAGTGCGAGAGCGGGGCGAGGTCGCCCGAGCAGCCGAGCGACCCGTACTCCGGCACCACCGGCGTGATGCCCGCCGACAGCAGCGCGGCCAGCAGCTCGGCGGTCTCGCGCCGGACGCCGGTGTGGCCGGTGGCGAGCGTCGAGAGCCGCAGCAGCATCAGCGCCCGCACCACCTCGCGCTCCACCTCCGGCCCGGAGCCGGCGGCGTGGGAGCGCACCAGCGACCGCTGCAGCTGGGCTCGCATCTCGGTGGGGATGTGGCGGGTGGCGAGCGCCCCGAACCCGGTCGAGATGCCGTAGGTGGGAACCGGACCCGCCGCGAGCTCGTTCGACCACGGCCCGGGCCTGCTCGATCGCGGTCAGGGCGGCTGCGCTCAGCGTCACCGGGGCGCCGTGGCGGGCGACCGCCACGACGTCCTCGGGGCTCAACGGTCCGACGTCGACGGTGACGCGGGAGGCGGGCATCCCCCCATCCTGCCCTCAGGCGCCGGCGGTCACGACGGACCTCAGTCGACGACGGCGTCCGACCGGCGCTCGCCGGAGAACATCAGCAGCACGGCGACGACGGTCACGAGGACGCTGGCACCGACGAGCGCCTTGACCCAGGTGGGGACGTCGACGAAGAACGCCGGCAGGCCGTCAGCGTGATGACGATGATCGCGCCGGCCGCCACCCGGAGCGCGACGCGGTGGCCGCGCCACGCCATCACGGTGGCGACGAGGCCGACGACGCCGAGCACGGTGCAGACCACGAGGATCCCCTGCGGCGGCGCGTCACCGGCACCGTCCGGCGGGGGGGTCAGCGCACTGGGCACGTTGACGAGGCTGAAGAGGCCGCACAGCACCAGCCCGATCTTCTGCTGGGTGGTGGTGCGGGCCCGTGCCGGGCCGATGGCGGTGGTGGTGGTGGTCATGGTGTCCCCCAGTCGGAGTGGTGTGAGTGCCTCCACACTCGGCCCGCAGGTGCTCCCGTCCCCAGAGCATCGCCTCCCGGCCCGCTCCTCGCCACCCCGGACCAGAGGGGAAGAAGTTCCCGGGCGTCGGGACACCGGTTCCCCGATGATGGGGTGGTGCCGATCCGCGTCCTGCTCGCCGACGACCACCCGGTGGTCCGTCACGGACTGGCCGCGCTGCTCGGCACGCTCGATGACTTCGAGGTCGTCGGCGAGGCCGAGGACGGCGAGGCCGCCGTCCGCGAGACGCAGGTGACGCGGCCCGACGTCGTGCTGATGGACGTCCGGATGCCCGGCGTCGACGGCGTCGAGGCCACCCGGCGGATCCGGCAGGCGGTGCCGGACGCCGCCGTCCTCGTGCTCACCATGTACGACGACGACGCCACCGTGTTCACCGCGATGCAGGCCGGCGCCCGCGGCTACCTGCTCAAGGGTGCCGAGCAGGAGGAGATCGCCGACGCCATCCGCGCCGTCGCCCGCGGGCAGGCGATCTTCGGGCCCGGCATCGCCGCCCGGTTGCTCGACCACTTCGCGAACCCGCCGGCCCCGGTGGTGGCCGAGGACCCGTTCCCCGAGCTCACCGACCGCGAGCGGGAGGTGCTCGGCCTGCTCGCCGGCGGACGGCGGACGGCCGAGATCGCCCAGACGCTCCACCTGTCCCCCAAGACGGTGAGCAACAACCTCACCACGATCTTCGCCAAGCTGGAGGTGGCCGACCGCACGGCCGCCGTGATCCGCGCCCGCGAGCGCGGTCTGGGCGGCTAGGACCACCGGTGGAGGCACTGCCGTTCGTGCTCGCCGTCGTGATGGTGTCGCTCGGGGGCAGCGGCCTGGGTCTCCTGCTCAGGCGCAGGGCCGTCGTCGCCGCGACCCTGCTCGTGACGGGCGGAGCCATCGGCCTGGGTGCCGCGGTGCTGTACGCCTCCGGCCGCGACGATGCCGCCACGCTGGCCGTCACCGCGAGCACGGCGCTCCTCCTCCCCACCGCCCTCGCGACCTTCCCCGCAGCGCGCTGGCGCCACCCCGCCGACTTCCTCGCGCTCGTGGTCGTCGCGGGTGCCGGCCTGGTGAGCGTGGTCGGACGGGACCCCGACGCCACAGAGCTGATGGGGCTGATCCAGGTCTGCGTGCTGATCGTGCACACGTGGTGGCGCATCGAGGTCACCGACGGCCCCACCCGGCGGGCCCTGGTGTGGATGGCGCTCACGCTCACCGTCACCGGTCTGCTCTACGGGTTCGCCATGTTCTCCTTCGAGGGCGGCTCGGAGATCGGATCGGAGATCGGGTCGGTTCCGGTGGTGGCGCTCGTGGTGTTCGCCCTGATCGGGCCGGCCCTCTACGTGGGGGCGACCCTCCCCGACCTGGTCGACGTCCGCGGGCTCACGGTCACCGTGGTGGTGGCCGCGGTGGCCCTGGTCACCGTCATGGCCGTCTTCGTGCTCGGCCTGAGCCTGCTGGTCGCCCTCGGCGACGACGACCCCAACCCCGGGACGCTCGCCGTCCTCGCGGCCCTCGTCGCGACCGCCTACCACCCGACCCGCGCGGCGCTGCGCGGTGTCGTCGACCAGCTGCTCTTCGGCGACCGCCCCGACCCGCTCGGCGCTGCCTCGGCCGTGGCCGGGCGGATCGGGGACGACCCGGTGCTGGCGCTCCGGGCCATCCGGGAGGCGCTGGTGCTGCCGTACGCCGCGCTCGAGGTGGACGACGCGCCGCCGGTCGCGTCCGGCACACCGACCACGCACACCCGCACCTTCGACCTCGCCGGCACCGGCCGGCTCGTGGTGGGCCTGCGGCCCGGGGACCTCGCGTTCTCCGCCGGGGACGAGCAGGTGCTGCGCCTGACCGTGCCGCTGCTCGCCCAGACGCTGCGGGCGCGGGCGCTCGCGGCCGAGGTGGTGGCCTCGCGCGGGCAGACGATCGCCGCCGTCGAGGAGGAGCGTCGCCGGCTGCGGCGCGAGCTGCACGACGGGCTCGGGCCGCGGCTCTCCGGGGTGGCGTTCACCTCCGACGCCGCCCGCAACCTGATCCGCACCGATCCGACCGGGGCCGAGGAGCTGGTGACCCGACTGCGGGCCGACACCGTGACGGCGATCGAGGAGATCCGCCGCATGGTCTACGCGATGCGGCCTCCGGCCCTCGACGAGCTCGGGCTGGTGCCGGCGCTGCGTCAGCAGGCGCGGACGATGCGCGACCCGGCCGGCCGGCCGATGTCGGTCGACGTCACTGCGCCCGAGGAGTTCCCCGACCTGCCGGCCGCGGTCGAGGTGGCGGCGTACCGCATCGTCGTCGAGGCGCTCACCAACGTGGCCCGGCACAGCGCGGGCGCGACCGCGTCGGTGCGGGTGGAGCGGGGCGACCGCGGCCTGCGGGTGGAGGTCACCGACACCGGCGGGACGGCGAACGGGGCCTGGCGCCCCGGCGTCGGCATCTCGTCGATGCGGGAGCGGGCGAGCGAGCTCGGCGGCACCCTGGAGGCCGGGCCGGGGCCGGCCGGCGGCCGGGTGGCCGCGCTGCTGCCGCTCTGACAGGCTCGGTCCGGTGAGCGTGCCGGACGACGTCGAGCGGATGTGGACCGACCTCGCGCCGGTGGGGCGCTCGCCCGCCTCGGGTGGCTACTTCCGCCAGCCGTTCACGTCGCCGGAGCGCGAGCTGGCGGCGTGGTTCACCGAGCAGGCGGCTGCCCGCGACCTGGAGGTCGAGACCGACGGGTGCGGCAACACGGTGGCGTGGTGGCGGGCCGGGTCCGGGCCGGCCGTGCTCACGGGCTCCCACCTCGACTCGGTGCTCGACGGCGGCGCCTACGACGGCCCGCTCGGCGTGGTGGCCGCGCTCGCGGCGGTCGACGAGCTGCGCGCCCGTGGCGTCGAGCCGGCCCGCCCGGTCGGGGTCTCGGTGTTCGTGGAGGAGGAGGGCTCGCGGTTCGGGCTGGCGTGCCTGGGCTCGCGGCTGGCCACCGGCACGCTCACGTGGGACGACGCCCGCGAGCTGCGCGACCGCGACGGCGTGGCGCTCGGCGACGTCGTGACGGGCGGTGGTCCGGGCCTGCTGCGCGACGTCGGTGCGTTCGTGGAGCTGCACGTCGAGCAGGGCCGCGACCTCGTCGACCGCGACGCCGCGGTGGGGGCGGCCAGCGGCATCTGGCCGCACGGGCGCTACCGGTTCGACGTCGCCGGCGAGGCCAACCACGCGGGCACGACCCGGATGGAGGACCGCGCCGACCCGATGCTCACCTACGCGATGACCGCGCTCGCGGCCAACAAGCAGGCGCGGCTGGCGGGGCAGCGGGCGACCTTCGGGCGGGTCGAGGTGACGCCCAACGGCACCAACGCGGTCCCGTCGCAGGTGCGCGCCTGGCTGGACGCGCGGGCGTCGTCCGAGGAGCGCTGGCCGAGCTGGTGGCCGCGGTGGAGCGGCAGGCCGTCGACCGGGCCGGTCGCGACGGCACCTCGGTGACGGTGACGCCGGAGTCGGTCTCCGGCGAGGTGCTCTTCGACGCCGACCTCACCGCCCGGGTCGCCGGTGGCCTGCCGGTGATCCCGACGGCGGCCGGCCACGACGCCGGCGTCCTCGCGACGGCCGGGATCCCCACCGCGATGCTCTTCGTGCGCAACCCCACCGGCGTCTCCCACTCCCCCGCGGAGACCGCCACCATGCCCGACTGCCTGGCCGGCGTGCAGGCGCTCGCCGACGCGCTGGAGAGGCTGGTGTCGTGACCGATCCGGCCCGCTACCTGCTCGAGCGGGCCTGGGTGGACGGTGCGGTCCGCGACGACGTGGTCGTCGCGATCGAGGACGGCCGGTTCACGAGGGTCGAGCCCGGCGGCCCGGGCGCGGGCGGGGCGCGACGAGGCTGCCCGGCCTGACGATCCCGGGGATGGCCAACTGCCACAGCCACGCCTTCCACCGGGCGCTGCGCGGGCGGACCCAGCGCGACCGCGGCACGTTCTGGACCTGGCGCGAGCAGATGTACGACGTCGCCGGCCGGCTCGACCCCGACTCCTACTTCGCCCTCGCCCGCGCCACCTACCGCGAGATGGTGGCTGCTGGCATCACGAGCGTCGGGGAGTTCCACTACCTGCACCACCGGCCGGACGGCACGCCGTACGACGACCCGAACGCGATGGGTCGGGCGGTGGTCGAGGCGGCGCGCGAGGCCGGCCTCCGGATCGCCCTGCTCGACACCGCCTACCTCTGCAGCGGGTTCGGCGCGCCGGTCGAGGGCGTGCAGCGGCGGTTCAGCGACGGAACACCCGAGGCCTGGGCAGAACGCCTCGCCGAGCTGGCCGACGACGGGGTCGACGTCACGGGGGTCCACATCGGCGGGGCGCTCCACTCGGTGCGCGCCGCGGACCCGGCCGCGCTGCGCGCCTGGGCCACCTCCCCGATGCACGTGCACCTCTCCGAGCAGCGCGCCGAGAACGAGGAGTGCCTGCGCCACCACGGGGTCACGCCCGCGCGGCTGGTGGCCGACGGTCACCCGGGCCTCACCGGCCCCGACGCCACCGTCGTCCACGCCACCCACCTCACCGACGACGACATCGCGCTGCTGGGGAGCACCGGCACCAACGTGTGCGTCACTCCCACCACCGAGCGCGACCTCGGTGACGGGATCGGCCCGGTCCGCCGGCTGCACGACGCCGGCGCGCGCATCACGGTCGGCACCGACAGCCACGCGGTCATCGACCTGCTCGAGGAGCTGCGGTGCCTCGAGGGCCACGAGCGGTTGGCCGGCGAGACCCGCGGCCACTGGACGGCGGGCGAGCTGCTCGCCGTCGCCACGGCGCACGACACCCTCGGGTTCCCCGACGCCGGCGCGATCGCGGTCGGACGCCGGGCCGACCTGGTCACGATCGACACCACCAGCGCCCGCACCGCCGGCACCGGGGCCGACGAGCACACCGCGGTCTTCGCGGCCACCGCGGCCGACGTGACCCGCACCGTCGTCGACGGCCGGGTCGTCTACACCAGCGACGACGACGAGCAGATCGGGCGCGAGCTGGACGAGGCGATCGCAGCACTGTGGGAGGGGAAGGGATGAGCCTGCTGGTCACCAACATCGGCGAGCTGGTCACCAACGACCCGCACGCCGACGACCTCCTGGGGCTCCGGAGCGACGCCGCGGTCGTCGTCGCCGACGGCCGGATCGCGTGGGTGGGGCGGGCGGCCGACGCCCCCGCTGCTGACGAGGTGGTCGACGCGGAGGGGCGGGCGGTGGTCCCGGGCTTCGTCGACAGCCACAGCCACCTGGTGTTCGCCGGCGACCGCGCACCCGAGTTCGCCGCGCGGATGGCCGGCACGCCCTACGCCGCCGGCGGCATCCGCACCACCGTCGCCGCCACCCGCGCCGCCTCCGACGGCGAGCTCGCCGCGAACGTCGAGCGGCTGGTCGCCGAGATGCGACGGCAGGGCACCACCACCGTGGAGACCAAGTCGGGTTACGGCCTCACCGTCGCCGACGAGGCCCGCAGCCTCGCCGTCGCCCGCCGGTTCACCGAGGAGACGACCTTCCTCGGCGCCCACGTCGTGCCGGCCGAGTACGCCGACGACCCGGCCGGCTACGTCGACCTCGTCACCGGTCCGATGCTCGAGGCGGCCGCACCGCACGCCCGCTGGGTCGACGCCTTCTGCGAGACCGGCGCCTTCGACGCCGACCAGGCCCGCGCCGTCCTGGCCGCCGGCGCCGCCGCCGGGCTGCGCGGCCGGCTCCACGCCAACCAGCTCGGCCCCGGCCCCGGCGTGCGGCTGGCCTGCGAGCTCGGGCTGGCCGCGGTCGACCACTGCACCTACCTCGACGACGCCGACGTCGCCGCCCTGGCCGACTCGGCCACGGTCGCGACCCTGCTGCCCGGCGTCGAGTTCTCGACCCGGCAGCCCTACCCCGACGCCCGCCGGCTGATCGACGCCGGCGTCGCGGTCGCCCTGGCCAGCGACTGCAACCCCGGCTCCTCCTACACGAGCTCGATCCCCTTCTGCGTCGCGCTCGCGGTGCGGGAGATGGGCATGACGCCCGCCGAGGCGGTGCACGCCGTCACCGCCGGCGGCGCCCGCGCCCTCGACCGCGAGGACGTCGGCCGCCTCACGGTCGGCGCCCGCGCCGACCTCGTCCTCCTCGACGCCCCCAGCCACGTCCACCTCGCCTACCGCCCCGGCGTCCCCCTCGTCGCCCGGGTCTGGCACCACCCCTGACCCCCGGCGATCCAGCCGCCGCGGGCTCTGGGCACGCAGGGCCGGGGGTCTCGACACGGACTCGCTGGCGCTCGCCCGGCTCGACCACCGGCGGACCCCGGTGATCGCCCGGCGGACCCCGGTGATCGAGCCGCCGCGAGCTCTGCGAGCGGCGTGTCGAGATCCCCGGCCCGAGCACGCCAAGCCCCCGAACCCCCCGGCGGCCCCCGGTGATCGAGCCGCCGCGAGCTCTGGGCACGCAGGGCCGGGGGTCTCGACACGGACTCGCTGGCGCTCGCCCGGCTCGACCACCGGCGGCCCCCCGGTGATCGAGCCGCCGCGAGCTCTGCGAGCGGCGTGTCGAGATCCCGGGCCGAGCACGCCAAGCCCCCCGAACCCCCCGGCGACCCCCGGTGATCGAGCCGCCGCGAGCTCTGCGAGCGGCGTGTCGAGATCCCCGGCCCGAGCACGCCAAGCCCCCCGAACCCCCCGGCGACCCCACCCCCAGGTCACTAGAGTCGAGACGTGGACCTCCCGGTGATGCCGCCCGTCCAGCCGATGCTCGCGAAGGCCGTCCCGGGAGTGCCCGACCCGTCGAAGCACGGGGGCCTCAGCTTCGAGCCGAAGTGGGACGGCTTCCGCTGCCTGGTGTTCAAGGACGGCGACGAGGTCGAGCTCACCAGCCGCAACACCAAGCCGCTCACCCGCTACTTCCCCGAGCTCGTCGAGGCCGCGCGCGAGCAGCTGCCCCCGCGCTGCGTGCTGGACGGTGAGGTGTTCGTGGCGCTGCGGGGGGCCGACGGGCGGGACCGGTTGCAGTTCGAGGTGCTCCAGGAGCGCATCCACCCCGCCGCGTCGCGCGTCACCAAGCTCAGCCAGGAGACCCCGGCGGGCTACGTCGCCTTCGACCTGCTCGCCCTCGGCGACGACGACTACACCCGCAAGCCGTTCACCGAGCGCCGCGCCGCCCTGGTCGACGCGCTGCAGGGGCTCAGCGGTCGCGGCGGGCCGTACCACCTGACCCGCACCACCGAGGACCCCGCCGTCGCCGAGGAGTGGTTCCACCAGTTCGAGGGGGCCGGCCTGGACGGCGTGATCGCCAAGCCGCTCGGCGCCGCCTACGCCCCGAACGCGCGCACGATGATGAAGATCAAGCACGAGCGCACCGCCGACGTCGTCGTCGCGGGCTATCGCGAGCACAAGACCAGCACCCCGGAGAAGCCGCTGCTCGGCAGCCTCCTGCTCGGCCTCCACGACGACGGCGGCGAGCTGCAGCACGTCGGCGTCAGCGCCAGCTTCACCGCGAAGCGCCGGGCCGAGCTGATCGAGGAGCTGCAGCCGCTGGTGTGCGCGATCCAGGACCATCCGTGGGGCCGCTGGAACGAGTTCCTCACCGCCAACCCGGACCGCGTGCCCGGCACCCAGAGCCGCTGGAGCCAAGGCAAGGACCTCTCGTTCACCCCGCTGCGGCCCGAGCGGGTGCTCGAGGTCAAGTACGACGCCATGGAGGGCCGCCGGTTCCGCCACACCGCCCACTTCAAGCGGTGGCGGCCCGACCGCGACCCCGCCTCGTGCGGCTACGACCAGCTCGAGCAGCCGGTCACCTACGACCTCGCCGAGGTCCTGTCGGGCTGAGCGCCGCAGCCAGTAGGTTCGGGCCATGTCCGACGTGACCCCCGACGAACCGGTCGACCCCACCCCCGCCGACACCGACGGCGACTACGACGTCGTCCTCCTGGTGGAGGAGGCGCTCTCCACCGGCGACGCCCAGCGGGTGCGCTCGCTGCACGAGGGGCTCGACGAGCCGGTCGTCTACCACGTGCTCCTGCCGCAGGACGACGCCGCGGCCCGGGTCGAGGCCTCGCTCGGCTCGCTCTCCGGCGGCGAGCTGCTCGCCGCCCCCGGCGTCCCGGTCAGCGGCGTGGACCTCGAGGAGGCGCGCCGCGAGTCGCAGCGTCGCTCGCAGGAGGACCTCGCCACCACGGTCGCCGCCCTGGAGGCGGTCGGCGCCACCGTCGCCGGCTCGTCAGTGGTCACCGGGCCGCCCACCGACGAGCTCGCCGCGACCATCGAGCGGGTCGGGGGCCGCGAGGCGATCATCCTCACCCGCCCGCACGTGGTCGCCGAGTTCTTCCACCTCGACTGGACCTCGCGGGCGCGCCGCGCGCTCGGCGTGCCGGTGCTCCACCTGATCGAGCACGAGAACTTCGACGAGCAGGCCGACGGCCCGGACGGGATCTCCGGGGCCTAGCCGCAGCACCCGGGAGGGGTCAGCCGCGCAGCCTGCCGAGCAGCCCGCGGCGGCCGCCCTGGCCGCCCTGGCCGCTCTCGGCCGCCTCGACCCGGGCACGCAGCTTCTGCACCCGCTCGCGCAGCTCGGTCATCTTCTCGGCCTGGGCCTCACGGGCCTTGCGGGCAGCGAGCACGGACTCGCCGTGGGTGTGGTCGTAGACCAGCGCGGTCGCGTCGGTGTAGGCGGCGACGTACTGGCCGTGGATCTCGTCGAGGCGGGTGCTGACGGCGGCGTCGTGCGGGTCCGCGACCAGCCGGCCGAGCAGCTGCCAGACCTCCTCGGTGAGGTCGCGGAGCCACGGGGTCACCGAGATGTCGTCCCAGGTGACCTCCGAGCGGCGCATGCCGGAGTCGAGGAAGTCGTCGATCGGGTGCGGCTGGCCGGGCACGATCGGCGTCGTGTAGTCGAGCGCCAGCTGCTCCCCGACGCGAGCCATCTCGGGTCGCCAGTCGCCGAGCATGTCGACGTACCGAACGAACGAGCGGGCCTGCCCGCGGCCGGCGCGCTCGGTGAGCAGCGCGGCGTGGAGCCAGCCGGCGATGTTGGAGGTCTCCTTGACCAGCCGCAGCTCGGCCGGCTGGTTCTGCAGGTAGGCGAGGTCGCGCGAGCCCACCACCTCGGCGGGGTGGCGCAGCGCGGTGAGCCAGCGCAGGTCGACGTGCTGGTCGGCGCACACCGAGCGCCACACGTCGGCGAACCAGAACGCGTGCGGGTCCTTGACGAGGAGCTGCGGCTCGCGCTGCTCCTGGAGCCAGTCGCCGAGCTCGGTCGGCGGGCTCGCCGGTGGCGACCAGCTCGGCCACGATGCCGACGGCGGACGGCCGGCTGTCGATGTTGTGCATCGCGAGCCGCTTCAGGTAGCCCTTGTGGTAGGCGATCACCCAGGCCGGCTCGTAGAAGCCGCGCGAGTTGCGGTCGTCGGCCTCCACCTCGGGCGGCGGGATGTGCAGGCCGAGTCGCTTGAGGCTTCCCGCGAGCGAGCTGGTGCCGCTGCGGCCGGAGCCCGTGACGAGCACCAGGCTGCGGGAGCCCTGGTCCGAGGGCGAGCGGGAGGTCATGGGCCGAAGGCTACAAGCCGGGACGGCCGGGCCGGAGCCGAGCGTGGTTGCCGCGGTGGACGGCGTCGTCGTTATGCTCGCCGCCGTGAAGAAGCTGCTGGGCCGACGCCTCGCCGGCGGGCGGTCCGGCCCGGTCGTCGAGTACGTCCGCATCCTCGACGGCGAGTCGATCTGGGTCTCGGTGCTCGGAGCCGCCGACGGTGCCGCGCTCGGGCTCCAGCCCGCGACGGACCCGCCGTCCGGCTGGTCGACGACAGCGGTCACGAGCGCGACCAGGAGGGCCGCCTGGCCGTGCGCTGCCGGCTCGACGACGTGCTGCCCGACCGGGAGAGCCACGGCGACCTGGTGCTGCTCGACCGCAAGGACCGGGTGAGCCCTCTCGGCGTGGGTCCGGACGCGCTCGGCACCTCCCCGTGATGCGGATCCCGGTCTCGGCCGACGGCCGCTGGCAGCACGGCCTGGGCGACCACGGCGACAGCGTCACCGTGCACCGCCGCGTCGCCCGCCCGGCCGTCGACCTGGTGAGCGCCCTCGAGCAGTCCGACGCCATCGCCATCGACGTCCGGCTCCCCCGCGACGACGCCGAGCCGACCCTGGTGCTGGTGAAGTCCGACGACGACGCCGTCGAGTACGGCACCGTCGCCGGCGAGCCGCAGCCCGAGGTCGAGGGAGCGCTTGCCGGTCGCGGCGCCCGGCGAGCACGTCGTGCGCTTCCGCGTGGTCGACTCCGACGTGCCGGACGAGCCCGGCCTGACCGTGCGCGCCTACTGGCAGGGGCCGCAGGGTCGCCGTCCGGTGCGCCGTCACCGCAACGACCTCAAGGACATCTCGGCCGCCGTCAACCGGCCGACGCTCTTCACCGACGCCAGCCAGGACGAGGCACGGATGCGGCTGCGCTTCGGCGCCGAGGGTCTGGTGCTGCTCCGGCGGCTCAAGCGCGGGGAGGTCGACCAGTGAGGATCGCGTTCCTCGTCTTCAACCTCGACGGACCGGGCGGCACCGCCCGCAGCGTCGTCACCCAGGCCAACGCGCTCGTCGCGCTCACCGAGCGCGGGGAGGGCAGCCACGAGGTCTCGATCGTCAGCGTCCACCGCTCGGCCGACCAGCCGCACTACGAGCTCGACCCGGCGGTCGCGGTCACCTACGTGGTCGACGACCGTGGCGGCCACCCGCAGCCGGTGCGCTCCACGCTCTCGACCTCGCTCTCGGCGTCGGTGGTCGACAACCTCGTCTCGCTGCCCTCGCGGCTGGTGCTGCCGCAGTGGGACCGCTTCTTCCACCGGCTGCACGACGTCGTGCTCCGCGACGCGCTGGCCGACCTCGACGTCGACGTGCTGGTCACCACCACGCCCGAGCTGGTGGCGATGGCGGCCCAGCTCGCACCGCCCGGCATCGCGCTGGTGCACCAGGAGCACCGCTCCACCTCGCAGCGGGTCGCCGACCTGCCGGCGCTGCTCACCTTCGCGCCCCAGCTCGACGTGCTGGTGTCGCTCTCGGAGTACAGCCAGCTCTGGCTCCAGCGCGAGCTGGGCGAGGTCGCGCCGCCCATGGCGGTCATGCCGAACGCGCTCCCCGCGGGCTTCCACCCTCGCTCGCGGCTCGACCGCCCGCTGATCCTCGCGGCCGGCCGGATCGAGGCCGAGAAGCGCTACGCCCACCTGGTGATGGCCTTCGCCGAGGTGGCGCACCTGCTGCCCGGGTGGCGGGTGCGGATCCTCGGCGCCGGACTGCGCCGCGGCGAGCTGTTCGCGCTCGCGCGCAAGTACGGTCTCGGCGACCGCGTCGAGCTGCCGGGCAACGTCACCGACATGCCCAGCGAGTGGGCCAAGGGCTCGATGACGGTGCTCAGCTCGAAGGGCGAGGGCTTCCCGCTCGTGCTCCAGGAGTCGATGGCCGCGGGTGTGCCGCCGATCAGCTACGACTGCGCCTCCGGGCCGCGCGAGATCATCACCACCGAGCACGACGGCCTGCTGGTGCAGGACGGCTCGATCGCCGGGCTCGCCGCCGCCATCCTCCGGCTGGCCCGTGACGAGGACCTGCGGCACCGGCTCGGCGACAACGCCGTCGAGACCGCCCAGCAGTGGGACACCCTCGGCATCGCCCGGCAGTGGGTGTCGATCTACGAGCGGGCGGCCGAGACCCGTCGCGAGCGCGGCGGCGTCGAGAAGCCGGTCGCTCCGGTGCGGGGCATCGACGAGGCTCCGGCCGAGGTGGTGATGCCGACCCACATGACCCCGCGCGACGTGCGGCGTGAGGCGCTCGACTGGGTGGTGCGGGGCGCCCGCGCCGCGGTGCCGGACTGGTTCGTCATCCCCTCCTACCTCGAGCACGCCCCGGTCGTCGTCGTGCCGGAGAGCGCACGGCTGCCGTTCCTCCAGGCCCTGGCGGCCGACGCCCCCGACTGGCTCTCGATCGCCCAGCCCGCCGAGCGCCGCTGGCACGACCAGCGCCACCCCGTACCCGAGGGCCTGCGCGACCTCGCCCGCGGCAAGTCCGGCGTCATGCTGGTCGAGCCCTGGCCGGAGGTGGAGGGCGCACCGCGCATCTTCCGCAGCGGCTGCCGGGTCCAGGTGCAGTTCTGGGACGACGACCTCACCGGACAGTGGATCGCCCCGGTCCGCAACCGCTACTTCGAACGGTTCGACCCGGCCTGGCAGCGGACCGTGACCCGGGTGCACGACGTCGAGGTGCCGACGCTGCCGGAGATGACGCTCCCGGCGGTCGATGAGTGCCAGTTCGACGTCGACGTCGTCGTCACCTGGGTCGACGGCGACGACCCTGCCTGGAACGAGCGGCGGCTGCAGGCCCTCGGCATGAGCGCCGCCGAGGCCCACCGCCGCGAGTCCAGCGGGCGCGCCCGCTACCAGAGCCGCGACGAGCTGCGGTTCGCGCTGCGCAGCATCCACCTCTTCGCGCCGTGGGTGCGGCGGATCCACCTCGTCACCGCTGGCCAGACCCCGGCCTGGCTCGACGTCGACCACCCGTCGATCTCGATGGTCGACCACGCCGACATCTTCCCGGCCTCCGCGCTCCCGTCGTTCAGCTCGCACTCGATCGAGACCCGGCTGCACCACATCCCCGACCTCAGCGAGCACTTCGTCTACGTCAACGACGACGTCATGCTCATGAAGCCGGTGGGACGCGAGACGTTCTTCACCCCGGGCGGTCAGTTCTACGCCTTCCGCTCCCCCACCGTGGTGGGCTTCAACGGCGACGACGCCGTCCCGTACCTGAAGGCTGCCGAGAACAACCGACGGATGCTGCGCGAGGCGTTCGGGGTCTTCACCACCCACACGATGGCCCACACCCCGCACCCCCACAGGCGCTCGGTGCTCGCCGAGATCGAGTCCCGCTTCCCCGCCGAGATCGAGGCCACCACTCACGCCCCGTTCCGCGCGGCCACCGACGTGTCGCTGCTCTCGTCGTTCGCCCAGCACTACGGCGTCCTCACCGGGTCGGCGCTGATGACCACCCCGCAGAACGCCTACGTGAACCTGGGCTCGCCGAACCTCGAGTGGCTGCTGCGCACCACCTCGGAGAAGGACGTCGACTTCCTCTGCATCGCCGACCACCACGAGTTCGCGATGCGCACCGCGGCCGTGGACGCCGCGCTGGAGTCGTTCTTCGCCACCTGCTTCCCCGTGCCCGCGCCGTGGGAGAAGGACCTGCAGGGATAGGCGGTCAGCGGGGCGGGATGCCGAGGATCACCGTGGCGAGCCGCGCCTTGGTGATGCCCGCCCGGTGTGCGGCGTCGTCCAGGCGGAGGCGGGCCTGGCGCAGCGGCACGACGGACTGGCTCGCGGTCCTGCTGGTGGCGTCCCTGATGTCGAGGTCGTCGCGCAGGTGCTGCGGCATGGTCTCGACCGTGGTGCGTCGGTCGGGAAGCGTCGCGCGCTCGGCGGTCCGCGGCGCCCAGCCCTCGAAGACGTCCGCGACCTCGCGGTGGCGCCCGTCGAAGGCGTGGTCGATCGCGGCGTACAGGTTGATGGTGCCGACGACGCGTCGGTGGTGGAGGACCGGCACCGTCAGGGTGCTGGACACGCCGACGGCGGCCGCGGCCGCGGCGACGGACTGCCAGGCCGGCTCGTGGTCGAGCTCCGCCCGGTTGCACGCGAGCACCTGCCCGGCCTCGGCCGCGTGCCTGCTCGGCCCGTCGGTGAGGTACTGGACGGCGTCGAGCACGGCCACCTCGTCCGAGGTCGCGGCCACGGTGAACGGCTCCACGCTCGTGCCGGAGGCCAGCGTGAGACCGACCAGGTCCGGCACCAGCGCCCTGACCCGCTCGGCCCGGCGGCGGAGCTCCTGCACGGGATCCGGGCACGGGCCGCCGGGCTCGGGACCGGCGGGCTCGTCAGCGCCGAGGATGACCCGCCGGGGCTGCAGGTCGAAGCCGTTGGCCAGCGCCCACAGCACGGCCTGGGTGCGGCTCGTGACGCCCATCTTGCGGTAGGCGGTGCGGATGTAGGTCTTGACGGTGTTGATGCCGAGGTACAGCTCGTCGGCGACGTCCTCGTTGCTCAGGCCCTTGGCGATCAGCGCCACCACCTCGGCCTCCCGGGTGCTGAGACCGTGCTCCCGACCGGGCCACCGGCCCTCGTCCGGCGCGAACGCCTCCGCCCCGGGACCCGGAGGGGCGTCCGGGGGACCGGAGGGGCCGCGCGTCACCACCTCGCCCGCGCGGACCGCCTCGAGCGCCTCGATCAGCTCGTCGGTGGCGAGCCCCTTCCACAGGTGGCCCGACGCGCCGTCGGCCAGGGCGGCCCGGACCGACGTCGGGTCGGTGACCCAGCTGTAGACCACGACCCGTGCGCTGCTCCCCTGCGCGTGACGGACCAGCTCGGAGACCTCGACCAGGCCGCCGGAGGCGAAGGCGAAGGTGTCGAGCAGGACGATGTCGACGTCGCTGTCGGCCGGCACGCGGCTGTTCAGCTCGATCACCCGGATCCGCGGGTCGTGGGCGGCCAGCACGGTTGCCAGTCCGGCGACCACGATCTCGTAGTCGTTGACGATGGCGAGTCGTAGCGGAACGGGCGGCGCGGTCATAGGGCCTGAACTCGATCGCCACGCACTCGACGAAGTCGAACTGTCAGTGGACTGATCTGTTCCCGGGCTCCGGCCCAGGAATCCCCACCGTACGCCTCACGGTGCGATCCGGTTGCCCTCGGCGTCCCAGTGCTCGGCGACCTTCTTGCTCGGCTGCACCCGGGGCGGCTCGCCGGGCATCTTGGGGTGGTCGGGCGGGAACGGCATCTCGACGGCGCCCTGCTCCTCGTAGAGCGCCAGCAGCGGCTCGATCGAGCCGGGGGCGTCGTCGATGCCGGCCCACGGGTCGCCGTCGGCCAGGCGGTCGGGCACGGTGAAGAGGTTGAGCCCGCCGGGCTCGGTGAGGTCGGCGAGCTCGGCCCAGGTGAGCGGGGTGGAGACCGGGGCGCCGAGCACCGGCCGCAGCGAGTAGGCGGAGGCGATGGTGCGGTCGCGGCAGTTCTGGTTGTAGTCGACGAAGATGCGCTCACCGCGCTCCTCCTTCCACCACGCGGTGGTGACCTGCTCGTCGCGCCTCTCCAGCTCACGACCGAAGCCGATCGCGGCGTGGCGCACGTCGCCGAACTCCCAGCGCGGCTCGATGCGCACGTAGACGTGGACGCCGCGGTTGCCCGACGTCTTCGGCCAGCCGACCAGGCCGAGCTCCTGGAGCAGCTCGTTCGCGACGCCGGCCACGCGCGCGGCGTCGCGCGAAGGTGGTGCCGGGCTGGGGGTCGAGGTCGATGCGCAGCTCGTCGGGGCGGTCGACGTCGTCGCGCCGCACCGGCCACGGGTGGAAGGTGATCGTGCCCATGTGGGCGCACCACACCGGCACCGCGATCTCGGTGGGGCAGATCTCGTCGGCGGTGCGGCCGCTGGGGAAGGTGATGCCCACGGTCTCGAGATAGTCGGGAGCGCCCTTGGGCACCCGCTTCTGGTAGAACGCGTCGGCGCCGCCGGTCCTGCGGGCCGGTGGCGAGGGTCATGCCCGGACGGACGCCGGAGGTCCACCGCTCCAGCGCCGTCGGCCGGTCGCGCAGCGCCCGCATCAGCCCGTCCTCCACCGACGCGACGTACTGCGCCACCATCAGCTTGGTGACCTCGGGCGTGCGGTCGGTGGCCTCGTAGATCACCCGGTCCGGGCTCGAGACCCGCACCGAGCGCCCTCCGGCCTCGACC
The DNA here is from genome assembly GCA_963845795.1 of uncultured Actinomycetota bacterium. Lineage (GTDB taxonomy): Bacteria > Actinomycetota > Actinomycetes > Propionibacteriales > Nocardioidaceae > Nocardioides. Next base: position 8,022 of record CAWJTG010000006.1, on the reverse strand, counting down.
TCGGCAGCGGGCGTCTTCGGCATGGCGCCACGGTATCCACGAGCACCGACCACCCGCCGCCTCCTAGGGTCGTCGCGTGCCCGACGACCTGACCTTCCGCACCCTCGACCTCCACGACTCCGCCCAGGACGCCCTCGCGCGGGGCTTCGTGCAGGCCGTGGTCCGCGGCTTCCTCGAGGACCGTGCCGACGACGCCTTCACCGACCGCTGGCTCGGCTACTGCCGCGACGACGGCCATGGTGCTGCGCGGGGTGTGGCCGGCGGCGAACCCGCTCGGCTCGGCCGACGTGCCGGTGGCGACGTTCGCGTCCTGGGCGCGCGACATCAACGTCGGCGGCGGCGTGCGCCTCCCGGTGCACCTGATCACCGACGTCGTGGTGGCCTCGACCCACCGCCGGCGCGGGCCTGATGAGCCGACTGATGGTCGACGACCTCGACCGACGCGGTGCAGCAGGGCCGGCCGCTGGCGGCGCTGACGGCGTCGGAGGGCACGATCTACGGCCGCTACGGCTTCGGGACCGCGACCCGCATCCACCACGTGGAGGTCGACGTGTCGGCCGGGTTCGCGCTGCGACCGGACGCGCAGGTGGCCGACGGCGACCTCGTGCTGGTGGCTCCCACCGAGTCCGGTGACGTGGCCGAGCAGGTGTGGGCCCGGTTCCAGGAGACCACCCGCGGGTCGATCGACCGGCCGCTCTTCTACCGGTCCTTCACCCACGACAACCTCTCGTTCGACACCCGCTCCCCCGACCCGAAGGCCCACCGCTGCTTCCTGGTGGGCGCCGACGGCACCCCCGAGGGCTACGTCACCTACCGCCACGACGGCGAGAAGGACGGCCGGTCGGTCGTCGAGATCCGCGACCTCGTGGCGACCTCGGCCCCGGCCCACCTCCGGCTCTGGCGCTACCTCGCCGACCTCGACCTCATCGAGCGGGTCACCTGGAACCGCAGCCCCGTCGTCGACCCCCTGCTCTGGGCGCTCGCCGACCCGCGCCGGATGCGGGTCGTGCGCGAGAACGACTTCCTCTGGCTCCGCGTGCTCGACGTCGTCACCGCGCTCGAGGCCCGGCCCTGGGGCGAGGACGGCGTCGTCGTCCTCGACGTCGCCGACGCCCAGGGCCACGCCGCGGGCCGATGGCGGGTGGAGGTCGCGGACGGCGCGGCGACGGTCGGCCGCACCGACGATGAGGCCGACCTGGCCCTCACCGCTGACACGCTCGGCGCGCTCTACCTCGGTGGCGTCGACACCCCCACGCTCGCCGAGGTCGGTCGGTTGCGCGGCGCCTCCGACGCCGTGTCGCGGTGGACGGCGATGGCCGACGTCGCACCGCTCCCCCACTGCCCGACGGGGTTCTAGGTCACCGGCGGGAGCACCTCAACCAGCGTCCGGAGCACCTCAACCGACGAGGCGCGAGACCAGCTCGAACCGCACCTGCTGGTCGAGGTCGTCGCGGCCGGGTCGCACGAACTCGAAGGCGGCGGTGTGCACCACCAGCCACGACGGGTCGAGCGACGCGCGGACGTCGTCGGCGCAGCCGGCGTGCAGCGGCGGGGCGTGGAACTCGTTGCGGTCCGACTCGACGCTGCGTGCCGACGAACGCGATCGGGCCGTCCGAGCGACTCCCCGCAGCCGCCGCAGATCCGGCTCAGGGCGCACTGGGTGACCCGGGCGCGGGAGAGGACGCCGTCCTCCCACGCGAACAGGTCCACGGTGGCGATCATGCCGACGGCCGCGACTCGGGCCGTGACGCCGACCGCGACCAGGCGCCGAGCTCGCGCCCGCCGGGACTGGCGCTCGTCGTCGGTGCGGCGGCGCTTCTCGATCGGCGACGTCCTTGCCGGTGCGGCGGCGCTGGATCGGCGAGTTCGGCTTGGTGTACTTGTTCGGCAGCGACAGCTTGATGATCACGCGCAGCGCCTGGCCGTACTGCCGGTACAGCGGGCCCGGTCGTGTACGGGATGTCGTACTTGTCGCACAGCGCCCGCACCTTGACCGCTGATCTCGGCGTACCGGTTGCTCGGCAGGTCGGGGAACAGGTGGTGCTCGATCTGGTAGCCGAGGTTGCCGCTCATGACGTGCAGCAGGTCGCCGCCCTCGAAGTTCGCGGTGCCGAGCACCTGGCGCAGGTACCACTCCGCGCGGGTCTCGTCCTCCAGCTCCTCCTCGGTGAAGTGGAGGGCGCCGTCGGGGAAGTGACCGCAGAAGATGATCAGTGTAGGACCAGACGTTGCGCATGAAGTTGGCCGCGGCGTTGGCGTTCATCGTCGACTCTGCCAGTGCCGCCCGGTACAGCGCCGGGTAGATCACGTAGTCCTTGAGCGCCTGGTTGCGGCCCTTGCGTCAGATCTGACTCAGCTGCCGCTTCATGACCTTCGGGTCCTTCTTGCCCTTGCGGATCGCGTCGAGGTCGAGGTCGTGCAGCGCCACGCCCCACTGGAACAGGCCCGCCAGCAGCGCGTTGTAGACCGGCTGGCCGAGCGTAGAACGGCGTCCACCGCTGCTCGCGCGCCATCCGCAGGATGCCGTAGCCGATGTCGTTGTCGTGGCCCGAGCACGTTGGTGAACTGGTGGTGGATGTAGTTGTGGCTGTGCTTCCACTGCTCGGCCGGCTGGGCGGTGTCCCACTCCCAGTTGGAGGAGTGGATCTCCGGGTCGTTCATCCAGTCCCACTGGCCGTGCATGACGTTGTGGCCGATCTCCATGTTCTCGAGGATCTTGGCCAGGCCGAGCGAGCGTGCCGCCGACGACGGCGCGGGCTTGCGAGCTTCGGTCGCTGAGCGGGGCGCTCACGATCATCGCCGAGGCGGGCGGCGGTCATCATCCACCGCTGGATCTTGATCATCCGCCGGATGTAGGCGGCGTCGTCGTCGCCGCGCGACTCCTCGATCTCCTTGCGGATCGCGTCGAGCTCGCGTCCGAGCTGCTCGACCTCCTCCTCGGTGAGGTGGGCGTACTCCTTGACGTCGCGATGGCCATGCGGGTCCTCCGGATCCGGGTTGGGTCGGTGTCAGATGTCGAGCGTGCACGTCGCCGACGGGGACGCTGATGCAGGTCTGGACCGGCTCGTTGGGCTCGGTCGTACTCCTCGCCGCTGCGCAGGTCGCGCATCGTGCCGGAGACCATGGTGAGCGTGCAGGTGTGGCAGATGCCCATCCGGCAGCCGTAGGGCATGCCGACGCCGGCCTCCTCGCCGGCCTCGAGCACGGTGGTGGCGCCGTCGACCTCGACGTCCTTGCCGGAGTTCTGGAACGTCACGGTGCCGCCCTCGCCGCCGTCGCCGCCGAGCTCGAGCGAGAACCGCTCGACGTGGAGGTGGTCCTCGACGGCCCGCCTGCCTCGAAGTGCTCCTCGAGGGCGTCGAGCATCGGCGTCGGCCCGCAGGCCCAGGTCTCGCGCTCGCGCCAGTCGGGCAGAGGTCGTCGAGGTCCCCCGGCTCCAGGATGCCGTCGGTGTCGGTGTGCCGCTCGTGGAAGGTGAGGTCGTCCTCGCGCTCGGCGAGCGTCGGTGAGCTCGTCGCGGAAGATCATCCGGTCCGCGGTCGGGTGGAGCTGTAGTGCAGGACGACGTCCGGCATCGTGCCGCGACGGTCGAGCGTGCGCAGCATCGCCATCACGGGCGTGATGCCGCTGCCGGCCGACGACGAACAGCATCCTTCTCCGGCGGCGGGTCGGGCAGCTGCGAAGTCGCCCTTCGGCGTGGCCAGCCGCACCACGGTGCCGGGCTCGATGCCGTTGACGAGGTGGTCGGAGAGGAACCCCTCCGGCATCGCCCGCACCGTGATCGCGAGGTGCGCGCCCGTCGCGCTTGGGCGGCGAGCTGACCGAGTAGGAGCGCCAGTGGAACCGGCCCCCGATCTGCACCCCGATGCCGACGTACTGGCCGGGGTGGTGGTCGAAGTGCCAGCCCCAGCCGGGCCTGATGACAGCGTGGCGGCGTCCTCGGTCTCCTGCTCGACCGACTTCGACCACGCGGCCGCGCAGCTCGCGCGAGCTCCACAGCGGGTTGAGCAGCGTGAGGTAGTCGTCCGGCAGGAGCGGAGTCGTGAGCTTGTCTGCCGCCTTGCGGACCCGCTCCCAGGGAACGGACGGGGTTTTCAGGGTCGGTCGGGCCACCTGCCTGAGTGAACAGATGTTTACTCAGATCGTCAACCGCTCGCGCGGGTGGGTCGTAGCCTCGAGCCATGCCCCTCTTCGGACGTCGCCGGCGTCCCGACCGCTGGGCCGAGGCCCGTAGGCTGAAGGGCATGGCCTACGAGGTGGAGAAGACCGACGAGCAGTGGCGCGAGGAGCTCTCGCCCGAGGAGTACCACGTGCTGCGCCAGGCCGGCACCGAGCGGGCGTTCACCGGCGAGTACACCGACACCGAGACCACGGGCATCTACCGTTGCAAGGCGTGCGAGACCAAGCTGTTCGAGTCCGACACCAAGTTCCACTCCGGCTGCGGCTGGCCGAGCTTCTACCAGCCGATCACCGACACGGTCGAGTACATCGAGGACACCACCCTCGGCATGAAGCGGGTCGAGGTGCGCTGCGCCAACTGCGGCTCCCACCTCGGGCACGTCTTCCCCGACGGCTACGGCACGCCCACCGGCGACCGCTACTGCATCAACTCGGTGAGCCTCACCCTCGAGCCGGTCGAGCAGCAGGACGCCTGACGCCCGAGGCGGGCCGGCGGGAGGGTTCTGCACAGAACCTGCACACGTCGCTCGCCTCCTCTGCGCGCCCGCGCTCCTAGCCTCGAGGCATGAGCACGAACTCCCCACGACGTTATTCGGCTCCCCCGCTTCGCTCCTCCGCCGAACAACGCCGCGGGGGCCCCGAAAAGCCCGCGAGCCGGCGGGTCCTGGTGGTGGAGGACGACCCCGTCATCAACCAGGCGGTGGCCGACCGGCTCGCCGCCGAGGGCTACGACGTCGTCCGCGCCTTCGACGGCCCCGGCGCCGTGGCGGCCCACGCCGGCACGAGCCCGACGTGGTGGTGCTCGACGTGATGCTGCCCGGCTTCGACGGTCACGAGGTGTGCCGCCGGATCCAGGCCGAACGGCCGGTTCCGGTGCTGATGCTCACCGCCCGAACCGACGAGGCCGACGTGCTCGTGGGGCTCGGCGTCGGAGCCGACGACTACCTCACCAAGCCGTTCCGGATGCGCGAGCTGGTGGCGCGGATCGGCGTACTGCTGCGTCGCGTGGAGCGCGCCGCGGAGCTGGCCGGACGCCGAGCACTCGAGCTGGGCGACCTGCGGGTCGACGTGCCGGCGCGGCGGGTGTGGCGCGGCCAGGAGGAGGTGCGGCTGACGCCGACCGAGTTCGACCTGCTGGTGTGCCTGGCCGCGACGCCCGGCGCCGTCGTGACCCGAGAGCGGCTGATGGCCGAGGTGTGGGGGTGGGCCGGCGCGTCCGGCACCCGCACCGTCGACAGCCACGTCAAGGGACTGCGGGCCAAGGTCGGCGCCGACGTGGTGCGCACCGTGCACGGCGTCGGGTACGCGCTGGCGGCCGGCGAGGAGCCGTGAGCACCCGATGACCGCCCAGCCCCTGGCCGGGGTCACCTCGTTGAAGGTGAAGCTCGGCCTGCTGGTGGCGGCCAGCGTCACCGTCGCCGCCGCCGTGGCGACTGCCGGCGGCGCCGGCGGGGTGCCGGTGCTGCTGAGCGTGCCGGTGACCGTGCTGGTGGCGCTCGCGGTGACCCAGCTGCTCGCGGTCGGCATGACCTCGCCGCTGCGGCAGATGACCGAGGCGGCGCGACGGATGGCCACCGGCGACTACGCGGTGCGGGTGAGCGACACCTCCAGCGACGAGGTGGGTCGAGCTCGCCCGGGCCTTCAACACGATGGCCCGCGACCTCGGCGCCGTCGACCGGCAGCGCCGCGAGCTCGTGGCCAACGTGAGCCACGAGCTGCGTACCCCGCTGGCCGGGCTGCGCGCCGTCCTCGAGAATCTCGTCGACGGCGTCGGGCTCAGCGACCCCGACTCGCTCGCGGCCGCGCTGCGGCAGGCCGAGCGGCTCTCCGCGCTCGTGGAGGACCTGCTCGACCTCGCGCGGGTCGACGCCGGGAAGGCGCCACTCTCCCCCGAGCCGGTGGCGGTGGCCGCACTGCTCGAGGAGGCGGTGGCCGAGGCTCGGGTGCTCGGTCGCGAGGTCGACTTCGAGGTGCTGGTGGCGCCGGGGGACCTCGAGGTGCGCGCCGACCCCGCCCGGCTGCGGCAGCTGGTGGCCAACCTGCTCGACAACGCCGCGCGGCACAGCCCGGCCGGCGGGTCGGTGCGGGTGACGGCGGCCGCCACCACGGCGGGGTTCCGGCTGGAGGTGCAGGACTCCGGCCCCGGCGTCGACCCGGCCGACCGCGACCACGTGTTCGAGCCCTTCGGCACCCTGCACGTCGAGGGCGGAGGCGGCACCGGCCTCGGCCTGGCGATCGCGCGCTGGGTCACCGACCTGCACGGCGGCGTCATCGGCTTCGCCGACCCCGAGGACGACGGAGGCGCGCGGGTGCGCGTCGACCTGCCCACGGAGCCACGTGACCATCCCATCGAACCCGAGGAGGCCCCCGTGCCAGTCACCACTCCCCTGCCGTCGGCGAGCCCGCCGCCGCTACCCCCGCCCGTGTCGCCGCCCTCGGTGCTCGACGACCTGCTCGGTGGCTTCTGGCCCGACCGCGGTGTGCCCGCCCGGCTCGACGTGCTCCTCGCCGCCCTCGGTGTGGGGGTGCTGGCCGGGCTGGTGCTGCCGTTCCGCGACCTCGGCGTCGCCCTGACGCTCGTGCTGCTCGCGGCCGGCGGTGTGGTCGCGTACGCAGCCCCGCACCGGCGCGACCCGTTCGCCCTCGTCTGCGCGGGTCTCGGGGCTCTGCTCGCCCTCACCGCCACCCTGCGCGACGCCGAGTGGATCGTGGTGCTGTGCCTGCTGGCCGGCGCCGCGGTGGGGGTGTGCGGGGTGGCGCGCGGCCGCACCGCCCTCGGATTCCTTCTCGCCGGGCTCGCCTGGCCGCTGGCCGGGCTGCGAGGTCTGCCGTGGCTCGGCCGCACGCTGTCCCGGCTCGGCGGGCTGAGCCAGCGGGCCGCCATCCTGCGCACGCTGGCCTGGTCGGCACTCGGACTGCTGGTGTTCGGAACCCTCGTCGTGTCGGCCGACGCGCTGCTCGCGGAGTGGGTCGACGCCGTGCTGCCCGACCTCACCGTCGACACCATCGTGCTGCGGGTGTTCGTGGCACTCGCGGTCGGCGGCACGGTGCTCGCCGCCGCCTACCTCGCCCTCAACCCGCCGCACGTGGGTGGGCCGGCGGACGGACGACCGGTCCGGCACCGCTACGAGTGGCTCGCCCCGGTCGCTGTCGTCGTGCTCGTGTTCGCGGCGCTGCTCGTGGCCCAGGCCACCGTGGCCTTCGGCGGCCACGGCTACCTGCAGCGCACGACGGGCCTGACCTACGCCGACTACGTGCACCAGGGCTTCGGCCAGCTCACCGTGGCCACCGCGCTGACCCTGCTCGTGATCTGGGCGGCGGGCCGCAAGGCCTCCCGCGCCACCGCGGCCGACCGGCTGTGGATCCGCGTCGCGCTCGGCGTGCTGTGCCTGGAGACCCTGGTCGTGGTGGCCTCCGCGCTGTACCGGATGCACGTCTACCAGGAGGCGTACGGCTTCACCCGGCTGCGGCTGCTCGTCGACGTCTTCGAGGGCTGGCTGGGCCTGCTCGTCCTGGCGGTGCTCGCCGCCGGCCTCACGCTGAAGGCGGCGTGGCTGCCGCGCTTCGCGCTCGTCTCCGGCGCCACGGCACTGCTCGGTCTGGCGCTGCTCAATCCCGACGCCTGGATCGCCGAGCACAACCTCGACCGCTACCACGAGACCGGCAAGGTCGACTGGGGCTACCTCGAGCGGCTCTCCGACGACGCCGTTCCCGTGCTCGCCGACCTGCCGGCCGACGAGCGGGCCTGCGTCCTCCCTCGGTACCGGTCCCCCGACGACGACTGGCTCGAGTGGAACCTCGGCCGGCACCGCGCCGCGGCGGCGCTGGAGGGGCTGGAGGGGA
>CAWJTG010000005.1:0-298291 GCA_963845795.1 uncultured Actinomycetota bacterium | reverse complement strand
CCAGCACGACCACGACACCGTCGCCGTAGGTGTCGTCGGCCCACTCCTGGAGCGAGCCGTCGTCGTAGCTGACGTGCGCGAGCACGTGACCGTTGCGGTCGCTCCACGCGCCCTGGGCGCCGGGCAGGGTCCGGCCGACCTCCCCGGCGATGGCCTCGAGCTGCCGCTCGGTGTGCTCGACCGACGGTGTCGGGTGGTCGGGCTCACCGATCGGCTTGCGGTCGTAGAGGGCGGCCGGGACCGCCTCGGCCAGGGTGAGTGCGGCGCCGTCCCACGTGCCCCGCAGCGAGAACTCACCCCACCGTGAGCCGCCGGCCCGCTCGGCGTACTGCCCGTGGACGCCCCAGTCCCAGCCCTCGATCGCCGGCCCGCTGCACTGGGGCGGGTAGGACTCCGCGATCGCACCCAGGCAGGCCTGCGGACCCTCGCCCGCGTCCATCACCGTGACCAGGTCGACGGTGACGACGTCCCCCGGCGCCGGCGGGCCGGCCGCGGGCCGCGGCGGCGGGTCGGACAGGACCGGCGGGTCGCTCGGCTCCGTCCGGTCCGCTGCCCGGTCGGAGCCCCCGGCACCGTCGGTGCCGCAGGCGAGCAGGAGCGGGAGCAGGGCGCAGACCACGAACCACCTCATCCTGGTACGACGCAGCAGCGGCGGATCCGGTTCCCGGGCGAGGTTCGGACCGCGGAATGCGGCTCAACGGAGCCAGTCTGATCAACGCTCGATGACAGCGAGCGGGATCGTCACCGGGGTCTCGACACGCCGCCGACCCTCACCGCGCTCGCTCGCTACGCTCGCCCCGATGACTCACCGGATCGCGATGTGGTCGGGGCCGCGCAACCTCTCCACCGCGCTGATGCGCAGCTTCGGCAACCGCGCCGACTGCACCCCCGTCGACGAGCCCCTCTACGCCGCCTACCTGGAGACCACCGGGCTCGACCACCCCGGTCGCGACGACGTGATCGCCTCGCAGAGCACCGACTGGGAGGAACTCGCCCGCGAGATCACCACCGGTCCCGTGTCGACGCCGTTGCAGTACCAGAAGCACATGACCCACCACCTGCTGCCGGCGATGCCGCGTGAGCCGTTGGGCGCGCTCACCCACGCGTTCCTGGTCCGCGACCCGGAGCGGGTGCTGACGTCGTACGCGAAGGTGCGCGAGGAGCCGACGCTCGCCGACCTCGGGCTGCCCCAGCAGGTGGAGGTCTTCGAGCGGTGGGGCGGCCCGGTGGTCGACGCCGCGGACGTGCTGGCCGACCCGCGCGCCACGCTCACCGCGCTGTGCGCGGTCCTCGGCATCGCCTTCGACGACGCGATGCTGACCTGGCCGGCCGGGCCGCGCGAGACCGACGGCGTCTGGGCGGCGCACTGGTACGCCGGCGTCGAGGCCTCCACCGGCTTCGCCACCGAGTCACCCGGCAGCCACGACGCCTTGCCCGCCCACCTCGAGCCCCTGCTCGACCAGTGCCGCCCCTACTACGAGGCGCTCGCCCCCTACCGGATCAGGACGACCTGAGATGAAGCAGACCTACGACCCTCGCAACGACGACCTCATCGTCAACGTGAACGGCCTGCTGTCGCGCGCCGACGAGGCGCGGATCAGCCCGTTCGACTCGGCGGTGCAGGGCGGCGACGCCGTCTGGGAGGGGCTGCGTCTCTACGACGGGCGGATCTTCCGGCTCACCGAGCACCTGGCCCGGCTGCGGCGCTCGGCGCAGGCGCTGGCCTTCGACACAGTCCCGGCCGACGACGAGATCATCGAGCAGATCCGACGCACCCTCGCCGCCAACGAGATGCGCGACGACGTCCACCTCCGGCTCACCCTCACCCGCGGCGTCAAGATCACCAGCGGCATGGACCCCCGGCTCAACCAGGCGGGTCCGACGCTCATCGTGCTCGCCGAGTTCAAGTCACCGGTCTACGACGACAGCGGCATCACGCTGGTCACGTCATCGGTACGCCGCCACCGCGCCGACTCCCTCGACCCCAAGATCCACCACAACAACCTGCTCACCTCGATCCTCGCCAAGATCGAGGCCAACGTGGCCGGAGCCGACGACGCGCTGATGCTCGACGACGCCGGCTTCGTCGCCGAGACCAACGCCACCCACGTGTTCTTCGTGACCGACGGCGTCGTCCACACCTCGACGACCAAGGCCTGCCCCGAGGGCATCACCCGCGAGGCGATCCTCGAGGTCTGCGCCGCCGAGGGGATCCCGGCCGTCGTGGGCGACCACTCGCTCGTGCAGCACCACACCGCCGACGAGGTGTTCGTGACCGGCACGATGGGCGGGCTCACGCCCGTGGTGGCGATCGACGGACGCACCATCGGCTCCGGCGCCCGCGGGCCGGTCACCGAGCGGCTGACCGCTGCCTACGCGACGCTCACCGCCCGCGAGGGCGTCGCCGTCGTCTGAGCCGGGTCAGGGCAGGTCGGGTCAGGGCAGTCGGGTCAGGGCAGTCGGGTCAGGGCAGCCGGTCGACGAGCTCGGCGACCGGCGTGAGGGCGCCGGTGTAGAACGGCACCTCCTCGCGCACGTGGCGCCGAGCACCGCTCGCCCGCAGGTCGCGCATCAGGTCGACGATCCGGTGCAGCTCGTCGGCCTCGAACGCCAGCATCCACTCATAGTCGCCGAGAGCGAAGGAGGAGACCGTGTTGGCGCGCACGTCGGGGTAGGGGCGCGCCTGCATGCCGTGCTCCTTGAGCATGTCGCGGCGCTCCTGCTCGGGCAGCAGGTACCACTCGTAGGAGCGGACGAACGGGTAGACGCACACGTGCCCCTTGGGAGCCTCGTCGCCGAGGAACGCCGGCACGTGGCTCTTGTTGAACTCCGCCGGCCGGTGCAGCGCCATCTGCGACCACACCGGGGTCAGCCGGTGACCCAGGGCGGTGCGGCGGAACCGGTGGTAGGCGGCCTGCAGCTGCTCGGAGGTGGCGGCGTGCACCCAGACCATCACGTCGGCGTCGGCGCGCAGCCCGCTGACGTCGTAGGTGCCGCGCACCACGACGTCGGACTCGGCCAGCTCGGCGTAGAGCTTCTCCACCTCGGCGCCCTCGGCCTCCCGGTCGGCGTCCTCGCCGAACCGGTGGTCGAGCCGGAACACCGACCACATCGTGTAGCGGATCGTGGCGTTGATCTCCTTGATCCGCGCGGCGTTCGACTGAGGCTCGGACTGCGTCTCACTCACCCCGCCATTGTGCCGCGATGATGGGCGGGTGCACCCGGCAGCCCGCGTCCTCGACCGTCTCGCCGACGCCGGCGAGGAGCCCGGCGGCGCGCTGTGCGTGCTCCGCGAGGGCGAGGTCGTGGTCGACCATGCCGCCGGCACCCGCGACGGCGTCACGCCGTGGACGCCGGACACCCTCGTCATGTGCTACTCGGTGGCCAAGCCGTTCGCGGCGCTGACCGTGCTCACGGCCGTCGCCGACGGCGCCCTCGCCCTCGACCAGCCGGTCGCCGAGGTGTGGCCGGAGTACGGCGCCCACGGCAAGGACCGCACGACGGTGGCGCAGGTGCTCGCCCACCAGGCGGGGCAGTGGCGCTTCCCACCCGCCGCGGCCGACCTCGCGTACGACGACCTCACCGGGCTGGCCGCCACTCTCGCGCGGGCCGCGCCGGAGCACGAGCCGGGCACCGCCGTCGGCGAGCACGCGCTCACCTACGGCCACCTGTGCGACGCGCTGGTGCGGCACGCCACCGGCGTCGACCTCGCGCGCCGGTTCGCGGCGCTCGCCACCGCCTGCGACTGGGACGTGCACCTGCGGGTCGCACCCCCCGACCTCGACCGGGTGGCCGACGTCGTGGCGATGGAGCCGGGCTGGGCGGAGTCGAAGCTCGCCGACCCGCAATGGGGGCCTGCCCTCGCCCGGCCTACCGGGCTGCTCGACGTCGCCGTGCTCAACTCCGAGCGCTGGCGCACCACGTCGTTCCCGGCGATCGGCGTGCACGCCTCCGCCCGCGGCCTGGCCCGCTTCTACGACGACCTGCTCCCCGCCGACGGGCCCGTCGCCGCCCTCCTCGGACCCGACCTGCACCGCGCCTTCACCACCGGCCAGGCCACCGGACACGACGTCGTCCTCGACCGCGAGGTCACCTGGACCTGCGGCCTCCAGGTCGACGACGACGAGCTCGGCATGGGCGGTCTCGGCGGCTGTGCCGGCTGGGTCACCCTCGCCGACCGCACCGCCGTCGGCTTCGTCACCCGCGGCCTCGGTGGCCGCGACCGCGCCGAGGACCTCTGGGAGGCCGTGACCTCGGTGTGAGGCGGGGTCAGGACACGACGCCGGCGGCCGCCGCGCGTCCCGAGGCGATGCACGCGGCGATGCCGACGCCGTCGTAGGCGGCCCCGCACACCGCGAGCCCGGGCACCGCGGCCACCGCGGCCCGCACCCGCGCCACCCGGTCGAGGTGGCCCACCTCGTACTGCGGGAGCCCCCCGCCCCACCGCTGCACATGGGTGTCGACCGGTCGTGCGGTGAGTCCGGTGGCCTCGCGCAGGTCGGCGAGCGCGGCGGCCACGAGGTCGGCGTCCGGTCGCTGCAACGTGCGCTCCTCCCCGAGCCGGCCGAGCGAGGCCCGCACCAGCACGACGTCGTGGTCGAGGCCCCATTTGCTGCTGGAGAAGGTGGCCGCCTTGATGCGACGCCGGTCCACGGGCGGCACCAGGAACCCGGAGGCCTCCCGGACGACGTCCGGCACGTCTCCGGGGTCGAGGGCCAGCGTGACGACGCCGACCGAGGCGTAGCGGAGCGAGCCGAGCTCGGTCGACGCGAGCGGGGCGAGCCCGGCGAGCAGACGGGCGGTGGGCGGCGCGGGGGTGGCGAGCACGACGCCGTCCGCGGTCTCGCCGTCGACGTCGAACCCGTCCCCCGAGCGGGTCAGCGACCGCGCGGTGACGCCGGTGCGGACGTCGATCCCGGCAGCCAGCCGGTCGACGAGCGCGGCCATCCCCCCGCGCGTGGTGGCGAACACCGGTGAGCCGGGGTCGGGGGTGGACGGCGCGGCGCCGGCGGCCAGCGCGAGCAGCTGGGGTGCCGCGGCCCGGGCCGAGATGCCTCGGGCCCGGCCGGCGTAGACCCCGCCCAGCAGCGGCTCCACGAGCCGGTCGACCACCTCGTCGCCGAACCGGGCGCCGACGAGGTCCCCGACCGAGACGTCGTCGCCGGGAGCGACGCCGGAGCCCGGGAGCCGGGCCCGGGCGACGCCGACGGCGGAGAGGATCCCCGAGGTCTCGAGGTCGTCGAGATCGAGCGGCCAGCCGAGCAACGTGCGTGGCAACCGCCGCAGCTCGCCGCGGGTCCAGACCCGCGAGGACTGCACGGCCGGGTGCACGACGTCGAGCCCGAGCTCGCGCGCCAGCCCCACCCCCTCGGGTCGGCGGGCCACCATCGCCTCGGCGCCGACGTCGACGAGGACGCCGCCGATCTCGTGACGGCGGATCTTCCCGCCGGGCCGCTCCGCCGCCTCCAGCACGACGACGTCGTGCCCCGCGGCGACCAGGTCGTGGGCGGCCGAGAGGCCGGCGATCCCGGCCCCGACCACGACGATCCGCACGAGTGCAGCGTGGCAGACCCGCCTCGGGGCGCGAACGCGGCGACCGGCGCCGACACCTAGAGTGGCCGTCGTGGCAGACCCGTCCGCACGTCTCGCCGTCCTCATCGACGCCGACAACACCTCCCCGTCCAGTGCCGCCCTCCTGCTGGAGGAGCTCGCCCGCTACGGCGTCCCCACCGTCAAGCGCGCCTACGGCGACTGGACCTCCCAGCAGCTGAGCGGGTGGAAGGACGTGATGCCGCGGCACGCGATCCAGCCGATGCAGCAGTTCGCCAACACCCGCGGCAAGAACGCCACCGACTCCGCGCTCATCATCGACGCGATGGACCTGCTGTACGCCGGCAACCTCGACGCCTTCGCGCTGGTGTCGAGCGACAGCGACTTCACCCGGCTGGCGACGCGGATCCGCGAGTCCGGCAAGACCGTCTACGGCCTCGGCCGCCGCCGCACCCCGGCGTCCCTGATCGCCGCGTGCGACCGGTTCATCTTCCTGGAGGTGCTGGGCCAGCAGGGCGACAAGGCCGAGCCCGACCCGAGCGGCGAGGACGCCGAGCCGCTGCCGGACCTGCGCGAGATCGTCACCGCCGCCCTCCAGGCCACCGCGCGCGAGGACGGGTGGGCCACGCTGGGCGCGCTGGGCCAGTTCCTCGGCACCGCGCACGCCTCGTTCGACTCCCGCAACTACGGCTACTCCCGGCTCGGCCAGCTGGTCAACGCCCAGGACTGGCTCGAGGTCGAGGACCGCGAGAGCGCTCCGCTGGTGCGGCTCAAGCCCGCCGGCAAGAAGGCCGCCGCCAAGGCCGGGTCCACGACCACCACCACGAGGACCCGCTCGTCGACCGGAACCAGGAAGCGGGGCGGCGCGTCGAAGGGCGCATGAAGCCGTCCCGCCCGCTCCGCAGCACCCGTGCCCTCGGCGGCGTCGCCGCCCTGCTCCTGATCGCCCTCACCCTCGCCGCTTGCTCCTCCGGTGGCGACTCGAGCGGGGGTGCCTCGAGCGAGTCGGCACCGGCCGGCGCCGGGGCCGACGCCGCCGATGTCGACGCCCTCGCCCAGCAAGCGGCCCCCGATCGCGCCAGCGGCGGAGCCGGCAACGAGGCCGACACCCAGGCCGACCCGGTGGTGGCGCAGGCGCCGCGGGCGCTGATCCGCACCGGCACGGTCGCGCTGCGCGCCGACGACGTCGCCCGCGCCCGGTTCGACGTCCAGAAGGTCGTCGACGCGGCCGGCGGCGAGGTCGGCGAGGAGACCACCTCCGCCGACGAGGACGGCGATGCGGAGTTCGCGCGGCTCGTCGTGCGGGTGCCGTCGGCACGGTTCTCCCAGACGATGACCGACCTGGAGGAGGTGGCCGACTTGATCTCCACCGACACCGTCACCGAGGACGTCACGACCACGGTCATCGACACCGACGTGCGGGTGCGGCTCCAGCGCCGCAGCATCGAGCGGATCAGCCTGCTGCTCGAACGCGCGGGCAGCCTGCAGGACATCATCCGGATCGAGCAGGAGCTCGCCCGCCGCGAGGCCGACCTCGCCTCCCTGGAGCAGCAGCAGAGCTACCTGCGCGACCAGACGTCGTTCTCCACCATCACGGTGTCGCTGGAGCGCCCGGCGGAGAGGCAGGACCCGAAGGACGACACCGACGACGCCGGGTTCGTCAGCGGACTGGAGGCCGGCTGGGACGCGCTGGGCACGGCGACGACCGGCGTGCTCACCGTGACCGGGGCGCTGCTGCCGTTCGCGGCGCTGCTGCTCCTGCTGGGGGCGCCCGCGCTGCTCGTGCTGCGCCGTCGGCAGCGTGGCGGCCCGTCGGTCACGACCCCTCAGGCCACCCCGTAGCCCTGCACGAACTCGGTGAGCCGCTTGAGCTGGTCCGGGTCCGTCGACGGGATGACGCCGTGCCCGAGGTTGAAGATGTGACCGCGCGCGCCGCGGCCGGCCTCGATGACCTCGGCGGCGCGGGCGAGCATCACCTCGGTGGGGGCGAAGACGAGGGTCGGGTCGAGGTTGCCCTGCACGACGCGGTCACCGACGAGCGGGATCGCGGCGTCCAGCGGCGTGCGCCAGTCGACGCCGACGACGTCCGCGCCGGCCTCGCCCATCAGCCCGAGCAGGCTGCCGGTGCCGACGCCGAAGTGGATGCGCGGCACCCCCAGCCGGCCGGCCCGCTCCAGCACCCGCGCCGAGTGGGGCATCACGTGCTCGCGGTAGTCGGCGGGGGTGAGGGCACCGGCCCAGGAGTCGAAGAGCTGGACGGCGGCGGCGCCCGCGGCCACCTGCACCTCCAGGTAGGCCGCCGCGATGCCGGCGATCTTGCGCAGCAGCGCGTCCCACACGTCGGGGGCGCCGAACATCATCGCCTTGGTGCGGGCGTGCTCCTTCGACGGACCACCCTCCACCAGGTAGGAGGCCACGGTGAACGGGGCGCCGGCGAA
Organism: uncultured Actinomycetota bacterium; assembly: GCA_963845795.1. Classification (GTDB taxonomy): domain Bacteria; phylum Actinomycetota; class Actinomycetes; order Propionibacteriales; family Nocardioidaceae; genus Nocardioides. The sequence goes on along the minus strand of CAWJTG010000005.1, from coordinate 290,303 downwards.
GCCGATGAGCGGGGTGCCGCCCAGCTCGCGCACCAACGCGCCGACGGCCTCGGTGACGAACGGGACGTGGCCCGGCTCGAGGTCGGGGATCGCCTCGACGTCGGCGAGGGTGCGCACCGGTGAGGCGACGACCGGCCCGACGCCGGGCACGATGTCGAGGTCGACGCCCACCGCCTTGAGCGGCAGCACGATGTCGGAGAAGAAGATCGCCGCGTCGACGCCGTAGCGGCGCACCGGCTGCAGCGTGATCTCGGTGATGAGGCCGGCGTCCGAGCAGGCCTCCAGCATGCCCACGCCCTCACGGAGGGCGAGGTACTCGGGCAGCGAGCGGCCGGCCTGCCGCATGAACCACACGGGGGTGTGGGGCACCGGCTCGCCGCGCGCCGCCTGCAGGAAGGCGCTCACGCCTCCAGCGTGTCACGCAGGCCCGCACCGGCGTGGCTCGGGCCCGAACGGGTGAGGGCGGACCTAGGCTGCAGGCATGGTCGTGCGTCCGGAGACGCGCCCTGACGGCGCCGAGGCGCCCCCCGAGTTCCGGGAGGCGGTGGCTGCGCTGCGCGCCGCCGTCCTGCGGCCGGAGGTCCTCTGCGAGGAGATGCCGGCCCCGCAGCGCATCGCGCCCTACGCCGCCGCGCTGTCCGCCGACGTCACCGTCGACGGCGACGACATCGGCACCGGACGGATCATCCTGCTGCACGACCCAGCCGGCAACGACGCCTGGCAGGGCACCTTCCGCTGCGTCGCCTACTGCCGCAGCGAGATCGAGCTCGAGGTCGTCACCGACCCGCTGCTCGCCGAGGTCGGCTGGACCTGGCTGGTCGAGGCGCTCGCCGCCCACGGCGCCGAGCACGTCGCCGCCTCCGGCACCGTCACCCGGGTCGCCACCGAGAGCTTCGGCGGCATGGCCGACGACGGCGGCACCGCGCAGGTCGAGATCCGCGCGTCGTGGACGCCCGTCGACCCGGCCGACCTCGGCGCCCACGCCGAGGCGTGGGGCGAGCTGCTGTGCACCGCGGCGGGCCTGGAGCCGGTGCCCGACGGGGTGGCGGTCATGCCGAGCCGGCGGGGGCAGCGGGGCTCGTGACGTCCGCCGAGACCAGCAAGGACCCCGAGCCCGAGTCCGCTGCGCCTCCGCCCGAGCCGGCCGCACTCCTCACGCTCGCCGACGGCCTGCCGTCGGTCGTCGAGACCGACGTCGCGCTGGCGCAGGTGTGCGAGGCGATCGCGGGGGGCGAGGGGCCGGTGGCCATCGACGCCGAGCGGGCCTCCGGCTACCGCTACTCCGGCCGCGCCTACCTCGTGCAGCTGCGGCGCCGACGGCAGCGGGACCGCACTCGTCGACCCCATCGCCTTCGACGACCTCGCCCCGCTCCAGGAGGCCATCGGCGACGCGGAGTGGGTGCTCCACGCCGCCACCCAGGACCTCCCGTGCCTGCGTGAGATCGGGCTGGCGCCGTCCGCGCTGTTCGACACCGAGCTCGCCGGACGACTGCTCGGCTACCCCCGGGTCGGCCTCGGCACCCTGGTCGAGACCGTGCTCGGGTTCCGCATGAAGAAGGAGCACTCGGCCGCCGACTGGTCCACCCGCCCGCTGCCGAAGCCGTGGCTGGAGTACGCCGCGCTCGACGTCGAGGTCCTCGTCGAGCTCCGCGACGCGCTCGCCACGGAGCTCGAGGAGCAGGGCAAGGCCGACTGGGCGCGCCAGGAGTTCGACCACCTGCGCGGCTTCGAGCCCGCCGTGCGCGTCGAGGCGTGGCGCCGCACGTCAGGGGTGCACCGCGTCCGCGGCCGTCGTGCCCTGGGGGCGGTGCGCGAGCTCTGGGAGGCCCGCGACGAGCTCGCCCGCGACCGCGACGTCAGCCCGGGCCGGCTCGTGCCCGACGCCGCCCTCGTCGCCGCCGCGACGGCGATGCCGGGCGACCGCGACGCGCTGCTGGGCACCAAGGGGTTCCACGGCCGCGCCGCCGAGCGGTACGTCACCACGTGGGTCGCCGCGCTGCGACGCGCGGCCGAGCTCCCCGAGGACGACCTGCCGGCGCGGTCCCCGCGCTCCGACGGGCCGCCGGTGCCCCGGGCGTGGGCCGAGCGCGACCCGGTGGCGGCGATCCGGCTGAAGCTCGCCCGCGAGCAGGTGGTGCTGCTCGGCGAGGAGCACGGCCTGCCCGCCGAGAACCTCGTCTCCCCCGACACGCTGCGCCGGGTCCTCTGGTCGCCGCCCGCCACGCGGGACCCCGGTGCCCTGCTCGACGCCGTCGTCGACCAGCTGCTGGGTCTCGGCGCCCGCGGCTGGCAGGTCGCGCTCGTGGCCCCGGTGGTGGTCGATGCGGTGCGCGCTGCCGACGAGCAGGCAGCGGGGCTGGACGACCACGAGCTGCGGCGGCTGGCCGGCGCGCGGCGCTCCCGCGGCGGCCGAGGTCAGGAGTCGTCGGGCGAGACGTCCTCCGAGGGCGTCGCGGGGTCCACTGGGCTCTCCGAGGGCGAGTAGTCGGGGTCGAGCACCGAGCGCGACGCCTCGTCGATCTGGGCGGTGAGCTCCTCGATGTCGTCGAGCACCGGTGCGGTGAGCAGCTGCAGCAGCAGCGGCTCGACCGCCTCGTTGAGTGCCGCGGCGTCCTCGGTCACGGGGGGCAGCCGCATGTCGGCGACGCTGAGGTTGAAGACCCCCGCCGAGGCGGGCTGCCGGTCCGGTTGGAGGAAGGCGTCGGAGCGGGCGACGGTCTCGTTGACCGGCACGATGTAGCCGGCCTCCGCCACCTGTGCCGAGCTGTCGTCGGAGATGGCGTGCACCATGAAGTCCGCCGCCTGCTGCACGTTGCGGCCGCGCGCGATGCACAGGCCGTTGATGTCGCCGACGGTGGTGGGGTCGTCGAGCGTGGGCATCGGGAGCACGTCGAAGTGCAGGCCGGGCACCTCGCGCAGGCGCGGGGTGAGCGAGCGGAAGCCCTCCATCATCCCGAGCCTGCCGCGGGTGAACCACTCCAGCGCGGTCGCCCTCGCGAGCTGGCCGTTGGTGAGGGTGAGCCGCGGGTCGCGCAACACCTCGAGCGCGGTGGTGAGGGCCTGCCGGTCGTCGTCCTCGCTGAGGGTGAGCGAGGTCGGGTCGGTGTCGTCGTCGAAGACCGAGCCGCCGCCCGACCACACGAAGGGCGCCAGGCTGCGCAGCGTCGGTTCGATGTGCACCCCGCGGGTGCCGAGCCGCGGGCGGGTGGCGAACTCGGCCGCGGCGCGGAACTCCTCGAAGGTCCACCCCTCGGCCGGCTCCTCCGGCGCGGGCAGGTCGCGCTCGCGCATCCGCTCGAAGTCGATGAGGTCGGTGTTGTAGTAGATGACCATCGGCGAGACCGAGTAGGGCATGCACTGCAGGTCGTCGTCGGCGGAGAAGGACTCGACGGCGTCGCGCGAGTAGCGGTCGCCGTAGCTGACGCCGCGCTCGTCGAGCAGGTCGAACAGTGGCTGGTTCAGCTCGGCAGCCTTGACCCGGGCGAGGTCGCGACGCGACACCAGGAACAGGTCGGGCGGCTTGCGCCCGGCTTCGTGGTCCGACTCGAGCGCATCGATGATCGCGTCGCGGTCCGGCCAGACCTGGAGCCGGACCTCGGTGGCCTCGGCACCGACGTTGTAGGAGTCGACCATCGAGCGGTAGGCGGCGATCTCGGGCGCCTCGCCGAACACGCCGAGGGTGAGCACCTTCGGCTTGGCCGAGCGGCGCGGCGGCTCGGGCTCGTCACCGCCGTCGTCGGTGCACGCTCCGGTGACGACGGCGAGCGCGACCGTGATGGCGAGCAAGGCCCGCCAGCGTCGTCCCGCCATGTGGCTCCCCGGTTGCTGGTGCGACGCCTCCCGCGCCGTCGCTCACTTTACCGAGCGGGACCCTGGGAATGGTCGAGCACGTCGGACCGGGAGCGCCTCACGGCGCGTGGCCGCTCGTAGCGGCTTGTTGTGGGACCCGGGGCTGCCGCGGCCCGACGTGCTCGACGCACCACGGTACAACGTGCCGGATGCCCGGACGGGTCAGACGGCGACACCGGTCGGTCGAGTCGTCACAACCGGCCGTCGCGCTCGAGTCCGACGGCGGTCTCGAGCTGCTCGGCGAGCAGGAGCATCCGCCGCACCTCGGTCGGCGAGGCCTCGTCGGCGTTCGTGAGGCCGGGCGCGGCGCGGCCGGTGGCCACCACCCGGGCGAAGGCGGCGGCGCGCAGGAGGACGTCGGCGAAGTCGCGGCCGGCGATGCCGCGCAGCACGTCGTCGATCATCGCCTTGAGCTCGGCAGGACCGGGCGGCTCGGCGACGCCGGCGACGACCTCGGCCACCGGGGCGTGGCGGCGGCCGGCGTCGAACTCGCGCGCCACGCGGTGGGGGTCGGCATGCACCCAGGACCGCAGCAGGTAGAGCCGCCACAGGCAGCCGGCGAGCGAGTCGGCGGGGGATCCGGACCACACCTCGGCGATGGTCTCGATGCCCTCCTCGTCGGCGAGGTGCAACAGCCGCTCGGCGATGACACCGTCGTCGCTGTGCCGGGCGCCGCGCACGAGCAGGTGGGCGGCGCGGTCGGCGGCCTCGCTCACCAGGGCGGGGTCGGCGTCGCCCTCGTACTCCTCGAACCACTCCGACCACCGTGCGAGCGGTCGGTGGTGCGGTCGCTCGGCCATCTCCTCACCCTAGGACGCCCGATCCAGCACCTTGCGGATGCGTGCGTCACTGACCTTGCCCTCCACGCCGAGCTGCTGGGCCCAGAGCGAGACCCGGTACTCCTCGATCAGCCACCGCGCCTCCCGCAGCCCGGCTCCCGGCGGCCGACCCGCCGGGAGGGCCGCGACCCGGTGCAGCCACGCCTCCTGCACCGCGGTCACCTGGTCGAGCAGCTGCCGGTCGCGGCCGGCCGCGACGCGACCCTCGTCGAGCCGGGCGCGCCGCTGCGCGAGCGCGGCCAGGTAGGTCGGGTAGCGGCGCAGCCGCCGCGCCCCGGCGTCGCCGACGAAGCCGTCGGTGACCAGCCGGGCGAGCTGGGAGCGCATGTCGGTCAGCGCGGGCAGCATCGCCATGTCCGCGCGGCCCGACAGCGCCCGGTCGGCACCGCGCCAACGCTCCAGCACCACCTGCACGTCGGCCACGACGGCGCGGGCGGCGTCGTCGAGACCGGGCCGGAGGTCGTCGACCAACGCCCGGAACGCGGCCTCGTCACGCACCGGCAGGTGGTCATCGACCGCGTCGGCAAGGACGGCCCGGCGGCAGTCGAGCAGGAGGTGGCCGACCGAGGCGTAGGGCGAGCCCGCGAGCCCGAGCTTCTCGGCGTTCCCGAGGCCGTCGAGGATCCGAGCGGACGGGTCGGGCAGGGCGAGCTCGAGCAGCCGCCGGACGCCGCGCCGGTGATGCGCCGCCGCTTCGTCCTCGGAGCCGAACACCGCGAGCCCGACGGTCGAGCCCTCGTCGACCAGCGCCGGGTGCGCCGTGACCTCGTGGCCGGCGCGACGGCGGGTGAAGGACTCCGGCACCTCGCCGAAGACCCAGTCGGTCTCGCCGGTGCGGGTCAGGCCGGCGTCGCCCGCGACGTCGGCCAGCGCCTGCGCGAACCTGGGCCGCAGCGGCTCCTTGAGGGCGTCGAGGTCCTTGCCGCGCGCCTGCTCGCTGCCGGCGTCGTCGACCACGCGGTAGGTGGGCCGCAGGTGCTCGGGAACCTTGCCCCAGTCCCACGCCTCGCGCGGCACCACGACGCCGGTGGTGGCGCGGCACCAGCGCTCCAGCGCGTCGAGCAGCGGCTCCTCGCCGGGAGGCACGGACCGCAGGAACTCGCGGGCGCGGTCGGGCGCCGGGACGAACGCGACCCGCAGGTTCTTGGGCAGGCTGCGGATGAGGCTGGTGACCAGCTCCTCGCGCAACCCCGGCACCGACCAGGAGAAGTCGTCGGGCTCGACCCGGTTGAGAGTCGCCACCGGCACGTCGATCGTGAGGCCGTCGTCGACCGCGCCGGGCTCGAAGTGGTAGCTGATCGGGAACGTGAGGCCCTCCTCCGCTGATCCCGAGGCGTGCCACGCGGTCGGGTAGTCGGCCTCGGTGACGGCCTCCGCGGCGTCGTGGGTGAGCATCGCCGGGTCGAAGGTGAGCAGGTCGGGCCGGCGTTGCCGCTCCTGCTTCCACCAGGTGTCGAAGTGCGCGCCGCTGACGACATCGGCCCCCACCCGGGCGTCGTAGAAGTCGAACAGCGTCTCCTCGTCGACGACGATGTCGCGGCGCCGGGCGCGGTGCTCGAGCTCGGCGGCCTCCTCGAGCAGCTCCCGGTTGCGGTGGAAGAACTTCTGCCGGGTGTGCCACTCGCCCTGCACCAGCGCGTGCCGGATGAACAGCTCGCGGGCGACCTCGCGGTCGATCGACCCGTACTGCACGAGCCGGTCGACCACGAGCGGGACGCCGTACAGCGTCACCCGCTCGCGCGCCATCACCGCGGCCCGCTTGCTGCTCCAGTGCGGCTCGGAGTAGCTGCGCTTGACGAGGTGCGCGCCGATCCGCTCGGCCCACTCGGGCTGGATCGCGGCGTTCTGGCGTGCCCAGAGCCGTCCGGTCTCGACGAGCTCCCCGGCCATGAGGAAGGCGGGGCTCTTCCCCTTCAGTCCGCTGCCGGGGAAGATCGCGAACCGGGTGCCGCGGGCGCCCAGGTACTCCCGCTGGCTTCCCCTCCGACCGGCAGTGTCCTTGCGGTCCCGCTCCTCCAGCAGCCCGATGTGGCTCAGCAGACCGGAGAGCAGGGCCTGGTGGATGCCGTCGGAGTCCGGGAGGTCGGCGGGCCGGCCGAGCTGGATCTTGAGCTCCTTGCACACCTGGCGGAGCTGGGACTCGTAGTCCTGCCACTCGCGCACCCGCAGGTAGTTGAGGAACTCGCGCTTGCACATCCGTCGGAACGCGCTGCTCGAGAGCTCCTGCTGCTGCTCCTTGAGGTGGCGCCAGAGGTTGAGCCAGGCCAGGAAGTCCGAGCCGGGGTCCTTGAAGCGGGCGTGGAGCTGGTCGGCCTGCGGCCGCTTCTCGACCGGACGCTCGCGCGGGTCCTGCAGGCTCAGCGCGGCCGCGATCACCAGCACCTCGCGCACGCAGCCCAGCCGCTCGGCCTCCAGGATCATCCGGCCCAGCCGCGGGTCGATCGGCAGTCGGGCCAGCCGCCGCCCGGTGCGGGTGAGGGACAGGTCGGCGCGGACGGCGTCGAGCTCCTCGAGGAGCTGCACCCCCGCCTGGATCTGCCGCCGGTCGGGGGGCTCGACGAAGGGGAAGCGCGCGACGGCACCGAGGCGGAGGGCGGCCATCTGGAGGATCACCGAGGCGAGGTTGGTGCGCAGGATCTCCGGCTCGGTGAACGCGGGCCGGGCGAGGTAGTCCTCCTCGGAGTAGAGACGGATGCAGATGCCGGGCGCCACGCGGCCGCACCGGCCTGCGCGCTGGTTGGCCGAGGCCTGGCTCACCGGCTCGATCGGCAGCCGTTGCACCTTGGTGCGCACCGAGTAGCGGCTGATCCGCGCGACGCCGGTGTCGACGACGTAGCGGATGCCCGGCACGGTGAGCGAGGTCTCGGCCACGTTGGTGGCGAGCACGACCCGTCGCACCGTCGAGGGATGGCTCGAGAACACCCGGTGCTGCTCGGCGGCGGAGAGCCGGCTGTAGAGCGGCACGATCTCGGTGCGACCAGGGTCGGTGGCGGCGACCAGCGCGTCGGCGGTGTCGCGGATCTCCCGCTCCCCCGGCAGGAACACCAGCACGTCGCCCGGCCCCTCGCCCCCGAGCTCGCGGACGGCGTCGACGATCGCCTCGGTCTGGTCGCGGAGCACGGGCTCGCCGTCCTCGTCCTTGTCGATCTCGGTTCCTGAGGAGGCGAGGGACGAGCCGTCTCGAAGGGCCATGAGGGGCCGGTAGCGCACCTCCACCGGGTAGGTGCGCCCCGACACCTCGACGACGGGTGCGCCGAGTCCGTCGGCGGTGGCGAAGTGCGCGCTGAACCGCTCGACGTCGATGGTGGCGCTGGTGATGATCAGCTTGAGGTCGGGGCGCTTCGGCAGCAGCTGCTTGAGGTAGCCGAGCAGGAAGTCGACGTTGAGGCTCCGCTCGTGCGCCTCGTCCACGATGATCGTGTCGTAGCGGCGCAGCTGCCGGTCGCGCTGCAGCTCGGCCAGCAGGATGCCGTCGGTCATCACCTTGACGCGACTGGCCTTCGACGTCTTGTCGGTGAAGCGCACCTGGTAGCCCACGAGGTCGCCGAGCTCGGTGCCCACCTCCTGCGCGATCCGCTCGGCCACCGAGCGGGCCGCGATCCGGCGTGGCTGGGTGTGGCCGATGCTCTTCCGGCCGAGCTCGAGGCAGATCTTCGGCAGCTGGGTGGTCTTGCCGGAGCCGGTCTCACCGGCCAGGACGACGACCTGGTGGTCGCGGATCGCGGCCGCGATCTCCTCGCGCCGCTCGCTGACCGGGAGCTCGGGCGGGTAGGTGATCTCGAGCGGGACCGGGGACGCTGTCATGGCCGTGCCATTGTGCCGCCCATCGACACCGACGAGGTGGCCGTGGTGGGTTCCCGGTGCCGAGCACGCTTCCGGGGGTCTCGACACGCCGCTCGCAGAGCTCGCGGCGGCTCGACCACCGGCACCAGCGTCCAGCCCGCTCGACCACCGGGAGTGCCGCTAGTACGAGGTCACGCAGTGGTGCCAGAGAAGCAAGCCGCTGGCTTGCCGCTGGCCTGCCGACGGCGTTGCCGCCCTGGTCGAAGGCGATCGGCGGGTAGGGATTGGCGGCGGTGCAGTCGGCGGTGAACTCGAAGCCGGTCTAGCCGACGCGGGCCACAGACGCACTCACAGCAGACGCACAGACAGGTCCGCCACAGTGGGGGCATGGCCGCTCCTGAGCTGACCCGCCCCGACGGGTCCCCGCTGCGCGTGCTCGTCGTGGACGACGAGGTGAACATCGCCGAGCTGATCGCGATGGCGCTGCGCTACGAGGGCTGGCAGGTCACCACGGCGCACACCGGCACGAAGGCGGTGGCGTCGGCCCGGGAGGCCAAGCCGGACGCCGTCGTGCTCGACATGATGCTGCCGGACTTCGACGGCCTCGAGGTGCTGCGGCGGATGCGCGCGGACGACCCGAGCATCCCGGTGCTGTTCCTCACGGCCCGCGACGCGGTCGAGGACCGCGTCGCCGGCCTCACCGCCGGCGGCGACGACTACGTGACCAAGCCGTTCTCCCTCGAGGAGGTCGTGGCGCGGCTGCGGGCCCTGGTGCGGCGGGCGGGCGCCCAGCAGGCGTCGACGTCGTCGGTGCTCGCCGTCGGCGACCTCACCCTCGACGAGGACAGCCGCGAGGTGGTGCGCGCCGGTCACGAGATCTCCCTGACCGCCACCGAGTTCGAGCTGCTCCGCTTCCTGATGCGCAACCCACGGCGCGTGCTGAGCAAGGCGCAGATCCTCGACCGCGTGTGGAACTACGACTTCGGCGGCCAGGCCAACGTCGTCGAGCTCTACATCTCCTACCTGCGCAAGAAGATCGACGCCGGCCGAGAGCCGATGATCCACACCATGCGGGGGGCCGGCTACGTCATCAAGCCGGCCGGCTGAGCGGGTTCGGCGATGCGCGTCTTCACCACGCTGGGCGCCCGACTGGTGCTCACCGCGGTCACGCTGGTCGCGGTCGTGGCGCTGCTGATCGGCACCGTCACCACGCTGGTGATGCGCGACTACCTCACCGGCCAGCTCGACCAGAAGGTCGAGGCCGCGGCTCGACCGCGCCGCCGGGCCGTTGCGGCAGGGCGGCTACCACCGACGGCGCGCCGCCCGGCTACGCCGGCGGCTCCGACATCGGCAACCAGGGGCCGGGCACGCTCGTCGCGGTCCCTGCCGAGGACGTCGGCCTCATGCTGACCGAGCGGCGCGCGGACAACGAGCGCCTGAGCGGCGAGGCTCTCGCCGCCCTCGACGACGTGCCGGCCGACGGCGACGTGCACGAGCTGACGGTGCCCGACTACGGCGAGTACCGGGTCGCCGCCGTCGACACCGACCTCGGGCGCCTGGTGATCGGGCTGCCCACCGACGACGTCGACGAGACCCTGGCCTCGCTCGTCAAGGCCGAGATCGTGCTGGCGCTGCTGGGCATGCTGCTGGCGACCGCGATCGGCCTCACGCTGGTGCGCCGCCAGCTCAGGCCGCTGCGCGAGGTGGCGGCCACCGCGCACTCCGTGGCGGCGCTGCCGCTGGCCGAGGGCGCGGTCGGCCTCACCGAGCGGGTGCCCGCCCACCTCACCGACGAGCAGACCGAGGTGGGTCAGGTCGGCGCGGCCCTCAACTCGCTGCTCTCCCACGTCGAGGCGTCGCTCGACCTGCGGCACCGCAGCGAGCAGCGGGTGCGGCAGTTCGTGGCCGACGCCTCCCACGAGCTGCGCACACCGCTCACCACGATCGCGGGCTACACCGAGCTCGCCCGCAGGCGACCCGACGACCGCGAGGCGCGGCCACCGCCCTGGCCAAGGTCGAGGAGGAGTCGGCGCGGATGACCGAGCTCGTGCGAGGACCTGCTCCTCCTCGCCCGCCTCGACTCCGGGCGGCCGCTGGAGCAGCGAGCCGGTCGACCTCACCCACCTGCTGCTCGAGGCGGTCTCCGACGCCCAGGTGCTCGCCCCCGGCCACCACTGGCGGCTCGAGCTGCCCGACGAGGCGATCGAGGTGGTCGGCGACGAGCACCGGCTGCACCAGGTGGTCACCAACCTCCTCACCAACGCCCGCAAGTACACCCCGGACGGCACCACCGTCACCGTGACCGCGCGGCCGGGCGGCTTCACGGTGCACGACGACGGCCCAGGCTTCCCGCCCGAGATCCTCGACGTGGCCTTCGAGCGGTTCGCACGCGGCGACGTCTCGCGGCACCGCGATCCACGGCGAGGGCGGCGTCGGGCTCGGGCTGTCGCTGGTGCGCGCCATCGTGGCGGCCCACGGCGGCACCGTCACGCTGGCCAGCGAGCCGGGCGACACCCGCATCGACGTCACCCTCGGTTAGGCGATCTGCGCAGATTGTCTGACAATCTTGCCGTAGCCTGACCGCAGGCACGACCGCAGGAGAGGAGATGACATGACCGTCACCAGCACCCCGGCGAACGCCTCCATCGAGGAGTTCGCCCGCGCCGAGGCACGCACCGCGCACAACTACCACCCGCTGCCCGTCGTCCTGGCCCACGCCGAGGGCGCCTGGATGACCGACGTCGACGGCCGTCGCTTCCTCGACCTGCTGGCCGGCTACTCCGCGCTCAACTTCGGCCACGGCCACCCGCGGCTGCTCGAGGTCGGCGCACGCCCAGCTCGACCAGCTCACCCTCACCAGCCGCGCCTTCGTGCACGACCGGTTCGCCGCCTTCACCGCCGCCCTCGGCGACCTGTGCGGCAAGGACCTCGTGCTGCCGATGAACACCGGCGCCGAGGCCGTCGAGACCGCGATCAAGGTGGCCCGCAAGTGGGGCTACCGGGTCAAGGGCGTGCCCGCCGACCAGGCCGAGATCATCGTGGCCAGCGGCAACTTCCACGGCCGCACCACCACCATCGTCGGCTTCTCCGACGACCCCGACGCCCGCGACGACTTCGGCCCGTTCACCCCCGGCTTCGTCACCGTGCCGTACGGCGACCTCGACGGCGCTGCGCGCCGCCGATCACCCCGCACACCGTGGCCGTGCTCGTCGAGCCGATCCAGGGCGAGGGCGGCGTCGTGATCCCGCCCGACGGCTACCTGCGCGGCGTCCGCGAGATCTGCACCGAGCAGCAACGTGCTGTTCGCCGCCGACGAGATCCAGGCCGGCCTCGGCCGCACCGGCACGCACCTTCGCCTGCGACCACGAGGACGTCGTGCCCGACCTGTACGTGCTCGGCAAGGCCCTCGGCGGCGGCATCGTGCCCGTCTCGGCCGTCGTCGCCGACCGCGACGTGCTCGGCGTGCTCGAGCCCGGCCAGCACGGCTCCACCTTCGGCGGCAACCCGCTGGCCTGCGCCGTCGGCACCGCGGTCGTCGAGATGCTCGCCACCGGCGACTTCCAGCAGCGCGCCACCGACCTGTCGGCGTCTGCTGCGCGACCGGCTCGAGGCGCCTCGTCGGCCGCGGCGTCGTCGGCGTCCGCGTGCGCGGGCTGTGGGCCGGCGTCGACGTCGACCCCGCGGTCGGCACCGGCCGCCAGGTCTGCGAGGCGCTGATGGCGCGCGGCGTGCTGGCCAAGGACACCCACGGCTCCACGATCCGGCTCGCCCCGCCGCTGGTGATCTCCGAGGCCGACCTGGCCTGGGGCTCGACCAGCTGCGCCGAGGTCGGTCGACAGCGGCGCTCATAGTCGGCGGCCAGACGCTCGGCTGCGCCGACCGCTTCGGTCACGGTGGGGGCATGACGCTGACCGCTCCCCGGAGGCGCCAGCGACCTCCGCGCCACCCGCCGCGCCGACCCCCGGTCGACGCCGGGCGAAGCCCGACGCAGGTGGCCCTCGGCGCTCCTGCTGGTCGGCACCGCCGCTGCTGTACCTGTGGGGCCTGGGCGCCTCGGGCTGGGCCAACTCCTTCTACGCCGCGGCCGCCCAGGCCGGGTCGGAGTCGTGGTCGGCGTTCTTCTTCGGCGCCTCCGACGCCGCCGGCTCGATCACCGTCGACAAGCCGCCGCTCGCGCGTGTGGCCGATGGCGCTCTCGGTGCGGCTGTTCGGGCTGTCGTCGTGGAGCATCCTGCGTGCCGCAGGCCCTGATGGGCGTCGGCGACGGTGGCGCTCGTGCACGCCACGGTGCGGCGGGCGACCGGCTCGGGCTGGGCCGGCGTGCTCGCCGGCGTCGCGATGGCGACGACGCCGGTGGCGGTGCTGATGTTCCGGTTCGACAACCCCGACGCGCTGCTGACCCTGCTGCTCACCGGCGGCGGCGTACGCCGTCGTCGCGGGCGCTGGGGTCCGAGCGCGCGGCTGCGCTGGCTGGTGCTCGGCGGAGCGCTCGTCGGCCTCGCGTTCCTCACCAAGACGCTGCAGGCGTTCCTGGTGCTGCCGGGCCTCGCGCTGGCCTACGCCCTGTTCGCGGCGGTGCCGTGGCGGCGTCGGATCGCCCACCTGCTCGCCGCGTTCGGCGCGATGCTGCGTGGCCGGCGGCGTGGTGGGTCGCGATCGTCGAGCTGGTGCCGGCGTCGATGCGGCCCTACGTCGGCGGCTCGCAGGACAACTCGTTCCTCGAGCTGACCTTCGGCTACAACGGCCTCGGCCGGATCACCGGCGACGAGACCGGCTCGGTCGGCGGCGGCGCGGGGTGGGGCGATCCCGGCCTGCTGCGGCTGTTCGGCTCCGAGCAACGGCGGTCAGGTCGCCTGGCTGCTGCCGGCGGCGCTGGTGCTCGGCGTCGCCGCGCTGGTGTGGGGAGGCCGCGCGGTGCGGGCGCTCGCCGTCGTGCTGCTCGGCTGGCTGGTGGTCACCGGCCTGACGTTCAGCCTCATGGCCGGCATCTACCACGCGTACTACACGGTCGTGCTCGCCCCGCCGATCGGCGCGCTGGTGGCGCTCGGGGCCTGGGTGCTGTGGCAGCGCCGGGCGTCGCTGGTCGCCTCCGGCGCTCCTCGGCGGCACGGTGGCGATGACGACGACGCTGGCGTTCGTGCTGCTCGACCGCACCCCCGACTGGCACCCGTGGCTGCGGTACGTCGTGGCGGCCGTGGGGCTCGGCTCGGCGCTGCTCCTGGTCGGCGTGCGACACCTGCCGCGGCGGGCCGCGGCGGCGGTCGCGGCGGCGCGCCTCCTCGCCGCCCTGGCCGGGCCGGCCGCGTACGCGGTCGACACCGCGGCCACGCCGCACTCCGGGTCGATCCCGACCGCCGGTCCGAGCACCGGCCACGGGCGCCAGCCCGGGCACCGGGCCCGGCACCCGCGGCGGCCCGGGCGGCGGCACGGGCGGCGGCACGGCGGCGGCACGGGCGGCGTCGGCGGCCTGCTGGAGCGGCAGCACGTCGACGGAGAACGTGACGGCGCTGCTGCTCGAGGACGCCGACTCCTACACCTGGGTCGCGGCCGCCGTCGGCGCCAACTCGGCCGCCGGCTACCAGCTCGCGACCGAGCAGTCGGTGATGCCGATCGGCGGCTTCAACGGCAGCGACCCGAGCCCGACCCTCGCGGAGTTCCAGCAGCACGTCGCCGACGGCGACGTCCACTGGTTCATCGCGGGCGGCGCCGGAACGGGCGGCGCCGGAACGGGCGGCGGCCTCCGGTGGCCCCGGCGGCGCCGGTGGCCCCGGTGGCGCCGGTGGCGCCGGTGGCCCCGGTGGCGCCGGTGGCGCCGGCAGCGAGGGCACGGCGGCCGAGATCAGCACCTGGGTGCAGGAGACGTTCACCTCGACCACCGTCGACGGCGTGACGCTCTACGACCTGTCGGGGTCGTGAGCCGACGCCACGAGTGCCGGCAGCGAGCCCGCGAGGAGAGCGACCAGATCCTCGCGGCTGACGCCGCCGGGGTCGGCGACCCAGGTGAGCACGAGCTCCTCGGCCATCGCCGACCAGCCGCGGACCAGCAGCCGGTTCACCGGGGTGTCGGCGATCGACCTCGTCCCTGCGCGTCGGAGGTGAAGATGCGGTCGGTGAGCGCGGCCCGGCACTCCTCGTAGATCTCGCGGAGCGCCGCGTTGCCGCCGGCGGCGGCCCGCACCAGGGACGCGGTAGCCCGCCTGGTTGCTCGCGCACGTAGTCGAGGTAGGCGGTCATCGAGGCGAGCAGCCGCTCGAGCGGCTCACCGTCGGCGGGCGGGGCGGTCTGCGCGATCAGGTCGTCGGCCGCGCGCCGCACGACCGCCTCGTGGAAGGCGTGCTTGTTGCCGAAGTAGTGGTAGAGCAGACCGCGGGAGACGCCGGCCTCCTCGGCCAGCACGTCGATCGACAGCTCGTCGAGCGAGCGGGTGGCCAGCAGCGTCAGCCCGAGGTCGAGCAGCTGCTCGCGCCGCTCGTCGGGACTGAGGCGGACCCGGGTGCCGGTCGTCACGCGCCCGATTGTATTGACACACGTTCAATAGCGCCAATACCGTCGCGGCCATGGTCCTCCCGACGGACCTCACCCCGGTCGACGTGCTCGTCGTGGGCGCCGGCTTCGCCGGGCTCTGCGCCGCGATCAAGCTGCACGAGGCCGGCGAGGACGACGTCGTCGTCGTCGAGCGCGGTCCGGACGTCGGCGGCACCTGGCGCGACAACACCTACCCCGGCGCCGCCTGCGACGTGCCGAGCCAGCTCTACTCCTTCTCCTTCGCGCCGAACGACTGGTCGCGCTCGCTACTCCTTCCAGCCCGAGATCCAGGAGTACCTGCAAGCGGGTGGCGCGGGAGTCGGGCCTCCTCGACCGGTTCGTCTTCGACACCAGCGTCGACGACCTGACCGGTGGGACGACGCGGCGCAGCGGTGGACGGTCGCCACCACCGGACCCGACGGCGCCCGCACCTACGCCGCGCGCGTGCGTGATCAGCGGCGCCGGCAACCTCTCGGCGCCGAAGCTGCCCGACATCGAGGGCATCGGCTCCTTCGGCGGCGAGCTGTTCCACTCCGCGCAGTGGCGCCACGACGTGCCGCTCACCGGCCGGCGGATCGCCGTCATCGGCACCGGCGCCTCGGCGATCCAGATCGTGCCGGAGCTGCAGAAGATCGCCGGCCGGCTCGACGTCTACCAGCGCACCGCGCCGCACGTCATCCCGCGCAACGACCGCACCTACCCCGCGCGCCGAGCGCTGGGCGCTGCGCACGTGCCGGGGCTGCAGCGGGCCTACCGCGAGGCGATCTGCTGGGCGCGCGAGGGCCTCGTGCCCGGCTTCACGGTCTCGAAGCGGTTCGCGCTCCCGGCGCAGCAGCTGGCCGCGGCGAACCTGCGGCATGGGCGTCTCCGACCCCGACCTGCGGCGACGCGCGTCACCCCACCTTCGACATCGGCTGCAAGCGCATCCTGATCTCCAACGACTGGTACCCCGCGCTCGACTCCGACAACGTCGAGCTGGTCACCGACCCGATCGCCCGCGTCACCCCGACCGGCGTCGTGACCGCCGACGGCACCGAGCGCGAGGTCGACGTGCTCGTCGTCGCCACCGGCTTCCACACCACCGACCAGCCGATCGCCGCGCACATCACCGGGCGCGACGGCCGCACCCTCGCCGACACCTGGGGCGACGGCGGCATGTCGGCCTACAAGGGCACCACCGTCCACGGCTTCCCCAACCTGTTCCTCGTCGTCGGGCCCAACACCGCGCTCGGCCACTCGAGCATGGTGCTCGATCATCGAGTCGCAGGTCGGCTACGCCGTCGACGCCGTCCGCACCATGCGCCGTCACGAGTACGGCGCCGTCGAGGTCGCGCCGAGCGCCGAGCACGCCTGGACCTCCGCGGTCCGGCAGCGGCTGCGCCGCACCGTCTGGAACACCGGCGGCTGCTCGAGCTGGTACCTCGACGAGCACGGCCACAACACCCTCGTCTGGCCGCACACCACCGTCACCTTCCGCCGCCGGCTGGCGTCGCTTCGACGTCGCCGCCTACCGCACCGAGCCACCTGCGTCGAGGCACACTCGGCCCGACCCCCAGGAGGTCCCCGCATGAAGTCGCTCAACGACAAGGTCGTCGTCATCACCGGCGCCGGATCCGGCATCGGCCGGGCGCTCGCCGTCCACCTCGCCGGGCGGGGCTCGCTCCTCGCGCTCTCCGACGTCGACGAGGCCGGGCTCGCCGAGACCGTCCGGCTCGCCGCGGCGGCCGGGCGCCGACACCGTGCGCACCGACCGGCTCGACGTCGCCGACCGCGACGCCGTTCGCCCGCTACGCGCTCGACGTCGTGCAGGACTTCGGCCGCGTCAACGTCGTGATCAACAACGCCGGCGTCGCGCTGGCCGGCGACCTCGAGGACCTCGAGTACGGCGACATGGACTGGATCATCGGACATCAACTTCTGGGGCGTCGTCCACGGCACCAAGGAGTTCCTCCCCCACCTGATCGCCAGCGGCGACGGCCACGTCGTCAACATCTCCTCGCTGTTCGGGCTGATCTCGATGCCCGGCCAGTCGATGTACAACGCCGCCAAGTACGCCGTGCGCGGCCTCACCGAGGCGCTGCGCGAGGAGATGCTCGTGGCCGGCCACCCGGTCGGCGTCACCTGCGTGCACCCCGGCGGCATCAAGACCGCCATCGCCCGCAACGCCCGGGTCTCCGCCAAGGAGGACAAGGAGGCGACCGCGAAGCTCTTCGACGAGAAGCTGGCCAAGATGACGCCGGAGCGAGCCGCCGAGATCATCGTGCGCGGCATCCTGCGCAACCAGGCGCGGGTGCTCGTGGGCCTCGACGCCCACGCGATCCACCACGTCGCCAAGCTCACCGGGCTCGCGCTACCAGGACGTCATCGCCGCCGCCTCACAAGCGGGTCGTGCCGCCCAAGGCGACCGTCGTCTGAGCGACGCCCACCGGCACCCTGGCCCGGTGGAGCCCGGGGCAGCGCGTGCGCGTCGAGATGACCAAGTGGGGCGACCGCCCGCACTGGGTCGTTCGACTGCCCGCTACCTCGGCCGCGACGAGCACGGCGACTGGATCGGCATCCCGGCCGGCACGGTCATGACGCGGCCCGGGCGCGACGTTCGTCACCGCGACCGACCAGGTCGGCCTGGTGCCGCGCGACCGCGGCTGGCTCGCGACCTTCCACGCCCCCGGCTACGTCGTCGTCACCTACGTCGACATGACCACGGTGCCCACGTGGGACGGCCCGGTGGTGCGGGCGGTCGACCTCGACCTCGACGTCGTCAGGACCGCCGAGGGGCGGGTGTACGTCGACGACGAGGACGAGTTCGCCGAGCACCGGGTGCATCTACGACTACCCGCCCGACGTCGTCGCGCTGGCCGAGGCGTCCCGCGAGGAGGTGCTGACCGCCGTGGCGCACGCGTCAGGAGCCGTTCGGCACTCACGCGGAACGGTGGTTCGCGGTGCTGCGGGGTCTGCAACGCTCCAGCGGTGCGCCTCGACTTCCACGCCTCCCCCGAGCCGACGCTCGGCGTCGAGTGGGAGCTCGCGCTGGTCGACCGCGAGCACCCGCGACCTGCGCAACGACGCCGCGCACCTCTTCGCACGCGCCAAGGCCTCGGCTGCGCGAGCCCGGCCGGCTGCACCAGGAGCTGCTGCGCAACACCGTCGAGGTCGTCACCGGCATCTGCGACTCCGTGCCCGAGGCGATGGCCGACCTGCGCACCACGCTGGCCCAGGTCGTCCCGGCCGCCGACGAGCTCGGGCTCGACCTGTTCGGCGCCGGCACCCACCCGTTCGCGTCGTGGACCGCGCAGGAGCTGACCGCCGGCCACCGCTACGAGGAGCTCATCGACCGCACCCAGTGGTGGGGCCGGCAGATGCTGATCTGGGGCGTGCACGTGCACGTCGGCATGCCGGAGCGCGAACGGGTACTGCCCGTGCTCTCGGCGCTGCTCACCTACCACCCGCACCTGCAGGCGCTCTCGGCGTCCTCACCGATCTGGGCCGGCGTCGACACCGGCTACGCCTCCAACCGGGCCCTGATGTTCCAGCAGCTGCCGACCGCCGGGCTGCCGTTCCAGTTCGACACCTGGGAGCAGTTCGAGCACTTCGTCGGCGACCAGCTCGACCACCGGCGTCGATCGAGGTGCTCTCCGAGATCCGGTGGGACCTGCGGCCGGCCCCCCACCTCGGCACGCTCGAGAACCGGATCTGCGACGGCGTCTCGACGACTGCCGAGATGGCGGCGCTGGTCGCGCTCATGCACTGCCTGGTCGTCGACCTCGACGCCCGGGTGGCCGCCGGCGAGCACCTCCCGGTCGCTGCCGCCGTGGCACGTCCAGGAGAACAAGTGGCGTGCCGCCCGCTACGGGCTCGACGCGATCGTCATGCTCGACGCCGAGTGCCGCGAGCGTCTGGTCACCGACGACCTCGTCGACCTCCTCGAGCGGCTCGCCCCGGTGGCCGAGCGGCTCGGCTGCGCCGCCGAGCTCGCCTCGGTCTCCGACATCGTCGAGCGCGGCGCCTCCTACCAGCGCCAGCGCGCCGTCGCCGAGCGCACCGACGGCGACCTGGTGGCCGTCGTCGACTCCGTGGTGCGCGAGCTGCGCGACTCGCTCTAGCGCTCGTACCCGCCCTCGGGCGGCACCATCTCGAGCCGGACGCCGATCAGCCGCACCGGCCGGCTCAGCTCGATCCGGTCGAGCAGCGACGCCGCGGCGTCGGCCAGCGCCCGCTCGTCGAAGGTCGGTCCGGGCAGGGTGAGGCTGCGGGTGACGGTGTGGAAGGAGCGGGTGCGGACCTTGAGCCCCACCCGCGCCGCCGGTCGCCCCTCGGCGCGGATGTCGGCCAGCGCGCGGACCGTGATCCGGCGCACCGCGGCCTCGACGTCGGCCCGGCCCTCGAGGTCCTCCTGGAAGGTCTCCTCCCGGCCGTGGGCGCGCGGCACCCACGGCGTCGGGTCGACCCGGCTGCCGGCCACGCCCCGGCCGAGCCGGTGGAACCACGGCCCTCTCGTGGGGCCGAGCTCGGCTGCCAGCACCCGCACGTCGGAGGCGGCGAGCTGGGCGACGGTGTCGATGCCGAGGGCCGACAACGTGGCCGCCGTCCTCGCACCCACGCCCCACAGCGAGCGGGTGGACCGCTCGCCCATCTCGGCGAACCAGGTCTCGTCGGTGAGGGTGTAGACCCCGCGCGGCTTGCCGAAGTCGGTGGCGATCTTGGCCTGGAGCACGTTGTTGCCGATGCCCACCGAGCAGTGCAGCCCGGTGGCGGCCAGCACCTCCGCCCGGATCTGCTCGGCGAAGGGCACCGGGTCGAGGTCGGGCGCGGCCGTGCGCCGCGCCACGAACGCCTCGTCCCACCCGAGCACCTCGACGTCGACCGGCTCGCCGTGCCACCGCAGCGCCCGCAGCGTGGCCATCACCTCGGCCGAGGCGGCGTCGTAGGCGGGCTTGTCGACGGGGAGGAACACCGCCTCCGGGTGGTCCCGCAGCAGCCGGGCGGCCCGACGCAGCGGCATGCCCGACCCGACGCCGTGCTCGCGCGCCTCGTAGGACGCCGTGGACACCACGCCGCGCTCGGTCGGGTCGCCGCGGGCACCCACCACCACGGGCCGCCCGGCGAGCTCGGGTCGACGCAGCACCTCGACCGCGGCGAGGAACATGTCGAGGTCGACGTGCAGCACCCAGGTGGGCATGCCGCGATCGTGCCAGCCCCCACCGACGGCGCCTCAGTCGTGCGCGCGCTCCCAGGCCAGCGAGCGCTTGAGGTCGACGAGGTCGCGGTACCAGGTGCGGACCTCCGCGCGGCACCGCACCCGGGCGAGCTTGGTGTCGTACTCGGCGCACTCGGCCATCGCCTCGGAGTCGGTGGGCGGGAAGATCTCGCTCCCGTCGGCGTAGTGGACCCCGAAGCCGTTGCGGGCGTCGCCGGTGACGTCGACGATGATCGGCCGCGGCGCCTGGTGCTCGGCCGGGGCGGCGTCGGCGAGGCCCGCGATCCCGACCCCCGTGAGCACCATGAGGGCGGAGCCGAGCAGCGCGAGCAGGCAGCGGACGGGACGGGTCGGGCGGGGCGAGCGGGTCGGGCAGGTCATGTGGTCCTCCGTTCACGGCACCGGCGGGTCCGGCGCGACGCCTGCGGACGCTAGGGCGAGCCGCGGACCACCACCGGGGCCACCGCGACAGCCTGGGGAGAACCGGGGGGCGGCTCCACCTGTGGACGCTTGGTGGGTAGGAGGCGGAGCCCGCCTTGTGGCGCCGGGCCCACCGCGACAGGATCGCCCGGACGAAAGGTGCGCCCGTGGTCACTCCCATCGACCCCACTTCGGCCGGCTTCCTCCTCGCGGAGAACCGCAGCCAGCCCATGCACGTGGGCGGCCTGCAGCTGTTCGAGAAGCCCGAGGACGCCGGCCGCGGCTACGTGCGCCGGATGTATGAGGAGATGCGCGACGTCGAGGACATCGCGCCGCTGTTCCTCAAGCACCCCCACCGCTCGGTGCGCACCGGCGCCCAGCTCGTCTGGCGCCCCGACGACCAGTTCGACATCGAGCACCACGTGCGCCACAGCGCGCTGCCCAAGCCGGGGCGGGTCCGCGAGCTGCTCGACCTGTGCGGCCGGCTGCACGGCACCCGGCTCGCGTGGGAGCGGCCGCTCTGGGAGGCGCACGTCGTCGAGGGGCTGCGCGACGGCCGGGTGGCGATGTACACCAAGACCCACCACGCCCTGGTCGACGGCGTCTCGGCGATGCGGCTGCTCGCGAGCGTGCTCTCCACCGACCCCGACAAGCGCGGGATGCCCGCCCCGTGGGCCTACCGTCCCTCGCGCAAGCCGGACACCGACGTCTCCGAGCGCTCGGACGCCGGCCTCGCCGACGTGCCGATGAGCGCACTGCGGGCCGCCCTCGGCATCACCGCGGAGGCGGCCGGCATGCCGTCCGCGCTGGTGCGCACGATCCGCAAGGGCCTCAAGAACGAGACGTCGGCGGTGTCGCTGTACGCGCCGCGCACGATCCTCAACCAGAGCATCACCGGGTCGCGCCGCTTCGCCGCGCAGGACTGGCCGATCGAGCGGCTGCGCGCGATCGGCAAGGCCACCGGCACCACCATCAACGACGTCGTGCTCGCGATGTGCTCGGGCGCGCTGCGCACCTACATGCTCGAGCTCGACGCCCTGCCCGACGCCCCGATGGTCGCGATGGTGCCGGTGGGCCTCAACGCCAAGGAGTCCCACGTCGCCTCGGCCGACGGCGGCAACGCCGTCGGCGCCGTCATGGTCCAGCTGGCCACCGACCAGGCCGACCCGGCCCGCCGACTCGGCGCGATCCACCGGTCGATGAAGGACGGCAAGCAGGCGCTGTCGTCGATGACGCCGGTGCAGATCCTGGCGATGAGCGCGATCGGCCAGGCGCCGGCGATCCTGACGCCGATGCTGCGGATGCAGGGCATCGTCCGGCCGCCCTACAACGTGATCATCAGCAACGTGCCGGGCCCTCGCACCACGCACTACTGGAACGGCGCGCGGCTCATCGGCACCTACCCGCTGTCGATCCCGATCAACGGCATGGCGCTCAACATCACCTGTACCTCCTACGACGGCAACATGGCGTTCGGCCTCACCGGCTGCCGCCGCACCGTGCCCCACCTGCAGCGGCTGCTCCACCACCTCGACGAGGAGGTCTCCGCGCTCGAGCGGGCGGCCGGCATCTAGCCCTCGACGAACCCGCCGCCCACCGACGCCGCCACCGCCCGCAGCCGGGCCCTCGTCACGTCGGCGACGGTGGCGTACCCCGCGGCGTGCGCGTTCGAGCCGGGGCGGGTGGGCTCGGCGCAGTTCACCGAGAGGCACCGGCGGGTGCCGCCGTCGGCGGCGTTGGCGAGGGCGACGGCGTGCCCGGTGGTGCCGGAGCCCGCGAAGAAGTCGAGCACGCGGACGTCGGCGGGCATCGTCGCGAGCAGTCGCAGCACGAGTCCGGTCGGCTTGGGCGACTCGAACACGTGGCCCACCACCGCCTTGAGCTCGGCCACCGCGGTGTCGGTGGAACCGACCTCGGCCGCGAGCCACACCGTGCGCAGCTTCTTGCGGCGCCCGCCTGCGACCTCGAGCCAGTCGCGTTGGAAGACGTCGACCCGCTCGCCGCCGGAGCCGTGGACCACGCGGCACACCAGGTCGTCGGGTCGCTCGTCGACCCGCGGTGGGCTCCACCGCCACACCGCCGGTGTGCCGTCGCCGAACACCGGCCAGATCTCCACGGCACCGTCGAACGCCGCCGTCCGCACCTCACCGGACGACGGGTCGCCCCACAGCGGGTAGTGCAGGGTCCGCGCCGTCGCAGGGTTGAACTTCTTGTTGGTGTTGCGCAGCGGCAGCCGCCGGAACCGCCGGCCGTCGTCGGTGGAGTGCGGGAAGTCGGCCGGGTCGACGGCGTCGGTGGTGGAGGCGTCGAGCACGCACGTCGCCGGGTCGCGGGCGTAGACGAGCAGGTACTCGTGGCTGGTGGCGAACCCGCCCCCGAGCTGCCGCCCCTTCGGGTTGAGCTCGACCACCAGCTGTGCGAGGAACGACGCCTCGCCGAACACGTCGTCGAGCAGCAGCCGCAGCCGGGCGACCTCGCGGTCGTCGATGCTGACGGCGATCGCGCCCCGCGCCGACAAGCACCGGCCGCGCCGCCTCGAGCCGCGGCCGCATCATCGCCAGCCACGCCTCGTGCCCGGGGAAGCGGTCGGCGTAGACGAAGTCGTTGCCGGTGTTGTACGGCGGATCGATGTAGACGAGGTCCGCCGACGCCGGCGGCAGCGTGCGCAGCACATCGAGGTTGTCGCCCTCGACGAAGGTGTTGCACGGCTCCTTGCCCACGACGGCGATCATGGTCCACGTGAGCCGGTTGTCGAGTCAGCGGGAGCGGACGATCACCGTCGTGTCGGTGGTCGTCACGCTCGTCGCGGTCCTCGGCTTCCTCGCCTTCGACGACGGGCCGGTGGGTGGCGGCGTGCGCTCGCTGCTCGGCGTCGACGGCCGGCTGCGACCCGCGGTCGAGGCCGACACCGAGGGCCCGTACGCGTTCCTCCAGACCCAGTCCGACGGGACGCCGGTCGGTTTCAGCCCGTGCCGGCCGCTGGCGTACGTCGTCAACCCCGCTGGGGCGCCCGAGGGGTGGGAGGACGACGTCCGTGACGCCGTCGAGGAGCTCTCCGACCGCACCGGCCTGGAGCTCGCCGACCAGGGCGCCACCGACGACCGCGACTTCTCCGGTCGTGGCAGCGACACCGGGCGCACCGACCCGGTGCTGATCGGCTGGGCCGACGAGGACGAGGTCGACGCGCTCGCCGACGACGTCGCCGGCATCGGCGGCCCGACGGTGCTGCGGTTCGGCGAACGGCTGTACTTCGTGTCCGGCTCGGTGGTGCTCGACACCCGCACCACCGACGACCTCGAGACCGCCCCGGGCGGGCGGGCGGCCCACGTCGCCCTGCTCCTCCACGAGCTGGGACACCTGGTGGGTCTCGACCACGTCGACGACGAGGGCGAGCTCATGTATCCCGAGGGCCTCACCCGCACCGACTACGGCCCCGGCGACCGGGCGGGACTCGCCGCGCTCGGCGCCATCCCCTGCCGGTAAGGCGTTCCACTGTGACCTCCCCGCGGTCCGCTCGTTAACAGGGCATGACCTTCCGCGCTCGTGCCGTCCTCGCGGGCGCCCTCCTGCTGGCGGCGGCGGCGCTCGCCGTCCCCGTCGCCACCACCACCGCTCCCGCGTCCGCCGCCCCGGCCGCCGCCAGCGTCCGCAACGGCTGCCTCGCCAGCGTCCCGGAGCCGGGCGAGACGACGCCGGTGAAGATCTGCTACTCGATCTTCAAGCCGAGCAACGCTTCCTCACGACACCCGGTACCGATGGTGATGCACAGCCACGGGTGGGGCGGCTCCCGCACCAATGACCCTGCCGCCTTCGCCGACCTCGCCCGCGCCGGCTACGGAGTCATCTCCTTCGACCAGCGCGGCTGGGGCGAGTCGGGCGGGTACGCCCACGTCGAGAACCCGCGCTACGAGGGAGTCGACGTCCGCCGGCTCGTGCGACTGGTCAGCACGCTGCCCTGGGTCCAGCAGGACGCGCCCGGCGATCCGCGGCTCGGCGCCATCGGCGGCAGCTACGGCGGCGGCTACCAGATGGTGGGGGCCTTCGAGTCGCTGCGGCTGCGCGGCAAGCCGGTCTTCGACGCGCTCGCTCCCGAGATCACCTGGAACGACCTCAACGAGAGCCTCGCCCCCGAAGGCGTGGCCCGCACCGAGTGGGCGCTGCTGCTGAGCGCTGCCTCGGCGCGGTCGGACGCGCTGCCGCCGAACATCTACAAGGCGCTCGTCGAGGGGGCCGCCACCGGGCAGTGGCCGGACGGATCGCTGCCGGGCACCGAGGACCTCGTGTCGTTCTTCGACCGCAACGGGCCGTCGTGGCACACCCGGCAGGGTCGTCGTCTCGACATCCCGGTGCTCTTCGGCCAGGGCACCACCGACTCCCTCTTCCCGCTCGAGCAGGGCCTCACCAACTGGCGCCGGGCGATCACCCCGGGCGCCCGCCGTCACAGCATCTTCGTCGGCTACAACGGCGGCCACGTGCTGCCCGCGGTGCTGCCGCAGGGCGTGAACGTCACCTCCGACCCGTGCAGCAAGCGTCTGGCGGGCGGTGACTTCCGCCACCTGTCGATCCGGTTCTTCGACGAGCAGCTCAAGGGCCTCGACCGTGGGCTTCACGGCTACGGCCGGGTGCACCTCGCCACCCCCGACGACGGGTGCCACACCATCACCTCCGCCGCCGCCAACACCACCCGCCCGCTCGGCACCGTCGCGAGCACCACGGCCGCCGGCGTCCCGCTGCCCTACGAGATCGCCTCCGGACCGATCTCGGTGGCCGGCCAGCCCTACCTCACCGGGTCGGTCACGGCGCTCGGCGTCGAGAACCGCGCGTTCTACGGACTGGCAGTCGGCACCTCGCCGGCCGACGCGCACCTCGTCCAGAACAACGTGCTGCCGTTGCGCGAGCCGCTGCCCGTCACCGGCGTCCGGCGGCGCGTGACCCTGCCGGCCGTGTCGGTCGACGTCCCACGCGGCCAGAAGCTGTTCCTCCTCGTCTCACCGGTGAGCGACACCTTCGTCGGCATGGCGTCGCGGACCCCCGGCGTGATCACGATCGATGACACGGTCGTGCATTTGCCCCTCGCGCCGCGCTGATCCTCCCTACCCTCGATTGGTGCGCTCCCTCCCCCTGCTCGTCGTCGCCTGCCTGCTGGCGCTGCTAGCGCCCGCGGCGCCGGTGGTGTCGGCCGCCCCCACCGACCCGCCGCTCCCGGTGGAGCCGCAGACCAGCGACGGCGTCCGCGGCACCGTGGTCGCCCCGATGCCCGGGTTCCTACGTCAGCGGCGCGAGGTCACGGTGCGCCACGAGTGGCGGATCGCGCCGGGCATCCGCGCCCAGGTGTGGGACGAGACGACGCCGCGCGGCCCGGTGCGCGCCTATCTCGTCTCGGTCGCGTGGCGCGCCGCCGGCGTCTCGTTCGCCTACCTGAACGACGGTGAGGTGCGCTCCACCGCCCGCGTCGGCTCGATGGCGACCGCCGGGCGCGCGGTGGCCGCGGTCAACGGCGACTTCTTCGACATCGGCGGCACCAGCGCGCCGCTCGGCATCGGCCGGCACCCGCGGCGGGGGCTGCTCAACGGGCGGGTGGACGGCTGGAACTCGGCGTTCTTCGTGACCCGCACCGGCCGTCCGCGGATCGGCAGCCTCGTGGTCCGGACCGTCATCCGGCAACGGCCCGACCTCGCCGTCACCAACGTGAACTCGCCGCGGGTCCAGCCGCAGGGCATCGGCGTCTACACCGAGCGGTGGGGGCGGGCGGCCGGCAACCTGGTCACCGGTGGCCCGCAGAAGCGGCGGCGGATGCTGCTGGTCCACGACGGACGGGTGGTGCGGTCCTCGACCCGGCTGCCTGCCGGGGTCCGGTTCCGGGGCGTCATGCTCGTCGGCCGCGGCGCCGGGGCGGACCGGCTCGCCGAGTTCGCCGTCGGCGACCGGCTGACGCTCCGCACCGAGGTGGCCGGCAACCCGCAGCTGGCCATCACCGGGAGCGAGCAGATCCTCGACGACGGCGCCGTCCTCGCCCGCGACGACCGCTACCAGCACCCGCGCACCGCCGTGGGCGTCGACGTCGACGGACGACGGGTGCTCCTGCTCGTCGTCGACGGGCGGCAGCGGCACAGCCGTGGCTACACCCTGGTCGAGCTGGCCGAGCGGATGCGGAGCCTCGGCGCCGACGACGCGCTCAACATGGACGGCGGCGGCTCGTCGACGATGGTCGGCCGGGGTCGCGGCGGCAGGCTGGGGCTGATCAGCTCCCCCTCCGACGGTCGAGCGCGCCAGGTGGCCAACGCCCTCGGCGTCCGCTACCGCGCGCCGCGCTGACGAGGGCCGGTGGGCTTCACCCGCGCCGAGCTGGAGTCGTTCCGCGACGCCGTCGTGCCCGACCTGCTTCCCGCACCCGGCGACCCGCTACGGCTCCTGTTCGTGGGTATCAACCCCGGTCTCTGGACCGCCGCCACCCAGACCCACTTCGCCCATCCCGGCAACCGCTTCTACCCGGCGCTGCTGCGCGCCGGCGTCCTCGACCAGCCGATCGAGCCGGCCGCCGGCATGACCGACGACGACCGCGACCGGTTCCGCCGTCGCGGCCTCGGCATCACGAACCTGGCCCCGCGCGCCACCGCGAAGGCCTCCGAGCTCACTCGCGACGAGCTGCGGGAGGGCGGCGCCAAGCTGCGTGCGCTGGTCGCGTCGCGACGGCCCGCCGTCGTGGCGGTGGCCGGCGTGACGGCCTACCGCACCGCCTTCGGCGACCCCCGCGCCGCCCAGGGCCGGCAGCCCGCCCCGTTCGAGGGTGCCGTGCTGTGGGTGGTGCCGAACCCCAGCGGGCTCAACGCCCACGAGACCGTCGCGACCCTCGCCGAGGCCTACGCCGAGCCCGCCCGCGTCGCCGGCATCCTCTAGGTTCTCGGCGTGCCGAAGTGGATGTTCGCGCTCAGCGTGGCACCCGCATCCCTCGACCCGTTGCGGGCACTCGGGGTCACCCGGGTGCAGCTCAACCTGGACGACGACGACGTCGCCCCCGCTCTGCGCATCCCCTTCTCGGTGCCGCCGATCGCCGGCTTCGTGAGCGTCTGGGACGGCGACCCGGCCGCCGTCGCCGCCGCCCTTCCCGTTCTCGGAGGCTGGGAGGTCGAGGAGCGCCGTCCGATCGAGCCACCGGAGACCTGGGACGGCTCCCGCGCCGACGCCCTCGCCAACGTCGCCGTCCTCAGGCGCCCGGACGCGTTGCCGCCGTCGCAGTGGCGGCACCGCTGGCTCGTCGACCACACCCCCGTCGCCATCGCGACCCAGGCCACGTTCGGCTATCTCCAGAACGTCGTCGTCAGCCCCGTCACCCCGCTCCCCGACTCGCTCGCCGGCGTCTCCGCGCTCGTCGAGGAGCTGTTCCCCCCGGCCGGCATGCACGACGTCCACGCGTTCTACGGCAGCGACGGCGACGACGCCGAGCTCGCCGCCCGCATCGAGCGGCTGATGACCAGCGTCGCCCGCTTCGGCGCCGACCGCGACCTCGACCTCGTCCCCACCTCGCGCTACCTCGTCGACCTCGCGGCCCGGTAAAGCTTTCTCCACAGGCTGCGCTCACCGGTACCGCTCCCCCGCCGGTTCCGGTTAGCGTCGGAGGGCCGGATCTCGGGAAAGGACGGCGATGTCTCGGTTCGCGCTCGGACTCACCACCCTCGCACTCGTGCTGGTCACGGGTGCATGCCAGGACGACCCCGAGCCGAAGATCGCGGACCCGACGAGCGAGGTGCCGAGAGTCAACCGCCAAGCGACCCGCAAACGCCGGACCCGAGCCCAGAACCGAAGCCGCTCACTCCAGTCCAGGCCGTTCGAGAGTTGGATCGAGGGACACAACCAGGCCCTGTTGCACGGCGACTTCGGCGCAGTCGATGCCCTGAGCCTTCCGAACTGCAAGACCTGTAGTGAGTACCTCGACCCGATGCGCGACGTGTTCGCGTCTGGAGGGCGGTTCGAAACCGAACCCTGGCGGATCGAGGGAATCAAGTCGCGCAAGGACCAGGGCGCACCACACGAAGTCAGCGTTGGTTGTCGTCATCCCGGGAGGAGTGACCTATCCGTCAGCGAACGCTGACCCAGTGCGATATGACACCGAGCGAGCGATTATCCGATTTCACGTTGGCCCCGGTTCGAGATCACGCCACTGGCCGTCGCGAGACTGGTGTTTCTGTCGTGATGGCACGCGTGGTCTTAACCGTCCTCGTCCTATCGGCGCTACAGGTTTCGCATTCACCTGGCTCTGAGGCTGCCTGTAGCACCGTGACTACGAGTGTGCTTCGTAATCGGCGATCTCGCACACCGTCACCTCCGTGTGTGCGAGGGCACGGAGTCAGGATCAAAAGCGGTCGGAAGTTCGGCCCCGCCGAACCCTGAAATAGCTCAAGTGGGGTCGAAACCAGTTGATCAATCGCCTTGCCGAAGCCGGGCACATCGGACTAGCATCCGAACGCATTCTGCGGATTCGCTGCTGAACAGCCGCCGATGGCCGACTCCGGATCTTGTTAGCGCGCCATGGCTCAGGACCCGCTCCCACCATCCCAACTCGAAATCCAACCCCCGAACGGCCGCACCCTGGTCAACTTCGACACGAACTTCTACACCGAACGCCCCGCGTTCACCCGGGTGGTGACGCTGCTCGGCCAGCGGATCACGCTGCGGATCGAGCCGGCGTCGTTCACCTGGCACTTCGACCACGGCGCACCTCGCACCACAACGACCCCCGGCGCGCGGTATCCCCGACTCCTGGTGACCCACACCTACGAGAAGAAGGGCTCGTACCGACCGCGGGTCGACACCACCTACACGGCGGTGTTCCGGGTCGGCGGAGGAGCGTGGCGGCCGGTGCCCGGGTCGGTGACGATCACCGGCCCGACGGTGGCACTGGAGGCGGTCGAGGCACGGCCGCTCCTCACGGCGCCCTGAGCCTCACCAGGTGGTGCGTCGGACCTCGCGACCCCGCCGGTCGGCGAGGATGTAGCCGCCCTCGCTGAACTCGTTGCTCGCGTAGGCCGACACCCACCCCTCGCCCTGGAACTTGTCGCGGCCGAGGATGACGTACCACGAGTCCGGGTTCTCGATCAGCGCCCTCGCCTTCGCCAGGAGGGGCGGGATCACCGCGGGGTCGATCTCGGCGAGGTCGAGGCGTTGGTTCGAGCTCTGGCCCTTGGAGCCGGTCGCCTCGAGGTCGCGACCGTTCCAGCTGTAGCCGAGCTCGCGCCTGCTGGACCCGTCGGCAGGTATCGACACCACGGCGTACGTCGGGTAAATCGTGGCCCCGAACACCACCGTCGACCCGGTCTCCGCCTCGACGGCGGCGAGGAGGTCGGTGAGCCCGTCGACGGTGAGCACCTGCACCTCCGGGTCGCCCCCGAACACGCCGTCCGCGGCGCTGTCGTCGCTGTCGGTCGCCGTACCCACCACGATCGAGACGACGGCGACGACGCCGGCCATCAGGAGGAGGACCACCACGACGAAGGCCACCACGACCGGATTGGTCCTACTCGCGCGCACCGACTGGGTCCTCGGGGGCGGCGGCTGCTCGACCTTCTGGGCGACGGGGTCCTCGGGGGTCGGCCCCTCCGAGGGGCGATAGACGCTCCAGCGGTCCTGGCCCGGTTCGGGCTCACGCTCCATGAAGGGACGATAGGGCGGTCGAGCCCCGTCCGGGGCGCTTCGGTCAGGCTCGTTCGACCCAGGCGAACGGAACCCGCAGCACGCCGCCGCGCGTCCGCAGGTGGTAGCTCGTGCGTCCGCGCTTCACGATCCGGCCCACCAGTCCTTGGTGCTCGCCGGGCACGGTGACCCGTCCGCGCATCCCGACGGCCAGCACCACGATGCTCTTCCCGGCTCGGGCGCGCGCCAGCTCGGACTCGTAGTTCGGGTGCATCACGGCCGGCCGGCCGCGGTGGGTCCAGCTGAATACGTGGTCGAGGTCGAACGACGACGAGCACTGCGCGCAGGTGAGCACCCGTTCCGGCCGCCGGTGCCGCTCGAGCGTGTGGCCGGCCCGGCACACGCCGAGCCAGGCCGCAGCCACCTGGGGGGACTCCGCCGACATCCGGCGCTCGCCCGAGCACCCGATCGTGCGGGCGATCCGGCGCCAGGTCTCGTCGTGGCCGTGCCGTGGCCCGGCCAGGGCGTGGGCCACTTCGTGGAGGATCGTGTCGCGGACGTCGTGCTCGTCGTGCAAGCGGGTCAACGGGGCACTCAACCCGATCTCACGCCGGTCGAACCGGCAGATGCCGGCCCGACGCTTGGCGTTGTCGTAGACGATCGCCCAGTCGCGCAGACCGTGGTGGTCGAGGAGGTCCTCGGCCATCGCGTAGGCGTCGCGCAGATCCACTCCCCGAATGTAGAACCAGGCACCGACACCCCGAGCTAGCCGCGCTGGTCCGTCCCCTCGGAGTCGGCGAGACGGCGGTGCAACCGGTCACGGACCTCGTCCGGCGTGAGCTGGGCACGCCTGCGCTGGTCGCGCGCGACGATCACGCCGGTGGCCGCCACCCCGGCGACGCCCGCCACCCCGAGCAGCTTCCACAGGCTCAGCTTCATGTCACCCTCCTCGACCCCCGACCCGACTGCGAGGATCCCATCATGTCGACGCCGCGCAGCAGGCTGCCCCTGGACGCCGCCGTCGACCTCACGCGTACCGGTGACCTCTGGCTCTTCCGCGGCCGGTCCGCCGCCGATCACGCCATCCGCGTGCTCACCAACGCGCCGGTCAACCACGTCGGGATGTCCGTCGTCATCGATGACCTGCCGCCGCTGATGTGGCACGCCGAGCTCGGCCGCGGCCTGCGCGACGTGTGGACCGGCTCTCATCACCGCGGCGTCCAGCTGCACGACCTGCGCGAGGCCGTCGAGCAGTGGTGCGGCCGCTACCAGCAGCACGCCTGGCTCCGCCAGCTCTCGCCCCCCGCCTCCCGCGCCGCGGAGGACGCCGTCCTCCGCACCGTCGCCCGCCTCGACGGCACCCCGTTCCCCGCCACCGCCGCCCTTGCGGGGCGTTGGTTGCGCGGCCGGGCGCGTCGGCAGGCCGGCGTCGAGATGACCTACTGCGCCGAGGTGGTCGCGGCGACCTACCAGGCGATGGGTCTGCTGGACGACCGCCGGCCCACCAACTACTACGACCCGGGGCGGTTCTGGTCCGGCGACGACCTCGACCTGCTCGCCGGCGCGAGTCTCGGGGAGGAGATCGAGGTCGCGGTCCCGCCCCCGCACCTGGGTCCAGTGGGCGTGAATCTCGGTCGTGACCGTCTTCCACAGCGGTCCGCGACCCCTCGCCAATCAGCCAATGATGACGTAGAATCGAACACATGTTCGACCGATCCGACGCCGCGGCGCTCTCCGTCGAGGCCGTGCGGACGATGGTGCAGGCGGTGGCCGGCGGCACGGTTCCGGACGACGAGCGCGAGCTGATCGACCTCGTCCGGGTGCTCGAAGAGCTGACCTGCGTCTCGCAGGCGGCCCAGGCCGCGGCCGCGGCGCGTTTCGACGTCGTGCACCGCCGCCGCCAGGCCGAGCTGGACGTGGCTCCGGAGCATCAGGGTCGTGGGGTCGCCGCGCAGATCGCCCTGGCCCGCCGGGAGTCTCCGCACCGCGGCGAGCGACACCTCGGCCTCGCCAAGATCCTCGTGCGCGAGCTGCCGTGCACCTGGGCTGCGTTCCGTGGGGGCCGCATCACGGAGTGGAAGGCCACGCTGGTGGCGCGCGAGACGGCGTGCCTGTCGCTCGAGCACCGGATGGCGGTCGACGCGGCGTTGGCCGCCGATCCCAGCCGAATCGAGGCGATGGGCGACGGCGAGCTCGTGGCCGAGTCACGCAAGCTCGCCTACCGGCTCGACCCGCACGCCGTCGTCGCCCGCCGCGCGCAGGAGGAGGACGACCGGCACGTCTCGGTGCGCCCGCTGCCCGACGTGATGGCTGGTCTCAGCGCCGTCCTGCCCGCCGCAGACGGCATCGCCGTCTACGTCGCGCTCAAGACGGCGGCCGACCAAGCGGTCTCGGCCGGCGACGGTCGCACCCGCGGACAGCTGATGGCCGACACCCTGGTGCAGCGGGTCACCGGCAGCGACCCTCTCACCGCGCCGGTGCCGCTCCAGGTGAACGTGGTCGTCGACGCCGCCACCCTCCTCGGGCACGACGAGCACGCCGCGCACCTCGACGGGTACGGCCCGGTTCCCGCCGACCTGGTCCGCAACCTCCCCGACGACTGCGGGCTCCGCCTGCTCGTCGAGGGCTGGGACGGCCGGCTGATCGGCATGGAGTCCGGATCGCGGATCTTCCCCGACCGGCTCGCCGACTTCATCCGGCTGCGCGACCGCACCTGCCGCACGCCGTGGTGCGATGCCCCGATCCGTCACACCGATCACGTCGATGCCCACTCCGACGGCGGCCCCACCTCCGAGGCCAACGGCCAGGGGTTGTGCCAGCAGTGCAACCACGCCAAGCAGGCGATCGGCTGGACGGCGCGGCCCCGACCCGCACCACGACACGCTGTCGAGACCGTCACCCCGACAGGCCACCGCTACTGGTCGATGGCACCGGCGTCTCGATGCGACCTCCCGGTCGCCATCAGCAGGGCCGAGTTCGACTTCCAGCAACAGATCGTGCTCGCCGCCTGACCGGCACGTCGTTTGCAGGCGACCGGGCCGAGGTGGCCCGGCTAGCGTCGCCTCGTGACATCCCTCGCCCTCGCCGCCCCGAACGAGGCGGCCGCGGACGCGGGTGAGCAGATGGCGCGGGCGGGTGGCAGCGCGGTTGACGCAGCCATCGCTGCCGCGCTGGTGACGATGGTCAACGACGTCGGGATCGTCTCGCTGGACTCGGGCGGATTCGTGACGGTGCAGCCGACCACGGGCGAGGCGTACACGGTCGACGGCTGGATGGAGATGCCCGGGCGGGAGCGCTCACCCGGCGACCTTCCGGGCAGGACCTGGGACGTGAGCACCCTGTATGGCGGCGGGGTCGACATCACGATCGGTCCCGGCGCCGTCGCCGTCTGCGGCGCTCTGCCAGCGCTCGGCGAGGCGCACCGCCGCGACGGCACGCTGCCGTGGCGCGAGGTCGTCGCGCCCGCCATCGAGGTCGCTCGTGGCGGGTTCCGGATCAGCCGGACCGCGCACTACTACCTCGTGTACGTGCACGACACGATCTTCGGGTGGGACGAGGAGAGCCGCGCCGTCCTGCACGAGACGAGTGGCGACCTGACCACCGACCTCATCGTGATGCCGGACCTGCTCCGCTCGCTCGAGACCATCGCCGCCGCCGGCCCTCGCGCCCTGCACGAGGGTGAGCTGGCTGAGGCGATCAGCCACGACGTGCTCGACCGCGGTGGCCTCCTCAGCACCGCCGACCTGGCGGCCTACTCTCCGGTGACCCGGTCGCCGATCACGACCAGGCTCGGACCGTGGGCGCTGTCGACGGCACCTCCGCCGTCCGTGGGCGGGGTCTGTGTCACCGCGATGCTGCGCCTGCTCGAGGGCTGGCGCCCCGACGACACCGAACGGATGGTGGCGGTGCAGCGGGAGGTGCTGAGCCATCGCCTCGAGACCCT
Source organism: uncultured Actinomycetota bacterium (assembly GCA_963845795.1). Taxonomy (GTDB): domain Bacteria; phylum Actinomycetota; class Actinomycetes; order Propionibacteriales; family Nocardioidaceae; genus Nocardioides. Next base: position 256,123 of record CAWJTG010000005.1, on the reverse strand, counting down.
CGACCACTCCACCGACCTCGAGAGCGACGCGGCGGCGTTCCTGCGGGGGCTGGAGTCGCCGTCCACCGCCCACGTCTCGGCGGTCGACGGCGACGGTGTGGCGTGCGCGCTGACGGTCTCGTCCGGTTACGGCTCGGGCATGATCGCGCGGGGCACCGGGATCTGGCTCAACAACTGCCTCGGCGAGCAGGAGCTCAACCCGCAGGGCCTCTACGGCACGCCGCCCGGCACACGACTGCTCTCCAACATGGCGCCCACCGTGGGGCGCCACGACGACGGCGGCGTGCTGGCCGTGGGGTCGCCCGGCGCCGAGCGCATCACGACGGCGATCGCCCAGGTGCTGGCCGGGTTCGTCGCCGGGATGACGCTGCAGGAGGCCGTGCACCACGCCCGGGTCCACGTGCAGCGGGCAGGCCGCCCCGACGAGCACGTGCGCCGCGAGGACGAGCCCACGATGTACTACGGCGGCGTCGGTGCTGCGCTGCTCGAACCGGGTGGGCACCTCGATGCCGCCGGCGATCCGCGGCGCGACGGCGTGGTGCGGATCGTGCGGTGAGTCAGCAGGCCACACAGGTGCGCGCGGCCGGGCGGACCTCGAGTCGGGCCGGGTCGATGGGGCGACCGCACCGTTCGCACACACCGTAGGACCCGCCCTCGACCCTGAGCAGGGCGGCGTCGATCTCGGCCAGCCGGCGGCGCGCGTCCCGCGCCAGCGCATCGACCTGCGCCCGCTCGAACGCGATCGTCGCCCCCTCCGGGTCGTGCTCGTCGTCGGCGTTCGTGTCGCGGGAGGCGGCCATGACCTCGTCCAGGTCGCGCTGGAGCGCGACGAGGCGTCGCTCGACGCGTGCTCGCTCCGCCACCAGCTCGGCCCGGGTGTCCACGACGCCGACCGTAGGACAGACCTGGAAGCAGACGGCCGCGACCGCCAGACTGGACCGGCATGGACGACGTCGACGCTGCCTTCGCGGCGATCCCCCGTGGCGGCTTCCTGCGACGGCGCGACCGCCGGAAGGTTGACGTCGACGGGCCGCTCCCGATCGGCCACGGCCAGACGAACTCCCAGCCCCGCACGGTCGCGGCGATGCTGCGGCTGCTCGACGTCCGGCCGGGTCTACGGGTCCTCGACGTCGGAGCCGGCTCCGGCTGGACCACCGCGCTGCTCGCCCACCTGGTCGGTCCGCAGGGCGAGGTGCGCGGTGTCGAGCTCGAGCCCGAGCTCGCCACCTGGGGAGCCGCGAACCTGGCCAGGACCGCTCAACCGTGGGCATCGGTCGTCCTCGCACGGCCGGGCGTGCTCGGCGTACCTGACCTCGCTCCGTACGACCGGATCCTCGTCTCGGCGTCCCCACGCGACCTCCCGACGGCGCTCGTCGACCAGCTCGGCGACCCAGGCGTGATGGTGATCCCTGTCAACGGCACCATGCTGCGGGTCACCCGCGACGACAGCGCCGTCGATGTCACCGAGCACGGCTCGTTCCGGTTCGTGCCCCTGCGTTAGTGCGCGCGCTCGTCGGGCGCCAACGCGACCAACAGCCAGGCATCGTCGCTGGTCGGAACGACCCGGCCGTGCTGGTCGATGTGGAACAGCGCGACCCTGTGCTCTGCGGCGAGCACGAGAGCCGAGTCGAGGTAGCCGCAGACCGACGCGGCCAGCCGTACATCGCGGTCGATCTGGAGCAGCGAGCGCATCATCTTCGCCGACATCGGCCGGGCGGACACGCTCGCGTAGGCAGCGGCCGCCGGCGTGACCAGCGAGCGGACGCCGTCGGTCACGAACTCGAGGTCGGCGTCGGGCGAGGCCAGACCGAGCCGTCGCACCAGGCACGCCACCCGCCACTCGGCGTTCGGCCGTCGCGGTCGCGACGCACACCAGCGCAGCTCGGTGCCGTCGATGCGGTCGAGGTAGGTGACGACGGCGGCGGCGTCGTCCGCTCCGAAGACGAAGGTGCCGACCTCGGCGTCGCCGGCCTCGTCGGACAGCGTGAGCACCCGGTTCTCGAGGCCGCGGAAGATGTTGGGTGCCGGTGCCGACGTGATGAGGTCCAGCGTGCCCGGCGTGAGCAGCAGCAGTCGCTCGGTCGTGAACCCCATGACCAGGTCCGCGTCGGTCGCGCGGTTGCGGCACGGCACCAATGCCTGCAACCCCTCGCCGACGTGCCACGGCAGGGCTGCGACACGCAGCGCGGCCGGATCGAGGGCGGCACCCAGGTCGACGTCGGTCACGACACCTCCCCTGGTCGACGACACCCAAGTCATCGACCCCGACCGTGCCCACCTTGAGCGAGGTGGAATCCCGAGCCGTCCGCCGCTCTAGACCAGCGCCGTCCTCGGCCCCGCAGATCCGTTCGGATCGGCGGGGCCGGGATGCGATGACTCAGCTGCAGCCGCTGGTGCTGCCGCAGCCCTCGCAGACGTAGCAGGAGCCGGCGGGGCGCATCTTGGTGCCGCAGGTCATGCAGAGCGGGGAGTCGACCGCGGTGCCGGTGATCTTCTCCAGGAGCTCGGCGGAGGTACGGGCGGTGGAGGTGTCGACCGTGGCGGGAACCTCGCGGCTGGCGGCGCCGTGGGTGTCCTTGGTCTCGACCACCTCGGCGTCGACGACGTCGCCCGACTGCTTGCCCTCGGGGGCGGAGAGGTTGCCGATCACCTCCGACGCGGCGCCGGGCGAGTCGAGGACCTCGTAGGAGCCGGTCTCGAGGTAGCGCTGCCGCTCCTGGGCCGAGAAGATGCCCATCCCCTGGCGGGTCTCGAAGTCGAGGTAGTCGAGCGCGAGGCGCCGGAAGATGTAGTCCATGATCGACTTCGACATCCGGACGTCGGCGTCGTCGGTGAGACCGGCCGGCTCGAAGGACAGGTTGGTGAACTTCGAGACGTAGGTCTCGAGCGGCACGCCGTACTGCAGGCCGATCGAGACCGCGATCGAGAACGCGTCCATCACGCCGGCCAGGGTGGAGCCCTGCTTGCCGAGCTTGAGGAACACCTCGCCGAGCTCGCCGTCGTCGTGGGCGCCGGAGGTCATGTAGCCCTCGGCGCCGCCGACGGTGAACGAGGTGGTGCGCGAGGCCCGCGACTTCGGCAGCCGCTTGCGGGTGGGCGCGTAGACGACCTTCTCGATCACCTCAGGCTCGGCCGCGGTGGAGAGGCCCTGGTCCTTCTTCGAGGCGTCGGACTTGCCGTCGGCCAGCGGCTGCCCGACCTTGCAGTTGTCGCGGTAGACGGCGGTGGCCTTGAGCCCGAGCTTCCACGACTGGAGGTAGACGTCCTCGATCTCCTCGACCGTCGCCGACTCCGGCAGGTTCACGGTCTTGGAGATGGCGCCGGACAGGAACGGCTGGCAGGCCGCCATCATCCGGACGTGGCCCATCGGCTTGAGGGACCGGGCGCCCATCGCGGTGTCGAAGACCTCGTAGTGCTCGGGCTTGAGCCCGGGCGCGTCGATCACGTGACCGTGCTCGGCGATGTGGGCGACGATCGCCTCCGCCTGCTCGTCGACGTAGCCGAGCTTCTTCAACGCCCGCGGGATGGTCTGGTTGACGATCTGCAGCGAGCCGCCGCCGACGAGCTTCTTGAACTTCACCAGCGAGAAGTCGGGCTCGATGCCGGTGGTGTCGCAGTCCATCATGAAGCCGATGGTGCCGGTGGGCGCGAGCACCGAGGCCTGGGCGTTGCGGAACCCGTTGACCTCGCCGAGCCGGACGACCTCGGCCCACGCCCGGGTGGCCAGGTCGTGGACCTGCCGGTCGTGGGAGTGCACCGCGCGGACCTCGTCGTTGGCGGCCTGGTGCTTGCGCATGACCCGCTTGTGCGCCTCGGCGTTGCGGGCGTAGCCGACGTAGGGGCCGACGACGCCGGCGAGCTCGGCCGAGCGCTTGTAGGAGGTGCCGGTCATCAGCGAGGTGATGGTGCCGGCCATGGCCCGCCCGCCGTCGGAGTCGTAGCCCAGGCCCATCGCCATGAGCAGCGCGCCGAGGTTGGCGTAGCCGATGCCGAGCTGGCGGTAGTCGCGGGTGGTGGCGCCGATCGCCTCGGTGGGGAAGTCGGCGAAGCAGATGGAGATGTCCATCGCGGTGATGATCAGCTCGACCGCCTGGGCGAACCGCTCGCCGTCGAAGGTGTCGTCGTCCTTGAGGAACTTGAGCAGGTTCAGCGACGCCAGGTTGCACGAGGAGTTGTCGAGGGACATGTACTCGGAGCACGGGTTGGAGGCGGTGATGCGGCCGGTCTCGGGGTTGGTGTGCCAGTCGTTGATGGTGTCGTCGTACTGGAGGCCCGGGTCGGCGCACTCCCACGCGGCCTGGCTGATCTTGCGGAACAGGCCGCGGGCGTCGACGCGCTCGATGACCTCGCCGGTCTTGCGGCCGCGGAGGCCGAAGTCGGTGCCGTCCTCGACGGCGCGCATGAACTCGTCGGAGACCCGGACCGAGTTGTTGGCGTTCTGGTACTGGACCGAGGTGATGTCGGTGCCGCCGAGGTCCATGTCGAAGCCGGCGTCGCGCAGCGCGCGGATCTTGTTCTCCTCGCGCGCCTTGGTCTCCACGAACTCCTCGATGTCGGGGTGGTCGACGTCGAGGACGACCATCTTCGCCGCGCGGCGGGTGGCGCCGCCGGACTTGATGGTGCCGGCCGAGGCGTCGGCGCCGCGCATGAACGAGACCGGGCCGGAGGCGGTGCCGCCGGAGGAGAGCAGCTCCTTGGAGGAGCGGATGCGCGAGAGGTTGAGGCCGGCGCCCGAGCCTCCCTTGAAGATGAAGCCCTCCTCCTTGTACCAGTTGAGGATCGAGTCCATCGAGTCGTCGACCGAGAGGATGAAGCAGGCCGAGACCTGCTGCGGGGACGCCGTGCCCACGTTGAACCAGACCGGGCTGTTGAACGAGAAGTGCTGGTGGACCAGGAGCCAGGTGAGCTCGTGCTCGAAGACCTCGGCGTCGGCCGGGGTGGCGAAGTAGCCGTGGTCGAGACCGGCCTTGGTGTAGGTCGTCACGATCCGGTCGACGAGCTGCTTGAGGCTCCACTCCCGGACGTCGGTGCCGACCGCGCCACGGAAGTACTTGGTGGTGACGATCGTGGAGGCGTTGAGCGACCAGAAGTCGGGGTACTCGACACCGCGCTGCTCGAAGACGGTCTCGCCGGTCTTCCAGTTGGTCTGGACGACGTCGCGCCGCTCCCAGGTGACCTCGTCGTAGGGGTGCACCCCCTCGGTGGAGAAGACGCGGTCGACCGTCAGACCGGCGGTCTGCGTCGACGGCCGGCCCTCAGCGGTGGGGGCGGAGGTGGGGCGGTTCGCCGTCTCGGTCACGGTGTGTCTCCTTGGTCCCTGGGTAGGGGGTTCGGTTCGAGTGAAGCGGATGCCACCGACAGTGGCGGGGGTAGCTGGGGGTGGTGCGCCCGGTACGCCGCTTCCCCACGACGTACCGGGCGGTCTGGGTCAGCCCGTCGGGACGGGCTGGAGCGGTGCGTCGAGGCCGGGGACATCCGGGATGTCGTCGGCGCGCAGGTCGGCGATCTCCTTGACGAAGTCGTCGGCGGACTGGAAGGCGCGGTAGACGCTGGCGAACCGCAGGTAGGCGACCTCGTCGAGCTGCCGCAGCGGACCGAGGATGGCCATGCCGACCTCGTGGGCGGCGACCTCGGCCGAGCCCGCCAGCCGCAACGCGTCCTCGACCTCCTGGCCGAGCCGGGCGAGGTCGTCCTCGCTGACCGGCCGACCCTTGCAGGCCGCCCGGACGCCGGCGACCGCCTTCTCGCGGACGAACGGCTCGGTGGCGCCGGAGCGCTTGAGGACGACGAGCTGCATCTGCTCGACGGTGGTGAACCGCCGCTCGCAGTCGGCACACATCCGGCGCCGCCGGATCGAGCCGCCGTCGTCGGAGACCCGCGAGTCGAGGACCTTGGTGTCGGTGTGCCGGCAGAACGGGCAGTGCATCGCGGTCCTCCTCGGATGGCTCGTGGGTCCCCGGGGCGTGGGCGCGGTCGTCCGACCCGTCCCGGGCTGTGGATGAAGCTGTGGATATCCGGCTCTCACGGTGGAGAACAACGTCTCGCCTGTGAGGCTTCCAGCCCGATCTGGGGACTAGATGTGGATAACTACATCGTTGTAACTACTAGATGTTGGGAACCGTACGCCCGCCGGGCCGAGGGCGCAAGACTTCGGGGAAAGTCGGCGATTCGCGGGTGCGGGCGGGCCGTCGCGCCCCCGGGGACCCGGCCGCATCCGCGCAGGTCAACGACCGGACGGGTCCGGTCCAGACCGCCCCGGAGCCCGGTCGCACAACTGCGCGAGGTCGTGCCACCACGACAGCCGGTCCGGTCGGCCGTCGTAGTCGCGGCGCCGGTTGGCGCCGCTGGTGCCCGGTAGCACGAACACGTCGGCGCCGGCGAGGTCCCAGTCGGCCACGCCGAGGCCCGGCCGACGGTGGCCGAGGGCCCTCGCGAGCTCGTGGGCGACGCTCTTGGAGGTGAGTGCCACCCACTCGGGACGCCACCGTGCCAGCTTGGCGACCAGCTGGTCGACGTCGAGCCGGGAGCGGCGATCGTGGCCGACCAGGTCGGTGAGCCCCAGCCCGAGCTCGACGACGAGGTGGTCCTCCTCGGGCCGCAGCTGCCGTGGCGAGAAGCCGCTGCGGTGCAGGGACTCCCAGAAGCTGTTGGTGGGCGCCTCGTAGTAGTGGTCGCGCGGGCGGCTGCTCTGGGCGCCCGCCTGCCCGCAGAAGACCACCTGGGGGTCGCGCCCGACGAGGTCGGGGAGGACTGTCACCACGGCGCCACCTTGGCATTGCGCGTGGGGTCGTCGGCTTCCGACCCGGCGTCGGTGACAATGGCGCCGTGGCGCAGGGCAAGCGGGCAGGGATGCGGCCGAAGCGACGGTGGCGGCCGGCGCTGCTGGGGCTGGCGCTCGGAGTGACGCTCGCGGTGGTGGCGTGGGGGTACCTCGTGTACGCCGCCATCGACTTCGGCACCGACGCCCGGGCCGGCGACCAGCAGGCCTGGTGGTTCCTGGCGATGGCCTCGGTGGGAGCGATCGCCTGCCTGTTCCTGGGGCTGGTGCTCATCGCACGGATCACCCGCACCCTCGGCATCACGCGCGCGCCGGACAAACGGCCGCAGCGCGACCCGGACGTGCCCGCGGGCGGACGACGCGCGCAGCGCTGAGACGAGGCCTGGGCCGGAGCCGCGGTGCGGCTCCGGCCCGTCTTCCCCGGCCGGGCCGGCCCCGGGGTCGAGGTGGGGCCGGCCACGTTCTCTCGTGCTCGTGTGGTGCGGGTCAGCCCGCCGGGACGACCAGCGCTGGCCGGCGTCGAGGGTGACGACGTCGAGGTCGTTGAGGTCCTGCACGTGGCGCATCATGTCGCGGGTGTCGCCCTCGCCGGTCTCGGCGGCGAGCTCGGCCGAGATGCCCCACAGCGTGTCGCCCGGCTCGACCACGTGCACCCGGGTCTGCTCGTTCTCACCGGTGGCCACCGAGCCGCTCGCGAACACGATGCCGACCGCTGTCGCGAGGAGCAGTCCGAGAACCAGGACGACAAGGCGGCCGCGACGGGTGAGGCGGTACTGCGGCGTCGGGCGGTACTGCGGCGTCGGGCGGTACTGCGGCGCGAGGTGTCCCTGCTCGAGAACGAGGGTGTCGGTGGTGCTCATCGGGGCTCCTGGGGAAGGGGTGGAGGTTCGATCCGATGTCTAGTGGCGACCACCGACACTGCACTCTCGCGCTGCGCGACGACGGTTGCTACTCGACCAGGTGTTCGATCGAACACGTGTACGAAGGTAGAACACCCGTTCGAACTCGTCAAGGGCCCCTGCGGTCGACACGCGGTTCGAACAGATGTTTGAAATCGACCGGTGCTTGGTGAGACGCTGCGGGGCATGGCCACGACTCGCGAGCCCTCCCGCCGTACGACGCCCCGCTCCGCACGGAAGGTGTCCGAGATGCCCGACGGGCCCCCGGACGCCACCGGGCTCACGCCGCGCCAGCAGCGCGTGCTCGCCCACATCAAGGACAGCATCGAGAAGCGCGGCTACCCGCCGAGCATGCGCGAGATCGGCGCCTCGGTCGGCCTCACCAGCACCTCGAGCGTGGCCCATCAGCTGCGGGTGCTGGAGGAGAAGGGCTACCTCAAGCGCGACCCCAACCGGCCGCGTGCCCTGGAGGTCTTCCTGCCGGAGGTGATGGCGGCTCGCCGCTCCATGTCCAGCGGCGACGACTCGGGAGTCGACGAGACCGGCGTGGGCGACGCGGCCCCCGGCCCACCAACGTGCCCCTGCTCGGCCGGATCGCGGCCGGCGGTCCGATCCTGGCCGAGGAGACCTACGACGAGGTCTTCCCGCTGCCCAAGCAGCTGGTCGGCGACGGCGCCCTGTTCCTGCTCGAGGTCTCCGGCGAGTCGATGGTCGACGCCGCGATCTGCGACGGCGACTACGTCGTGGTGCGCCAGGAGCAGACCGCCGACAACGGCACCATCGTGGCCGCCCTCATCGACGGCGAGGCGACGGTCAAGACCCTGCAGCGCAAGGACGGCCAGGTCTGGCTCCTCCCCCACAACCCCGCCTTCGAGCCGATCGACGGCAGCGAGGCCACGATCCTGGGCGTCGTCACCGCGGTGCTGCGGAAAGTGTGACCCGCCGGTAACTTCGTCGTTGGGAGTGTTGTGAAGATCCCCTCCCTGCGCCGTCGCGCCGTCCTCGCCGGTGGAGCCGGCGGCGTCGGCCTCGCCGCCCTCGCTCCCGCGCTCGACCTCCCCGCTGACGCCGCGGGCAGCCGGCTGTTCCGGCACGGCGTCGCCTCCGGCGACCCGATGCCGACCCGGGTCGTGATCTGGACGAGGGTGACGCCGACGTCGGCCGCCACACCGGGCTCCGGGAAGGGACCGAGCGTCGAGGTCCGCTGGGAGGTGGCCCACGACGCCCGGTTCACCCGGGTCGTGCGCCGCGGCACGGCGGTCACCGGGCCCGGGCGGGACCACACCGTCAAGCTCGACGTCACCGGGCTGCGCCCCGCCACCTGGTACCACTACCGCTTCACCGCGCTGGGGGGCCGCAGCCGGGTCGGTCGCACCCGCACGGCCCCGGCACCCCGCGCCACGCCGTCGCGGCTGCGCCTCGGTGTCGTGAGCTGTGCGAACTGGCAGGCCGGCTACTTCGCCGCCTACCGCGGGCTGGCCCGCCGCGACGACCTCGATGCCGTGCTGCACCTGGGCGACTACCTCTACGAGTACGGGGTCGGCGAGTACGGCGAGGGCTCGGACAACACCGACGTGCGGCGGCACGACCCGGCCCACGAGATCGTGTCGCTGAGCTGACTACCGGCGCCGGCACGCCCAGTACAAGACCGACGTCGACCTGCAGGACCTGCACGCGCGCTACCCGTTCGTGGTCACGTGGGACGACCACGAGGTCACCAACGACCAGTGGGCGCGTGGCGCCGAGAACCACAACGCGGGTGAGGGTGACTACCTGCGACGGCGCGCCCGAGCCCACCGCGCCTACGACGAGTGGATGCCGGCCCGGATGAGCAGCACCGCCGCCCTCGGTGACGGCGCGCGCCTCTACCGCCGGCTCCGCTGGGGCCAGCTGGCCGAGATCAGCATGCTCGACCTGCGCACCTACCGCTCCCGACAGGTCGACACGACCACCCCGTCACCGGCTCCGGCACCGGAGGAGGAGGTGAACGACCCCGATCGCACGATCATGGGCCAGCGTCAGCTGCGCTGGCTCAAGGAGTCGCTCACCCGCAAACGCGCGCTGTGGAAGCTGATCGGCAACCCGGTGATGATCGCGCCGGTGACCTTCGCCCAGGTGCCGCGCGACCTGATCACGCCGATCAACGACGTCACGGGTCTGCTGCCCCAGGACGGCTTCCCCTACAACGTCGACCAGTGGGACGGCTACACCGCGGACCGGCGCGAGATCCTCGACTACATCGCCGACCACCACGTCGAGAACGCGCTGTTCGTCACCGGTGACATCCACTCGGGCTGGGCCTGCGAGCTGCCGTTCGACGTCGCCACCTACCCGGTCACGCCCTCGGCGGGCGTGGAGTTCGTGTGCTCCTCGGTGACCTCCAACAACCTCGACGACATCACCGGCTCCCCGCCGCGCACCACCAGCCTGGCCGTGGAGGACGTGATCAAGGCGAACAACCGGCACGTGAAGTACCTCAACTTCGACGACCACGGGTTCTCCGTGCTCGACCTGACCGCTCGCCGGGCGCAGATGGACTGGTTCGTCGTCGCCGACCGCTCCGACCGGCGCACCGCGATCACCCATACGGCGTCCTACGCCACCCGCGTCGGCACCAACAAGGTCGTCGCCGTCGAGAGGCCGGTGGGCTGACCATGTGCGATCACACGACCTCCGACGGCAGCGGCTTCGCCCGCGGGCTGGCCGACATCGCCACCGGGCGGCGCTCGCTGCTCGTCGGCGGTGCCGGCGTGGCGATCTCGTCCGCCGTCGCCGCCTCGTCCGCCTCGGCGGCGACCCGTCGCACCCGCAAGCGCGCCTACGTGCTCGTCGTCGACGGCTGCCTGCCCGAGGAGCTCGACCTCGGCATCACGCCGCACCTGACCGCGTTGCGCAACGGCGGCTACCGCTATCCGCGGGCGTGGTCGATGTTCGTGATGGAGACGATCCCCAACCACGTGATGATGATGACCGGCGTGCGACCCGACCGCTCGGGCGTGCCGGCCAACTCGATCTACGACCGCCGCGCCCGTGAGGTCCGCACCCTCGACCGGCCCTCGGACCTGCACATCGACACCGTGCTCCAGCGGATGGACCGGCAGGGCTTCACCACCGGCACCGTGCTCAGCAAGGAGTACCTCTACGGGATCTTCGGCGCCCGCGCCACGCACCGCTGGGAGCCGGCGCCGATCGTGCCCGTCTCGGGCCACGCGCCCGACCAGTTCACGATGGACGCCACGCTGGCGATGGTCGAGGAGCACGACCCGCACCTGGTGTTCGTGAACCTCGGGGACATCGACCGGGTCGGCCACAGCGACCTGTCCGGCACCACGTTGCGCCAGGCTCGGCGCAGCGCACTGCGGACCACCGACGAGCAGGTCGGCCGGTTCGTCTCGATGCTCAAGGAGACCGGCCGCTGGCAGAACTCGATGGTCGTCGTGCTCGCCGACCACTCGATGGACTGGTCGCAGTCCGACCAGGTCGTCTCGCTCCAGGGTCCGCTGGACGCCGACCCGCTGCTCGCCGGCAAGGTGCAGATCGCGTGCAACGGCGGCGCCGACCTCCTCTACTGGACCGGGCCGCGGGCCGACCGGCAGCGAGCGATCACGCGGATGCTGCGGATCGCGCGCGACACCGAGGGCGTGCTCATCGCGGTGCCGCGCACCACCGACTACCTGCGGCTCGGGCCGGAGGCCGGCGACGTCGTGGCGTTCTGCCGCTCCGGCTGGCGCTTCAGCGACCCCGAGCCCGCGTCGAGCAACCCGATCCCCGGCACCCACGGCCACCCCGCCACGCGCTCGATCCCGTTCTTCATCGGCGGTGGGCACCCGCGGGTGCCCCAGCGGCGGGCATCGTCGCAGGCGGCTCGTACCCTCGACGTCGCCCCGACCGTGGCCGACTTCTTCGGGCTCGCCGGGGCGCCTCGTGGGGGCTGGGACGGCCGCAGCCGGATCTGACCTCCGGATCTGCGCATTCGGGCCCGGGGGTCGGCGGACCGGGATAGCGTCGGTCGCCGTGACTCGCGCACCCCGTCTCGCCTCGATCGTCGTCGTGCTCGCCGTCGCGGCCGGTCTGTCCACCGTGGCCCCGGCGGGCGCCGTCGACCCCTTGGACGACCCGAAGGCCCCGGCCGCGGCCGAGCCGGACCGCGCGGCCGCGCTCGCGGCGTTGGCGCGGGTGGAGGCGATCTTCTCGTCGTCCACGGCACGGCGCACGGTCGCCGGCGGCCGGCCCGACGCCACGCTCGCGCTGCGCGACCTCTCGCTGCTGGTCGACGACCTCCCGGCAGACCGGCGGGCGGAGGCACGGGCACTGTTCCGGCGTCCGACCCAGGCCGGTGGCGACGGCACGGCTGGAGTACGCCGTCGCCGAGGAGACGCCGGCGTGCGGCCCGGTGGTGTGCGTGCACTACGTCGCCTCCACGCCCGACGCTCCCAACCTGACCGACAACTCCGGCAACGGCGTGCCCGACTACGTCGACAGCGCGCTCCGGATCCTCAACCGGGTGCACAGCACCTACGTCGACGCGGGCTACAAGCGGCCGCGGGGCGACGGCGCCGTCGGCGGCGGCAGCAACATGGTCGACGTCTACCTCGGCGACATCGATGCCGGTGGGCTCTACGGCTACTGCACCACTGATGAGGATCGCGAGGGCGCGCCCTACAACCGCTGGGCCTACTGCGTGCTCGACGACGACTACGCCAACATCCCCACCAACACCTCCATCGAGAACCTGCAGGTCACCGCGGCCCACGAGTACTTCCACGCCGTCCAGTACGCCTACGACTACCTCGAGGACAGCTGGTTCCTCGAGGCCACGGCGGCCTGGGTCGAGGACGAGATGTACGACGGCGTCGACGACAACCGCCAGTACCTCGCCCGCAGCCCGCTCGCCAACCCGCGGCGCCCGATGGACCAGTTCAGCGGCGACGGCTGGCACTACGGGGTCTGGGTCTTCTTCCGCTACCTCACCGAGCGGTTCCCGGCGAGCAAGGCCGGACTGCCCACGCTGGTCCGCGACATGCTGCGTCGCGCCGACGGCACCCGCGGTGCCAGCAACGACCTCTACTCCTGGCAGGCGGTCAACGCCGTGCTGCGCCAGCGGAGGTCGTCGGCCGCCGCCGAGTTCGCGAGCTTCTCGGCCGCCAACCGTCACTCGCGCACCGCCTACAGCGAGGGCACCGCGCTGCGCTACCCGGTCGCCCCGCTCTGGGCGAGCGCCGCCATCACCGCCGACCGCCCCGGGGTCCGCGGTGCCGTCATCCTCGACCACCTGTCCAGCGCCACCGCACGCCTGGTACCCCGCCGACTCTCGGCGTCGAGCTGGAAGCTGCGGCTGCGGCTCGACCTCGCCCCCGCGGCCCGCGGGTCGCGCGCCGTGGTCATGGTCACCGCGGCGAACGGCCGGGTGCGCCGGGTGCCGGTCTCGCTCAACCGCCGGGGTGACGCCACCCGCGTCGTGGCGTTCTCGAGCCGGTCGGTGCGCAACGTCGAGGTCACACTGGTCAACGCCGGCGCGCGATTCGACTGCTTCCGGGGTTCCCGCTTCTCCTGCCAGGGCACGCCGCTCGACGACGACCTGCGGCAGCGGATCACCGGCGTCGCCTTCCGCTGACGCCGTCGCGTCGGGCTGAGGTCAGCCCGACGCGAGCCGGGCGAGCGCCTTGCGCACGACCTGCGGGTCGGTGGTGGGCCACATCGGCGGTAGCGACGCCTTGAGGAAGCCGCCGTAGCGCGCGGTAGCGAGCCGCGGGTCGAGGACGGCGACCACGCCGCGGTCGTCGGTGGTGCGGATCAGCCGCCCCGACCCCTGGGCGAGCAGCAGCGCCGCGTGGGTGGCGGCCACCTGCATGAAGCCGTTGCCGCCGGCCTGGTCGGCGGCGCGCTGCCGGGCGCTCATCAACGGGTCGTCGGGCCGCGGGAACGGGATCCGGTCGATGAGCACGAGCTGGCAGGTGTCGCCGGGCACGTCGAGGCCCTGCCACAGGCTCAGGGTGCCGAACAGGCAGGTGTGCGGGTCGCCGACGAACTGAGCGGCGAGCTCGGGGAGCTGCGCCTCGCCCTGCGCGAGGGTGGTGAGGTGCGGCAACCGGGTGCGCACCTCCTCGGCCGCCGTCTCGGCGGCCCGACGGCTGGAGAACAACCCCAGCGTGCGGCCCCGGGCGGCGTCGACGAGCTCGACGATCTCGTCGAGCGTCGCCTGGCTCATGCCGTCGCGGCCCGGCGGCGGCAGGTGACGGGCGACGTAGAGGATCGCCTGGCGGTCGTAGGCGAAGGGTGACCCGACGTCGAGGCCGCGCCACGGCAGCGCCTGCTCGCGCTCGACCACCGGCTCGCCGTCGATCACCCGCTCGGCGGGGTCGAGGCCCACGCTGGTGGCGAGAGCGCTGAAGTCGCCGCCGAGCATGAGGGTGGCCGAGGTCATCACGACGGTCTTGTCGGTGAGCAGCTTCTCGCGCATCGGCCCCCACACCTGGAGCGGCGCCACGCACAGCCGCGGCGGCACCCGGTCGCCCCCCTCGGTGAGCCACAGGACGTCGTCGCTCGACCCCGCCGCCATGCGATCGGCGGTGACGAACACCTCCTGCACCGACCCCTTGGCCTGCTGCAGGCCGGCGTCGGGCTCGTCGCCGGTGTCGCTCTTGGGGTAGGCGGAGACGCAGGCCCGCGCCGCGTCCCTGACGAGCACGAGGGCGTCGGCCAGCTCCTGGGGCACCTGGTCGAACCGTCCCGGTCGGGCCTCGGCCACCGCCTGCCGCAGCGCGTCGCTCGCGTCGGCGAGGTCGTCGGCCTGCTCCCCCTCGACGTGGCGCTGCGAACGACGGGCCGCCCGCTCGACGTCGGCGGGCGACAGCTCGTCGGTGGCCGCCTGGGTGACCCGGGCGACCAGCTCGTGCCCCTCGTCGACGACGACGGCGTCGTAGCCCGGCAGCATCGGGACGCCCTCGATGGCGTCGATCGCCAGCAGCGAGTGGTTGGTGACCACCAGGTGCGAGCGGTGCGCCTTCTCCCGGGCGAGCTCGGCGAAGCACTCCTGGCCGAACGGGCAGCGGGCCGCGCCCAGGCAGTCGCGGTGGCTGACGCTCACCTGCCGCCACTCGCGGTCGGTGTGCCGCGGCGCGTGGTCGCGCTCGCCGGTGCCGCCGCCCTCGGACTCGGACTCGGCCCACGACCGCAGCTCGAGCACCTTCTGCGCCAGCGAGCCCTGCGGGACGTCGACCAGCGTGCCCTGCTCATCGGGCACGCCCTCGCGGATCCGGTGCAGGCAGGCGTAGTTGGAGCGGCCCTTCTGGACCGCGAAGGAGGTGTCGACCTCGTCGCCACCCGGCATCGACCCGACCGCCTCGACCAGCCGCGGCAGGTCGCGCTCGACCAGCTGGTGCTGCAGCGCGAGGGTGGCGGTGGCCACGACGACCCGGCCCTCGTGCAGCAGCGCGGGCACGAGGTAGGCCAGCGACTTGCCGGTGCCGGTGCCGGCCTGCACCACCAGGTGCTGCTCGTGGCCGAACGCCTCGGCCACCGCCTCGGCCATGCGCACCTGCCCGGGGCGCTCGCTGCCGCCGAGCTCGGCCACGGCATGGGCGAGCACGTCGGTCAGGGAGGGCTTCGGCACCCGAGGAGCCTAGGGCGCGGCGCCGACCCTCAGTCGGGCTCCTCCACCGAGACCGACGCGGCCCGGGCGGCCCCCCGAGGAGCAGCGGGTCGGAAGAGCGGCGCGCTCACGCGGCCGGTCGTAGCCTCGGGCCCATGACGACGTCCGAGATGGTGATGCCCGACGGTCGCGCGCTGGAGGTGCTCGACGACGGCGATCCCGACGGGTTCCCGCTGGTCTTCCACGGCGGCCAGCCGTCGGCGGCGGTGAGCTACGCACCGCTGTCGGATGCGGCGCGGGCAACCGGGCTCCGTCTCCTCACCACCTCGCGGCCGGGATACGGCTCGTCGAGCCCGCGTCCTGGCTACCGGGTGGCCGACGACGTCGACGACACCCATGCCGTGCTCGACCACCTCGGCCTCGACGAGTTCGTGACCGCCGGGATCTCGGGCGGCGGTCCGCGGGCACTGGCCTGCGCCGCGCTCTCGCCACGTTGCCGGGCCGCGACGAGCATCGCCGGCGTCGCGCCGCGCGACGCCGAGGGGCTCGACTGGTTCGCCGGCATGGCGGAGGAGAACGTCGACGAGTACACCGCCGCGGCGGCGGGGCCCGAGGAGTACGGCGCCTACCTGACGACCGCGTTCCTGCCGACGCTGGAGGCCTCGCCGGAGGAGGTCGCCGACGCGCTGGGCGGGCTGGTCACGCCGGTCGACCGCGCCGCGCTCACCGGCGACTTCGCGGCGTTCCTGTCCGCGTCGTTCCGCCACGCCGGCGCTCAGGGCGTGGTGGGCATGCGCGACGACGGCCTCGCCCTCACCGGCGAGTGGGGCTTCGACGTCGGCGCGATCACCACCCCGACCGCGGTGTGGCAGGGCGACCAGGACGCCATGGTGCCGTTCGGGCACGGCGCCTGGCTGGCCGAGCACGTGCGCGGCGCCCGCGCCCACCTGCTGCCCGGCGACGGGCATCTCACGATCCTGGCGCGCGCCGACGAGGTCTTCGCCGAGCTGCGCGAGCTGGCCGGCCTCAGCGGCTGATCGCGTCGGCGACCCGGTCGCCGAAGACGTCGTGGCCCGCCTGGGTGAGGTGGAGGCGGTCCTCGAGGTAGCTGAGCTCGAGGTCGCCGGTGGCGACGTACGCGACGCCGTGCCGCGCGGCGAGCGCCGCGAGCAGCCGGTCGACGCGCCGCACCCGGTCACCGCGCTGGGGCGCCGACGGCGGGCCGACCACGAGGACGTCGTGGTCGGGCAGCGCGGTGACGAGCCGCTCGAAACCGCGGGTGATCGCGCCGTCGGTGCGGTCGACGTCGTTGAGGCCGCCCTCGACCACCACGAGGTCGGCACCGCCGCGCACCGCCCGGTGCGCGCGGTCGGCGTAGGACACCGGTCCGCACGGCGAGGCCGAGGCGCTGAAGCCGGAGCCGGAGAACCCGTCGACGTGCACCCGACCGGGCAGCCGGTCGGGCCAGGAGCGGTGCGGCCGGTCGAGGCCGAGGCCCACCGAGTACGAGTCGCCGATCACCACGATCCGCCGGCCGGTGCTCGGGCCGACGTCGGCCGTGCGGCGCTCGGTCGCGGCGGCTGCGAAGAGCTCGCAGCGGGTCGGGCCGTCGACCACCCGCGCCACGACGTAGGCGCTCGCGGCGCCGACCATCGCCAGGGCCAGCACCACGGTCACGATGACGCGCCGACGCAGCCGCGCTCCCCCGGTGGACACGGAGCGATTGTGGGGGGCGGTCCCCGCCGTCCGCAGGAGAACCGCTCATCCCGCGACCGACCCGTTCCCTGAACAGCGCATGTCCCTCCACGGTGAGGTGGACGGCGTCGGCGAGGTACGGCAGCGTCATGCGGATCATCGACAGGTATCGCACCCCGTGGTGCACGTGCCCGGGGAGCCGGCTGGGCCATCCCTCCAGCCTGCCCGGCGAGGCGCAGAGGATGAGCCGGCGACGCACGACGTGGATTCTTTCTCACGCACCGACGCAGGGTCGTCCTTTCGAGCAGCTACCCGATCCGGAACTGGTCCAGCTCGCCCGCCAGTGCCTCGGTGGCCCGTCCCGTCACGCGCGTCCCGTCGCCGGTGTGCTCGAGCGAGGCGATCTCGCCGTGCTTGTGCAGCTGGTCGAGCAGGTCGCCGCGGCTGTAGGGCACCAGCGCTGCGAACTCGACGGCCGGCCGCGGCAGCTCGCCCTCGACCACCGCGCGCGCCTCGGCGATGCCCTCGCCGGTCCGCGCGCTGACCACCACCGAGTGGGGTTCGCGCTGCCGCAGCCGGGCGATGACCAGCGGGTCGGCGAGGTCGGCCTTGTTGATGACGACGAGCTCGGGCACGTCGGAGGCGCCGATCTCGGCCAGCACCTCGCGGACGGCGGCCAGCTGGCCCTCCGGGTCGGGGTGCGAGCCGTCGACGACGTGCAGCAGCAGGTCGGCCTCGGCGACCTCCTCCAGCGTCGAGCGGAACGCCTCGATCAGCTGGTGCGGCAGGTGCCGCACGAACCCGACCGTGTCGCTCATCGTGAAGACCCGGCCGTCGGCGGTGGTGGTGCGCCGCGTCGTCGGGTCGAGCGTCGCGAACAGCGCGTCCTCCACGAGCACACCGGCGCCGGTGAGCCTGTTCAGCAGCGAGGACTTGCCGGCGTTCGTGTAGCCCGCGATGGCCACCGACGGGATCGCGTTGCGGCGCCGGTCCTGCCGCATCGTCTCCCGGGTGCCGCGCATGTGCTTGAGGTCGCGGCGCAGCTTGGCGATCTTGGTGTTGATCCGACGGCGGTCGGTCTCGATCTTCGTCTCACCGGGACCGCGCCCGCCGATGCCGGCACCGGCCGCGACCCGGCCACCGGCCTGCCGTGACAGGTTGCCGCCCCAGCCGCGCAGCCGCTGCTTCATGTAGCTGAGCTGGGCGAGCTCGACCTGGGCCTGCCCCTCCCGGCTCTTCGCGTGCTGGGCGAAGATGTCGAGGATCAGCGCGGTGCGGTCGACCACCTTGACCTTGAGCCGGTCCTCCAGGTTGCGCAGCTGGCCGGGGGCGAGCTCGCCGTCGCAGACCACGGTGTCGGCGCCGGTGAGGCGCACGATCTCGGCCAGGTCCTCGACCTTGCCGCGGCCGACGTAGGTGGCGGGGTCGGGCCGCTGGCGCCGCTGGTAGAGCGCCTCCAGCACCTCCGAGCCCGCCGTCTCGGCGAGCAGTGCGAGCTCGGCCATCGAGTTCTCGGCGTCCTCCACCGTGCCCTCGGTCCAGACGCCGACGAGCACGACCCGCTCCAGCCGCAGCTGGCGGTACTCGACCTCGGAGATGTCCTCGAGCTCGGTGCGCAGCCCGGCCACGCGCCGCAGCAGCGCACGCTCGGCCAGCTCCATGGCGCCGGTCGACGGGTCGGCGCCGCGCTCCTCGGGGTCGGGATCGTCGTAGCCGGACTCGAAGTCGTCGGTCTCCTCGGCGTCGTCCCAGTCCTGGGTCTCCTCGAGCTCGGCGTCGAGGGAGAAGTCACGTGCCGGCAGCGGTTCAGTCATATGGCTCCCAGCGTAGGCGGGCGTCCTCATCAGGGCTAACGCAATACGGTCTCCGGATGATCCCGGTCCCGCCCGTGCGGCTGCTCGGCCTCGCCGGCGCACCGGCGAGCGGCAAGTCGACCCTGGCCGCGCGGCTCGCGACCGAGCACGGGGCGACGGTCGTGCCGATGGACGGGTTCCATCTCCCGCAGGCCGAGCTCGTGCGGCGCGGGACGCGGGGCCGGATGGGTGCTCCGGAGACGTTCGACGCCGAAGGGTACGCCGATCTGCTGGCGCGGATCCGGGCCGGCGAGCCCGGCGTCCGGGCGCCCGCGTTCGACCGCACCGTCGAGGAGCCGGTGCCCGACGCGATCGCCGTGCCGACGTCGGGGCTGGTGGTCACCGAGGGCAACTACCTGCTGCTCGACGAGCCGCGCTGGCGCGCCGTCCGTGCCCAGCTCGACGTCGTGTGGCACCTGCGGGTCGACGACCGGCTGCGACGCGAGCGGCTGCTCGCCCGGCACGTCGCGTTCGGCAAGACCGACGCCGAGGCCGCGGCATGGGTCGCCCGGGTGGACGACCCGAACGCGGCGCTGGTCGAGGCGGCCGCCGCGCGGGCGGACCGGGTGGTCGGGCTCGACTGAGCGCCGCTCCCAGCCGACCGCAAGTCAGGCGTAAGCGTGGCGCAAGCAGCGGCCCCGAGGCTGCGGGCATGACATCGACCTCGTTCCTGTCCTCCGCCCGTCGTCCCGGGGCAGCGCTCGTCCTGGCGCTCGTCGCGGCACTGGTGGTGCTGGCCCCGCCTCCGGCCGGGGCGGCCGCCGCGACTCTCTCGGCGCGGCCGGTCGTCGCCGGCGAGCAGCTCGTCCTGCACGGCTCGGTGGCCGCGACCCGGCCCCGGCCGGTGACCCTGCAACGCCGGGTCGCCGCCCGCTGGGTGCGGGTGGCGGGTGGGCGCACCACCGCCCGGGGCGCGTTCCGCCTCGTCGTCCGGCAGCCGTCCGTCGCCACCACCTACCGGGTGCTCGCGCCCGCGGTGGCCGGGAGGCGGGCGACCGCCAGCCGTGCCTTCCGGGCCGTGCCGGTCGCCCAGCGCGTCACCCTCACCACCCGCGGGCCGCTCGAGGTGCGCAGCCCGCTCGCGGTCGGCGCCGCGTTCACGCCGTCCCGTCCGGGCCGCCCGTGGCGGGTCGAGCGACGGGTCGACGGCCGCTGGCAGGTCGTGGCCGCCGGCACCCAGCCGCGCTCGGGCCGGATCACCGCCGTGGTGCGCACCCCCCGCACAGCCGGGCGGTTCGCCGTCCGGGTCAGCGCTCCCGCCTGGCGCGGCGCGGCCGCCGTCACCCGCGCCGCTGCCGTGGTGGTGCAGGCGGTGCCGCCGCGCCGCGTCGGAGCGCCCCGGCTCGTCACCGCGGGCCCCGGAGGCGCCGTCGGCGACACCGCCCCCGGTGGTGCCGGCACGAGCGACGGCGGCCGCTGGGTCGCCTTCGAGAGCAACGCGACCACCCTGGTGCCCGGCCCGACGGGGGGCACCACCCACGTCTACCTGCGCGACACCGACTCCGGCACGACCACCCGGATCTCCCGCGCGCCCGACGGCGGCCCCGGGCCCGGCTATTCCTACGACCCCGTGATCAGCGGCGACGGACGCTTCGTGTCCTTCACCTCCGAGGCCGCTCTCCTGCCCACCGACACCAACCGCAGCGACGACGTCTACCTCTACGACCGCCAGACCGACGCCCTGACGGTGGCGAGCCGCCACGCCTCGGGTCTCGCCGCCGGCTCCAGCTTCGGCCAGTGCCTCAGCACGAGCGGTCGCTACCTCGCGTTCTCGACGTTCTCCGGGGCCCTCAGCGGCGCCCCCAGCCAGATGCAGGTGGTGCGGCTGGACCGCCGGACCGACACGCTCACCACGGTGTCCCGCAACGCCGAGGGCGGGTACGGCAACTTCTACTCCAGCGGCTGCCGGGTCGCCGACGACGGCAGCGTGCTCTTCTCCTCCAACGCGAGCAACCTCGTGCCCGGCGACACCGAGAACACCTTCGACCTCTTCCTGTGGCGCCCGGTGGACGGGATCACCGGCCTCACCACCCACACGCCGGGCAGCGACAGCACCCTCCGCGCCGGCGGCTTCGGCCTCACCGCCGACGGCCGCACGGTCACCCTGGTGACGACGTCCCGGCTGACCGCCACCGACACCGACACCGACACCGACCTCTACCGCTACGTGGTCGACGCCGATCCCGCGCTCGAGCTCATCGAGCTCGACGGCAACCCGGGCGCCGCTTTCGTCAGCGACGACGGCATCCGGCTCGCCTACGAGACGGCGTACTGGCGGGGCGAGGAGGGCAGCCCGTGGGGCCCGACCGTCCCCCGGGTCACCGAGGGGCTCGGCACCGGCGTCCCGAGCGGCCCCGTGGCCGTGCTCCCGGACGGCACCGAGACCGAGACCGAGACCCAGGTGCTCGCCTTCTCCAGCGACGGCACCGCCGTGCTGTTCACGACCGCCGACCCGGGCCTGGCCGGCCGACCCACCGGCGGCGTGCCGCAGCTCGTCGTGCAGCGGCTGGAGCCGCTGGACTGAGCACGTTACTTCGGGGGCATGCGGATGCCGCCGTCGAGGCGGACGGTCTCGCCGTTCATGTAGGAGTTGGTGAGGCACTCGACGACCATCGAGGCGAGCTCGTCCGGGACGCCGAGCCGCTTCGGGAAGAGCACGCTCTGCCCGAGCTTGGCCTTGAACTCCTCGGCCTGCTCGCCCTCGCCGTAGATGGGGGTGTCGATGAGGCCGGGGGCGACGGTGTTGAGGCGGATGCCGGCGGCCGAGAGGTCGCGCGCCACCGGCAGCGTCATGCCGACCACGCCGCCCTTGGACGCCGAGTAGGACGCCTGGCCGATCTGGCCGTCGAACGCCGCCACCGAGGCGAGGTTGACGATGGCGCCGCGGCAGCCGTCCTCGTCGGGCTCGTTGCGGCTCATCGCCGTCGCGGCCTGGCGGACGACGTCGAAGGTGCCGATGAGGTTGATCGCGATCACCTTGGTGAACGCCTCGAGCGAGTGCGCCGACTCGAGCTCGCCGTCGCGGCCGATGGTGCGCTGCGCCCAGCCGATGCCGGCCGAGTTCACCACCGCGCGCAGCGGGGCGATGTCGGCGGCGGCGCGGACGGCGCCGGCGATCTGGTCGGTGTCGGTGACGTCGACCTGGGCGAAGACGCCCTTGATCTCCTCGGCCAGGGCCTCGCCCTTGTCGGCCTGGAGGTCGGCGACCACGACGGTGCAGCCGAGAGCGGCGAGACGGCGGGCGGCGGCGGCGCCGATGCCGGACGCGCCTCCGGTGACGAGGGCAGAGGATCCGCTGAGTTCCATGAGCGGGAGCCTAGAGGGAATGAGTACGTCGGCTCACGCGCCCGGGGGCCGACGGCCGCGACGCTGGGCGTCATGAGCTCCCCGACCCCTGCCCCGACCCATGACGGCCGCCGCGTCCTGCTGCACGTCGGACTCGTCGTCGCGTTCCTCGGGGCGGTCGGCTCCGGTCTCGCCTCCTACCTCGCCGCCACCTTCACCATCTGGGACCCGGTCGACCCGGCCGCCTACCGGGAGGCGGCGATCGCCGTCGGGGTGGTGGCCGTCGTGGTGGCGCTGCTCGGCGCGTGGGTGCTGTGGGAGCTGCGGGCGTCGCCCGCACTCGGGCTGGTGCTGGCGCTCGGGGTGCTCGTGCTCGGGTTCGTCGCCGTCGACGCCCGCGAGTCCGCGGCCTCGGCCGCTCCCGATCGGGACGGCTACCACCAGCAGCTGGACCCGGGCAACGTCGGCGGGGCCGTCCTCGTCGCGGCGGTCGTGCCCACCGGCTGGCCGTTGCTGGCCTTCGGTGTGGGCGCCACGGTGCTGCGGGTGCGCCGGACGAGGGAGGTCAGAGCGACGTCGAGCCGCGCGCCACGATCACCGCAGGTCCCGTCATCAGGACCCGGTCGTCCGCCGTCCACGTGATCTCGAGGCTGCCGCCCGGCAGGTCGACGCGGTAGGGCACGTCGCGCGGGGCGCCGTCCTGCGCGGCGGCCGCGACCATGACGGCGCACGCGCCGGTGCCGCAGGACCGGGTCTCGCCCGAGCCGCGCTCGTGCACCCGCACCGCGACGTGCCGCTCGGCTCGGCGCACGACCAGCTCGACGTTCACGCCCGTCGGGTAGAGGGCCTCGTCGAAGGCCGGCGGGGCGAGCCGCTCCCCCGGCCGCGAGAGCGTGTCGAGGTCGTCGACGAACGCCACCGCGTGCGGGTTGCCCATGTCGACGTGCCGCGCGGGCCAGGTGCGGCCCGCCACCTGCACCTCGGTGTCGCCGAGCAGCCGCGGCGTCCCGAGGTCGGCGGTGATGCGCCCGGGGTCGCGCAGGTCGACGTCGACGGTCTTGACGCCGTCGCGGGTGCCGATCTCCACCGGTCCGGCACCGACGAGGCCCTCCCGCACCAGGTGCAGCGCGAAGACCCGGATGCCGTTGCCGCACATCTCCGACAGCGACCCGTCGGCGTTGCGGTAGTCCATGAACCACTCCGGGCCACCGGCCCCCTCGAGCGCGGCACCGCGGACGACGCGCAGCACGCCGTCGCCACCGATCCCGGCCCGCCGGTCGCACAGTGCGCGCACCCGCTCGGCCGGCAGGTCGCCGTGCACGGTGCCGTCGTGGTCGGGCAGCAGGACGAAGTCGTTCTCGGTGCCGTGCCCCTTCAGGAACGGGTAGTCAGCGGTTGGCATACATGTCCCGGCTGTACGACTCCGGCGAGTAGTAGTCGTCGAGCTCCTCGAGGGTGCGCCCGTCGGGCTCGACCATCCTCGCCACCACCGCGCGGCGGGGCACCACGCCCTCGGGGTCCCAGGTCTCGGGCTGCCACAGCCCCGAGCGCAGGAACGCCTTGGCGCAGTGGAAGAACACGTCCTCGATCTCGACGACGACGGCGAGCACCGGCCGGTGGCCCTTGACCACCATCTCGTCGAAGAACGGCGCGTCGGTGACCAGCCGGGCCCGGCCGTTGACCCGCAACGTGTCGCCGCGGCCGGGGATGAAGAAGTTCAGCCCGACGTGCGGGTTGGCCAGGATGTTGCGGTAGCCGTCGGCCCGCCGGTTGCCGGGCCGCTCCGCGCACCGCGATGGTGCGCTCGTCGACGACGTGCACCAGCGAGCCGGCCGGGTCGCCCTTGGGCGAGGCGTCGCAGCGGCCGTCGGCGTCCGAGGTCGCCATCACGCAGAACGGCGCGGCGGCCAGCCACAGCCGGTCGGCGTCGAGCAGCGCCGGGCGACCCTTGTCGCGGGCGCGCGCGCTCGGCTCGCCCAGCAGGGCGACCAGCTCGTCGACGGTGGTGATCTCGGGCCAGGAATCGCTCACGTGCTCAACGGTACGGCCCATGTCTGCTGGGCCGCGGCTCCGCTACCGCAGCCCGGGGTGACCCTTCGCCAGGAACGGCAGCAACAGGCTGCGGGGCAGCCGCTGCGACACCGCGGCGCCGACCTTGTTGGCCAGCCCGGGCACCACGACCATCCGACCGGCGTCGAGGCCGGCGACGGCCTCGCGGGCGACGTCGGTCGCCTCCACCCACATCACCGCGGGGAGCGCGTCCTCGGCGTCCTGGTCGGAGAACCCGGCGCGCTCCCCGAACCCGGTCTTCACCGGCCCCGGGCACAGCGCGGTGGCGGTGACGTGCGAGCCGCGGAGCTCGCCGACGAGGCCCTGGGTGTAGGAGAGCACGAACGCCTTGCCGGCGGCGTAGCCCGCCTGACCCGGCAGCGGCTGGAAGGCCGCGGTGGAGGCGACGTTGAGCACGGCACCGCGGTCGCGGGCGACCATTCCCGGCAGGAACCGCGAGCACAGGTCGACCACGGCGACGACGTCGACCTCCACCATCGCCATCTCGTCGTCGGGGTCGCTGCTCGAGACCCGGCCGAGGGTCGAGTAGCCCGCGTTGTTGACCAGGACGTCGACCACGAGCCCGAGGTCGTCGACGCGGCCGGGCAGCGCGGCCCGGGCGGCGCGGTCGGTGAGGTCGAGCGGCAGCACCTCGACCCGCACCGTCGCGCCGAGCTCGTCGGCCAGCTCCCGCATCGGCGCCTCCGAGCGAGCAGTGAGCACCAGGCCGTGCCCGCGGGCCGCGAGCTCGCGGGCGATCTCGGCCCCGATGCCGGACGACGCTCCGGTGACGAGGGCGGCGCGGTCGGGGGCGGGCGAGGGCAGGGCCATGGCCCGACCCTAGGACGCCGGCCGAGCGCCCGGGTCGTGCGGTGGTCGGCCGGCCTCGGACACCGCGGTCACCGCCGCCACCGCCGCCACCGCCCGGTCGACGCGGTCGCTCGCGTCGTGCGGCACCCACGTGATGCGGGGGTCCTTGCGCCACCAGGCCAGCTGCCGGCGGGCGAACCGGCGGGTGGCCACCACGGTGCGCTCGCGGGCCTCGGCGAGGGTGAGCGTGCCGGCCAGGTGGGCCGCCACCTCGCGGTAGCCGATGGCGCGCGACGCCGTGCGCCCCTCGGCCAGCCCCTCCTCGAGCAGCCGCGCCACCTCGGCAACGAGACCGGCGTCGAACATCTCGGCCACACGAGCCTCGATGCGGGCGTCGAGGGTGGCGCGGTCGATCTCGAGGCCCACCTGCACGGTGCGCGGATCGGCGTACTCCAACGGGGGGAGCGTGGCGGCGTACGGGCGTCCGGTGATCTCCACGACCTCGAGCGCCCGCACCACTCGGCGGCCGTTGTCGCGTCGGATGACCGCCGCGGCCTCGGCGTCGACCGCGGCGAGCCGGTCGTGCAACGCCTCGGGACCCTCGGCCGCCAGCTCGCCCTCGAGCCGGGCGCGGACGGCGTCGTCGGTGCCGGGGAACTCGAACCGGTCGAGGATCGCGCGGGTGTAGAGCGCCGAGCCGCCCACCAGCACCGGCGTCGCGCCGCTCGCCCGCAGCCGGGCGATCGCGTCGCGCGCCCAGCCCTGGAACTCCGCCACCGTGGCGGGCTCGCGCACCGACAGCAGGTCGAGCAGGTGGTGGCGGACGCCGCGGCGCCGGTCGGGCGGCAGCTTCGCGGTGCCGACGTCCATGCCGCGGTAGACCTGCATCGCGTCGGTGTTGACCACCTCTCCGCCCAGCGCCTCGGCCAGGTCGAGCGAGAGACCGGTCTTGCCCGCGGCGGTCGCGCCGACCACGGCGACGATCGGCACCTCGAGTCCGTCCGGCATGTCAGTAGTGTGGCGGTCCGGCCAGCCCCACCCGGAGGAGACGACCTGTGCGACACCTCGACCAGCTCGACGGCACGAACGGCTACCTCGCCGACCGCTCGGGACCGCGCCGGTGACCGCGCCCGTCCCGGAGGAGGACAACGCCGCCTACGACGTCGACGACACGCCGCCGGGCGAGCACGTCGCCGACGTCCCCGACGAGGACGACGGCGGCCAGGCCGCGCAGGCGGCCCAGGCCGAGAACGCCGCGACGTCACTGGACCAGCCGTCGTCGTGACGCCGTGGTGAGTGCGGTCCCCGAGGTGGGCGGCCGCTTCGTGGTGGTGCCCGCCGCCTACGTGTTCCTGCTGCGCGACGGCGCCGGGGGGCCCGAGGTGCTCCTGCAGCTGCGCCGGGGCACGGGCTACATGGACGACCACTGGGCCGCGGCCGCCGCCGGGCACGTCGAGCGCGGTGAGACCGCCGTCCACGCGGCCCGCCGCGAGACGCTGGAGGAGATCGGCGTCACCGGTCTCGACCTCGAGTTCGTGACCGCGATGCAACGCACCCGCGGTGGCGAGCCGATCGACGAGCGCATCGACTTCTTCTTCACCACCCGCTCCTGGACGGGAGAGCCGCGGCTGGTCGAGCCCGACAAGGCCGCCGACCTGCGGTGGTGCCCGCTGCATGATCTCCCCCGTCCGGTGGTACCGCACGAGCTCGCGGTGCTGCGCATGATCGAGCACGACGCCGCCGTCCCCTACTCCACCTTCGGCTTTGAGGAGACCTCATGAGCGACTCCGACCCGGGGCCCCGCCCCGACCCGCAGATCGAGCCCGGCGAGCCCGACCCCGGAGGTGTCGACGCCGTGCCCGACAGCGACGGCGTCGACGGCGAGTCGGCCGAGCCGAACCCGCTCCTGCGCGACCTGAACCCCGACGACAACCCCTCCACCGGCGACATCCCGGTGGAGATGAAGGAGGGCGAGGACACCGACACCGAGGGCACCCGGTCCGAGGACGCCGGCGAGGAAGCACCGCCCGAGGAGGAGTCACCCGCATGACCGAGAAGCCCGACGACTACGACCTCACCGACTCCGACCAGGAGACCGCCGGCGACATGGGCGTCTCCAGCGAGCGCGAGGGACCGACCGGTCCCGGACAGCACGGCACCACCGGCGTCCGCGACGTCAGCCCCGTCGACCGCGACGCGGCGACGGCGACGGCGACGACGACGTCCCGCCCGAGCAGGCCGCCGGCGGGCCGGAGGACAACCCGGAGGGTCTCCCGCCGAAGTCGGGCTACTCCTCGCAGGACCCCCGCTCCTCCGACTGACCGTCCTAGAGCCGCCGCACGTCCAGCTCGGTCTCGACCGCGCCGTCGCCCCCGGGCTCCACGAAGTACGCCCCGGCGCCGTCGACCTCACCGAGCGCCTCGACCATCTCGGTGCCGCGGTACAGCACCCCGACACCGTCGTCGGTGGCGTAGCCGGCCGGCAGCGTGCCGTCGGCGACCAGTCGCTGGTAGAGCGGGCGCCGCTGCGCCTCGGAGTCGTAGTGCACGCCGTTGGAGTAGGGCACGAGCGCGAGGCCGTTGGTGATCGGCCGCAGGTCGGGGCCGAAGGAGTCGGTGGTGCCGCCGACGTGCCAGCACAGCGAGCCGGCCGAGACGCCGGTGAGCACCACGCCGGCCTCCCACGCCGCGCGCATCGCGTCGTCCAGGCCGTGCAGCCGCCACATCGCGAGCAGTCCGGCGACGCTGCCGCCCCACACCCACACCACGTCCTGCTCGAGGAGGTGGGCGGTGAGGTCCTCGACGTTCGGCATCGTGAAGAGCTGCAGGTGGGTGGCGTCGAGGCCCGCGACGTGCGCCATGTCGTAGAAGTCGCGGATCAGGCCCGGGTTGTCACCGCACGCCGTCGGCAGGAAGCAGACCCTCGGCGCCCGGCCGCTCACCCCGGCGAGGTCGATCGCGTGCCGGGTGAGCGGACCCACCTCGTACCGGGTCCGGCTCCCGGGGACGGCGCCCCCGGACGTGGCGAGGATGGTGGGTGCGTCGGCGGGCATGCCGCTCAGGCTAGGTGGCGCGCCGGGCCCGGCTCAGCGGCAGGCGGGCGCGTCGGGCAGCGGTGCGGGCACGCCGATCGCGGGCATGCCCAGCCCGACGGCGGGAGGCGCCGGCTCGCCCGTGCGGGCCTCCCAGGCGTCGCCGGAGCGGGTGCGGCGGACGTCGACCACCCGGTCGGCCACGAGGTGGTGCGGGGCCGCGTAGGTGATCTCGACGGTGGCGAGGTCGCCGGGACGGGGCGCGTCCGCCGGTGCGGCGAAGTGGACCAGGCGGTTGTCCGGCCCCCGCCCCGAGAGCCGGCTCGTGGCGGCGTCCTTGCGGCCCTCGCCCTCGGAGACCAGCAGCTCGACGGCGCGGCCCACCAGCGTCTGGTTCTCCTGCCAGGCGATCTCGTCGACCAGCGCGACGAGCCGCTGGTAGCGGTCCTTCACGACGTCGGGCGGCACCTGGTCGGGCAGGTCGGCGGCCGGCGTGCCGGGGCGCTTGGAGTACTGGAAGGTGTAGGCACCGGCGAACCGGGCCCGCCGCGCGACGTCGAGGGTGGCCTCGAAGTCCTCCTCGGTCTCGCCGGGGAAGCCGACGATGATGTCGGTGGTGATGGCGGCCTCGGGCATCGCGGAGCGGACCCGCTCGATGATCCCGAGGTAGCGCGACTGCCGATAGGAGCGCCGCATCGCGCGCAGCACCCGGTCGGAGCCGGACTGCAGTGGCATGTGCAGCTGCGGCATCACGTTCGGCGTCTCCGCCATCGCCGCGATGACGTCGTCGGTGAACTCGGCGGGATGGGGGGAGGTGAAGCGCACCCGCTCCAGCCCGTCGATCTCGCCGCAGGCCCGTAGCAGCTTGGAGAACGCCTGCCGGTCGCCGAAACCGACGCCGTAGGAGTTCACGTTCTGGCCCAGCAGCGTCACCTCGCTGACGCCCTCGGCCACCAGCGCCTCGACCTCGGCGAGCACGTCGCCCGGACGTCGGTCCTCCTCCTTGCCACGCAGACTCGGCACGATGCAGAACGTGCAGGTGTTGTTGCACCCCACCGACACCGACACCCAGGCGGCGTAGGCCGACTCGCGCTTGGTGGGCAGCGTGGAGGGGAAGACCTCGAGCGACTCGAGGATCTCGACCTGCGCCTCCTCCTGCACCCGCGCCCGCTCGAGCAGCGCCGGCAGCGAGCCGATGTTGTGGGTGCCGAACACGACGTCGACCCACGGTGCCCTGGTGGTGATCGTCGCGCGGTCCTTCTGCGCCAGGCACCCGCCGACGGCGATCTGCATGCCCGGCCGTGCTGCCTTCACCGGCGCCAGGTGGCCGAGGTTGCCGTAGAGCTTGTTGTCGGCGTTCTCGCGGACCGCGCAGGTGTTGAACACGACGACGTCGGCCTGCTCGCCGTCGGGCGCCCGCCCACGGTCGAAAGCCGCGTAGCCCGCGTCCTCCAGGAGGCCGGAGAGCCGCTCGGAGTCGTGGACGTTCATCTGGCACCCGTAGGTGCGGACCTCGTAGGTGCGCATGACGATCACCCAGGGTACGGCGGCCGCTCGCGCCTCAGCGGTCCAGGACCGCCCGGACGGTGGCGACGAGCAGGCAGGCACCGCCGACGACGAAGGCGAGGACGTCGTCGATGAGCAGTCCGAGCAGCACGAAGGCGATCCCGATGCCGATGAGGACCCAGGTGCCGGCCTGGCTGCCGGACGGGCTGCCGGACGGACTGCCGGACGGGCTGGCGGACGGGTCTCCCGGCTGCTCGGACGGGCTCGGCACCTCGGGCACCACCCGAGGCTAGCCCCGCCCACCGGGTGGTCGAACGTGACGCTCCTGTGACCTCCTGCGCCCTCGAGGTGATGGCCCGGTCGGGTGGTCTGCGACTAGGGTCCGGTCATGGCAACGGGTGCGACGGAGGCCGGCACGGCCGAGCCGAGCGCGGGCCCCGGTGAGCCGCTGGTGGTGATGGACGCCGTCGACAAGTGGTTCGGCGAGCTGCACGTGCTGAAGGACATCGACCTCACGGTCGACCGCGGCGAGGTCGTCGTGGTGATCGGACCGTCCGGCTCCGGCAAGTCGACGCTCTGCCGCACGATCAACCGCCTCGAGACCATCGACCGCGGCACGATCACCCTCGACGGCCAGCCGCTGCCGCAGGAGGGCAAGGCGCTGGCCCGCCACCGCGCCGAGGTGGGCATGGTCTTCCAGAGCTTCAACCTCTTCGCCCACAAGTCGATCCTCGAGAACGTCACCCTCGGCCCCGTCAAGGTCCGCGGCGTCGGCAAGGCCGAGGCCGAGGCGCGACGCCCAGCAGCTGCTCGAGCGTGTCGGCGTCGGCGACCAGGCATCGAAGTACCCCGCCCAGCTCAGCGGCGGCCAGCAGCAGCGGGTCGCGATCGCACGGGCCCTGGCGATGAAGCCGAAGGTGATGCTCTTCGACGAGCCGACCTCCGCGCTCGACCCCGAGATGATCTCCGAGGTCCTCGACGTCATGGTCGACCTCGCCCAGGGCGGCATGACCATGATCGTCGTCACCCACGAGATGGGCTTCGCCCGCACCGCGGCCGGACGCGTCGTGTTCATGGACGACGGCGCCATCGCGGAGGAGAACGACCCGGAGTCGTTCTTCACCGACCCCCAGAGCGAACGCGCCCAGGACTTCCTCGGCAAGATCCTGCACCACTGAGAGCCCCACCGAACGCCCGATCAGAACCGAACCTGAGTGAATGGAGACCGGAATGCGGATGAGGAAGATCCACGCGGCAGCAGCCGCGTTCGTGATGGCGGGAGCGCTCGCCGGCTGCGGTGACGCCGGCAACGACGACGGCGGCGGCGGCACCGATGTCGAGGCCAAGGACGACTGCGACGGCAAGTTCGACGAGGGCACGCGCATGGCCGAGCTCGCCGACGCCGGCAAGATCAACGTCGGCGTCCGCTACGACCAGCCCGGTCTGGGCTTCAAGGGCGGCACCGACGACATCCCGGCCGGCTTCGACGTCGAGATCGCCAAGCTGCTGGTGGCCGACCTGTGCATCGACCCGTCCGACACCGATGCGGTCACCTACCAGGAGACCATCTCCGACAACCGCGAGCCCTACCTGAAGTCGGGCCGCGTCGACCTGGTGCTGGCGTCGTACTCGATCACCGACGATCGGCGGATGGAGGTCGGCCAGGCCGGCCCGTACTTCCTGACCGGCCAGCAGGTGCTCGTGAAGTCCGACAGCGACGTCGAGTCGATCGCCGACCTCCAGGGCGAGGAGGTGTGCGCCGCGTCCGGGTCCACCTCGTTGGAGAACATCACGGCCGAGGGCGCGGTGGGCGTGCCTGCCGACACCTACAGCATCTGCGCCGAGCAGGTGAACGACGGCTCGGTGCCCGCGATGTCGACCGACGGCTCGATCCTGCTGGGCCTGGCCGCCCAGTACGACGGCGACCTGAAGGTGGTCGGCGAGGAGTTCTCCGAGGAGCGCATCGGCGTCGGCTACTCCAAGGACCTTCCCGAGATGTGCGAGTGGATCAACGGCGTGCTCGAGGAGGCCTACGACGACGGCTCCTGGGCGGAGTCCTTCGAGGCCACCCTCGGCACGAACGAGGGCGTCGAGACCCCGGACCCGCCGGAGCTCGACCCCTGCCAGGCCTGAGCCGCTGACCCCGCCGCCCGGGGCGGACCAGTCTCTCCCCGGGCGGCACCACACCGCGAGCACGCGCCGAGAGGAGGACCCGCGTGGACGCCGTCTTCGACGCCTACCAGGTCATCGCGATCGGCTTCGCCACCACGGTGCTGCTGGCCCTGCTCGCCGGTGTCGGGTCGCTGGTCTTCGGCACCATCCTCGTGGCGATGCGGGTCGGCCCGGTCGCGGTGATGCGGCGCGCCGCGGCCGTCTACGTGACAGTCGTGCGCAACACGCCGCTGCTGCTGGTGCTGCTCTTCCTGAGCATCGCGGCGCCGAAGATCGGCATCAACTTCCGGTTCGTCGACATCGTGATCGAGACCGGGTGGGGCAACGTCCGGATGACCAACGCCTTCGCCGGCGCCGTCGTCGGCCTCACCCTCTACACCTCGTGCTTCGTGTGCGAGGCGCTCCGCTCGGGGGTCAACGCCGTCCCGCTGGGCCAGGCCGAGGCCGCGCGGGCGATCGGCCTGCCGTTCGGGGGCGTGATGCGCCAGGTCGTGCTCCCTCAGGCGTTCCGGGCCGCGCTGCCGCCCCTGGCCAGCACGCTGATCGCCCTGCTCAAGAACACGACCGTCGCGATCAGCGTCCTGGTGCTCGAGGCGGCCTACGTGATGAAGCAGCTGCTCGACGACAACCCGGGTGACCGGTGGTGGATCCTCGTGTCCTTCGCCGGGGTCTTCGTGGTGCTGGTCGAGATCGTCTCGTTCGGCAGCAACCGGCTCGAGCGCCGCTGGCGGGTGGCGGCACGATGAGCCAGAGCATCCTCTTCGACGCCCCCGGGCCGCGCACCGTCGTGCGCCACCGGCTCTACACCGTGCTCACCCTCCTGATGCTCGGCGGCCTGCTCGCGCTCGTCGCGTGGCGGCTCTACCAGCGTGACCAGTTCGCCGGCGACAAGTGGGAGGTGTTCGTCACCGCCGACTACGTGCGGTTCATCCTCGTCGAGGGGCTGTGGCAGACCCTGAAGATGGCCGCCGCCGGCATTCTCGGCGCGGTGGTGCTCGGCCTGGTGCTCGGCGTCGGCAAGCTGTCCGACCACGCGATCGTGCGGATGCCGAGCTGGGCGGTGGTCGAGTTCTTCCGTGCGATACCCGTCGTGATGCTGATGATCTTCTTCTTCTCGCTCTACGGCATCTACCACGGCGAGTTCGGGTCGTTCTGGTGCGTCGTGTGGGCGCTCTCGCTCTACAACGGGGCGGTGCTCGCGGAGGTGTTCCGCGCCGGCGTCCTCGCGGTCCCGCCGGGCCAGGCCGAGGCCGCCTACGCGATCGGGATGCGGAAGAGCCAGGTGATGTGGATCGTGCTGCTGCCCCAGGCGGTGAAGATCATGATCCCGGCGATCATCAGCCAGATGGTCGTCACGCTGAAGGACACCAGCCTCGGCTACGTGATCGCCGCGCCGGGCCTGACGGCGGTGGCGCGGCCGATCTACCAGGAGTTCAAGAACCACGTGCCGGTGTTCATCGTGATCGCGTTGATCTACATCGCGGCCAACCTGCTGCTCACCATGCTCGCCACCTGGATCCAGCGCCGGTTCGTCGGCGAGCGCAAGCCGCTGGAGGTCTCCGCGGTCGGAACCGCCGACCAACGGGTCGTCTAGCGCTTCTCGGTCACCCAGAGCCGGATCGTGCCCTCGATGACGACGGTGCCGTCCTCACGCACCCCGCGGACGCGGACGGGGAGGTCGGGGTCGTCGGCCGCCCACTGCG
Organism: uncultured Actinomycetota bacterium; assembly: GCA_963845795.1. Lineage (GTDB taxonomy): Bacteria > Actinomycetota > Actinomycetes > Propionibacteriales > Nocardioidaceae > Nocardioides. Next base: position 222,751 of record CAWJTG010000005.1, on the reverse strand, counting down.
CCGCGTCGGTCTCGGCGATGCACGTGATGTCGCTCGTGGCCTTGGCGGTGTAGGTGACCTCCATGCCCTTCGGGATCCACCGCCTGCCGGCCGGGATGGTGGCCTCGGCCAGCGCGCCCATCGCGGCCTCGAGCCCGTTGCACAGGGCGATCGCGTGCACCGTGCCGAGGTGGTTGTGGACGCCGCGCCGCTTCGGCACCACGAGCTCGGCGTAGTTCGGCCGCAGGTCGACGAACCGCGGACGCACCGTGGCGAAGTAGGGCGCCTTGCGGGCGAAGGCGAAGGAGAACGCGCGACGGCCAGCGCCCGGCAGGACGGGCAGGCGGTTCGCGGCGCGCCACAACGAGAGGACCTGACTCATGCGCCCAGACTACTAGTCAGTAACTTAGTCGATCTTCTCGGCCCGCTCGGGTCTCAGGACAGCGACAGGAACAGCTGCTCGAGCTCGGTAAGTCGCTGGTCGGTGAGGCCCTCGTCGTGGTCGAGGCTCCCGCGCCACTCGGCGGCGACGATGGCGAACCCGGCGCGGTCGAGCGCGCTCGAGACGGCCTTGATCTGGTGGAGCACCGACGTGACGTCGCGGCCCTCCTCGATCATGCGGAGGACGCCGGCCAGCTGGCCCTGAGCGCGCTTCACGCGGTTGACGACCGCGTGGCGGTCGACCGGGGGCTTCTGGGTCACGATCACTGTCTCTCCATGTCGCTGGGGGCCCGTTCCGGGCCAGCGGGGCTGCGGGCCGCGATCACCCGGTCGGGGCTCGCGCGGTGTGATCGGCGACGGCACCGGAGCCGTCGGTCACACCAGGATCAACGCAGGAAACCCCAGCGGGTTACGGCATGGCCGGGAGACCCGGGTCACCGGCCCTCGGCATCATCGGGCGCGTCGCGCCACGGCGAAGACCCGGCGGAACGGGAGCACGACGCCCTGCCCGTCGTCCGGGTAGGCCGCTCGGAGCCTGCGGCGCAGCTCCTCCTCGAACCGCGGGCGCAGGTCGTCGGGGAGTGCCGCGATCGTCGGGCGGGCGCCGGTGCCGGTGGTCCAGGCGAAGACCGGGTCGGGGCCGCGCAGCACGTGCAGGTAGGTGGTCTCCCACGCGTCGACGTCGCAGTCGAGGTCCTGCAGGGTGCGCAGGTAGGTGGCCGCGTCGTGAGCCTGGGGGTAGGGCGCGCCGCGGGTGTGAGCGGCGTACGGCTCCTCGGCTGCGAGTGCGTGGCGCACGAGGTGGCTCGGCTGGTCGAGGTTGCCGGGCACCTGGAAGGCGAGCACCCCGCCCGGAGCCAGGGCGTCGACCAGGCGCGGCAGCAGGTCGAGGTGGTCCGGCACCCACTGGAGCGTGGCGTTGCTGACCAGCACGTCGACGGGACGCTCGGCCCGCCACTCGCGCAGGTCGCCGACGACGTAGGCGACGTGGGAGCCGCGCTCGCGCGCCGTCGCGATCATCGCGGGGCTGGAGTCGAGGCCGGTCACGCGGGCGTCGGGCCAGCGCTCGGCGAGCAGGTCGGTGAGGTTGCCGGGGCCGCAGCCGAGGTCGACGACCTCGCGGGGCCCGGTGTCCGCGAGGTGCGCGATCCGCGCCACCAGCTCGACGAACGGGCGGCCGCGCTCGTCGGCGAACGCGAGGTAGCGGGCGGGGTCCCAGGTGTGTGGCGGCATCCCGTCAGATTATCTCTTGATGTCAAGATTCTTTGTCGTCTCGCTATCCTGGCCCCGTGCGGGACGAGGTGGACGACCTGGTCGAGGCGTGGGCGCGCGAGCGCGGCGACCTCGACCTGAGCCCCGTCGCCGTCTTCAGCCGGGTGAGCCGGCTCGCCCGCCGCCTGGACCTGGCGCGGCGCGCGGCGTTCAGCCGCCACGACGTCGAGTCGTGGGAGTTCGACGTCCTCGCCGCGCTGCGCCGTGCGGGCGCCCCCTACGAGCTCTCTCCCGGCCGGCTGCTGCGCGAGACCCTCGTGACGAGCGGGACCATGACCAACCGCGTCGACCGGCTGGTCGGCCGCGGTCTGGTGCAGCGCCTGCCCGACCCCGCCGACCGCCGCGGCGTCCTCGTACGCCTCACCCCCGAGGGCAAGGCCACCGTCGACGGCGCGTTCGAGGCGCTCCTCGACGCCGAGCGCGACCTCCTCGCCGACCTCTCCCCCGCCGACCGCGAGGGACTCGCCGGCCTGCTCCGCACCCTGCTGGCCCCCTTCGCCGCCGGGGGGTAGCGGCACGTCAGCCCAGTCGCTCGGCCGTCTCGAGCCACTCGAGCTCGACGACCTCCTTCTCGGCCAGGACGGCGTCCAGCTCGGCGCCGAGGTCGGTGAGGCGGAGGTGATCGGCGGCGTGCTCGGCGAGGGCGGCGTGGAGGTCGGCCTCGCGCGCGGTGAGTCGCTCCAGCTGCTTGTCGAGCCGGGTGAGCGTCTTGCGGGCCTCGCGCTCCTCGGCCGACCCGGATTTCGCCGACCCGTCAGAAATGCGCTGACCCGTCACTTGTACAACTGACGGGTCAGCGTTTTTCTGACGGGTCAGGGTGTGGCGGCGGCGCTCGAGGTACTCCTCGACGCCGCCCGGCAGCATCGAGACCAGGCCGTCGCCGAGGAGTGCCCAGACCGAGTCGGTGACCCGCTCCAGGAAGTAGCGGTCGTGGGAGACGACGACGAGGGTGCCGGGCCAGTCGTCGAGGAAGTCCTCGAGCACGTTGAGGGTCTCGATGTCGAGGTCGTTGGTGGGCTCGTCGAGCAGCAGCACGTTGGGCTCGGTGAGCAGCAGCCGCAGCAGCTGGAACCGCCGCCGCTCGCCACCGGAGAGGTCACCGAGGCGGGCGGTGAGCTTGTCGCCGGTGAACCCGAACCGCTCGAGCATGGCGCTGGCGGTCACCTCGCCGGTCGCCGTCCGGGTCACCCGCCGGATGCCCTCGACGGTGGCGAGCACCCGGTCGTCCGGCGGCAGGTCGTCGACCTCCTGGGTCAGGTGCTGCAGCGCGACCGTGCGCCCGTGCCGCACCTTGCCGCGGTCGGGGGCGAGCGCGCCCGACACCAGCGACAGCACCGAGGTCTTGCCCGCGCCGTTGACGCCGACGACGCCGACCCGGTCGCCCGGACCGAGCCGCCACGTCGCGCGCGAGAGCAGGGTGCGCTCGCCGCGCACGAGGTCGACGTCCTCGAGGTCGATGACGTCCTTGCCGAGCCGCTGGGTGGCGAACCGGGCGAGCTCGAGGCGGTCGCGCGGCGGCGGCACGTCGTCGATGAGGCTGGTGGCGGCCTCGATGCGGAACTTGGGCTTCGACGTGCGCGCCGGCGGCCCGCGCCGCAGCCAGGCGAGCTCCTTGCGCACCAGGTTCTGCCGCCGGCTCTCGGTGGCGCTCGCCTGCCGCTGCCGCTCGGCCTTGGCGAGCACGAACGCGGCGTACCCGCCGTCGTAGACGTCGACGGCGCCGTCGTGGACCTCCCACGTCTGGTCGCAGACCGCGTCGAGGAACCAGCGGTCGTGGGTGACGACGACGAGGGCTCCCGAGCGGCGACGCAGGTGGTCGGCGAGCCAGGCCACCGCCTCGACGTCGAGGTGGTTGGTGGGCTCGTCGAGGACGATCAGCTGGTGGTCGCCGAGCAGGAGGGCGGCCAGGGCGCAGCGGCGCCGCTCACCGCCGGACAGCCCGAGCACGGCCCGGTCGAGCTCGACGCCGGCCAGCAGCTCGGTGACGATCTCCCGCAGCCGGGCGTCGGCGGCCCACTCGTGGTCGGACCGCCCGCCGAGCACCGCCTCGCGCACGGTGTGGCTGTCGCGCAGCTCGTCGCCCTGGTGGAGGAACCCGACGAGCAGCCCGCGCTGTCGCGAGACCCGCCCGGTGTCGGGCTCCTCGAGCCCCGTCATCACCCGCAGCAGCGTGGTCTTGCCGTCGCCGTTGCGCCCGACGACCCCGATCCGGTCCTGCCCCCCGATGCCGAGGGACACCTCGGTCAGGAGCGGGCGGACGCCGTAGGCCTTCGACACCCGCTCGAGGTTGACCAGGTTCGGCTCAACCATGGGCGTGGACGACGTGGGCGCCGGCGACCGGTCCGGGCGCGACCAGCACTCGGCGGTCGCCGTGGTGCAGCACCCCGGCGACCTCGCGGGCGTGGTCGGCGGACTCGCAGAGGAAGACGCAGGTGGGCCCGGAGCCCGACACCAGGCCGCGGAGCGCGCCCGCGGCCTCGCCGGCCTCGATGAGGTGCCCGAGCTCGGGACGCAGGTCGAGCGCCGGCTCCTGCAGGTCGTTGTGCAGCGCCCGGGCCAACGCCACCGGGTCGCCGGTGGCCAGCGCGGCGAGCAGCGTGGTGGAGTCGCGCGGCATCGGTGAGGCGCTGGGGAACATCCGGTCGTAGTGGGCGTAGACCGCGGCGGTCGACAGACCGACCGGGTCGGGCACGAGGACCCACCACCACGTGCCGGCGTCGGGCACCGGCTCCACGATCTCGCCCCGGCCGGTGCCGAGCGCGGTGCCGCCCAGAAGCGCGAAGGGCACGTCGCTGCCCAGCTTGGCGGCCAGGCGCAGCAGGTCGGCGTCGGTGGTGCGGAGGTCCCAGAGCCGGTCGAACGCCACGAGCGCGGCCGCGGCGTCGGCCGAGCCGCCGGCGAGCCCACCCGCGACGGGGATCGACTTCTCCACGCGGATCCGGCCCTTGAGCGGCACCCGGTGGTGGGAGGCGAGCAGGGAGGCGGCGCGGTCGACGAGGTTCGAGCCGTCGGTGGGCACCGAGCCGGGCTCGATCCACTCCGGCAGCGACATGTCGAGCCGCCACTCCTCGGAGGTCGTGGCGGTGACGTCGTCGCACAGCCCGATGGCCTGGTAGACCGTCGAGAGGGGGTGGAAGCCGTCCGCGCGCACCCGTCCGACGCCGAGGTGCAGGTTGACCTTGGCGGCGGCGCGGACCACGACCGGACTCATCGGCCACCTCCCGCGCTCAGCGGGGGCAGCCCCTCGGCGATCCGGGCGAACTGCTCGATGGTCAGCACCTCGCCGCGGATCTGCGGGTCGATGTCGGCACGCGCCAGGCTCGCGTCGACGACGTCGCCCGGGTAGGCGGAGCGCAGTGCCCCGCGCAGGACCTTGCGGCGATGGGCGAAGGCGGCGTCGACGACGGCGAACACGTCCTCACGGCTCGCGGTGGTCGCGGGCGGCTCACGGCGGGTCCAGGCCACCAGGCCGGAGTCGACGTTGGGGGACGGCCAGAACACGTGCCGGCCGACGGCGCCCGCCCGGCGGACGTCGGCGTACCAGGCGGCCTTCACCGACGGCACGCCGTAGACCTTCGAGCCCGGCGGCGCGGCCAGCCGGTCGGCGACCTCGGCCTGCACCATCACCAGCCCGTGCCGCAGGCCCGGCAGCAGCGCCAGCAGGTGCAGCAGCACGGGGACCGAGACGTTGTAGGGCAGGTTCGCCACCAGCGCGGTGGGCGGGGGACCGGGCAGCTCGGTGAGCCGGAGCGCGTCGGCGTGCACGAGCGTGAAGCGGTCGGCGTGGTCCGGTGCGAGCTCGGCGATCGTCGCCGGCAGCAGCGAGGCGAGCTTGTCGTCGATCTCGACCGCCACCACCGCCTTCGCGACGTCGAGCAGGGCGAGCGTGAGGGAGCCGAGGCCGGGCCCGACCTCGACGACGACGTCGTCGGGGCCGATGCCGGAGGTGCGCACGATCCGGCGCACCGTGTTGGCGTCGATCACGAAGTTCTGGCCACGCTGCTTGGTGGGACGCAGGTCGAGGGTGTCGGCCAGCCGGCGCACCTCCGCCGGCCCGAGCAGACGCGGGCCGGAGGAGGTCATGGTGCCGAGGCTAGTCAGCGCCTTTACGTCGGCAGCCCGAGGGAGGCCGCGCAGCCGGGCCAGGCGCCGTAGCCGCCGGAGGCGTCGCGCAGCTTCGTGGCGATGGCGATCTGGGTCTCGCGGCTGGCGTTGCTCGGGAGGCCCGACCCGCCGTAGGACTGCCAGGTGCCGAGGTTGAACTGGAGGCCGCCGTAGTAGCCGTTGCCGGTGTTGATGGCCCAGTTGCCGCCGGACTCGCACTGGGCGAGCTGGTCCCAGACCGTGCTGCCGCCGGCGAAGTTCGAGGTGGGCTCCTCCTGGGTGCCGACGGCGACGAGCTCGTCGACGGGCTCCTGGAGCAGCTTGTGGCGCACGACCTTCTTCGTGAAGACCTCGCCGTTGCGGAACACGAGCCGGTAGGTGACGTCGCGCAGACCGTCGCGGCCCTCGCGCAGCACCTCGGTCTCGCCCTCGAGCATCTCGTCGTCCTCCTGCTCGACGACGCCGTGGCCGACGGCCTCGCGGCGGACCCGCTTGCTGGTGATGCGGACGTCGGTGAAGACGATCCGGTCGCCGTCCTGGACCTCGGTGTCGCGGCCGGGCTTCACGAGGTCGTGGCGGTCGAGCTCGACGCCGAGCACCTCGAGGGCGTCGGCGGCGGTGCGGGCCGGGACCTCGCGCACCACGGGCTTGCGGCCCGCGAGCTTCACGGTCAGTCGCTTGGGGGTCACGACGTCGAGGGAGAGGCCGTCGCGGGGCACGTCGAGGCTGCGGTTCACCGAGAGCAGGGAGCGCCCGAAGGTGTTGCCGATCTGGATCAGCGCACCCTGCACGCTGGTGGCCGTCACCCAGTGGGTCTCGGTCTCGCCGTCGACCGTGAGCTCGACCGGGCGGCTGAAGCGCACGGTGATCTGGCTGCCGTCCTCCACCGACTCGTCGGTGCCCGGGGCGACCAGGTCGCGCTCGCCGAGCGTGAGGTCCGCGGCGTCGAGGACGTCGCCGACGGTGTCACCCATGACGCGCACCTCACGCGGCTCGCCGTCGACCGTGACGACGACGGTCTTGGACATCGCGGCGTAGCCGACCGTGGTGCCGACGACGGACGCGAGCACCACCGCGCACAGCGCGACGAGGACGGCGCGGCTGCGGATCAGCCGGCCGAACCGGGAGGGAGGGGTCTGGTCTTCGGTCTGGTCTACGGTCTGGGGAGACACGTCGAGGGTGGGATCGTTCGGGTGGAACGGCTGCACAGAACTCCGATGCTTCGTGGTCTCCGGGCCTCGGGCGCCTGCGGCCCCATGCGTTACCACATGCGGTGAGGCGGCCCGATCCCGGCCAACGGCCACCTACCAGACCAGGGCAATTGTCGACTTCGCAAGTCCCCGAAGCCGCTCCTGGGGGTGAACGTGGCCAGTGTCACGCGGATTCACCCGCCCCACGGCCCGCCGAACGCGACCTCGGTGTTCGTGTCGACGGCGGCGCAGAGGTCCCCCAGGTCGTCGTCGCGGACCTGCGCCATCACCCGCATCGTGTGCGGCACGAGGTAGGAGGCATTGGTGCGCCCGCGGTGGGGCATCGGCGTCAGGTAGGGGGCGTCGGTCTCGACCAGGAGGCGGTCGCGGGGCACGACGACCAGCGCCTCCCGGAGCGGGGCGGCGTTCTTGAACGTGACGGTGCCGGCGAACGACAGGTACGCGCCGCGGTCGAGGCAGGCGCGGGCGAACGCGGCGTCGCCGGAGAAGCAGTGCATGACCCACCGCTCGGGCGCGCCCTCGGAGTCGACCACCCGCAGGATCTCGTCGTGCGCGTCGCGGTCGTGGACGACCAGCGTCTTGTCGAGCCGCTTGGCCAGGTCGAGGTGACGGCGGAACGAGTGCTCCTGAGCCGCGACGCCCTCCGGCCCGGTGCGGAAGAAGTCGAGCCCGGTCTCCCCCACCGCCCGGACGTCGGAGTGCGCCCGAGCGAGCGCCTCGATCTCGGCGAGCGCCTCCTCGAGATGGCCGGCCTCGGCCAGGAGCGGCGCCTCGTTCGGGTGCAGCGCGACGCCGGCCACGAGCGCCTCGTGCGACGCCGCCGCCTCGACCGCCCAGCGCGCGCCGGGGAGGTCGCAGCCGATCTGCACGATCCGCGGCACACCGACGGCGGCGGCCGCCGCCACGGCCTCGGCCACCGGCAGCGGCTCCTCGTCGCCGCGGGCGATGTCGAGGTGGCAGTGGTTGTCGACCACCGGGTGCGGCAGCGGCTCCGGGGCCGGCGGCCGGTCGGCTGCGCTCATCCGGCCCGGGGGCCGGCGAACCGGGCGAGCGCCGCCTCGGCCAGCGCGCTGCGGCTCGTGGGTGGGGATCCAGTGGTCGGCGCCGTCGAGCACCACGAGCTCGTAGTCGGCGTCCAGGTAGTGCGGGGTGAGGTTGACGCCGGCGCGGTCGATGGCGCCGTCGCGGTTGCTCCACACCATCGTGGTCGGCACGGTCACCCGCGGGTCGTGGGAGTCACGCTCGAGCGGGAGCGCGCGGTACCAGCCGAGGGCGTGCGGCAGGGCGCCGTCCTCGACGATCTCGCGACGGAACCGCGCGAGGTCGTCGTCGGTCATGCCGGTGGCCCGCAGGTTCGCGTCGAGACGGCCGCCGGGCGTCCGGGCCAGCAGCTCGGCGAGACGCGGGAGGTTGAACATCGCGATGTACCAGGACCGGCGGAACTGCCGCGAGGTCAGGATCGCCCGGCGGAACGCGACAGGGTGCGGAACCGAGACCGCCACCAGCGTGCGCACCAGCTCGGGACGCCGGATCGCCAGCGACCACGCCACCATCGAGCCCCAGTCGTGGCCGAGGACGTGCACCGGGCCGCCGACCTCCTCGACGAGCGCAGCGACGTCGGCCACCAGGCGGGAGACCCGGTAGTCGCGGCGCCGGGTGGGCCGGGCGCCGGGCGAGTAGCCGCGCTGGTCGGGAGCGAGGGTGCGGTAGCCGGCCTCGTGCAGTAGCGGCGCGACGTGGCGCCAGCAGGTGGCGCGCTCCGGGAAGCCGTGCAGCAGCACCACGACGTCGCCGTCGAGCGGCCCCTCGTCGAGGACGTCGAAGGTCAGCCCGTCGTGGGTGAAGCTCTCGACGCGGCTCACTCCGCCTCCTGGACGTGCACCGCGTCGTAGACCACGCGCTTCGGCACGCCCGCGGCGCGCGCGGCGTCCTTGATGGCGTCCTTGCGACTCATGCCCTCATCCTCACGCGCGGCGACGGCGGCCCGCAGGTCGGCCTCGCCGGTCGAGACGGCGACCGGCGTGGCGCCGCCCACCACCAGGGTCACCTCGCCGCGGACGCCGGCCTCGGCCCAGGCGACGAGCTCGGCGAGCGGGCCGCGCCGCACCTCCTCGTGGGTCTTGGTGAGCTCACGGCACACGGCGGCGGGCCGGTCGGCGCCGAACGCCTCGGCCATCGCGGCCAGGGCGACGGCGGTGCGGTGCGGCGCCTCGAAGAACACGAGGGTGCGCTGCTCCTCCGCGAGGCCGGCGAGCCGACGGGCACGCTCACCCGCCTTGCGGGGCAGGAACCCCTCGAAGCAGAACCGGTCGACCGGCAGGCCCGAGACCGCGAGCGCGGTGAGCACGGCCGAGGGACCCGGTACCGCCGTCACCCGGACCCCGGCCGCCACCGCGGCCGCCACCAGCCGGTAGCCGGGGTCGGAGACGCTCGGCATGCCGGCGTCGGTGACGAGCAGCACCCGCTCGCCGGCCGCGAGGTCGTCCAGCAGCCCGGGCGTGCGGCTCGCCTCGTTGCCCTCGAAGTACGACACCACCCGGCCGGAGACCTCGACGCCGAGGTCGGCGCAGAGCCGGCGGAGCCGGCGGGTGTCCTCCGCGGCCACCACGCCCGCCGTCGCGAGCTCCTCGGCGAGGCGTGCCGGGGCGTCGGCGACCCGGCCGATCGGCGTCGCCGCCAGCACCAGCACGCCCGCCTCCGTCACGGGCCCATGCTCGCATCGCTCGTAGAGTTCCGGCCGTGAGCCTCGTCGACGACCCCGGCCGCACCGGCCTGTCGTCGACCGCGTCGGGCCTCCCCGTGCCGAGCGCCTGGGAGCGCGCCCGGCAGCGGACGGCGGCGCTGGGCGACCGCTGGACCTCCTGGCTCTGGGCGATCGGCGTCACGCTGGTCGCCTTCGGCATGCGGCTGTGGCGGCTCGGCGAGCCCGACCGGTTCGCCTTCGACGAGACCTACTACGCCAAGGACGGGTGGTCGCTGCTGCACCACGGCTACGTGCGCGGCTACGAGGAGCGCGTCGACGGCACGCTGATCAACGACGCGATCCTCGACGGCCGCACGAAGGGCATCTGGACCGAGGACCCCTCGATGATCGTGCACCCCGAGGTGGGCAAGTGGCTGATCGCGCTGGGCGAGAAGGCGTTCGGCATGGACCCGTTCGGCTGGCGCATCGCCTCCGCCGTGGTCGGCTCGCTGATGGTGCTCGTGCTCTGCCGGCTCGCGCGACGGCTCACCGGCTCCACGATGCTCGGTCTGGTCGCCGGTGTGCTGCTGATGCTCGACGGGCTGCACTTCGTGCTCTCCCGGCTCGCCCTCCTCGACATCTTCCTCGCCTTCTTCCTGCTCTGCGGCGTGGCCGCGGTGGTCAACGACCGCGACCACCACCGCGCCCGGCTGGCCCGGCTGCTCGACCCCGACACCGGCAGCGGCCGCGGCTGGGGGCCCGTGCGCCCGCTGCTGTTCCGCCCGTGGCTCCTGGTGGCCGGGGTGTGCTTCGGCCTGGCGGTCGGCACCAAGTGGACGGCGCTCTACCCGCTTGCCGGGTTCGGGGTGCTGGTGTGGGTGTGGAGCGCCGGCGCCCGCCGCTCCTTCGGCGTGCGCCGGTCGCTCCTGCGCGCCGCGCTCGTGGACGGCGCACCGGCGTTCGTGCAGCTCGTGCTCGTGGCGGGCGTCGTCTACACGGCGTCGTGGACCGGCTGGCTGGTGCACGCCCACGAGTACGAGGAGACGCTCTCCTCGACGCAGTACACCCAGTTCGTGGCCGAGAACGGCTGCACGGGCAAGGGCGAGGACCGCACCACCGACAACGAGACCGACCCGTCGAAGAAGTGGCCGACCGCCACCGAGAAGGACGCCGCCGGCCTCGGCGAGGTGACGCAGTCGCTGCGGTCGCTCTGGTACTACCACCGCGACGTCTACACCTTCCACACCCACTTCCTGAACTGCAGCGACCACCAGTACGCCTCGGTGCCGTCGGGGTGGCTGCTGGTGAACCGCCCGGTCGGCGTGGCCACCGACCTCGACATCAAGCCCGGCGAGCAGGGCTGCGAGGCCGACCCCGGCAAGGTCTGCTACCGCCAGGTGCTGCTCATCGGGACGCCGCTGCTGTGGTGGGGCGGCTGCGTCGCGCTGCTGGCCGCGGGCGTGCTGTGGCTCGGCAGCCGCGACTGGCGCTACGGCGTCCCGGTCGCCGGGGTGCTGTCGACCTGGCTGCCGTGGCTGCTCTACGACGACCGGCCGATCTTCTTCTTCTACGCGATCGCGAGCCTGCCGTTCCTCGTGCTGGCGCTGACGCTCGTGCTCGGCAAGCTGATGGGCACCGCGCGCGCACCCACCGGCCGCCGCACCTTCGGCGTCATCGTGGCCGGCTCGTTCGTGGTGCTGGTGATGCTGAACTTCGCCTACTTCTACCCGATCCTGAGCTACGACCTGATCACCCGCGACGGGTGGCTCGACCGCATGTGGTTCGCCCGATGGATCTGAGGACATGACCCACTGGACCCCCGCCTGGGAGGCGTTCCCCCCGCCGCTGCTCGACTTCTGGACCGAGCGGCACCTCTGCACGCTCACCACGCTGCGCCGCGACGGCACACCACACGTCGTCCCGGTCGGTGTCGCGCTCGACCACGAGGAGCGGTGCGCCTGGGTCATCGCCTCCGGAGGCTCGGCGAAGGTCCGGCACCTGCGCGACGGCGGACCGGTGGCGGCCTGCGCGGTCGACGGCGCCCGCTGGTCGACCCTCGAGGGCACCGCCGAGGTGCGCAGCGACGCCGCGTCGGTGGCGCGGGCGTGCGAGCGGTACGCCGCGCGCTACCGCACGCCGCGACCCAACCCGGAGCGCGTGGCGGTGCGGATCACCGTGGAACGGTTCCTCGCCTCGCGGGGTCTACTCGGCGGCTGACCTCGTGTCGCCCTCGCCGGAGCACGCGTCGGCGAAGTCGAGCAGGTCCTGGGCGTTCCAGTGCGAGGGGTCCTCGTGGTCCCCGGTCACCGGCAGGCTGGTGACCTCGGCACCCCGGGTCCTCAGCCCCGAGACCAGCGGCGTCACGTTCTCCTCGTAGTCGACGAGCGGGTCCTGCGGCGAGGCCACCACGCGGTAGCGGACGTCCTGCGGCAGCCGGCTGACGTTCCGGATCGGGTCACGGTCGGTCGGCGGCCGGCCGCCGTAGGCCCGGAGGATGTTCTTCGGTGCACCGGGCACGGAGTCCATGTCGTCGAGCGAGATCGCCGGGTGCACGCCGTACCAGCACGGCGGCGGGTCGACGCCGTGCAGCATCGCGTTGAGCGAGACCGAGCCGCCCATCGAGCCCGCGACCCAGAGCACCACCGGGGCGTCGGCCAACCTCTCGGCCCACTCCACGAGCGCCCGGGTGTCCTCGGTGGAGGCCGGGTTGCCCCAGGACTTGAGGTGGAACGAGGAGCTCGCGATGGCGTAGCCGTCGCGGTGCAGGGTGGTGAGGAACGGGTTGTCGGCGTGGGCGTCGACGTCGCCGCCCTGGCCGTGGAACCAGATCACCACGCCCTTGGCCTCGTGACCGGTCGGCAGGGCCAGCCGGGCCGGCTGCCCGTTGAGCTCGCTGCGCACGATCGTGCCCGCCTGCTCACCGCTGGAGGCCGCGGTCAGCGCGACCACGACCATCGCGAGGACCGCGATCAGGGTGACCCGCATGAGAGACGGCCCTTCGGGAGCTGGAGGCTGGCGGTGGACGGGGACGGCGGACGGCACGGGTACTTTATCGGCACGCGCATAGCCGCACGTGAACAGCAAGTTGCCGGACGCCCGCCGACGCGGTGCACCACACTGGGACCGTGACCACCGACGACGTGCAGCAGCAGCTGCGCGAGGCCCGGACCGCGGACGACCTGCACGCCGTGTGGACGACGGTCGAGGGCCTCTGGAACGACACCATCGGCCGCGCCGCGCGGCTCCCCGAGGCGAAGCGGCAGCAACGGGTCGAGGGCGAGTGGTCGCTCGTCGAGACGCTGCGGCACCTCGTGTTCGCCACCGACTGCTGGGTCGGCCGGATGCTGCTCGGGCTCGACGACGCGCACCACCCGCTCGGGCTCCCGCCCACCGACCATCCCGACGACGCCTCCCGCGAGCTCGGGATCGATCTCGACGCCCTGCCCTCGTTCAGCGAGGCCGTGGTGCTCCTCGCCGAGCGACGCGGCCAGGTCAGCGGGGTCTTCGCCACCCTCGACGACGACGCCCTGCCCCAGGAGCTCACCGGCGCTCCGGCTCCGTACTGGGGCGAGGAGACCCACACCGTCGAGGCCTGCCTGCGCACCCTGCTGTTCGAGTTCCTCGCCCACCGCCGCTACGCCGAGCGCGACCTGGCGGTGCTCGAGGGCTGAGCCGGCGCCGGTGCGCGGCGGCAGCGGCACCGGCGGCAGCGGGCCGCTCGTCACCCCGGGGGTGGCGGCCGGCGCGACAGCCGGCGCCGGGCCCCGCGGACGGCGCGCACCGTGTGCGGGCCGACCAGACGCGGCCCGGCCAGCTTGCCCTCGAGCCGACGGGCCTCGCGGGAGAGCGGCTGGGCGAGGTACTCGCCGAGGATGACGCCCGAGCTCAGCGCGATCGCGACGGCGATCGCGGTCACCATCGCGAGCAGGGCGGTGCTCGGCTGGAGGGCGAGCAGGGTGAGCCCGCGGTAGATCGACAGGCCCGGCAGGAACGGCGTGATGCAGGCCGCGACCACCACCAGGGCCGGCACCCGGAACCGCCGTGCCACCGGGTAGCTCACCAGGCCCAGCAGGGTCGCGGCCAGCGCCGAGGACCAGGCGATGCCGAACCCGCGGTCGAGCACGAGCGTGTAGAGCGTCAGCGAGGTGGCCGCGGTGCCACGCGATCGGTGCCAGCGAGCGCACCGGCGCGTAGGCCGAGTAGGCGTAGGCCGACGCGGCGACCGCCCCACCGCCCACCATGAACGGCAGGTCGGCCAGCCCGTAGGCGCCGGGGTCGACGAGCCCGAGCCGGACGTCGAACAGCTCGCCCACCTGGAGCCCGCCGCTGACACCGGCCACGATGCCGGCGGTGGCGAGGAACGCCTCGAGGATCCGTGCGCCCGCGGTCAGCGGGAAGCCGGTGAGGGCGTCCTGGATCGCGCCGAGGAAGTTCACGCCCGCGAGCAGCATCACGATGCTGGTGGAGATCACCAGGCTGGGCGAGACCTCGGCCGGGGTGGCCGCCACCCCCACCGCGATGAGCGTGGCCAGCAGGCCTCCGGCGACCTGCTGGTAGAAGGCCGGCAGCCGTCGCCGGCTCATCCGGCGCTGCAGCACGTCGACCAGCACGGCCGCCACCGCGGCCAGCAGCACCACCAGCCAGTCGCCGCCCAGCACCACCGCGATGCCCGCGCCCATGACGCTCAACGCGGCGGTGACGGCCCAGCGCGGTCGGGCGTGCCCGGTCGAGACGATCCGGCCCAGCTGTGACGCCGCCTCCTTGCGGTCGATGGTCCCGGACACCAGGTCGCGCATCAGGTGGTCGACCTCGGTGAGGTCCCCGTAGTCGACCTCGCGACGCCGCACCTGCCGGATCTGGAGGACGGCCGGCTCCTCGGGCACGCTCTGCTGGGTCATCGTCAGCTCGGTGAAGGTGACGTCGGCGCTGAACCCGCGCAGCCCGCAGGCCCAGGCGACGTTGCTCATCGCCGCGCTGACGTCGCTCGCGCCCGCTCCCGAGGAGAGCAGCAGCTCACCGATCCGCAGCGAGAGGTCCATGGTCGCGGCGATCTCGCGCAGGTCGCGCTCGCCGCCGGCAGGCTGGTGGTCGGGAGCTGTCGGTGCCATGGCACGTCCAGTGTGGCGAACCGGCGCGGCCGACGACCGGCGGGTGGCCCCGCTGGTGGCCCGCTGGTGGCCGGGCGCTCAGCTACGCCGCGGCCGGCACACCAGGTGCACGTAGTCGGCGGAGGTGACGCCGGCCCGGACGTCGACCGGGCGGCCGTCGTCGGCGTAGCCGGCCACGACCTCCATCCCAGCCGCGCGGGCTCCGGCGACGGCCTCGGCGAGGGTCGCGAAGTGCACCACGAACCGGAACTCGTGGGCCCGGAGCGCGCGGCGGGCCCACCCCTCGCCGTCCTCGGCCTGGTGCCGGGTCCGACGGAAGTTGCGCACCGCGCGGACGACGGATCCGGGGTGCCGCGCCGCGTGACGCAGGTGGTCGCGGCCGCGGCTGCTCCGCAGGCCGCCCGCCGACCGCCAGGGCCGCTCGTCGAAGCTCACGCCGTCGACGTTGAGGGTCGAGAACAGCACCCGGCCGTCGTCGGCGACCACCCGTGCCATCTCGGCGAGTGCCGCCGCGCGGCCGCTCCGGTCCAGGGCGTCGAGGCCGTTGAGGCTGAAGACCACGAGGTCGAACCCGCCGTCCGGGAGGTCACCGAGGTCGCGGACGTCGCCGACCCGCAGGTCGGCCGCAGGGAACCGGCCCCGGGCGACCGCGAGCATCTCCGGTGCGACATCGAGCCCGAGATAGGACGCCGCCCGCGGCGCGAGCAGACCGGTGGTGCGGCCCCCGCCCACCCCGAGGTCGAGGACCCGGCGCCGCGACCACGGCTCGACGTCGGCCAGCGCGGCCCGCTCCCCGGCGTCGGAGTGACCGGCGGTGGAGTAGTGGACGACGACGTCGGCGGCACCCCACGAGGAGGGTCCGGTGTCGGTCACGGACTCCATGGTGCGGGCTCGCAGAGGGATCCGTGGCAGAAAAGCGGCCCCGGGCACCACTCGCCACGTTAGCCTGCTCGGACCACACCACTGGTGGTTGCTCACGGATGGGGGCGTGACCACATGCCGGTACGGGAGGCGGCGTCCCGGGCTCGGACGGGGTGCGACGTGCAGCGGATCGACGACGTGGCCGTCGCGGTCCGGACCTTCGGCGCACGCTACCTCGATCGCGTCTACACACCGGCCGAGCAGGACGCCTGCGCCGCCGGCGGCGCGTCGTCGCTCGCCGCGCGGTTCGCCGCCAAGGAGGCGGTCCTCAAGCTGATCGGCGTGCGCGACTCCGACACCGACGGCGTCGACCTGCGCAGCATCGAGATCGTGTCGTCCGACGGCCGGCCCACCGTCCGCCTGACCGGCCGCGCGGCGGCGTTGGCCGCGGCCGCCGACCTGGGCCCCATCGACGTCAGCCTCAGCCACTCCGGCGACGTCGCGCTCGCGACGGCGGTGGCCCTGCAGGCCCGGGGCACGGGGCTCGCCGATGACCTTCCCGGTGAGCACGACGGTGAGTGAGCCGACGGTCACCGAGACCATCCGTGGCGTCCTGGCCGAGCACGCCCGGCTCGGGGTCGACGTCGCCTCGCTCGGCGACACCGACGACCTCTACGCCGCCGGCATGACCTCGCACGCGTCGGTGACGGTGATGCTGGCCTGCGAGGACGAGTGGGACGTCGAGTTCCCGCAGCACCTCCTGAAGAAGTCGACCTTCGCCTCGATCGGCCACATCCGCGGTGCGCTGGCCGAGATGGGCGTCGACGACACCACGGCGCGGACGGCGTGAGCCGGCTGGTCGGCGACGACCTCGTCGCCCTGGCCCACCGCGTCGGACGCGAGACCGCCGCGGCGCACGCCGCCGATGTCGACGTGCGCGCCCGGTTCCCGCAGGAGACCGTCGACGCGCTCCGCGCCGAGCGACTGCTCGGGGCGCTCGTCCCAGCCGAGCTGGGCGGCCTCGGCCACGACCTGCGCGAGGCAGCCGCGGTGGTGCGGGTGGTGGGCCGCTACTGCGCGTCGTCGGCGATGGTGCTGGCGATGCACCACATCCAGGTCGCCTGCCTGGTGCGGCACGGCCGCTCGGAGGCGCTGCGCGACTACACCCGCCGGGTCGCCGCCGACCAGCTCCTGCTCGCCTCGGCCACCACCGAGCTCGGCATCGGCGGCGACACCCGCACGTCCTCGTGCTTCGTCGAGCGCGACGGCGACGGCGGGTTCCGGCTCACCAAGCAGGCGCCGGTCATCTCCTACGGGCAGCACGCCGACGCGATCCTCACCACCGCGCGGCGCGACGCCGACAGCCAGCCCGCCGACCAGGTGCTCGCCGTCTGCGAGGGCCCGGCGGTGACGCTGACCCCGCTCAACGGCTGGGACACCCTCGGCTTCCGCGGCACCTGCTCGCTCGGCTTCACCCTCGAGGCCGCGGGTGACCTCGCCCTGGTGCTCGACGACCCGTTCGGCGACATCTCCACCCACACGATGCTGCCGACCGCGCACCTGCTCTGGTCGTCGCTGTGGCTCGGGCTGGCCGAGGAGGCGACGTCGCGCGCCCAGCGGTTCGTGCAACGGGCGGCCCGGAGGAGCCCCGGCACCACGCCGCCCGGCGCGGCCCGGCTGGCCGCGCTCCTGGTGGGGCGCCAGGAGCTCGCCGCCGGCGTCGACTCCCTGCTGACCCGCTACCTCGCGATCCTCGACGACCCCGAGCAGACCGGCGCCGTCGACTTCATGGTGGCCATCAACACCCTCAAGATCTCGGCGTCCACCGCCGTCGTCGACCTCGTCAACCAGGCGATGCTGGTCTGCGGCATCCAGGGCTACCGCGAGGACTCCGAGTACTCGCTGGGCCGGATCCTGCGCGACGCGCACGGCGCGGCGGTGATGGTCAACAACGACCGGATCGCGGCCAGCACCGCCCAGCTCGCCCTGGTGCAGCGGGAGACCAGGTGACCGCCCCCTTCGCCACCCCGGCCGCGCTGCGCGACGCGCTCGTCGGCGCCGGCGTCCTGCACCTCACCTCGGTCGACGGCGTGCTGCACCGCTCCGAGGAGTGGGAGCAGGTGCTGCACGGCGTCGAGCGGCACGCCGCCGCCCAGCGGGTCGAGCGCGCCCGGCCGCGCTGGTTCCCGCCGGTGCTGCCGCGCGCCGACCTGGCGCGCACCGACTACCTGCGCTCGTTCCCCGACCTCGTGGGCTCGGTGGCGGTCTTCAGCGGCGACGACGCCGCGCACCGCGCGCTGCTGGCCGACCTCGACGCCGGCGGGGACGGCGCCACCCACCTGTCGCCCGGCGACGTCGCGCTCCCGTCGTCGGTGTGCCACTCGCTCTACGGCGTCCTGCCCGCCGACGTGCCGACCGCCGGGTTGCACGAGGAGTGCAGCGGCTGGTGCTTCCGGCACGAGCCGAGCACCGACCCCGCCCGGATGCAGGCGTTCCGCATGTACGAGTTCGTGCGGGTCGGCACGCCGGCGCAGGCGGTCGAGCACCGCGACGCGTGGCTGGGCCGCGGGCTGGCCGCACTGCGGGCGCTCGGGCTGACGGTGCGGTCCGAGGCCGCGAGCGACCCGTTCTTCGGCCGGGCGGGTCGGCTGCTCGCCGCCCACCAGCTCGACGCCGCGCTCAAGCACGAGGTGCTCGTCGACCTGACCGATGCCGGTCCCACCGCGATCGCCTCCACGAACTACCACGAGGACCACTTCGGTCACACCTTCGGGCTCCGACTGGCCGACGGCAGCGCGGCCCACAGCGCCTGCTTCGGCTTCGGGCTCGACCGGGTCACGCTGGCCCTCTTCGCCACCCACGGAACCGACCTCGTCGCGTGGCCGGACGAGGTGAAGGCGTCGCTGCGATGCTGAGCGGCGCCGTGCCCCCGGTCCGCACCGAGCACTCCCAGGTGTGGTTCGGCCCCGAGGAGCGACCGCTGTTCGGGTGGGTGTCCCGGCCCGCCGACGGCCGGGTGCGTGGCGGCGTCGTGCTCTGCCAGCCCCTGGGCGAGGAGGGGCGAGCCGCGCACCGCACCTTCCGCCGACTGGCCGAGCACCTGTCCGAGGCGGGGTTCGTGGCACTGCGGTTCGACTACGACGGCACCGGCGACTCCGCCGGGCGCCTCGACGATCCGGCCCGGGTGGCCCACTGGCTGTCCAGCGTCGAGGCCGCCCGGCAGTACCTCGTGCACCTCGAGGTGCCGAGCACGGCGGCGGTGGGCATGCGGCTCGGCGCCACCCTGGCCGCCGTCCAGGCCGCCCGGGGCGAGTCGTTCCGCTCACTGGTGTGCTGGGACCCGTGCCTGAGCGGGCGCACCTTCCTGCGGGAGGGGGAGGCGCTCTACCGGCTCGGGAGCATGACACCTGATCCACCGGAGGACGGGATGAGGCACACCCCCGGCTTCCAGTTCGACGCAGCGACGGCGCGGTCGCTGGGCACCGTCGAGCTTCAGCAAGGTGCCGGCGGACCGGGTGCTCGCCGAGCGGGTGCTGCTGCTCACCCGCGAGGACCGGCCGGCGCGCAAGGCCGTGGTGCGCGCGCTGCAGCGGGGCACGCCGTCCCTCGACACCGCGCCCGCGCGCGGGCAGGCGGCACTGCTCGACGTCCCCCCGGAGCAGAGCGAGGTCCCCGAACGGACGCTGCGCCAGATCGTCGACTGGGTCGGCCGCGGCGCCCCGGAGCACCCGGTGCCGGTGAAGGCGCCCGAACCCGAGCGCGCGGTCGTCGTCGGGTCGGGCCCGGACGACGCGGCGCCGGTCCGTGAACGGGTGGTCCGGCTCGGCCCCTCCGGCGTCGTCGGCGTCGCCACCGAGCCGCTCGATCTCGAGGAGCGCTCGCGGCACGCGCCGGCGCCGTGGGTGGTGCTGGTCAACGTGGCCGCCGAGCACCACATCGGACCCGGCCGGCGCTGGGTGGAGTGGGCGAGGGTCTGGGCGGCCGCGGGCTACCGGGTGGTCCGCATCGACCAGAGCGGCGTGGGTGACAGCCCCACCGCGCCGGGGCGCACCGAGGACCTCGCGTTCGCCCCGGAGTGGATCGACGACATGCGCCACGTCGTCACCTCGCTGCGCTCCGACGGCGCGCGGGTCGGGATGGTCGGGCTGTGCTCGGGCTCGTACTCCGCGCTCGAGGTGGCGCTCTGGGAGCCGGTCGACGCCGTGTTCGCGATCAACCCGCGACTCACGATCTTCCAGGCCGCCAAGGGCACGCCCGTCCACACCGACCGCCGTCGGGCGGCGATGATCCCCTACAAGCCGGTGGCCGACCTGGCCCGCCGACGCCGGATCCTGGCCGGCGGGATGTGGCGGGTCTACCGCGAGCTCGCGGTCTGGCACGCGCCGCTGGTCGTGCTGTGGCGGGTGCGCCGCCGCGGCACGGCGCTCGAGGTGATCGCCTGCCGCGACGACGCCAAGCACTTCACCGAGGTCTACGCCCTGCGGCCGCTGCTGTGGTGGATGCGTCGCAGCCCGCGGTTCCGGTTCACCGCCGACGACACCGTCGACCACTCGCTGCTGTCGCGGCGCGCGCAGCTGGTCGGCCACGAGCGGGCCACGGCGTTCCTGGCCCGTCACCTGCCGCTGCAGGAGCCCCGGTGACACCGGTGACCCGGGCCTCGCTGCTCGGCCTCGACCCCGCCGCCTACGAGGTGCACCCGGTCCACGGCGACGACCGCACCTTCACCGAGACCAACTGCTACGTCGACTGCCTGGTCGAGGTGCTGCACGCCGCGGGCCGCGACCCGGTCGCCATGCTCGGCGGGGCCGTCCGGGCCGACTTCGAGGTCGACCAGTGGACCCTGTTCAAGCCGACGCCGGACGACCTGCAGGCGCTCTACGGCGTCGACGCTGCACGAGGTGCAGCCCTACCGGGGGCTGCTCGACCTGGTGACGGGCCGGCTGGCCGCGGGGCAGGCGCGTGATGCCGGAGGTCGACTCGTTCCACCTGCCCGACCTCGCCGCCACCACCTACCGCCGCGAGCACGTGAAGTCGACGATCGTCGCCGAGACGGTCGACGCGGAGGCGCAGGGTGCTGCGCTACTTCCACAACGCCGGCTACTTCGAGCTGTCCGGCGACGACTTCGACGGTCTCTTCGCCGCCGGTCCGCTGCCGCGTACGTGGAGGCGCTGCGGTTCGGCGAGCCCCGGCGCGCCACCGGTCGCCCGGTCGGACCGGACCTGGCCGACGTCGCTCGGCACCGGTTCGCCGGGCACCTGGCGCGGCGTCCGGCCGAGAACCCGTTCCGGGTGTTCGCGCCCGCGCTCGAGGAGTGGCTGCCCGCGCTCCTCGAGGGGTCGGGCGAGGACTTCCACAGCCTACGCCTTCCACAACCCGCGGCTGGTCGGCGCGTCGATGGAGCTGCTCGCCACCCACGTGCGGTGGTTGTTCGGCGCACCCGGGGAGGAGGCCGCCGCCCGGCTCGACGACGTGGTGGGCGGCGCGAAGATGCTGCTGTTCCGGCTGGCCCGGCAGCGGTCGTTCGACGTCGCCGCCGTCGTCGCACCGATGGCCGACGCCTACGACGACGCCGTCGCCCGGCTCGACGACCTCGCCCGGTGACGACGACGTGACCCGTCAGACCCTGCGGTTCGAACGACTCACCCCCGAGCCGGGCCCGGACGCCGACGCCGTCCGGCACGAGTTCCTCGCGCAGGTCACCGCGCCCGAGCCGTCGGTACTGGAGGTCGGCGGCATCGCCACGGTGTGGGACCTGCTCGTCGACGGCGTCGTGGTCGCCTCGGGGCGCTCGATGTTCGAGCGGCACGAGGTGGAGGTCGGCCCGGGCGAGCACGAGGTGCGGGTGGTGGTGCACCCGCTCACCGACCTGCTCGACACGCTGCCCCGCACACCGCGGGCCGCGCTGGCGGACGAGGCTGGTCGACGAGCCGCGGCTGCGCTGGGTGCGCACCCAGGTGCTCGGCCGGGCCCCCGGCTTCGCGCCGGGACCGCCCGTCGTCGGCCCGTACCGGCCGGTGGTGCTGCGCACCGGCGCGCCAGGCGTCCGGTTGCGTGCCTGGCTGGAGGGCACCACCGGGGTGGTCGAGGTCGACGGCGAGCGATACCTCGAGCTCCCCGACGTCGAGCTCTGGTGGCCGCACACGCACGGCACGCCACGGCTCCACGACGTGACCGTCGACGGCGAGGTCGTCGGCCGGGTGGGGTTCCGCACGGTGGAGAACCGGTCCGAGGACTCCCTCGACCTGTGGGTCAACGGCGTGCGGGTCTTCGCCCGTGGTGCGGTGTGGACGCCGGGCGACCTGGCCGCCCTCGACGAGGCGGTCGCCCTGGGCATGAACGCCGTGCGGGTGCCGGGCACCGGCGCCTACGAGTCCGACGCGTTCCACGACCGGTGCGACGAGCTCGGTCTGCTCGTGTGGCAGGACCTGATGTTCGCCACCTTCGACTACCCGCTGGTCGACGACGTCTTTCGCGCCGCCGTCACGGTCGAGGTGGCCGACCAGTGCGCGCGACTGCTCCCCCACCCCTCCACCGTCGTGGTGTGCGGCTCCGCCGAGCACGAGCAGCAGGCGGCGCTGTTCGGCGTCTCCCCCGCCACCGGCGCGGCCGCCGAGCTGGCCGCGCTGCTGCGACCGGTGGTGGCCGACTCCGGGCTCGACGCGGTCTGGGTCGACTCCTCGCCGTGCGGGGGCGACCCCGTCACCCGCGTCGACACCGGGATCGCGCAGTACTTCGGCGTCGGCGCCTACCTGCGCGACCTCCCCGACGTCCGCCACAGCCGGGTCGGCTTCGCCGCCGAGTGCCTGGCCTTCAGCAACCTCACCGACCCCGTGGTCGACGGCGGCGTCCCGCGCGACCACGGCGCCGACTGGGACTTCGCCGACGTCCGCGATCACTACCTGCGGGCGCGGTACGGACCCGACGCCACCGAGGCCGAGGCCCAGCGGGTCACCGGGGAGGTGATGGCCGAGGTGTTCGGGGAGTGGCGCCGGCCCGGCTCCGGCTGCGGCGGCGGTCTCGTCCTCTGGCTGCGCGACCTCGCCCCCGGCGCCGGCTGGGGACTCCTCGACCATGTCGGACGACCGAAGCCGGCGGCCCTCGCGCTCGCGCCCGTGCTGCAGCCGACCGCCGTCTGGCTCGTCGACGAGGGCCTCAACGGTCTCGACGTCCACGTGTCGCACGACGGCCCGGACGCGATCGGCTGCCACCCTCACGGTCGAGCTGCTGCGCGAGGACGGGTCGGTGGTCGAGGCGTCCGAGGCGGCGTGGACCCTCGAGCCGCACGGTCACCGGGTCCTCGGTGTCGAGGCGCTGCTCGGTCGGTTCGCCGACGCCTCCTACGCCTACCGGTTCGGCGCGCCCCCGCACGCCGCCGTCCGGGCGCGGCTCGTGCTGGCGTCCGGGGGCGAGCGGGTGGCGGTGTGGCGGTTGCCGAGCGGTCAACCGGGTACTGGAGGGGCGTGACCCACGACCGACGTCCCGCCCGCGAGGCTGCACTTCAGGCCGTCAGCACCGCCGGCGGCGCGGCTCTCGGAGCGCTGTTCGGGACGCTCGGCCGCGTCCGCCCCGCGAGCCGGCCGCTCCACCCGCGGGGCCAGGTGCTGCACGGCGTGCTGCACCGTGAGGGCGCCACACCCGCGATCGGCGTCCCGTGGCTGGACGAGACCGGCGAGGACCCGGTGCTCGTCAGGACGCTCGCGGAGCGTGGGCCTGCCGGCGCCGCTCCCCGACGTGTTCGGGCTCGCCGTCCGCATCGACCCGGACGGCGACCGGCCGGCCGACCTGCTCCTCGCCACCACCGGACGGGGACGACTCACCCGGTTCCTGTTCGCGCCCGCCCGAAGCACCGCCGCACCGATGAGCACCGTGATGCCGTTCCGCACGCCGGTGGGCCCGGTCCTTCTCGGCGCCCGGCGCACCGGGCCGCGCACGGTCGAGCTCACCTGCGCCACGCTCACCGGCCCGTGGCTCCGGTTCGGGCACATCGCGCTCGACTCCGAGCCCTCCGGATCACCGGACGGCGAGCAGCCCGAGCTTCGCCTTCGACCCGTTGCGACTGCGCCTGCCCGGGATGACGAGCTATGACTGGGCGCGAGCGCTGCGCGCGCCGTCGTACGCGACCGCCCAGGCCCAGCGCCCGGCCGGTCCCGACGACTGACCGCTAGTCCCGCGCCGCAGGGTGCAGCAGCCGGAGCACCAGCCCACGCCCGGACGGACCCCGCCGGACGTCGGCCCGCTGCCACCCGCGCCGCTCGGCGAACGCCGCGACGGCCGCGGCCTGGTCGTCGTCGCCGAGCTGCACCAGCAGGCTGCCACCGGCGGCGAGGTGGCCCTCGCAGGCCTCGACGCAGGCCCGCGCCAGGTCGAGGCCGTCCGTGCCGCCGTCGATGGCGAGCAGCGGGTCGTCGGGGTGCCGGGCCACTCCCGTGGTCGGCACCCAGGGCGGGTCGGCGATGACCAGCGCGAACCGCTCACCCGGCAGGAGCGCATCCTCGAGGCGCGACTCGCGCACCTCCACCCGCCCCTCCAGATCGGCGCCCTCGGCGTTCAGGCGGGTGAAGTAGCAGGCGGCAGGGTCGACGTCGACGCACGTGATCGCCCGGTCCGACAGGGCCGCCGCCGCCAGGCCGATGTGCCCGGCGCCGGAGCAGAGCTCGAGGAGCCGCCCGGGTCCGGCCTCGGCGACCAGCTCCGCGGCCCACCGCGACTGCAGCTCGGTCCACGGGCGCGGGGTCAGCACCCGAGCGTCGTGCTCGATCGTGAGCCCCGCGAAGCGCAGGGACTCGCGGGGCGGGCGCGGACGCGGGAGCTGGTGCGTGACGTCGGACACGACGCCAGCATGCGTGGTGCGCGGTGCCCACCGCGATCACCCTTCCGGACGGTGTCGGGTCTCCGCCCGGGCGGGAACAGTGACGACGTGCCTGCCACACTGCCGACCCCGCGCGGCTCCCTGAGCCGCCAGCTCGTCGAGCTGCTGCGGTCGCCTCTCGACGACGCCGCCACGCCGCTGCGCGCCGGGGCTGCCGCACCGGAGGACCGGGCGATCAGCCTCTGGGTGCTGCACGAGCTCAGCTACCGGGGGTTCACCGAGGTCGACGAGGCGTGGGAGGGGTCACCGGCGCTCGCCTTCCTGCGACGCGACCTCGAGGCCGACCTCGAGTCACGACTGCGGGACCGGTTCGCGCAGGCCGCGCGACGCGAGGACCCCGCGCTCGCCGCGGCCGCCGCCGAGGGCGACGACGTCGGCGAGGCACTGATGGCGCTGGCCGCTGCCCACGAGGGACCGTCCGTGGCCCGTCACGTGCAGCGCGCCGCCACCCGGGCCGAGGTGGTCGAGCTGATGCGACAGCGCTCGATCTACCACCTCAAGGAGGCCGACCCCACCTCGTGGACCGTCCCGAGGCTCGAGGCCGGTCCCAAGGCCGCGCTCCTCCAGGTGCTCTACGACGAGTACGGCGTCGGGGATCCTGACCGCCTTCACCACGAGCTGTTCGCGCGCGGGCTCGCCGACGCGGGCATCGACGCCACGCTACGGGGCTCACATCGACGTCGCCCTCCCGGAGGTGCTCGAGCAGAGCAACGTGGTGAGCATGTTCGGTCTGCAGCGCCGGCACCGGGCGCCCGCCCTCGGACACTTCGCGGCCTTCGAGATCACGAGCTCGGTGCCGTCGCGCCAGCTGGCGCAGGGGCTCGACCGGCTCGGGTTCCCGGCCAGCCTCGTCGCCTACTACGACGAGCACGTCGAGGCCGACGCGGTGCACGAGCAGGTGGCGGCGCGCGACGTGTGCGGCGCGCTCGTGGCCGAGGATCCTGCGCTGCGCGACGGCGTGATCTTCGGCGCGTGGACGTGCCTGGACCTCGAGAGCCGCACCGGCACGCGGCTGCTCGACCTGTGGGCGCGGGCCGCGGCGTGAGCGGCCACGGCGACCTCCGCCCCGTCGATCAGTCGGTCGAGCGGCCGGCCGATCAGCTGGTCGAGCAGCCGAGCCCGCCCCGACTGCGGCTGTGCCCCGGCGGCCCGGTGCTCGTGACGGGCGACGTCGAGGTCGAGGCACCGGACGGCAGCCGCCACCGGACCACCCGCCCCGTCTCGGCGGTGTGCCGTTGCGGTGCGACCGCCCGGGCCCCGTGGTGCGACGGCACCCACAAGCTGCTGCCGGCGGACCGCCGTCCCCCGGGCTGACCGGCCCTGAGGCGGTGCGTCAGGCGCTCGCCTCGTGAGCCGCGCAGGAGGTGCTGACGCTCACCGGACCCGCCCCCGCGGGGGCGAGGTAGGACACCGTCGCCCACGGTCGCGGGGCGTCGGTGCGCCCCGAGCAGGTCCAGGCTCGTCGGCCGTCGGTCCACGAGTGGGTGGAGTGGGCGTCGGCGTCCGTGCACGAGCGGTCGGCGACGACACGGTCGTGGGGGACGACGAGGTTCGCATCGGCGAGCGCGATCACGTCGACCCAACGGGACATGACCCGAAAGGGTTACGGGCTGGACCTCAACTTTTTACCTTCGTCTCGATCACGCGTCCCAGCGCCGCCTCGGCTGCGGCCAGTGAGGCTCGGGCCTCGCTCGCGTAGACCTCCTCGGGCACGTGCAGGTGCTGGTCGACGGCGCCGGCCAGCCAGTCCGCGTCGCGCGTCACGCCCCCCTCGGCGGCGTCCACGCTGCCGGTGCCGGTGAGGTTCGAGGCGAAGATGCCGGCGGCCGACCGCGGGAGGAAGTCCTCGTAGACGACGGGGTGGAGGCGCAGGACGCCGGCGTCGACGAGACCGCCGAGGTCGGCGCCCTCGACGGCCGGCGCGGACCGGTCGACGGTGACGGTGAAGTAGCCCAGGCCGTCGGTGAACAGCTCCCGCTCGGTCCGCGGCATCCCCTCGGCCCACACCTGCGGTGCGATGTCGGCACGCGTGAGCCCGGGGTCGGCGAGCAGGCGGCGGTCGACCTCGGCGACGAGCCGGTCATAGCGGTCGCGGCCCGTCGTCGTCAGGGCGATCCCCCGGGCCTCGACCTCGCCGAACCGGACCCGGAGGTCCCCGCGGGAGATCGAGCCGTCGGGCTCGCGCATCGCCCTCGGCTCCGCGAGGGCCCGGAACGACGTCTGCCGGAGCAGCACGTCGGGGCCCTCCCACCGCGGCGGCCCCTGGATCTCGTCGATCATCTCGATCCCGCGCGCCTGCATCGCGGCGTACAGGTCGTCGATGTCCAGGACCCGCGGGGTGAGGTGGTTCACGTGGGTGGTGGTGACGCCCCCGATGTCGGCGGCGACGGCCGAGACCCGCTCCAGCTCGGCGTACCAGGCACGGTCGACGGGGTCCGGGGAGAGGGCGAACGAGGCCATGGCCAGGTCCAGGTACCGCTCCGCGTCCGCGCTCGCGAGCTGCCCGTGCTCGATCGCCCGGTCCGCGAGCTCGAGGAGCTCGTCCGGGAAGAGCTGCCGCGCGTCCAGGAAGCCCTTCAGGCGGGCCTCCAGGTCGGCGTCGAAGAACCGACGGTCCTCGGGCACGAGCATGGACGTGAAGACCCGGAACGGGTTGACGGCCAGCTCCTCGCGGTCGATCGGGCGGAACGCCGTCGACACGACGGGGACGGGGGCCGGCGCCGTGTCTCGCAGGTCGTAGAAGCCGCAGGGCACCATCCCGAGCGCCCCGAAGACGCGGGCGACCTGTGCCAGCTCGCGCGGCGACCCCACCCTGATGGCGCCGTGCCGCTCCGCGGTGACCCGCTCGATGCTCCCCAGCCGCTCCGCCTCGGTGCCCCACCGGGCGACCGCGCGCTCGTTCACCTCCTGCGCGACGTCGACCAGAGCCGCGTAGGCCGGAACCTCGGTGCCGTAGAGGGCCGAGAGGCGCGCCGCGAAGCGGCCCCGCAGCTCGGTGCTCGTCACGACGTCGCCCGGCTTCATGTGCCCGCTCCCCCTCTAGACCGTGAAGTCCACGCCCTGGGCCAGCGGCAGCTCGCCGGAGTAGTTGACGGTGTTGGTGGCCCGGCGCATGTAGGAGCGCCACGCGTCGGAGCCGGACTCGCGACCGCCGCCGGTCTCCTTCTCCCCGCCGAAGGCGCCGCCGATCTCGGCCCCCGAGGTGCCGATGTTGACGTTGACGATCCCGCAGTCGGACCCCTCGGCGGAGAGGAACCGCTCCGCCTCCGCCTGGTCGGAGGTGAACACGCTCGACGAGAGCCCCTGCGGAACCGCGTTGTTGAGGGCGATCGCCTCGTCGAAGTCGTCGAACGGAAGCACGTACAGCAGCGGCGCGAACGTCTCCTGCGCGACGATGTCGGTCTGCTGGTCGATCCGCACGATCGCGGGTCTGGCGTAGTAGGCCTCGGGAGCGGCGTCCTCGAGCGACGCGGCCACCGCCCGCGACGACCGTGCCGCCCTCCGCCGCGGCCTGGCTCGAGCGCCCGCTCCATCCCCTCGTAGGCGCCGCGGTGGATGAGCGGCCCGACGAGGGTGCCCTCGGCCATCGGGTTGCCGATCGGCAGCCGCTCGTAGACGACGGCCAGCCGGTCGGTCAGCTCGTCGACGACGCTGCGGTGGGCGATCACCCGACGCATGGTCGTGCAGCGCTGGCCCGCCGTGCCGGCCGCGGAGAACACGATCCCCCGCGTGGTGAGGTCGAGGTCGGCGCTCGCGCCGACGATCGCGGCGTTGTTGCCGCCGAGCTCGAGCAGGGACCGGCCGAACCGGGCCGGCGACGCGGGGGCCGACGGCCCGCCCCATCCGGGTCGACCCGGTGGCGCTGAGCAGCGCGACGCCGGCGTGGTCGACGAGCGCCTCGCCCACGTCGGCGCCGCCGATGAGCACCTGGCTCAGGTCGGCCGGGGCGTCGCACTCGGCGACGGCCTGGGCCAGCACCGCCTGGCAGGCCAGCGCGGTGAGCGGTGCCAGCTCGGACGGCTTCCAGACCACGGGATCGCCGCACACCAGCGCGATCGCGGTGTTCCACGACCACACGGCGGCCGGGAAGTTGAAGGCGCTGATCACGCCGACGACGCCGAGCGGGTGCCACGTCTCCATCAGCCGGTGGCCGGGTCGCTCGGAGGGCATCGTGCGGCCGTAGAGCTGGCGCGAGAGGCCGACGGCGAAGTCGCAGATGTCGATCATCTCCTGGACCTCACCGCGGGCCTCGGAGGTGATCTTGCCGACCTCGAGGCTGATCAGCAGTGGCCAGGTCGTCCTTGTGCACGGCCAGCAGCTCGCCGAACCGCTTCACCAGGGCGCCGCGAGCGGGCGCCGGCACCTTCCGCCACTGCTGGAACGCCACCTGGGCGCGGGAGACGCTGTCGTCGACCGCGCCCCCCTCGGCCCACGCGAGCTCGAGCAGGCGCCCGCCGTTGACGGGCGAGGTGGTGGCGGCACCACCGGCCAGACCGTCGACGTCGACGCCGCACCGCCGCGCCGTCTCGACGGCGAGCCGGCTCAGCTCGGCGCTGCTGGGGATCTCGTGCATGGTGCTGGACATGTGCGCTCCTCGGCCCGGGCGGGCGTCGTCGTGGGTGCGGGGACGGGTGGTCGGGTGGACGATCTGTGACTAGACGATGTTGAGCTCGGGCGTGGTCTCGCTGCGGGCGAAGCGGTCGGTCGACAGCGAGCTGACGTCGACCACCGGCGGCCGGCCCGAGGTAGAGGTCGCGCACCACCTCGCCGACGGCCGGCCCCATCAGGAAGCCGTGACCGGAGAACCCGGTGGCGTAGAGGAAGCGGCTGACCTCCTCGGACTCCCCGATCAGGGCGTTGTGGTCGGGGGTCATCTCGTAGAGCCCGGCCCACCCGCTGCGGAGTCCGACGGCTCCGAGGGCCGGTGCCCGCCGCTCGATCGCGTCGCCGAGCCCGTCGAGCCACTCGTCGGACTCGGTGAGCTTGAACCCCGGGGTCTCGTGGGGGTCCGACATCCCCAGGAGCAGGCCCGGGCCTTCGGCGTGGAAGTAGAACGACGAGGAGAAGTCGATGGTGAACGGGGTCCGCGGGTCCAGGCCCGGCACCGCCTCGGTGGTGAGGATCTGGCGGCGCAGCGGTTCGACCGGGAGGTCGACCCCCACCATGGCGGCCAGGTCCCTCGACCAGGCGCCCGCCGCGCACACGACCGTGTCGGTCGCGATCGACCCCCGGTCGGTGACGACCTCGGTGAGGCTGCCCCCGCTCGAGCCGATCGCGGTCACGGTGCAGCCTCGCACCAGGCGGGCACCGGCCCGGCGGGCGGCGCGGGCGTACCCGGCCACGACGCTCTCCGGGGTGCAGTGGCCGTCGGTCGGGGAGTACGCGGCGGCCAGCAGGCCGCTGGTGTCGATGAGCGGGGAGAGCGCCTGGGCCTCGGCGACGTCGATCATCCGGCTCGGGACGCCGAGCTCGTTCTGCAACGCGACGTTCTTCTCGAACGCCGCGACGTGCCGGGGGTCGTCCAGCAGGAACAGGTAGCCCACCTGGTGCAGGTCGATCTCCTGGTCGAGCTCCTCGGCGAACCGCTCGAAGGTCCGCAGGCTCCGTGCGCCCAGCTCGATGTTGACGGCGTCGGAGAACTGGGCCCGTACCCCTCCGGCGGCCTTGCACGTGGAGCCGGAGCCGAGCTCGGCCTGCTCGACCAGGACGACGTCGGCGACTCCCGCACGCGCCAGGTGGTAGGCGGTGCTGAGGCCCATCACCCCACCGCCGACCACCACGACCGAGGCGTGCGAGGGCAGCGGCTGCGAACGCACCGGCGGCCTCCTTTCGGGAGTCGGAGGTCACGGTTCCGGCCCCGCGTCCTGTGCGACCCCACCCTCACCCCCACTGCCGCCGAGGACAAGCAGGCCGCTCGGCTGGGGTCATGCGCGATCGTGGGCTGACGCCGCCTTCTTCGCGGTGCTCTTCTTCGCGGTGCTCTTCTTCGCGGTGCTCTTCTTCGCGGTGCTCTTCTTCGCGGTGCTCTTCTTCGCGGTGCTCTTCTTCGCGGTGCTCTTCTTCGCAGGCTTGGCCAGCGCTGCGCGCGTCACCGAGGACGGGCCCGCGCCGGACTTCTGATCCCGCTCGCGCGCCCCGGCCGCAGCCTTGGTGGTACCGGTGTCTGCAGCGTCGGAGGGGAGGCCGAGGCCCCGCTCGAGCGCGCTCAGCGCCTCGCCGGTGTAGACAGCGAGCCGTTGCAGGTGCGGCACCGCTTCCCGGTCACCGATGAAGCCGAAGTTCAGCGTGTCCGCGTAGGTCTCCAGGGTGATGTTCAGCGCCATCCCGTGCGCCGGGATCGAGACCGGGTAGACGGCCTCCAGACGCGAGCCGCGCAGGTACAGCGTCTTCTTCGGTCCGGGCACGTTGGAGAGCACCAGGTTGAAGGTGGTGGGAAGCGGGTTCTTGACTCCGGCGATCGCGGCCACTGTCTGCGCCAGGCTCGGAGCGAGCAGGTAGCCGGAGTAGGCCAGTGCAGGCAGCTGACCCAGGCCGGCCATCTGGTTCTTCGCCTGGCTGGTCGAGTCGATGACCGCCTCGAGCCGGCGCACCGGGTCCGCCACGTGCGTGCCCATCGAGGCCAGCAGCACGGCGACCTTGTTGCCGCCGCCCTCATCCCCGTCCTCGCGGATGTTCACCGGAACGAATGCCACCAACGGCTTCTGCGGCAGCTCGCCGAGCTCCTCGAGGTAGGCGCGAAGACCGCCGCCGCAGACCGCCATCACCACGTCGTTCAGGGTCCCGCCCGACGCCTTCGCGATGGTCTTGAACCGCGAGGTGGCGAACTGCTGGGTGGCGAACCGACGTGTCCGGCTGGTGCGCTGGTTCAGGATCGAGTCGGGTGCGCTCCACCCGCCCTTGAGGTTCGCGTGCTCCTCACCGCGACTGAGCTCGAGCTTCGCAACTGCCTTGGCCACGCCCGCCGCGGACCCGACCGCCCCGAGCGTCCCCTTGGCGACCCCGGCGGCGGTGCCGCTGACGGCGCGCACCAGCGAGGCGGACTCCTTCGGAGGCTTCGACCGCTTCGGCGGGTCGAGGCTGAAGAAGAACTTCCCCTTGCCGTTCGGATCCTCCGAGAGCGAGCGGCCCAGCATCTTCACTGCGGTGAAGCCGTCGACGAGGGCGTGGTGCACCTTGGTGTAGAGCGCGAACCGACCACCCTCGAGATTCTCGATGACGTGCAGCTCCCACGGTGGCCGGGTGAAGTCGAACTGATGGCTGTGCAGCCGTGAGATCAGGATGCCGAGCTCCCGCTCGTCGCCCGGGCTGGCCAGCGCGGAACGACGTACGTGGTAGTCGAAGTCGAAGTTCTCGTCCTCGACCCACGCCTGCAGCGGATGGCGCAGCAGGACCGGGTGGGTCAGCTTCATGTTCCACGGCGACCTGACGGGCTCCTCGCGCGCCTCATCGAGGACGTCTCGCAGGTACGTCGGTCCCGCACCTGCCGGTGGCGTGAACGGCATCAACGACGCCACGTGCATCATTGTCTCCGGCGTCTCGGTCCACAGGAACATCGCGTCCTGCGGCGGAACCCGCCTCTTGGTGCTCATGGGCTGATGGTGCCTCACCCGTTGGGTCACGGGATATGGGGAGGTGCCTGCGCGGGCGGGGCTACTCGCTGCCGGCGAAGCCGGACGCGATGTCGTCGGCCCGCTCGACTGCCGAGCGGTCGTCCGGGTCGGCACTGACCGCGAGCAGCAGGTCGCCGTTGAGGGAGGTCCGGACGTGACGGCCGGGCGAGTCGAGCAGCCGGGTCTCGGCGTCGCGGCAGGCGTCGTCGTCGTCGAAGGCGTAGACGCTCACCACGACGTCGGCGGCCGGGTCGCGGAACGCCGTGGCCAGGGGCGATCCGAGCTCCGCCGCCGGCACCACCGGGTCGCAGTCAAGGTCCCCGTCGCGCCGGTCCGTGAGGGCATCGATGCGGGCCGCGACGGGTGCGGGGAAGCTCACTTCGTGCCTCCGCCGACGGGGGTGGTGGGAGTCGTGGCAGTCGGCGTGGTGGGCGGGGTGGCGGTCGACTTGGCGGTCGGCTTGGCGGTCGGCTTGGCGGTCGGGGCGACCGCCGGGGCGGCGAGGAGCGCCTTGGCGCCCGCCCAGTCCGACTTCTTCACCTTCGCGATGAAGTCGATCCAGCCCTCCTGGAGCTCCTTCGTGGAGGCTGTCGGGTTGAGCTCCTTGACCTTGTCCTTGACCTTGGTCTGGAGCAGGTCGACCTTGCCGCCGAAGTAGACCTCTGCCAGCCCCGTCTCCTGGGCGACCAGCGAGGATCCGAAGATCGGCAGGACCGCCTGGGTGAAGGCGAAGTTGGCGTCGTAGTTGTTCCGGCTGGGGCCGCCCTTCGTGGCGTCCTCGCCGTCGCGGTCGGTCAGCAGGCGGGTGAAGTACTCGGTCACGCCCTCGTTGAACGGGGACTTCACCAGATTGATGAAGTCGTCCTTGCTGTACCGGTGCATGGACTCGTGGATGGCGGTGCTGGTGGTGCCGCGATTGGCGTTGATGACGGCCACGGCGTCGGGGTGGTTGTGCTGGGCGTAGGCGTTGGTGGTCCGCTCGTCCTTGCTGCCGATCGCCTCGTCGGCGAACGTCTCCATGTAGATGTCGTTCCACAGGGTGTCGTCGACGATGGCCACGTAACCGTCCCCACCCTTGCCGGCGTCGGTCGCCGCCTTGAGGAACGGCTCGACGTGGGGGTGGTTCTTCCCGTACAGGGCGATGCGCCGGTCCGCCTCCTTGCCCGAGAGGTGCTTGCTGGTCTCGGCTCCCGTGCTGCTCTTGCCCTTCTTGGCGACACCGAGGGCGCCGAGCAGCGAGGTGTAGTGGTAGGCGCCGACGAACGCCTTGCCCGCGGCGAGCAGCTTCGGGTCCCCCGAGATCGCGTCGCGCTCGTCGAGCGGCATCGTCTTGAGGAGGTTGCGGAGATCTGCCAGGCGGGTGGCGCCCTCCTTCTTGTTGGCGGCCGGTTTGCCCTTGACCGCCTCGGCGTAGGTCTTCTGCGCCTGCTCGATCGGCGTCAGAGCGACCACGGGAGTCGTGGCCTCCGCCGTCGCCTCGACGGTGGTGGATTCGGTCGCCTTCTCCTCGTCGGGTTCCGTCGTGGGTTCCGAGACGGGTGCCGTGGTGGGTGCCGTGGAGACGGGAGGGACGGTCGACGTCGGCGTGGTGGGCGTCTCGACCGGTGCCGTCGTGGGTGCC
The DNA here is from genome assembly GCA_963845795.1 of uncultured Actinomycetota bacterium. Lineage (GTDB taxonomy): Bacteria > Actinomycetota > Actinomycetes > Propionibacteriales > Nocardioidaceae > Nocardioides. Next base: position 188,991 of record CAWJTG010000005.1, on the reverse strand, counting down.
GTGGTCGGGATCGTCGCCTGGGCCTGTGCCGTCACCTTGCCCTGCGTCGGGGCCGACTTCTTGCCGAACTTCTTCTTCAACCAGCTGAGGACGCTGCGCTGGACGACCGCGCCGCCGTCGGCGCTGACCGCCGGCGCGGCGAGGGGCGTGGTCGGGGCGAGCGACGAGCGTCGGATCGCGCCCATCACGCGGTCCGCGGTGGCGTCGGCCGCCTTCTCGGCCGGGTCGTCGGCCCGGCCGATCGTCACTCCCGCGCCTCCCGGCTCCGGCGTCGTCACGTGCGCCAGCTCGTGGGCCAGCAGCCGCTGGCCGCCCGAGCTCGAGGGCTGGTACCGGCCGGCGCCGAAGTAGACGTCGGTGCCGTAGGCGAAGGCCTCGGACTGGACCGACCGCGCGATGTGACCCGCCTCGGGGTCGTGGTGCACGCGCACCGCGGACAGGTCCGCCCCGAGGGCCCGCCCCATCGGGTTCGCGACCTCGGCGGGCAGGGGTGTGCCCTTCCCGCGGCGTCGCCGCAGCGCACCCACGACGTCCGGGTCGGCCGTGGTGCCGCCGAGGACGTCGGCGCCGTCGGTGTGCCGACGCAGCGAGACGGCACTGAAGCCGTCGGAGCGTGCGGCAGTGGCGCTCTCAGCTCCGGCGCCGACGGTCACGGCGGCGTGGTCGTGCGCGTGCCCGCACCCGGTCGCCTCGGCGACCTGGGCGGAGTCGGCGCCCCGCGAGCGGCGGACGACGTCGGTGTCGACCACGGGCCCCGTGACCTGCTCGGCGACGTCGACGTCGGGACGGTCCTTCGCGTGCGTCGGCGCGGGTTGGCTCAGGTGCTCGGTCATCGGTTCGCTCCACGGTCTACGGGCGGGTGCGGCCAGATAATCTGTCCACTCTACGGCGCCCACGCCGACGCGGCAGGACTTTCGCTCAGGTCGTGCGGCGACGGCTGAGCTTCTCGAACTCCCAGTCGACGGCCCGGTCGAGGTGGCGTGCACCCACCAGGCTGCCCGTGGCGGTGGCCTCGTAGCCGGCCGCCACCACCGCGTTGCGGATGGACCCGCCGGTGATCTCGATCCCGGACAGCAGGGCGAGGTCGACGGGGTCGTCCGGGTCGAGGGGAGCGACGTCCTCGAGCTGCTTCCGCCACAACCGCTCCCGGGTCGGGGCGTCGGGGTCGGGGAAGGTGAGGATGAAGGTCATGCGCCGGCTGAAGGCGGCGTCCAGGTTGCCGCGCAGGTTGGTGGCCAGCAGCGTGATGCCGTCGAAGACCTCCATGCGTTGGAGCAGGTAGGACACCTCCTGGTTGGCGTGCCGGTCGTGGCTGTCCTTGACCTCGGTGCGCTTGCCGAACAGGGCGTCGGCCTCGTCGAAGAAGAGCACGACGTCCAGGCTCTCGGCGTGCGCGAAGACACGCTCGAGGTTCTTCTCGGTCTCGCCGATGTACTTGTCGACGACGCTCGACAGGTCCACGGTGAGCAGGTCGACCCCGAGCTCGTGAGCGACCACCTCCGCCGCCATCGACTTGCCGGTGCCCGGGTTGCCCGCGAACAGGGCAGCAAGGCCGGACCCCTTGGCCCGCGGGGCGATGAGTCGCCCGTCGGCGAGCATGTCGCCGCGCACCGAGGCCCAGTGCACCAGTCGGCGCAGCTGCCCGTCGACGTGGGCGGGGAGCATGAGGTCGTCGAACGACGGGGGGTGCGGACGCCGGGCTCGCGCCAGGCTGGACGGACTGGTGACCTCACGCGCGGCACGGCGCACGACGACCTCGTCGACCGGAGCGTCCAACGCATGGCCGAGCCGGGTGGCGTAGTCGGCGATCCTCGGGATCACCTCCGGACGCAGCCGGAGTCCGGACAGCCCCGCTCCGCCCTCCGGATCGGCGTCGAGGTCCGGACCCCCCGGCTGCCAGACCGTCCACAGGCGGACCCGGTCGTCCTCGGACAGCGGTGGTGCCTCCACGGAGACCGGGTAGGGACCACGCAGCCGGTCGTCCCAGGGCTCGGTGCCGACCCCGATCACCGGGACGGGACTGGTGCGCAGCGCCTCGACGGCGCCCCACGCTGCGTGCGCCCCGGTGAGCTGCTCGGCCCCGACGCGCTGGGCATCGAGGAGCACCAGGGCGGCGCGTCGCAACGCCGCCTCGCGGACCGCCGTCCGGACGACGTGGCCGAGGTCGTCACGGGCAGCCGGCTCCAGGTCCACGACCAACCCGTCCACGCCGGCCTCGTTCAGGGCCGCGACGGCGAGCGAGAGCCCGCCGCAGCCGGGGCGTGAGGTCACCCAGACCAGGCGCTCGCCCGCCTCGAGGGCGCGCGTCACCACACTGGTACCGGCGATCCCCGGTAGTCCCGCGGCCGGCACGACGAGCGGGGCCAGCAGGGGCGGAAGGGCGTCCACGCCCAGGAGGTGGTCGACGACCCGCTCGGGCACCACGAGGTCGCGCAGCGAGCGGGGCCGGTCCCCCGCGACCACGACCAGGCTGTGCCGGACGAGCCTGCTGGCGTCGCCCAGCAGCTCGACCGCTCCCGACGACACCGCATCCACCCCGGCCAGCTCCATCGCCAGTGCCCACGAGACGCGAGCCGGTTGCTCGGCCCCCCGGAGGAGACCGACGGCCCTGGCCACGTCGGCGTCGAGGTCCGGAGCCGCCGCGGCCATCAGCACCACGAGGTCCGCGCTCCCGAGCCCGTACACCTCGGCGATCCCCTCCGCAGCGCCGTCGCGGTCACGGTGGGTGGAGGCGGCCACCGGGTAGCGAGTCGCCAGCTCGTGCAGGAGCTCGTCGAGCAACGGCTCCGACGAACGGCGGCCGGCCGCGTCCCTCATGCGGACGACGAGGTCGCCGAGCGCGGTCCTGATTCCGGAGCGACGCGCACGACCGATCTCGGTCGCGGGCTCCGCGGGTGTCATGCCATCGATCATGGCCGAACCCGGGCGAAACCGCGCCCGATCTGCGTTTCGGCTGGTCGGGCCCCGGTGTTCCTGGTCGGGTTGGTGGAGCTGAGGGGATTCGAACCCCTGACCTTCTCATTGCGAACGAGACGCGCTACCAACTGCGCCACAGCCCCGGAGCGCCCGCAGGCGCGACGGAAACGCTAGCACCCGCGGGGGTGCCGTCCGAATCGCCCTCAGGAGCCCGCGGCGCGCTTGTCGCTCTTGCCCGCGGGGGTGCGGGCGGCTCGGTCGGCCGCGGCCTCGGCCTCGGCCTCGCGGGCGAGGGCGGAGTCGGCCTCGGTGCGGCCGGAGGTCCAGACGCCGGTGGAGTCGAGGTCGATGGTGCGGACGGTGCGCCGGGGAGCGGCGGCCTTCTGGGTGTAGGTCGGGAGGGTGTGCGGGACCGGGTCCCAGCCGTCGGCGGCGGGCGGGTCGCCGGGGGTCTCGGGGGCCGGGTTCTCGGGGGCCGGGGGCTCGACGACGGCGTCCGGCTCGACGTCGACGGCGGAGATCTCACCGGTCTCGTCGTCGATGTCGTCGGACGCCGGCACGGGCGCGGTGTGGACGGGAAGCCGGCGGCCGGGAACGTCGGCGATCTCGCGGCGCACCATCACGCGGCAGAGCACGAGCCAGGCGACGACGAGACCACCGGTGATCGCGACGCCCCACCAGGGGGTCACGGCCGCGACGGCCAGGCCGACCGAGACGGCGACGAGGAGGAGCAGCGAGACGAGCACCCTGCGCCGGCGGCGGGTCGCGCGCATCGCGGCGGCGCGCCGGGCCCGACGCTGGCCCGGGGAGAGCGAGACCGGCAGCGGGTCGGCCTCGATGACGGGCGCCGGCTTACCGGGGGTGACCACGAGGCGAGCGTTCTTGGTGTCGACCGGCTCACGACGGGCGAGCACCCGCATCCGGTGGGAGTACGACTCGACGGGGCGACGGGAGGTCGCCTCGTCATGCTGCCGCAGCGCGCGGGGGACGAGGTAGACCGCCCACGCCACCGCGAGGGCTACGAAGATCAGCGCGCTCAGGTCCACGCCCCTGAGGCTAGGAGCCCGCGAGGCCCCTGAGGCGGATGTGACTCCGTGTGTCGCCGTCGGGTGCCGGTGGTTTCCGCTCCTGCAGCCTCAACCGCTGGCGAGCGACTCCTCGTAGCGCCGGAGCAGGCCGAGCGGGACCTCCTCCTTGGTGATCGCGTAGAGCCGGTGGTCGCGCCAGTCGCCGTCGATGTGCAGGAAGCGCGGCGCGAGGCCGTACTCGTGGAGGCCGAGCTTCTCGACCACCCGCAGCGAGTTGGTGTTCTCGGGCCGGATCGCGATCTCGACGCGGTGCAGGGCGCCGGCGGTGAAGCAGTGGTCGACGGCCATGGCGACGGCGCGCGGCACGACTCCGCGTCCGGCGAACTGCTGGTCGATCCAGTAGCCGACGGAGGCGAACTGCGCCGAGCCGCGCACGATGTTGTTGACCGTCAGCTGGCCGGCGAACGCGCCGTCGACGTCGATCGCGAACGGGTAGGTCGTGCCGGCCCGGGCCGCGCGCGCGAGCCGGCGGGTGAGGGTGCGGAAGCTGGCCGGCCGTGGCTCGACGCCGGGCGGCACGGTGGCGTCCCAGGGCAGCAGCCAGGCGGCGTTGCGGCGTCGCGCGTCGCGCCACGCGCGGACGTCGGAGCGCCGCAGCGGTCTCAGCACCACCTCGGGCGACTCGCCGGAGCGCAGCGTCGCCGGCCACGCACCGCGCGGCGTGCCGGGCGCCGCGGTCAGTGGTCGCTCCCGACGACCTGCTCGACCGCGTGCACCAGCAGCGGCCGCAGCACGGCGAGCCCGTCCTTCACCCCACCACGGGAGCCCGGCAGGTTCACCACGAGGCAGTCCCCCGCGACGCCGGCCAGGCCGCGCGAGAGGACGGCGGTCGGCACGCCCGCCGCGACGCCGGCAGCCCGGATCGCCTCGGCGATGCCGGGCACCTCGCGGTCGAGCAGCGGGCGGGTCTGCTCCGGAGTGCGGTCGGTAGGGGTGAGGCCGGTGCCGCCGGTGGTGAGCACGACCCGCGCGCCGGCCGCCACGGCGGCGGCGATCGCGGCGCCCACCGGTTCGCCGTCCGGGACGACGGCGACGTCGCCGACCTCGAAGCCGAGCTCGCGCAGGGCGGCGGCGATCAGCGGCCCGGTCTCGTCGGCGTACACCCCGGCCGCCGCGCGGTTCGAGGCCACGACGACGTCAGCGCGCACGGTAGGTGCCCGACTTCCCACCGGTCTTGGTCTCCACCCTCACGTCGGTGATGACCGCGGCCTTGTCGACCGCCTTCACCATGTCGACGACGGTGAGCCCGGCGACGGCGACGGCGGTGAGCGCCTCCATCTCGACACCGGTGCGGTCGGTGGTGCGGACGGCGGCACTGATCTCGACGGCGTCGTCGGTGACGACGAGGTCGACCGTCACGCCGGTGATCGCGAGCGGGTGGCACAGCGGGATCAGCGACGGCGTCTGCTTGGCGCCCAGGATGCCGGCCAGCCGCGCGACGGCGAGCGTGTCGCCCTTCGGCACCCCGGCGCCGCGCAGCAGCGCCACCACCTCCGGCGAGACCAGCACCCGCCCGGACGCCGTCGCGGTGCGAGCGGTGACGTCCTTGCCCGACACGTCGACCATCCGGGCCGCCCCGGACTCGTCGACGTGGGTGAGGCGGTCCTGGTCGGGGGTCACCGCTCGTCGTCCAGCCGGATCACGGAGACCCACTCGCCCGCGCCCACCTCGGTGGTGCGCTCGGGGACGACGATCACGGCGTCGGCCACGGCAAGGTCGCCGACCAGGTGCGACCCCGACCCGCCGACCGGCTCGACCTCGGTCACGGTGGTGCCTCCCTCGTCGTAGGTGAGGACGCCGCGCAGCAGCTGGCGCCGCCCCGGGGGCGAGGTGACCCGGTGGGTCAGCCGCGCCCGCACCGGCGTCCGCGACTCCGGGGTGAGTCCCATCATCCGCCGCAGCGCGGGCCGGACGAAGACCTCGAAGGAGAGGTAGGACGACACCGGGTTGCCCGGCAGGCAGAACACCGGGGTGTCGCGGTAGGTGCCGAAGCCCTGCGGCTTGCCCGGCTGCATCGCCACCCCGCCGAACCACACGGTGCCGAAGGGGCGCAGCGCTGCCTTGACGACGTCGAAGTCGCCCATCGAGATGCCGCCCGAGGTGATGACGGCGTCGACCCGGCCGACCAGGCCGTCGAGGGTGGCGAGCAGCGCGTCGGCGTCGTCGCTGACCACCCCGGTCCGGGTCGGGATCGCCCCGGCCCGACGCACCGCTGCGGCGAGGAGGAAGGAGTTGCCGTCGTAGATCGCGTCGGGAGGCAGCCGGTCGGCGGGCACGCCGGGATCGCGCAGCTCGGTGCCGGTCGACACGACGGCGACCCGGGGCCGGGGGCGGACCCGCACCGACGCGACGCCGGCCGACGCCAGCAGCCCGAGGTGACGCGGCCCGAGGGCGGTGCCGGGGTCGATGAGCACGTCGCCGCGACCGACGTCCTCGCCTGCGTAGCGCAGGTGCTGACCCGCAGCCGGCGCCTGGACGACCCAGACCTCCTTGCTGCCGCGGTCGGTCCACTCGTAGGGCACGACGGCGTCGGCGCCCGCGGGCACCGGGGCTCCGGTCATGATCTTGGCCGCGGTGCCGGCGGGGAGCTCGGTGACGCCCGCCTGCCCGGCGCCGATCTCGCCGATCACCGGCAGCGTGACCGGGGACTCCTCGGTGGCGGTGACGACGTCGCGGTGCCGGACCGCGTAGCCGTCCATCGCCGAGTTGTCGAAGCGCGGCAGGTCGGTGGCCGAGACGAGCTCGTCGACGCACACCAGACCCAGGGCGTCGAGCAGCGGCTGGGCGAACGGCGGCAGCGGCGCGGCGGCATCGAGGACCGCCGCCAGGTGCTCGTCGAGCGAGCGGAGCGGGTCAGGCACCGTCAGGCACCGGAGTCGGGGGTGAGGACGGTCTCGGGCGGCACCCGCTGCGCCGACAGCGCCGACAGCTCGACGTCGCCGACGATCCGCACGCCCTTCCCGAAGGTCCAGTCACCCTCGACCTTGAGCGAGGTGGCCTCGCTCAGCGACGGCGCCCCCTCGGGGAAGCGCTTGGCGAAGTCGTCGACCAACGCGTAGTGGTCGCTGTCGAGGTCGATGAACGGCAACGTGTCGGTGGCCTGGTCGAGCACGAAGTCGCGGCGGATCTCGTAGACGTCGGAGCGCAGCACCAGCAGGTCGTTCGTGGTCTTCACCGGCACGAACCGGTCGCGCTCCACCTCGATCAGGCGGGCGTCGTCGAACACCTCGATCGCCGCGCCCATCGCGGTCTCGACCTGCACCACCTTCGGCGAGGACGGGTCGCCGGGGTCGACGTTCTTGACGTTGCGGATGAGGGGGAGGCCGAGGATGCCGTTGCGGACGTCGAGCGCGTGCTTCATCGCCGCGAGGTCGAACCACAGGTTGTTGGTGGAGCAGTAGCGGTGCCGGTCGAGGTCGGCCAGCGCGGCCCGGTCGACGTCCGGGGTCTGCGCGGTCTCGCGCAGCACCAGGCGCCCGTCGCTGGTGCGCCGCGCGAAGTGACCGCCCTTGCGGTCCGACGGCGTGCGGCGGACCGCCTCGATCGCGAACGGCGCGCCGGTGCCGGCGAACCAGCCGGCGACCCGCGGGTCGGCGACGGCGCCGAGGTTGTCGGAGTTGGACACGAACGCGTAGCGGTACCCCTGGTCGATCAGGGTGTCGAGCAGCCCGGTCCCGCGCAGCGCGGTGTAGACGTCGCCGTGGCCCGGCGGGCACCACTCGAGGTCGGGGTCCGGGTCCCAGCTGACCGGGCTGAGGTCCTTGAGGAGCAGCTTCGGCTCCTTGTTCTGGAGGAACTCCAGCGGCAGCCCGTCGACCTGGAGGTCCTCGTAGCGCGCGAGCGCGGCCATCGTGTCGGAGGAGGTGCGGAAGCTGTTCATCATCAGCAGCGGCAGCGGCGCGTCGTGCTGTTGGCGCAGGTGAAGCACCTGCCGGGCGATGATGTCGAGGAACGAGAGCCCCTTGCGCACGCACAGCAGCGACTTGGCTCGGTCCATGCCCATCGACGTGCCGAGCCCACCGTTGAGCTTGATGACGACGGTGTCGCGGACGGCCTGAGCGCCGGCCTCCTCGGAGACCTCGGCGTCGGCCAGTCGCTCGAGGTCGACCGGCTCGATCGTCGACTCCGGCACCATCCCGGTCTCGCCGTGCTCGAGCAGGCGGAAGTAGTGCGCGAAGGTCTCCACGGCGACCTCGTCGACGCCGGCGTCCCGCATCTTCTGGACGGCAGCCTTCAGTCCTGGGCTCCCCATGCTGGCGATCGTAGGCTCGCGCCGTGGCCCAGTCACAACTGCCTGCCAAGGTGGCGCTTCGCGACCAGATGACGACCGCCCGTTCGCGGCTCTCCCCCGCCGAGCTGGGGGCCGCCTCACGGGCCCTCGCCGCGCACCTGCTCGCCTGTCCGGAGGTGCGGTCGGCGGCCACCACCGCCCTCTACGTCGGCACCGGCAGCGAGCCGGGGACCTCGTTCCTGCTCGACGGTCTGGCCGAGGCCGGGCGGCGCGTGCTGCTCCCGGTGGTGCTGCCCGACTTCGACCTCGACTGGGCCGTCCACACCGGCGACCGCGACCTCGAGCCGACCCGGCACGGCCTGCTCGAGCCCACCGGCCCGCGGCTCGGCGTCGACGCCGTCGCCACCGCCGACGTCGTCCTGGTGCCCGGCCTCGCGGTGTCGTCGTCCGGGCTGCGGCTGGGGCGGGGGGCGGGCTGCTACGACCGCGCGCTCGCCCGGGTGCCGGTGGGCACCTTCACCTGCGCGGTCCTGCACGACGGCGAGACCGACCGACCCGTCCCCGCCGAGCCCCACGACCGCGCCGTCACCGCCGCCGTCACGCCGTCGGGGGGTGTGGTGCGGTTCGCGTGAGAGGCCGGGGGTCTCGACACGGGCCTCGCTGCGCTCGTCCCGGCTCGACCACCGGTGGCTCCCCGGTGGGTCTCAACCGGAGCCTCGCTCGTCCGGCTCTCCGGTGGTCGAGCCGCCGCGAGCGCAGCGAGCGGCGTGTCGAGACCCCCGGCCCTCAGCGCCTCGCCCGCTTCAGCGTGAGGGTGTCCTCGGTCGCGGCCTCGACTGCGTCGCGGGTGAACGCCCAGGGAAGGGTCTCGCCGGCGACGAAGAGGTCGGTCTGGTCGGTGTAGTGGTCGTGGAAGGCGTGCCCGGAGACCCCGGTGAGGTTGATCCAGCGGGAGGCGTCGAGGTCGTCGAGGTCGACCACCATCCGCATCGACGGCGCCGCCGTCACTCCGTAGCCCTCGTGGGCGTCCCACGAGGTGGCGTCGACGATCGCACTGCCGCCCGCGATGTCCCAGCCCCCGCGGTTGAACAGCCGCTCGACCAGCCCGATGCCGGACTCGCCGAGCGTCGCGTTGCGCAGCTCGAGGGCGTGCAGGTGGCCCCAGGACCACTCGTCGGGATCGACCGCCTGCCGCGAGGTGAGCTCGTCGCGGGCCGCGCGCATCGCCTGGCGCAGGACGTCGTCGCGCCGCTCGACCTCGTCGGTCTCGACGTCGTCCCACCAGGCGTTGCCGGGGTCGTCGAGGAGGTCGGCCACGACCGCCATCCAGCGGTCCCCGCCGTCGGGCTCGGCGGCCTCGGGCAGCTCGTCGTGGAAGGTCAGCAGGAGCAGGTGTCGCCACACCACGTTGTAGTAGGCGGCGGCAGCACTGCCGGCACCGCTGGCGGGCTGGCGGAAGTCCCAGTCCTCGAGCAGCCGCTGGCCGTCGGAGAAGTAGCCGCGGGCCAGTCGCAGGTCGAGCAGGCGCGGCACCAGCACCGGCGCCATCGGGTTCACGTCGTCGCGCTGGACGGCCAGCAGGTCGTCGGCCGACAGGTCGTCCCGGTCGGCGAGCCGCTCGCTGATGCGCGACGAGCGGAAGCCGAGGTCGTAGTCCTCGGTGAGGAGGTAGGAGTAGCTCGGGCGGGTCACCGCCTGGTTGGCGGTGACGACCAGACCGGAGTCCGGGTCGAGCACGCTGGGCAGTCCGTCGAACGGCACGACCTCGCTGGTCCAGTCGTTCTCCGGGAGCCAGCCGGCGACCGGCATCCGGCCGTCGTGCCCGGACTTGCGGATCGGCGTCGTGCCGGTGGCCTGGTAGCCGATGTGACCCTCACGGTCGGCGTACACGACGTTCTGCGCGGGCGCGGCCAGGTCGGCGGCGGCCGCGCGGAAGGAGTCCCAGTCGTCGGCGCGGTCGAGCTCGAGGAGGGCGTCCATGGTGGGTGCCGGCCGCAGCGCGGTCCACTGCAGCGCGACGCCGATCTCCTCCTCGTCGGTCAGGGGGGCGCCCGCGACGTCGTCGAGGACGCCGTCGACCGCCTCGTCGGCGTCGCTCAGCAGCGGGCCGTGGGAGGTGGACCGCACGGTGATCTCGACCGCGTCGCCGCCGGCGACCTCGATGGTCTCGCGGCGGGTCTCGAGCGGCCGCCAGCGACGTCCCTGGCGCCACTCGTCGCCGCGGATCCGTTCGAGGTAGAGGTCGCTGACGTCGGTGCCCTGGTTGGTGAAACCCCAGGCGATGTCGGCGTTGTGGCCGATCACGACGCCGGGGACGCCGGAGAACGAGAAGCCCGCGACGTCGTACGGGCAGGCCTCCGAGACCTCGTTGCAGTGAAGCCCCACCTGCATCCAGATGCCCGGCAGCGAGACGCCGAGGTGCGGGTCGTTGGCCAGCAGCGGCGCGCCGGTGGTGGTGCGGTCGCCGGAGACGACCCAGCTGTTGCTGCCGATGCCGTCGCCGCGGCCGAGCAGGGCCGGCATCCGGTCCAGGCCCCGGCCGAGCCCGGCGAGCTCACGGAGCGCGGCGCGACCGAACGGCGGGGGCCGCACCGGGTTGCGGGTGCCGCCCGCCGTGGCGTCCTGCTCGAACACGCCGTCGACCACCGCACCCTGGTCGACGATCGGCGGGTGCTCGGCGTAGTCGTACTCGGGCCAGAGCTCGGCGGCCCGACCGGCCCCGACGGCGTCGACGGCGAGCGCCCGTTGGATCTCCTCCTCCATGTTGCCGCGCAGGTCCCACGCCATGGCCTTCAGCCAGGCGAGCGAGTCGACGGCGTCCCAGGGCGCGGGGCGGTAGTCGAGGCCCCCGGCGTCGAGCACCGTGTACTCCAGCGAGATCTCGCTCGGGGAGCGGCCCTTGAGGTAGGCGTTGACGCCGCGGGCGTAGGCGTCGAGGGCGGTGCGGGTGCTCGGCGCCAGCAGCCCGATCTCGCGCTCGGCGACCCGACGCCAGCCCATCGTCCGCACGAACACGTCGGTCTCGACGGCGTCCTCGCCGAACAGCTCGGCCAGCCGCCCGGCCGTCACGTGGCGCCGCACGTCCATCTCGAAGAACCGCTCCTGGGCGTGCACGTAGCCCTGCGCCGCCATCAGGTCCTCGGTGGTGTCGGCGTAGATCTGCGGGATGCCGTGGTCGTCGCGCAGCACCTGCACGTCGGCGTCGAGGCCCGGCAGCACGACGGTGCCGGAGGTCTCCGGGAACGACCGGCGCACCATCACGGTGCCGGTGAGAACACCGGCCACCAGCGCCAGCACGAGCGCGACGGCGACGTAGCCGGTGACCCGCAGCGGGCGCGGCAGCCGCCGGAACCGGCCCCACCACGTCGGCCGGCGGGTGCTGCTCGGCCGGGAGGGGTTGGAGGCGTCCGGGGGTCGGGCTGGGTCGGGGTCGTCGCCATGGCGTCGGACATTCTCCACCGCCGACCACGCTGACGTAGACTTGGCAGTCGACGGCGGCGAGTGCCAGCCGTCGTTCCACGTCCACCAGGAGTGACTGTGCCGACCTACCAGTACGCCTGCACCGAGTGCGACCACGCCTTCGACCAGGTCCAGAGCTTCACCGACGACTCGCTCACCGAGTGCCCCGAGTGCCAGGGGCGGCTTCGCAAGCTCTTCAACGCCGTCGGCGTCGTCTTCAAGGGCTCGGGCTTCTACCGCAACGACAGCCGGGCGCCGGAGTCCAGCGGCACGTCGCCGGAGACGAAGTCCGACACCAAGACCGAGACCAAGTCCGACGCGAAGCCGGACTCGAAGCCAGGCTCGACGTCCACCACGACCGAGAAGAAGACCGAGTCCAAGCCCGCCCCCGCCGCCGCCTCCTGACCCCTGTGGAGAGCGGGCCCGCGGGGTCGCCGGCCTGACCTAGCGTCGCGGGATGCCCGTCCTCCCCGACCCCGCCCGGCGCCGCTGGCGCGCGGTCCGGCGCGCCGTGCTGCGCCGTCGTCGGCTCCTCGCGGCGCTGTTCGCCGGGGTCGCCGTCCTGCTCGGCGTCTCCGCGGTGGCCACGCCCCCGCCCGCCACCGTCCCGGTGCTCGTGGCCGCCCACGACCTCCCGGCCGGCGCGGAGATCCGGGCCGACGACGTCGTCACCGCCCGGTTCGCTCCGGGCACCGCCCCCGACGGCCTGGCCCGGGCGCCCGCGGGCCGGGTGCTGGCGGCGCCGGTGCGGCGTGGCGAGCCGGTCACCGAGGTCCGGCTGGTCGGCGAGGCCATGACCGAGGGCCGGCCCGACCTGGTCGCGCTCCCGGTGCGGTTGCCGGATGCCGCGTCGGTCCAGCTGCTCGAGGTCGGCGACGAGGTCGACCTGCATGCCGTCGACCCCCAGGCCGGCGGCAGCCAGCTGGTCGCCGACGACGTCCCGGTGCTCGCGATCCCGGCCGCCACCTCCGGCGACGCCGGCTCGGGCGTACCCGGCCGGCTGGTGGTGGTGGGGGTCCCCGATCTCGAGGTCGGCCGGGTCGCGGAGGCGGCGGTGCGCCGCTATGTGACCTTCACCTGGTCGCGCCGTTAGCGTGACCGGTCCTGCACTCCGACTCCCGAGGAGCACCTGTGACCGGTTTCAAGAACTTCATCCTGCGCGGCAACCTCGTCGACCTCGCGGTCGCGGTGATCATCGGCACCGCCTTCGCGGCCGTCGTCACCGCCTTCACCGGCATGCTGCTCTCCGCGATCGCGAAGGTGACCGGTGGCGAGGAGCCGAACTTCGACGAGTTCGCGCCGGGCGATGTGCTCATCGGCCCGTTCCTGACCGCGCTCATCGCGTTCCTGATCCTGGCGGCCGTCGTCTACTTCTTCGTGGTCACCCCGTACGTGCGCGCCAAGGAGCGCTTCTTCCCGAGCCCCGAGCCGGGCACGCCCGAGGACGTCAAGCTGCTCCAGGAGATCCGCGACCTGCTGGCTGCCCAGCAGGGCGGCGCGCCGACGCCGCCGATCACCACGCCCCAGCCCTGACGACGCAGCCCTGACGACGAGCCCTGACCGGAGCCGAGTAGAAGCTCTCAGCCGTGGTGCGGCGGCACCTGGGCCCGCAGCCAGCGCTCGGAGTCGCCGCCGCCACCGCGGTGGCCGTCGCGCTCGTCCCGCTCGTCGTCGGTGACGTCGGGCAGCACGTCGCCGAACACCTCGGCCACCCGGCGGCGTCGGGCACTCTCGCTCTCGGGTGCGCCCCGGGACTCCTGCGGGTCTGCCGGATCGCTCACACGCACAGCCCCGCGGCCTCGCGCTCGGCCCGCAGCTCGGCCTCCTCCTGGGAGTTGCGGGGCTGCGCGGGCCCGCTGCTCGGCGAGTCGCTGGGACTGTCGCTGGGTCGCTGGGACTGTCGCTGGGACTGTCGCTCGGTGAGTCGCTCGGCGAGTCGCTGGGCGACCCGGTCCCCCCGACGTCGTCACCGGCCGTGATGAGGCCGTCCTGGAGGCTCCGGCTGAGGGGCTGGTCGTTGATGACCCGCTGCCAGAGCTTGTCGGCCTGAGGCAGGAACTCGACCCGGTTCGGGTCCTCCGGCGAGTACTGCCAGGGGACGGTGATGAACTGGATCTTGTCGAGCCCGATGTTGCGGAACGAGAGCCCGACCTTGCCCATGTCGGTGATCGACTCGAAGTCGGTCTGCAGTGAGCTGGTCGCCGCGTTGAGGAAGCCGACCACCCGGTTGGGCCGGGTCAGCGTGCCGGCCGAGACCACCTTGCTCGCCATGGCGGCGATGAACGCCTGCTGCCGCTTGACCCGCCCGATGTCGGACCCGTCGCCGAGGGTGTAGCGGGCGCGCACGTAGTTCAGCGCCTCCTTGCCCCGGATCTCGCGCGTCCCGGCCGGGATGTTGATGCCGTGCTTCGGGTCCTCGATGTCGTCGGGGATGCACACCTCGACGCCGTCGACGGCGTCGACCATGTCCTTGAAGCCGTTGAAGTCGAGCACCACGTAGTTGTCGACCCGCACCCCGGTGATCTGCTCGAACTGCTGGAGCGTGCATGCCGGGCCACCGACCGAGAACGCCGTGTTCCACTGGGCGCCCTGCTCGCCGGGGATGGTGCCGCCGTCCTTGTCGAGGCAGTCCGGGCGGTCGACGAGCGTGTCGCGCGGGATGCTCACGCCGTAGGCGAACTCCCGGTTCGCCGAGAGGTGGAACAGGATCGTGGTGTCGGAGCCGCCGCCGCCGGCCTCACCGTCGATCCGGTTGCCCTCGCCCTCGCGGGTGTCGGAGCCCATCACGAGGATGTTGAGCGGCTCCTGCGGGCCGGTGTCGACCTCCACCTTGTCCGGGCGATCGGTGAGCTGCCCGGAGAGGTCCTGGTAGTCGAGGTTGTCCTGGAGGTGGCGGTAGAGGAACACCACCGAGAGCGCCGTCACGATGCTGATCACCACGAGCGTGGCGGTGAGCACGGTGGCCACCGTGTGCCGCCTCTTCTTCCGGCCGCGCCGCTTGCCGGACCCTGGATCGCCCGAGTCGATCGACTTGGTCGACTTGGGGCGGACGCTCGAACGTCGGCTCGGGGTCGGCGCGTCGTCGTCGGTCATGGTTCCTGGGGATCATCAGGCAACGAGGGGGCGGCGCGGCCGCACTCCGGCGCCGTGCTCACGATACGAGAGCCCTTCAAGTGTCGCGGTGGAACCGGGAACTCCCCAATCCCAGCCGTACCGACGGGTACGTCAGAATGGTCCACGCCGGCCCCAGTAGCTCAGCGGATAGAGCAGCCGCCTCCTAAGCGAAAGGTCGCAGGTTCGACTCCTGCCTGGGGCACCTCAGTTGCCGCCTGCTTGCCCGATCAGGCCCCCTCCGTTGTCGCTGATGATGCCGGCCCCGTCGTTGGAGATGATGTTGCCGCCGCCGGTGGAGATGACGTTCAGGCCGCCGGTGGAGATGACGGGGAAGGCCTGGTTCGGTTTCAGCAGCAGCGACCCCCCCTGCTCGGAGCTGTACACCGTGCCCGCGAGATCCGCCACCGACGGAGCGCCTTGCGGGGAGCCGACCAACACACTGTCGGCGTCGTACTCCGTGCCATCGAGCCTGACGTCTCCGTCAGACCTGATGACAGCCCCCCGCTCGGCCAGCGCGCCCTGCGTGGCGACCACCCGGTCGCGGAAGTCCTCGTAGCCGAGGAAGACCTGGTCGTACTTGCGGTACAGCAACGTGTTGCACTCCCCGACGGCCCAGCCCCGGCCTTGCGCGCGGTGCCGTTCCGCCGGGGGCAGGTCGAAGGCGATGAACTGTCCCAGCCAGGGCTCGCTGCATCGCAGCGAGTGGTAGACCCGGTTCACCAGGGTCTGGGAGTCCCCGTAGTCGCCGTTGCCGTAGCGACTCGGGTCGCACTCCGAGGCCAGTGGCCACCACCCGGTGACCTGCTGGAAGGCGGCCTGCACGTTGCCGTCCGAGCACGGAGCGTTGCTCTGGAAGCGATAGGCGCGCTCGATGACCCTCCGCTTGAGGTCGTCGTAGGACGCCCACACGCCGTTGCGGTACAGCGCAGAGTCGCACTGGCCGCGGGCGCCGAGTCCGGAGTTGACGAAGACGTTGGGGTCGAGCCCTGCCGGGTTGGTGACCGGGTAGCGGTCGATCACGGACACCACGGCGTGCGACACGGCCTTGCTGAAGCAGGTGGACATCACCCCGTCCACGGCCGAGTACACGTCGAGCGAGGGGTAGGCGTTGCCGTAATAGTTGTTCCAGTCGATCCCGGGGCTCTCGTAGCCCTCCGTGTCGTCCCACCACCGGTCGTAGACCCCTTGGTGGCAGACGTTGTCGAGGCCTTGGACGCCGGCCTGCGGGGGGATGCCCGTCACCTCCAGCAGGGCGAGCACCAGCAGTCGCCCCTGCTCGGAGGCTCCGCAGCGGTTCAGCACCTCGTCGACGTGGGTCTGCAGCTCGTTGCTGGTGCTCCACCTCCCCCTGTTGTAGAGGTAGGGGTTGCAGGCCAGACCGGCTCCGCTCACCTGGCCGGTGTGCTCGCCGGTGGTGCGGTAGATCGCCTCCTCGATCGCCGCGCTCGAGCACCCCGTTGCCAGGGCGGCGTCGGCCGACGACTCCGTCGCCACCACGGACGGGGCAGCGAGAGCGGCGATCGCGCCGAGGACGACGGCGGTCACGACCGCCAGCGTGCGGGACAGGCGGGTCGTCATCGGTTCCTCCGAGGCCTCTGCACCACGACCTGGAATGCGGCCGGGGTGGGATCGACGTTGCCCGCGGCGTCGCGGGCTCGCACCCTGAACACGTGTCTGCCGCGGTCGAGGGTGATGCTCCGCGGCGACCTGCACGCCCGGAACGGCGCGCGGTCCACGCTGCAGGTGAACGTCGATCGCGGCTCGGAGGACCTGAACCTGAAGGAGACCCCGACGTGCGCCCGCCACGTCGTGATGACTCCCCGCGGGGAGGAGGTGATCGTGGTCTGGGGTGCCCTGGTGTCCGGTCGGTAGATGCGCTCGCAGTTGCGGACCGTGTCGGCGAGGTCGACGACTGCCACGTCGACGTCTGCCGCGCCGTTCTGCTCCTCGCCACAGTCGATCGTGTCCCTCGATCCGTTGCGCGCTTCGATCCGGTCGTTGCCGGCGCCGCCCTTGATGGTGTCGCCGCCGCCCACGCCCCTGAGGCGGTCGGCACCCCTGCCGCCGACGAGCCGGTTGAGCGCTGAACTGCCGATCAGCGTGTCCGCTCCGTCCCCGCCCGTGGCGTTCTCGATCTCGACGAACCCATCGGTGCCGCCGGCGCCCGTCGCGGTGCCCGCGCGCAGGTTCACCACGACCGCGCCGCTGAGCCCGGCGAAGCTGATCGTGTCGGTGCCCGCGTCGCCCTCCACGAAGTCGTCGCCGGTGCCGGGCGACAGCAGGTCGTCGCCCTCGCCGCCACGGAGGTGATCCCAGCCGTCCTCACCCCAAACGACGTCGTCGCCAGGACCGGCGAGCAGCACATCGTCGCCGGACCCGCCAGAGATCTCGTCGGCGCCGTACTCGACGGCGGCGAAACCCCCGGAACGGGTGAAGTCGATCGACCCCACGAGGTCGTTGCCGGGGCCTCCGTCGAGCGTGTCGTCGCCGCCGAGCCCGGCGAGCAGGTCGTCGTCGTCTCCTCCGGTCAGGTCGTCATCGGCCGGGCCGACGGTGGTATCGCCGATGAGGGTGTCGTCTCCCTCTCCACCGTCGAGGACGTCCGCACCGAGGAGCCCCTGGAAGTAGTCGTTCCCGCCGTTGCCGAGCATGGTGTCGGCGGCGTCGCTGCCCTCCACCACGTCATCCCCGTCGCCCCCGACGAACGACTGGGCATCGCCGCCGACGGTCGCCGCCACCAGCGACGTGGCTGTCGCCGACATCGCGAACGCGGCGACCACCACCACCGGGAGCTGCCACCGTCGGCTCCGCCACGCGACGCGAGCCTGTCCGCGGCCCACAGCCGCCCCCTCGCCGTCCATCAGTCCCCCTCCGACCTGGCTTCACGAAGATCGAACGAGACCAGTCCCGAGCTGCCGGTCAGCAACTCGTTGTCTCGTCGCACGTGGGTGCTCGAGCCGACCCATCTGCCCGGCCTCCGCTGTCACGCGGAGCGAGGTTGCCATCAGATCGCCGCACGCGCAGGGAAAAATCGCAAATCGGCCACGACTCTTGAGTGGCCGGACCTGGTCAGCCGGGGTCCGTGCCTCACCGCCGATGCGGGCCTCGACCTGTCGAGCTGTGATCTGACCTGGGCAAACGCTCCGGCCAGGCGCCGCCGCTCTGCTCAGCGGATGGTCGCGGGATCAACTCCTGGCGGGGGCGCCAGCGGGATCCCGAGGCGCTCGGCCAGCTCGTCGTAGGAGGTCCCGAAGGTCTCGCAGACGACGACCTCCCCCGTGGTCGGGGCGGATCTCGACGACGACGTGCTCGGCCTCCCCCACCGCTTCGTCGGGTCCGCGGGGGCCCTCGAAGAACAGGGTGCAGGTCACGAGACGTTCTCCCCGACGTTCTCCAGGACGACGGCGAGCGCCTGACCCACCCCAATGCAGATGGCGGCCACGCCCCATCGGTCGCCGGACTCGCGCAGCCGGTGGGCGAGGGTGCCGAGGATCCGACCTCCCGACGCGCCGAGCGGGTGCCCGATGGCGATCGCCCCGCCCTTCGCGTTGACGATCGCGGGGTCGACCATCCCGTCCTCGAGCCAGGCGTCCACGCAGGCGAGGGACTGCACCGCGAACGCCTCGTTCAGCTCCACCGCCGCCACCTCGGCCCAGCCGACCTCGGCCCGGGCCAGCGCCTTGCCGGCCGCCTCGACCGGCGCGAAGCCGAACTCCTGCGGCACGGTGGCGTGCGTCCCGCGACCGGCGATGCGCGCGATCGGGTCGAGCCCCGGGACCGCACCCTCGGCACCGAGCAGCAGCGCCGAGGCGCCGTCGTTGAGCGGCGAGGCGTTGGCCGCGGTGATGGTGCCGTCGGGCCGGAACGACGGCGTGAGCCCGGACAGCCGCTCTGCCGACGAACCCGGCCGGATCCCCTCGTCGCGGGTCAGGTCGACGCCGTCCACCGGGACGACGAGGTCGTGGTAGAACCCCGCCTCCCAGGCGGCATCGGCCAGGTTGTGGGAGCGCGCCGCGAACTCGTCCTGCCGCTCCCGCGAGATCGAGAACCGGTCGGCCAGCAGCTCGTTCGCCTCGCCCAGCGAGACCGTCCACTCCGCCGGCATCCGCTCGTTGACCAACCGCCAGCCCAGCGTCGTCGAGACCGCGGTGAGGTTGCCGGCCGGAAAGGCCCGGGCGGGCTTGGGCAGCACCCACGGCGCTCGGGTCATCGACTCCACCCCGCCCGCCAGCGCCACCGCAACGTCCCCGGTCTCGATGGCCCGCGAGGCCTGCATCGCGGCGTCCAGCGAGGATCCGCACAGCCGGTTCACGGTCACCGCCGGCACCGAGACCGGAAGCCCGGCCAACAGCACCGCCATCCGGCCGACGTTGCGATTGTCCTCCCCTGCCTGGTTCGCGCACCCCCAGACGACGTCGTCCACCGCGGCCGGGTCCAGCGCCGGCGCCGCGCCCATGACCGCACCGATGGCCGTCGCGGCCAGGTCGTCGGGGCGCACCTCGGCCAGGGCGCCGCCGAACCGGCCGAACGGCGTCCGGGCCGCGGCGTACAGGAAGGCGTGGCTCATGCCGCGCGACGATACGGCCCGCCTACTCGAAGCGATGGGTGCCGCGGGTGCAGCAGGCCGCCCGCTCGGGCGCGAGCGTCACACCGCCAGCACCGTGACGCCCGCTCCCTCGAGGTCCTTGCGGTCGAGCTCGTCGATCTCGGTGTCGGTGACCAGCACGTCGACGTCGGCGAGGTCGGCGACCCGCACCGGCGACTCGACGCCGATCTTGGTGCTGTCGGCGAGCACCACCACCTGACGCGCGCTGCGCACCATCGCGCGCTTGGTGGCGGCCTCGTCGGCGTCGGGGGTCGACAGGCCGTGGTCCACCGAGATCGCGTTCGTGCCGAGGAAGGCCACGTCGACCCGCAGGCACCTGATGGCCGCGACGGTGTCGGCACCGACCGCCGCCAGGGTCGTCGGCCGGACCCGGCCGGGCAGCAGGTGCAGCTCGACGTGCGACAGCCGCGCGAGCCGGGAGGCGATGGGGACCGCGTGGGTGTGGATCGACAGCCGATGGTCGCGGGGCAGGCAGGCCGCCAGCCGCGAGGTGGTGGAGCCGGCGTCGAGGAGGAGGGTGCCGTCGACCGGCGGCAGCAGATCCAGCGCGGCCCGGGCGATGCGTTCCTTCTCGGCCGTGCGGGCCTGGTCGCGCTCGGCCAGGGCGGGCTCGAACGAGGGCAGGGAGGCGGCCGGCACCGCGCCGCCGTGCACCCGGCGCACCAGTCCCATGCGTTCCAGCGCCGAGAGGTCGCGCCGCACGGTCTCCGTGGTGACGCGGTACTGGTCGGCGAGCGCGGCGACCGAGAGCCGGCCCCGTTCGGCGACGAGCTCGGCCATCGCGTGCTGACGTTCCTCCGCGTACATGTGCCCGCCCCTCCCGTGCCGCTGCGGCGCTGCGTCGCACGACGATCTGAGCATGTCGTCTTATACCCGACCCCATCGGGTCGTCAACACCAGCGGGGCCCGGCCGGGCGATCCCCGGCCGGGCCCTCGCCGAGGACCGGAGAGCTAGGCCGGCTGCACCTGGCCCAGCACCTCGAGGACCTCCTCGGGTGAGCTCGCCCGCTCGAGCCGGGCCACCTGGTCGGCGTCGGAGAAGGTCTTGGCGATCTTCCCGAGCAGCGCCAGGTGGTCCTTCCCGGCACCGGCGATGCCGATCACGAACTTCACCGGCTTGCCCGCCCAGTCCAGCGGCTCGTCGTAGCGCACGAACGACATGCCGGTGCGGACGATGGCCGCCTTGGCCTCGTTGGTGCCGTGCGGGATCGCGAGCAGGTTCCCCATGGCCGTGGAGACCGACGTCTCGCGGTCGTGCATCGAGGTCACGTAGGCCTCCTCGGCCGCCCCGGAGGCGACCAGCAGCCGTCCCGCCTCGGTGATCGCGGCGTCGCGGTCGCGCGCCGTGCCACCCAGGACGATCGCCGAGAGGTCGAGCACGTCGCCGCCGCTCTCCTCGCCCACCGGGTCCGCCGCACCCGCTGCGTGCGCACCCGGTGCCTCCGCGCTCCGGTTCGACCGCTCGACCATCGCGACGACCTCGTCGTACTCGGGGCTGTTCATGAAGTTCTCGACCGAGACGTGGATGGCCGAGGGCGACTTGCCGCGGGCCCGATCGGTGAGGTCGCGGTGCGTGACGACCAGGTCCGGCTCGTCGGTGAGGCTCGAGATCGCCTTGTTCACCACGGTGACGCCGGCGAGACCGGCGTCCTTGATCTTGCCGCGCAGCACCGAGGCGCCCATGGCCGAGGAGCCCATGCCGGCGTCGCAGGCGAACACGATCGAGCGGATCGGGCCGGTGGCGGTGCTGGTGCCGGTCAGCGCGCCGGCCACGGAGGAGCGCTTGCCCTTGGTGGCCTCCATCTTCGCGGTCGCGGCGGCGAGGTCGTCGGCCTCGCTCCTGTCGGTCTTGAGCAGCAGCGAGGCGATGACGAAGGTGACGGCGGCCGAGCCGAACACCGCCAGCGTGACGCCGAGGTAGGAGTCGCGGGCGGTCTGGGCGTAGACGGCGAAGATCGAGCCCGGTGCGGCCGGGGCGCGCAGGCCGACGTCGAAGGCGACGTTGATCGCGACGCCGGTCATGCCGCCCGGGATCATCGCCAGCAGCAGCTTCGGCTTCATCAGCACGTAGGGGAAGTAGATCTCGTGGATGCCGCCGAAGAAGTGGATGATCGCGGCACCGGGCGCCGTGGCCTTGGCGATGCCCCGGCCGAACAGCGTGAACGCGAGCAGCAGACCCAGACCGGGGCCGGGGTTGGCCTCGAGGAGGAACAGGACCGACTTGCCCTGCTCGGAGGCCTCGGAGAGCCCCAGCGGCGTGAGCGCGCCGTGGTTGATGGCGTTGTTGAGGAAGAAGACCTTGGCCGGCTCGATGAGCACGGAGGTCAGGGGCAGCAGGTTGTTGTCGACGAGTGTCTCGACGCCGCTGCTCGCGACGTCCATCGCCTTGTTGACGACGGGGGCCACCACCCAGAAGCCGAGGATGCCGCCGGCGAAGGCCACCAGGCCGGCCGAGAACATGTTGACGAGCATCTCGAAGCCGGCCTTGATCTTGCCCTCCCAGAGGGCGTCCAGCTGCTTCATCACCCACGCCGTGAGCGGGCCCAGGATCATCGCGCCGATGAACATGTGCACCTGGCCGAGCGGGGCGAAGGCGGCCTCGTCGTTGCCCGCGGCCAGCCAGTCGACCAGCGCCTCGGCGTTGACGTTGGCGATCAGCAGGTCGGACCCTGCGATCGCGCCCATCACCGCGAAGCCGCCGACGACGGCACCGCGGTCGCCGTGGACCATCCGGCCTCCGGTGGCTGCGATGAGGATCGGCAGGGCGTAGTGGATGACCGGGCCGACCATCGTGGAGAGGTCGGCGTTCGGGATCCAGCCCACGTCGATGAACAGAGCGGTCAGCAGACCCCAGGCGATGAGGGCCGGGATGTTCGGCATGATCATGTTCGACATCGCGGTGCCGAACTTCTGCACCCGGACCCGCACCGACGTGCCGGTCGACCGGGCGCCGTCGGCGACCTCCGGGGGATGTGTGGTGGTCATACGGGGTCCTCCTCGATCGCGGCGCGTGACGGCGTCCTGTGATGCGCGTCATGCCTAGTAATCTTTATATGCCTCCGTTTCAGGCAAAGTCAAGGGTTAAACCCACACAAGTGCAGCCGAAACCAACCATTCGGTGATACGGTGGTCGTCCAGCACCCCCGCCAGCAGGAGGAACGAGACGAGATGAAGGCCCTACGCTTCTACGCCCCCGAGGATGTGCGTCTGGAGGACGTGCCCGAGCCGGAGTGCGGCGCCGACGAGGTGAAGCTGCGGGTGCGCAACTGCTCCACCTGCGGCACCGACGTGAAGATCTTCCACAACGGCCACCAGAACCTCTCGCCGCCGCGGATCATCGGTCACGAGATCGCCGGCGAGGTCGTCGAGGTCGGCGAGGACGTCAACGCGACCTACGGCAGCCAGTGGCAGGTCGGCGACCGGGTCCAGGTGATCGCCGCCGTGCCGTGCGGCGAGTGCCACGAGTGCCGCAAGGGTTGGATGGAGGTCTGCCAGAACCAGACCTCGGTCGGCTACCAGTACGACGGCGGGTTCGCCGAGTTCATGGTGGTGCCGCAGCAGGTGCTCAAGGTCGACGGCCTCAACCGGATCCCCGACAACGTCGGCTTCGACGAGGCCTCGGCCGCCGAGCCGTTCGCCTGCGCCATCAACGCCCAGGAACAGCTCGGCATCGAGGAGGGCGACTTCACCGTCGTCTTCGGCGCCGGCCCGATCGGGTGCATGCACATCCGCATCGCCCGCGGCGTCCACCGCGTCGGGCCCGTCGTGCTCGTCGACATCAACGCCGAGCGGCTCAAGATGTCGGCCGACGCCGTGCAGCCCGACCACGTGATCAACGCCAGCGAGGAGGACGTCGTCGCGCGGGTCATGGAGCTCACGGACGGTCGCGGCGCCGACGTGATCATCACCGCGACGCCCGCCAGCGTCACCCAGGAGCAGGCCATCTCGATGGCCGCGAGGCAGGGCCGGATCTCCTTCTTCGGCGGGCTGCCCAAGACCGACCCGATCATCAGGGCCGACTCCAACCTCATCCACTACCGGCAGCTGCACGTGCACGGCGCCAACGGCTCCTCGCCCGACCACAACAAGCGCGCGCTGGAGTACATCTCGACCGGACAGGTGCCGGTGAAGGACCTCATCACGGCCCACGTCCCGCTCGAGAACGTGATGGACGCCTTCGCGCTGGTGAAGGCCGGCGAGGCCATCAAGGTCACCGTCGAGCCCTGACGGCGGCCGCCGCGGCGCCGATCGCAGCACCGCCTCCGCTGGCTAGCCTGCGCACATGCTCCTCGGACGACCGCGGCCGCCGCGCGAACCACGGCGGCTGCGGCTCCTGTACCTAGCGGCGCGCCAGCACCGCGCGAAGTGCGGGAGGTGGCCCCGAGTGGTCAGCCCGGTCACCCACACCGACCACCTCTTCTGGTACAAGACCTGCTTCCGCGATCCGCTCCTGCCGCAGCGCCAGGACAAGGTGCTCGTCAAGCACTTCGTCGCCCGCACCCTCGGCCCGGAGTGGGTGATCCCGACCCTGTGGGACGGCGTCCGGCTCCCGCGCCGCGCGAACCGCGACTGGCCGCGGCCCTACGTGATCAAGGCCAACCACGGCTGCGGCTTCAACGCCTACGTGCGCGGTCGCGTCCGGTGGGCGCAGGTGGAGCCGCGGGTCCGCACCTGGATGTCACAGACCTTCGGTGGCGGCGAGCGCGCCGAGTGGGGGTACAGCCAGATCACCCCCCGACTCCTCGTGGAGCCGATGGTCGGCACCCCCGGCACGTTCCCGCTGGAGTACAAGTTCTGGGTCTTCGGTGGGCGCGTCCACTACTTCCAGGCGAGCGAGCGGGCTGGGCGGCAGCACTGGACCCGGTTCTTCGACCGCTCGGGCGTGCAGCAGCCGTTCCGGAGCGTCTACCTCCCCCCGCCGGGGCCGGGGCTGCCGCTGCCGGAGTCGATCCCCGACATGGTGGACGCGGCCGAACGGCTCTGCCGCGGCTTTCCGTTCGTCCGCTGCGACTTCTACGTGGTCGACGGCCGGCCGTTGTTCAGCGAGATGACGTTCTACCCCGCGGGCGGCTTCGCTCCGCTCAAGCCGGCGGAGTACGAGGACAGCATCGGCCGGCTCTGGCCTGCGCCTCCCCGCACCCTGCGCAGCCTCCCGCGCCGGGTCTGGTCGGTGCTGCGCCCGGGCTCAGCGCCCTGGACCAGGTGCGCCGTGGGTGAGGTCGACCCGGCTCCGGAGTCCGCGCTGTCCCGGCCCCCCCGCTAGCTCGGTGCCGACGCGGATCGCCGACTTCCTCGAGCTGGTGCACCAGCTCGAGGACGTCACGCAGACCGACCACAGCCGGTACTCGAAGTTCGAGGTGGCCCGGCAGACGTTCGGCTACCTGTGGCCGCGGACGGCGACGGTGGGGCTCAAGCAGACCCTGTTCGAGCAGCTGGCGCTGGTGGCGGAGCGGCCCGAGGTGTTCGAGGTGCAGTTCACCGCCGGCGGGTTCGGGTGGGTGGTGGTCCGCCTCGACGGCGTCGAGCGCGACGAGCTCGCCGAGCTCACCTTCGAGGCCTGGCGGCTCTCGGCGCCGGCTCGGCTGGTCGACGGGCGAGGCGACCGGCTGCCGTCCTGATCAGTCGACGACGGTGAAGCCGATGCCCGCGGCGGTCAGCCGGGCCAGCAGCGCGTCGCCCATCGCCTCGGCGGTGGTGACGGAGCCGGCGGTCGGCGGGTTCTCGTCGAGGAGGAGGCACAGCGCCGACTCGGCCAGCATCTTCGCGGTCTCGTCGTAGCCGGGGTCGCCCCCGGAGACGCGGGTGTGGATCGAGCGCCCCTCCGACTCGGCGACGAAGTCGACGGTGAACCACGAGCGCTCGCGCTTGGCGGCGTCCGGCCCGTCGCCCTGCTTGATCCGGCCGAGCAGCAGCCGCTTCAACGGCGGCACCTGGGCGGAGACGGCGAGCGCGGTGGCGCCGGCCATGCCACCGGCGGCGTAGCGGAGGGTCTTGGTGCCGGCGTAGTGGGAGTAGCGGAAGTCGGGGCCGTAGGCGTCCAGCGCGCGGCCGCTGCGGGCCACGACCTGCGGGTCGATGGTGGGTAGCGGCACCAGCCAGTAGCCGAGCAGCTTGTCGCGGTGGCGGCTTGCCGGCCACCGCCCGCGACCGGCGGCCCTCGGTGCGTGGCTCGGCCCGACGGCGGGCCTTGGCCGCCGCGGCCATCTGCTTCGCCCGCGAGAACGCACCGATGGCGGAGTGGAAGGTGCCGCCGGAGAACGTGCCGGCCGACCGGACGACGCCGCGCATCGTGACCGGGCCGTCGGCCTTGAGCTGCTGGACCGTGAAATAGGCGCCGAGGTCGTGCGGCACCGAGTCGAAGCCGCAGGCGTGCACGATCCGCGCCCCCGTGCGCTCCGCGGTGGCGTGGTGCTCGAGGTACATGGTGTCGACGAACTCGGGCTCGCCGGTGAGGTCGACGTAGTCGGTGCCGGCCTCGGCGCAGGCCGCCACGAGCGGTCCGCCGAACTGCTGGTAGGGCCCGACGGTGGTGATGACGACCTTGGTGCGCGCGGCGACGTCGGCCAGGCCGGCGGCGTCGGAGGCATCGACGACGAGCAGCTCGAGGTCGGCGTGGGCCGGCTCGATGGCGACCAGCCGGTCACGCACGCGCTCCAGCTTGTCGCGGTTGCGGCCGGCGAGGGCCCACCGGAGCCCGTCCGGGGCGTGCTCGGCGAGGTACTCCGCGGTCAGGCCCCCGGTGAAGCCGGTGGCACCGAAGAGGACGAGGTCGAAGTCAGGCATGGGCGCCATCGTGTCAGGCGTGCGGTGAGGCAGACCGCCCGCTCCGTACCCTGGTCGCATGTGCCGGAACATCCGTCCGCTGAACAACTTCGCGCCCCCGGCGACGAACGACGAGGTCTACGCGGCGGCGCTGCAGTACGTGCGGAAGGTGGCCGGGGCGACCAAGCCGTCGCAGGCCAACCAGGAGATCTTCGACCAGGCGGTCCGGGAGATCGCGCACGTCACGCGCCACCTGGTCGACGACCTGGTCACCACGGCGCCGCCCAAGGACCGTCAGGTCGAGGCCGACAAGGCGCGGGCGCGGGCCGCCGTGCGCTACGGCACGTGACGCTCGCCCCCTCCCCCCTCCCGGTGGGCGCCGCGCCGGTGCTCGACCTGCTGGCCGGGCGCCGGCTCGTCGTCCTCACCGGTGCCGGGCTCTCCACCGACTCCGGCATCCCCGACTACCGCGGCCCCGGCGCCCCGAGGCGCCCGCCGATGACCTACCAGGAGTTCGTGTCCGGGCCCGAGGCGCAGCAGCGCTACTGGGCGCGCAGCCACCTCGGCTTCGCGCGGATGCGGCGGGCCGAGCCGAATGCCGGCCACCGCGCCCTGGCCGCGCTCGACCCCGATCTTCTGATCACCCAGAACGTCGACGGCCTGCACGAGGCCGCCGGCTCCCGCCGGCTCGTGGCCCTGCACGGGCGGATCGCCGACGTCGTCTGCCTGTCGTGCCGCGCCACGTCGCCCCGGTCCGCCCTCCAGCAGCGGCTGGCCGACCTGAACGAGGGCTTCACCGCCCGCCACGGGGACGCCGCGGTACGTCCCGACGGCGACGTCGACCTCGACGACGCCGCGGTGATCGCCGAGTTCCGGGTGCCGGGCTGCGAGTCGTGCGGCGGGGTGCTGAAGCCGGACGTGGTCTTCTTCGGCGAGAACGTGCCGAAGCCGCGGGTCGAGCGCTGCTATGCCGCGGTCGACGCGCTCCTCCCCGTCGACGAGGGAGGCGCGCTGCTCGTCGTCGGCTCGAGCCTCACGGTGATGAGCGGCTTCCGGTTCGCCCGCCACGCCGCGAGGCTCGGCCTGCCGCTGGTGATCGTCAACCGCGGCCCCACCCGCGCCGACGACCTCGCCACCCACCGGCTCGAGGCCGGCTGCTCGGAGTTCCTGACCGCGCTGGCTGCCGCTGCAGGAATCCCCGGCTGACCGGGGAATCCGGCACCTGACGGCCGAAACTTCGCCCTCCCAGTGCAGGAATCCCCGGTCGGCCGGGGAATCACGCACCTGACGGCCGAAACTTCGCCCTCCCAGTGCAGGAGTCCCCGGTCGGCCGGGGATTCCTGCACCCTCAGAGCCGCTTGACGAAGATGTGCTCGGCGGCGCCGGGGAGGATCTCGGCGGTCTCGCCGCCGGAGCCGACGAGGACGCCCTCCGCGGTGGCGGCGATGGTGACGGTCTTGTCGGGGAGGGCGCCGACGCGGCGCATCGCGCTCATCAGCGTCTCGTCCTTCTGCATCTCCTCGGAGATGCGCCGCACGAGCACGCGGCTCTCGGCCGAGCCCGGGGCGCCGGCGGCGTCGGAGAGCGACTCGACGCCCTCCATGAAGCCCTCGCCGACCTCGCTCTCCCCCAGCTCGTCGAGACCGGGGATCGGGTTGCCGTAGGGCGACTCGGTGGGGTGGTCGAGCAGGTCGAGGAGCCGCCGCTCGACGGTCTCGCTCATCACGTGCTCCCAGCGGCACGCCTCCTCGTGGACGAGCTCCCAGTCGAGGCCGATCACGTCGGTGAGGAGCCGCTCGGCGAGCCGGTGCTTGCGCATCACGCGGACGGCGAGCCGCAGCCCGTCGTCGGTGAACTCGAGGTGGCGGTCGCCCTCGACGGTGACCAGGCCGTCGCGCTCCATGCGCGCCACGGTCTGCGAGACGGTGGGCCCGGACTGGTGCAGTCGCTCCGCGATCCGGGCGCGCAGCGGCACGATCCCTTCCTCCACCAGCTCGTAGATGGTCCGCAGATACATCTCGGTGGTGTCGATCAGATCGCTCACGGGCGCCATTCTTGCCTACCGGGTCCGGCCGGTCGGAAGGGTGGAGCGCCGCGGCGGTCGGCGTGGCAACGTCGCGGACGTGGCCGACCCGACGACGTCCGTGATGTGGTTCCGCCGCGACCTGCGGGTGCGTGACAACCCCGCGCTCCACACCGCCGCCCAGGACGGCCCGGTGCTGCCGCTGTTCGTGCTCGACCCCGCGCTGTGGGGACCGGCCGGCCCGTCCCGGCGCGCCTACCTCGTCGCCAGCCTGCGCGCGCTCGGGAAGGACGCCCCCGTCAGCGTGGTGCGCGGTGACCCCGTGAACCGCGTGGTGAGCGCGGCGAAGGAGGTCGGCGCCGAGCGGGTGCACGCGGCCGAGGACTTCGGGCCCTACGGGCGCGAGCGGGACGCGGCGGTCGAGGAGGCGCTCGGCCAGGCCGGGATCGAGCTGGTGCGCACCGGCTCGCCGTACGCCGTGGGCCCCGGCCGGGTCGTCAACGGCAGCGGCGACCCGTACAAGGTGTTCACGCCGTTCTCCAAGGAGTGGCGCAAGCACGGCTGGCCCGACCCGTCCCCGAGCCCGCGCCGGCCGAGCTGGCGGCACCTGGCCGACACCGCCGACCTGCCGGATGTGGAACTGCCGGCGGACCTCGACCTCCCGGACGCCGGAGAGGAGGCGGCCCGCCGGGCGTGGAAGCGCTTCCTGGACAAGGTCGACGAGTACGACGAGCGGCGCGACCACCCGGGTGTCGAGGGCACCTCGCGGATGTCGCACCACCTCAAGTACGGCGAGATCCATCCGCGCACGATGCTCGCCGACCTCGCGGAGCGGAGCGGCCCGGGACCGCACGCCTACGAGACCGAGCTGGCATGGCGGGAGTTCTACGCCGACGTGCTGTTCCAGCGGCCCGACAGCGCCCGCGACTACTACCGCCCCGAGTACGGCCGGATGCGGTACGTGCGCGTCGGCGGCAGGTCCAGCGGATTCACCGAGTGGCAGGAGGGTCGCACCGGCTTCCCCATCGTCGACGCCGGCATGCGGCAGCTGAGGCACGCCGGCTGGATGCACAACCGGCTGCGGATGATCACCGCCAGCTTCCTGGTGAAGGACCTCCACATCGAGTGGCAGCACGGTGCGCGCCACTTCCTGCACTGGCTGGTCGACGGCGACCTGGCCTCCAACAACCACGGCTGGCAGTGGACGGCGGGCAGCGGCACCGACGCGGCGCCGTACTTCCGCATCTTCAACCCCACCACCCAGGGCCGCCGGTTCGACGCCGACGGCACCTACATCCGCACGTGGGTGCCGGAGCTGCGCGACGCCGAGGACCCGCACGAGCCGACCGAGGCGGACCGGGAGCGGACGGGATACCCTCGGCCGATCGTCGACCACCGTGAGGAGCGCCTCGAAGCGCTCGACCGGTACCAGGAGATCTCGGGCAGATGAATCGCACCACCGCCGTGACCATGACCGTCCCCGCACGCTTCCGCGGGCCGGCCCGATCCGGCAACGGCGGGTGGAGCGCGGGCCGGCTGGCCGAGGAGCTGATGGCCCACACCGGCCCCACCACCGTCACGGTGGTGCTGCGCCAGCCGCCGCCGCTCGACATCCCGATCGACGTCGAGGTCGACGGCGAGACCGCCACCGCGCGACACCAGGGCGAGGTCGTCGCCACGGCGACCCGCGCCGACGCCGACCTCGCCGTCGTCGACGGCGTCACCCCCGACCTCGCCCGCGCGGCCGAGGAGCTCTACGCCGGGCTCGACTTCCACCCGTTCCCGGGCTGCTTCGCCTGCGGCACCGACCGCGAGCCGGGGGACGGGCTGCGGATCTTCCCCGGCCAGGTCGACGACGAGGACGGCCGCACCCGGGTCGCCGCCACCTGGACGCCCGACGCGAGCGTGGGCGACCCCGATGGTGACCCCGAGGGTGACGAGGCCACGATCCCGGCCACCTGGGCGGCCCTCGACTGCATCGGCGGCTGGGCCGGCGACCTCACCGAGCGGCTGATGGTGCTGGGTACGATGACGGCCGTGGTCGGACTCCCCCCTCGCATCGGCGAGGAGCACGTCGTGATGGGCAGCGCGCGCGGTCGCGAGGGCCGCCGCACCTTCACCTCGGCGGCGCTCTACGACTCCAGCGGCCGGGCGATCGCCGTGGCCGAGCACGTGTGGATCTCGGTGCCCCGGGGGGACATCGGTTGAGTGACACCGCTCGACGACCGTGGTGGCGTGACGCGGTCGTCTACCAGATCTACGTGCGCAGCTTCGCCGACTCCGACGGCGACGGCCTGGGCGACCTCCCGGGCATCACGAGCCGGCTCCCCCACCTGCGCGACCTCGGCGTCGACGCGCTGTGGCTGACGCCGTTCTACCGGTCCCCCCAGCACGACCACGGCTACGACGTCAGCGACTACCTCGACGTCGACCCCCTGTTCGGCCGGCTGGACGACGCCGACGCACTGCTCGCCCGCGCCCACGAGCTCGGGCTGAAGGTGATCGTCGACGTGGTCCCGAACCACACCTCCTCGGACCACGTGTGGTTCAAGGCTGCTCTGGCGGCACCGCCGGGCAGCCCGGAGCGGGCCCGCTACCTGTTCCGCAGCGGGCGTGGCGAGCACGGGAGCGAGCCGCCCAACAACTGGCGGTCGGTCTTCGGCGGCAGCGCCTGGACCCGGGTGCCCGACGGCGAGTGGTACCTCCACCTGTTCGACAGCACCCAGCCCGACCTCGACTGGCGCAACCCCGAGATCGGCGACATGTTCGAGGACGTGCTGCGATTCTGGCTCGACCGTGGCGTCGACGGCTTCCGTGTCGACGTCGCGCACGGGCTGCTGAAGGAGGAGTCGCTGCGCGACCAGGCGGTCGCCGATGGCGAGACCGGGTCGAGCGGCGCGGTGAACCCGCAGGCGGAGCCCGAGGCGGCCAGCATGGTCGAGCGCACCCTCGCCGACGAGCCGATGTGGGACCAGCCGGAGGTGCACGACGTCTACCGGCGCTGGCGCAAGGTCCTGGAGGAGTACGACGGCGACCGGATGCTCGTCGCCGAGGCATGGACCCAGACGCCCGAGTCGATGGCCCGGTTCGTGCGATCCGACGAGATGCACCAGGCCTTCAACTTCGCCTGGCTGCTGACCCCCTGGTCGGCCCCGGCCTTCGCGAGCACGATCACCGGCACCTTCGAGGCCCTCGACGACGTCGCGGCCTCGCCCACGTGGGTGCTGAGCAACCACGACGTCGAGCGGCACCCCACCCGCTACGGCGGCGGACCGGTCGGCCTCGCCCGCGCCCGCGCGGCCACGGTGGCGATGATGTCGCTCCCCGGCTCGGCCTACGTCTACCAGGGCGAGGAGCTCGGTCTCGAGCAGGTCGACGTCGAGCCGGAGCACCGGCAGGACCCCGCATGGTTCCGCACCGGCGAGGTGGGCCGGGACGGCTGCCGCGTGCCGGTGCCGTGGTCCGGCACCGAGCCGCCGTTCGGCTTCGGCCCCGGCGACGGCCAGCCCTGGATCCCGCAGCCGGACGGCTGGGCCGAGCTGACCGTCGAGGCGCAGACCGGCGACCCGACGTCGACCCTCGAGCTCTACCGGGCCGCGCTCGCCCGGCGCCGGGAGATCGACCACGAGACGGCGGTCGCGGTGAGCGCCGACGACGACGTGCTCACGGTGCGGCGCGGTGACCTCACCGTCGTGGTCAACTGCGGCACCGCGGACGTCGCGCTCCCCGCGGGCGAGGTCGTGCTCGCCAGCGGACCGGTCGACGGCACGCTGCCGCCCGACACCGCGGTGTGGGTGCGCACCGGCTAGGAGCCGTTGCCGGCGTTGAGCTCGTTGAGCGCCGCGTTGTAGCGGGCCAGGTCGCTCGCGAACTGCTCGAGCTCGGGGGCCGACCAGTCGCCGAGCTGCTCGTCGACGAGCTTGCGGCGGTGGCTCTTGATCTCCTCGAGCCGGGCCACGGCGTCGTCGGTGACGCTCAGCAGGATGGCGCGCCTGTCGGCCGGGTCGGGTTGCCCGTCGACCAGGCCGAGCTCGACCAGGTGGGTGACCTGCCGGCTGATCGCGCCCTTGTCGATGCCGAAGACCTCCGCCACGACCGAGGCGCGCACCGGGCCGTTCTCGGACACGAAGCCGAGCATGAGGTACGACGCCGGCTGGAGGTCGGGGTGCACGGCGCGGGCCCGCTCGCCGATCACGCGCTTGACCCGCCGGATCAGCACGCCCACCTCGTGCTCGAGGACCCGCAGCGAGTCCGCCCGCGGCTGGGCTCGCCCGCTCACGTCAGCGCTCCCGGCTCGCGGGCACCGGGGCGGTGGCGGCACCGCGGGGCACGCCGTCGTCGACGGTGGTCCGCAGCGGGACCTCCCTGATCAGCACGACGCACACGAGAGCCAGGATCGCAAACGGCACCGCGACGAGGAACAGGTGCCCCACCGCCGACCCGAACGCGTGCTCGTAGAGGTCGCGCACGACGGGCGGCAGCGTGTCCAGGTCGGGGATGTCGCGGGTCCCGCCGCCGCTGGGTGGGATCCCCCGCGCGGCCAGGCCGTCGCCGACGTCGCGGGTCACCTGGTGGGCCAGCAGCGCGCCCAGCACCGAGACGCCGACCGATCCGCCCATCGAACGGAAGAACGCCACCGTGGAGCTGGCCGCTCCGAGGTCGGCGGTGGGGACGGCGTTCTGCACGGCGAGCACGAGGTTCTGCATCGTGGCGCCGAGGCCGAGACCGACCACGAACATGAAGAGACCGACCTCGACCAGCGGGGTGTCGGCGTCGATCGTGGCGAGCAGCGCCAGCCCGACGACGACGAGGGCGGTGCCGCCGACGAGGAAGTGCTTCCACCGGCCGGTGGTGGTGATGCGGCGGCCGGTGGAGATGCTGGCGAGCAGCAGCCCGCCGACCATCGCGATCGACATCATCCCGGCCTCGGTGGGGCTCATGCCGCGGGAGAGCTGGAAGTACTGGCTGAGGTAGACCGTGGCGCCGAACATCGCGACGCCGATCATCACGCCGGCGACCACGGCGAGCACCACGGTGCGGTCGCGGAACAACCGGATCGGGATCACCGGCTCGGCGGCGACCCGTGCCTCGACGTACCCGGCGGCGACGATCACGAGCACTCCCGTGGTGACGAGGAGCGCGGTGGTGGGCGACGCCCAGGCGAACTGCTGACCGGCGAGCGAGACCCACACCAGCAGGACGCTCACGCCGCCGACGATCAGGGTGCCGCCGAGCCAGTCGACCTTCGCGGGTCGCTTGACGACGGGCAGGTGCAGGGTGCGCTGCAGCACGATCATCGCGGCGAGCGCGAACGGCAGGCCGACGAAGAAGCAGCCGCGCCACCCCAGCGGGCTGTCGACGACCAGCCCGCCCAGCAGCGGGCCGCTCACGGTGGCGACCGCGAAGACCGCACCGATGTAGCCGGAGTATCGACCCCGCTCGCGCGGCGAGACCATCGAGGCGATCACCACCTGCACCAGCGCGGTGAGGCCGCCGACGCCGAGGCCCTGGACGACGCGGGCGCCGACGAGCACGCCCATGGTGGGCGCGAAGGCCGCCACGAGCGAGCCGATCGAGTAGACGACGAGCGCCGACTGCACCAGCACCTTCTTGCTGGTGAGGTCGGCCGCCTTGCCCCACAGCGGGGTGCTGGCCGTCATCGCGAGCAGCGTGGCCACGACGACCCAGGTGTAGCCGGTCTGGGTGCCGCCGAGGTCGGTGACGATGGCCGGAAGCGCGTTGGTGACCACCGTGCTGGACAGCATCGCCACGAACATGGCCAGCAGCAGGCCGCTCAGCGCCGTGAGCACCTCGCGGTGCGTCATCGGGGCGGCCGGCTCGGTGGCGAGCGGGGCTGCGGTCTGCGTCATCGCGTCCTTCACGAGGTGGTAACGGTTGCCGTCGGCAACCATATTCCCCGTTGGTTGCCATCTGCAACTTTCGAGGGCCGCCGCGGCCGCCCCACTTCCTCCCCACAACGCAGCGACCCGCAGGCACCGGCTGGTCCTGAGGACCAACCACTCCGGGGGACGTGATCCCGGATCGCCTGCGGGTCGGGTGACTGCGATGGATTCACCAGCAGCCTCGGTGGGTGTCTCGACCCACCGTGATGCTGGGGCTGCTAGCGGGCAGCCACCTCACGCGTCCTTGAAGAACTCATTCCTCGGACCACCTCCTTTCCCGTGTGCCACGAGCGTAGGTCTGCGCCCGGTGCCCTTCAAGGGGTTTCCCGCCGGGGCCGGGGAGTCGTCAGGGGGCGAGGCGTCCGGTGGCCCAGCCGTCGCCGTCGCGTCGGTAGACGAGCCGGTCGTGCAGCCGGCCGCGGCGGCCCTGCCAGAACTCGACGACCTCGGGACGCACCAGGTAGCCGCCCCACTCCTCGGGCACCGGGATCGCGTCGTCGGCGACGCCGTCGAAGCGGGCCTCGGCGGCCGCGTAGGCGGCGTCGAGCTCGACGCGGTCGGCGACCGGGCGGGACTGGTGCGACGCCCACGCCCCCAGCTGCGAGCCCCGCGGGCGGGAGGTGGCGTACTCGCGGACGTCCGCCTCGGGCAGCCGAGTGGCGGTGCCCTCGACGCGGACCTGCCGCTCGAGCAGGTGCCAGGGGAAGAGCAGCGCGCAGCGCGGGTTGGCCGCGAGGTCGTCGCCCTTGCGGGACGCGGTGTTGGTGAAGAAGCGGAAGCCGTCGGCGCCGAACCCCTTGAGCAGCACCATCCGCGAGGACGGCACGCCGTGTCCGTCCGCGGTGGAGAGCACCATGGCGTTCGGCTCGTGCAGGTTGGCGCCGCGCACGTCGGCGAACCAGCGCTCGAACATCGCGATCGGGTCGGGGGCGAGGTCGGCCTCGGCGAGCCCGCCGGCGGCGTACTCCGCACGCAGCGCGGCCACCTCGGCGTCGTCGTGCGTGTTGTCTCCCATGCCCCTCACGGTAGGACCTGCGTGCTCACCCGGGGGCGTGGTGCAGAATGCCCGACGCTGCTCGAGGAGAGGGAGACGTCATGACCGAGGTGCACCACGGGCTGGAAGGCGTCGTCGCGTTCGAGACGCAGATCGCCGAGCCGGACAAGGAAGGATCGGCGCTCCGCTACCGCGGCGTCGACATCGAGGACATCGTCGGCCGGGTCCCGTTCGAGAACGTCTGGGGACTGCTCATCGACGGCGCCTACACGCCGGGGCTCGCCCCCGCCGAGCCGTACAACCTGCCCGTCCACACCGGTGACGTGCGGGTCGACGTCCAGGCGGCGGTGGCGATGCTCGCGCCGGCCTTCGGGTTCGGCCAGACCTACGACATCAGCGACGAGCAGGCCCGTGACGACATCGGCCGGCTCGCGGTGATGGTGCTCTCCTACGCCGCGCAGTCGGCGCGTGGGCTGAACCAGGCCGTCGTGCCGCAGAAGGCGGTCGACGAGGGCCGCACGCTCGCGGAGAAGTTCCTCATCCGCTGGAAGGGCGAGGCCGACCCGCAGCACGCGCACGCCATCGACGCCTACTGGAGCAGCGCCGCCGAGCACGGCATGAACGCCTCCACCTTCACCGCCCGCGTCATCACCTCCACCGGCGCCGACGTCGCGGCCGCGTTCTCCGGCGCGATCGGCGCGATGAGCGGCCCGCTGCACGGCGGCGCACCGTCGCGGGTGCTCGGCATGATCGACGACGTCGAGAAGAGCGGCGACGCCGAGGCGTACGTGAAGGGCCTGCTCGACTCCGGGGAGCGGCTGATGGGGTTCGGCCACCGCGTCTACCGGGCCGAGGACCCTCGCGCCCGCGTGCTGCGCCGCACCGCCCGCGAGCTGGGCGCGCCCCGCTACGAGGTGGCCGAGGCGCTGGAGAAGGCCGCACTCGCCGAGCTGAAGGCCCGGCGACCGGACCGCGTCCTCGAGACCAACGTGGAGTTCTGGGCCGCGATCGTGCTCGACTTCGCCGAGGTGCCTCCGGCGATGTTCACCTCGATGTTCACCTGCGCCCGCACCGGCGGCTGGTCGGCGCACATCCTCGAGCAGAAGCGCACCGGCCGGCTGATCCGCCCCTCGGCCGTCTACGCCGGTCCGGAGCCCCGCGGGGCCGACGAGGTGGAGGGCTGGCGCTCGGAGTGGGCGGAGTCCTGAGGCCTCCGGCACCCGCCGCCGAGCGGCCGGCTCACCCGTCCAGCCGGTAGCGGTACCAGGAGGTCCGGCGCTGCGCGGCCTGCCGCGTCAGCGAGATGTGCACGTGGTCGCGGTGCCGCAGCGTCGGGGAGCACCGCTTGAGCGACCGGCACGACGAGCTCCGATACGGCTCGGGCCGGAACTGGTTCCAGGCGGGAAACATCCGGTCGTTCCAGATGACGTACATGATCCCCATCCGGCGGGCGACGACGGCGCGCTCGCCGGAGGGTCCGGCGGCGAGGACCTCGCGCAGGAAGCCCGCCACGCGCTGCCGGCCGGCCCGGGTGGTGGCGTCGTTGGTCCAGTCGAAGGCGCGACCCTCGGTGTGCTCGGAGCGGCTGCCCCCGCACCGGCGGGTGATCGGCCCCGTGCCGCCGCCGTGCCGGCGCACCAGGTAGCGGGCGAGCATCACGGTCCCGGGCTGCGCGCGGCGCACGCAGCGGGTGGCCGGCTGGTAGGGCGCGAAGTCCTCGAGCGGGTAGACCGCTGCCGCCGCGGCCGGCCACGACACGGGCGGGGGGCCGGGCATCATGGCGTGCACGGCGGCGAGCACCGCGATGGCCAGGAGCAGGGGGCGGCGCGCGAGGATCACCGGTGGTTATCGGTCGCGGCGAGGCGGCCCTTGATGCTGTTCCGGCACCAGCCGCCGGCCGAGGTGCACCGAGCCCTCGACACAGGCGTAGAAGCCGTACTTCGGGATCGGGACGTAGCCCGCGGACTGGTACAGCGCGATCGCCTCCGGCTGCCCGTGGCCGGTCTCGAGCACCATCGCACGGTGGCCCGCCTCGACGGCGGTGCGCTCCAGGTGGGCGAGCACCGCGCGGGCGAGACCGGCCCCGCGGGCCTGCGGCGCCACGTACATCCGCTTCACCTCGGCCACGCGGTCCTCGCCGAACGCCGTGACCTCCGCCGCGCGCCAGGCGCCGGTGGTCACGGCCTCCGCTCCCAGGTAGCCGACGTAGAAGCTGCCGTGCGGGGGCACGAACATCAGCGGGTCGAGCGGGGTCTCGTCGCGCCCGCCGTAGCGCACGACGTACTCCTCCTGCACCGCCTCGACGAGCCGGAGGGCGTCGGGGTGCTCGTAGCCCACCTGCACCAGGCGCAGCGTGGACGCACCCAGTTCCGTCGCGGTCACGGCTGCCACGATAGGACGGTGAGCCTCACGATTCCCACCGAGTTGCTGCCCGCCGACGGACGGTTCGGTGCGGGGCCCTCGAAGGTGCAGACGTCGCACCTCGACGCGCTCGCCGCCACGGGGGACTCGCTCATGGGCACCTCGCACCGGCAGGCGCCCGTGCGCGACCTGGTGGGCCGGGTCCGGTCGGGTCTGCGCGACCTGTTCACGGTCCCGGCGGGCTACGAGGTCGTGCTCGGCAACGGCGGCGCCACCGCGTTCTGGGACGTCGCGACCCACGGCCTGGTCGAGCGGCGGAGCCAGCACCTCGCGTTCGGCGAGTTCTCCTCCAAGTTCGCCGCGGCCGCCGCCGCCGCGCCGTGGCTGGACGAGCCGACGGTGATCTCCTCGGAGCCGGGCTCGCGACCGGTCGCCGTCGCCGAGGACGGCGTCGACGTCTACGCCTGGGCGCACAACGAGACCTCCACCGCCGTGATGGCGCCGGTGGTGCGACCCGCCGCGGCGTCGTCCGACTCCCTGGTGCTCATCGACGCCACCTCCGGCGCCGGCGGCCTGCCGGTCGACCTCGCCGAGTGCGACGTCTACTACTTCGCGCCGCAGAAGTGCTTCGCCTCCGACGGCGGGCTGTGGATCGCCCTCATGTCCCCCGCCGCCCTGGAGCGGGCCGCCCGCGTCGCGGCCTCCGACCGGCACGTACCGGCGTTCTTCGACCTCCCCACGGCGATCGAGAACTCGGCGAAGAACCAGACCTACAACACCCCGTCGGTGGCGACGCTCTTCCTCATGGCCGAGCAGCTGGACTGGATGAACGCCTCCGGCGGCCTGGCCGGGATGGTCGACCGCACCACGGCGTCGTCCGACGCGCTCTACGGCTGGGCCGAGCGGACGTCGTACACGACGCCCTACGTCGCCGACCCCGACCACCGATCGCTGGTGATCGGCACGATCAACGTCGACGGCGTCGACGCCGCCGTGGTCGCCGCGGTGCTGCGGGAGAACGGCATCGTCGACACCGAGCCCTACCGCAAGCTCGGCCAGAACCAGCTCCGCATCGCGATGTACCCCGCCGTCGACCCCGCCGACGTCGTGGCCCTCACCCGCTGCATCGACTGGGTCGTCGACCACCTCTGAGGGCCGCCGAGCGCGATAGTCCCTGACGTAAATCAACATGGGCCGGTTCTGAATGTTGATTTACGTCAGGGACTATCCGCGTAGCGCGCTCTCGATCACCCCGAGGGCGGCGGCGTCGAAGGCGACGAGCCTCGCCTCGGTGACGCCGGTGGCCCGGCTGTCGGCGGCGCGGAACGCCTCGAGGGCGCAGTCGACCGACTCCGCCTGCGACCAGCCGTAGACACCGGCAGACACCAGCGGGAAGGCGACGGTGCGGGCGCCGAGCTCGTCGGCGACCTCCAGCGCGCGGGCATAGCAGGAGAGCAGCAGGCCGCGGTCGTTCTCGCCGGCGTGACGGTTGGGGCCGACCACGTGGATCACCCACTGCGCCGGCAGGTCCCCGCCCGTGGTCCAGCCGGCGTCACCGGTGGCGAGGCCGTCGGGGAAGCGGCGCACGCAGTCCTCGAGCACCGCGGAGCCGCCGGCGCGGTGGATGGCGCCGTCCACCCCACCCCCGCCGCGCATCGACCGGTTGGCGGCGTTGACGACGGCGGCGACCTCCTGGGCGGTGATGTCGCCCTGGACGGCGGTGACCGACAGCGTCATCTCGGGTCGACCTCCTTGATGAGGCGCAGCGTGGCGCGCTCGAGGGCGGCCTGCCGCAGGTCGGGGGTGCCGTGCCGGCGCCGGGTGGTGGAGGCGATGGTGAGCCCCCGCTCGTAGGCCTCGATCACCCGCGGGTCGACGTAGGAGCTGCGGGCCAGCGTCGGGGTGTTGCCGAGGAACTCCGAGACCTCCTTCATCGCCCCCGAGATCGCCCGCTTCCGCGACGCCTTGGTCTCGCCGGGCTCGGTGCTCTCGGCCAGCGCCGCGGCGGCGAGCACCGTGGCGTGCCAGGTGCGGAAGTCCTTCGCCGTCGACTCCAGGCCGGTGGTCTCCCGCACGTAGGTGTTCACGAGGTCGGGGATGACCGCCCGCCAGGAGCGCCCGTTCCTGTAGGCCATCAGTCGCGGGTCGTCCTTGCTCCGCCGGCGCCGCATGATGTCGACGGCCTCGATGACGGTCCGGTCGTCGATCTCGATGCGGTGGTCGACGCCGGACTTGCCCGTGAAGGTGAACACGAGGCGGTCCTGGTGCCGCTTCACGTGCCGGCGCTCCAGGGTGGTGAGCCCGTAAGAGCCGTTCTCGTCGGCGTAGACGTCGTTGCCGATCCGGAAGTAGCCGAGGTCGAGCAGCCGGACGGCGGCCGCGCAGGCCCGCTCCAGGGGCATCCCCTCCCGGCCGAGGTCGGCGAGCACCAGCTCGCGCGCCTTCACCAGCCCCTTGCCGAAGAGCAGCATCCGGTCGAACTTCTCGGCGTCGCGCCGAAGCCGCCACTCCGGGTGGTAGAGGTACTGACGCCGGCCGGCGTCGTCGGTGCCCACCGCCTGCAGGTGGCCGTTCGGGAACGGCGTGATCCAGACGTCCTTCCACGCCGGGGGGATCACGAGGTCGCGCACCCGTTGGGTGTCCTCCGCCGAGAGCCGCTCGCCGTGCTGGTCGAGGTAGTAGAAGCCCCTGCCGGCGCGCCGCCGGGTCCAGCCGGGCTGGGCGGGCGAGGTCTTCCGCAGGCGCACCACGCCGAGAGGATAGAAAGGCGCGCGGCCCGTCGGCCCCACCCCGGAGGAGGCCGTTGCTAGCGAGGGCGCAGCGACCGCACCAGCACGGCGAGGCCCGCGAGGCCGACCAGCCCACCGACCGCCCACGGCCACACCGGCCGGTCGCCCTCCTCGAGGACCGGTCCGGCGTCCGGCCCGGCGTCCGGCCCGGCGTCCGGCCCGGCGTCCGGCCCGGCGTCCGGCCCGGCGTCCGGCACCGCGTCCGGCACCGCCGTCGGCGTCGGGTCCGGCGGGTCGGGCGGCGGTGGCGCGACCGCCCGTCGCACCCGGTCCGGAAGGTCGACGCGCCGCACCTCCGAGCGCGCGCCCTCGGTGCTCACGAACACCCGGCCCTCCGGGTCGACGGCGATGCCCTCCCCCTGCGGCTGGGCGGGCAGGTCGAACCCGGCGACCCGCCGCAGCGACGGCCACGCGTAGACGACCGCCCGCGTGTAGTCGCGCACCACGAGGTGACGACCGTCGGGGAAGAAGGCGCCGTCGGTGGCGACGCCGAGAGCGGTGCCGACCCGCCGCAGCCGGTTCGGGCGGTCCTCGCGCAGCGGTCCGCGGGGGACGAGCACGTCGCCGCCGAAGATCCCCTTGGTCACCACCACGACCTGCCGGGTGCGCGGGTGCACCATGAGCGTCTCGGCGTCCTGCGGCCCACGGGGGTAGACCACCTCGTAGGTGGTCGCCTCGGCCTGCCGGTCGCCGCGCCCCACCGGCACCGCCACCAGCTCGACCGACGCGCGGGTGCCGAGGTTGTCGCCGATGTCGCCGACGAGCACCTCGCCCGGCCCCCACGGCGCCACCGCCTCGACGTCGACGGCGTCGCCCCAGCCGGTGGTGCCGACGGTGTCGCCGGACCGGTCGACGGTGAACACGCGGCCGGTGTCGCCGGAGTCGTTGACGGTCACGAACCGCCCGCCCCGCACCACCAGGCCGCTGGACTCGACGATGTCGGGGTCGGAGAACGTGAACACCACCTCGCTGCCACCGTCGGAGCCGGTGGTCACCGCGAGCACCGAGCCGATCGTGAGCGGTACGGCCACCGCGAGGGCCGCGAGGACGCCCACCGGTCTCACCGTCCGAGCAGGCCGGCGAGCGCCGGCCGCACCGACCACGTGGTCACGAGCTCGTCGTAGTCGCGCCGGACGGCGTCGTCCGGCGCCACCCCGGTGCGCACGCCGCGGAGCAGGGTGTTGCGCGGGGTGTGCCTGCTCGCCACGAACTGCATGACGTCGACCCGGTAGCCGTGCTGGCGCAGCAGCGAGGCCCGCAGCGCGTCGGTGAGGGTGTCGGCCAGCCGCTCGCGCAGGATTCCGTGCCGGGTGAGCTCGGCGTACGGCGCCGGCGTGGGAGCCAGCCGCAGCTGGGCGGCGACGTCGTGGTGGCAGCACGGCGCGGCCAGCACCAGCGGCGCCTCCCACTCGACGGCCCGTGCGAGCGCCTCGTCGGTGGCGGTGTCGCAGGCGTGCAGCGCGAGCACGACGTCGGGCGGCCGCGGCAGCACGGCGTCGCGGATCGAGCCCACCACGAACTCGGCCGGCAGCCCTAGCCCGGCAGCCACCGCCTCGTTGTGGGAGCGCGACTGCTCCTTCACGTCGACGCCGGTGACCACCACCGGGAGCCCGCGCTCGCCGGTGAGGAACCGCTGCGCGGCGAAGGTGAGGTAGGCGTTGCCGCAGCCGAGGTCGGCGACCCGCAGCGGCTCCTCCTCGGTCGGCCGGCGCAGGTGGCCGGCCTCGAGCGCCTCGGTGACCGAGGAGTCGAGCACGCGCAGGAAGTCCTCGACCTGCCGGTACTTCGACTGCCGGCTCGGCTTGACGGTGCCGTCGCGCCCGGTGAGCCCGAGGGCGGCGAACAGCGGGTCCGACTCGGGCAGCAGCCGGCTCTTGGTGCGGTCGTGGTCACGGTCGGCCTCGACCGGGGCGGTGCGGACCGAGCGGGTCAGGACGGCGTCCCCCCGCTTGGTCACCCGCACCTGGTGGGTCGCCGACGCCGTCTCGACGTGCCAGTGGCCGAACGGCTCCGCGAGCAGTGCGTCGACCGCCTCGACCGCACCGACGCCGGCCGCGTGGTTGGCGGTGTGGGCCTGGGTGTCGTCGTAGCCGGTGGCCTGGAGGTGCCGCCCGGCCTTGAGGTCGACGTAGCGCAGCTCGACCCGCCGCCACGCGGGCGTGGTGCCCCGCCGCCGTCCCGAGGCCACCGCCCGCACCAGGTCGCCGTCGTCGAGGAGCAGCGCTCGCACCTCGGCGAGCACGTCGGCGAGCGGCCGCGGACCCTTCACCCCACCACCGCCGCCACCACCACGACCACCAGCAGCGCGACGAGCGCGAGCGTGATCACGAGGTGACGATGTCGCGGCTTCACCTACGCAGCCTAGGTCGACGCCGACTGGGCCGAGAAACTCCGCGGTTTTGCCCGGGTTTTCGGCTCCGGACCGCGGAATTCACCGGCCGGCCGGTGAATTCCGGCCCCCCGACCCACCTCACCAGTGCTCGAGGGAGTCCCGGAACACACCGGCCAGGTCGTCGTCGGTGAGCTGCTTGGGGGCGATGGCGTGCAGGCGGGCCTGCTGGCGCGAGCCGGCGACGAGGTCGTCGACGTCGGCCGCGCCGAAGCCGACCTCGGCGAGGCCGTTGGGCAGGCCGACGTCGCGCAGCAGCCGCACCAGGACGCCGGGGAGCACCTCGGGGCCGTCAGGCTCGTCGGCGGCGGAGGGGTCGAGGAGCCGGGCGGCGCGCAGGTGCCGCTCGGGCGAGGCGTCGAAGGTGAACCGGAACGAGGCGGGCGCAGTGAGGGAGACCGCCATGCCGTGCGGCACGATCGCCTGGTCCTGCGGGTAGCCGGCGGGGCGGAAGTCGCGCACCCGCCCGGCGATCGGGTAGGCGTTCGCGTGCGGCACGTGCACCCCGGCGTTGCCGAAGCCCAGGCCGGCGAAGGTGGCCGCCATCGCCATCTCCTCCCGGGCGCGCACGTCCGAGCCGTCGGCCACGGCGCGGCGGAACGACCCGGCGAGCAGTCCCATCGCGCGCTCGCTCCAGACGTCGGCGATCGGGTTGGCACCGCAGTACGGGACCCGCTGCTCGGGCTCCTTGGCGTCGAACTCGCCGAACCACCGCGCGGTGTAGCTCTCCAGGGCGTGGCTGAGGATGTCGAGGCCCGCGGCGGCGGTGACCGTGGCCGGCTGGGACAGGGTGAGCGCGGGGTCGACGATCGCCATCGTCGGCCGCAGCCGGGGGTGGCTGATGCCGGTCTTCACGTGCTGGGCGAGGACGTCGAGCACGCACACGGTGGTGCTCTCGCTGCCGGTGCCGGTGGTCGTCGGCACGGCCACCAGCGGCAGCAGCGGGGCCGACGGCGCCCGCCCACCGCCGACGGGTGGGTTGACGTAGTCGAGCAGGTCACCGGGGTTGGTGAGAAGGAGGTCGACCGCCTTGGCCGTGTCGATCGCCGAGCCGCCACCGACCGCGACCACCGCGTCGAAGGGGCCGGCGTCGCGCGCGAACTGCGCCGCGGCGGACAGCGACTCGTCGGTGGGCTCGACGCGGGCGCCGTCGTAGACGGTCACCTCGACGCCGGCCCCGCTCAGCGAGTCGGCCACCGTGGCAGCGTGCCCGGCGGCGGCCACGCCGGCGTCGGTGACGAGCAGCGCGCGGCGGGCGCCGAGCGCCGCCACGTCGTGCCCGATCTCCCGTGCTGCACCCGACCCGAACTTGAGCGCCGGGGCGCCGTACGTGAAGACCGTCTCACCCATTGCGCCACTCTAGAACCAGGGGTCACGAGCCCCGCCGCGACCGTCGGTTACCGCCCCCCGTATCGCTCCAACGATGGTCCACCATCGGGTAACGAGCATTGTTACCACCCGCTGGTTGACCCCCTCCCGGGCGGCGTGCGTCACTGGCAAGGACACAGCCCGGCGGTCGCCCACGCGACCCTCGGCCATCATGCGTGGCACCGGGACATCAGGGGGGATGTGACGATGTCGGTGCAGACGCCTGCGCCGCGTCCGCTCGACCGTGGCCTGCCCACGGCCGCGGGCGGCACGACTGCGTGCCCGCTCACCCCCGTCGAACCGATCAACTCCGCAGCCCGCGCGACCCCCGGGTCCGGCGCCCGGTGAGCATCTACGTGACCAGCGCGGTCCCCCACATCCCGGACGGTGTCGACCGGTCGCTGCTGCACGCGCTCCCGGAGGGCATCTGCCGCACCTTCCGGGTCGTGGCCTACCAGCA
This sequence comes from uncultured Actinomycetota bacterium, assembly GCA_963845795.1. Classification (GTDB taxonomy): domain Bacteria; phylum Actinomycetota; class Actinomycetes; order Propionibacteriales; family Nocardioidaceae; genus Nocardioides. The sequence goes on along the minus strand of CAWJTG010000005.1, from coordinate 144,528 downwards.
CCACGACGGCCACGTGCTCGTCGCCGCCGTGGGCGCCGACGACCCGATCACCCGGCACGTCGTCACCGACCGGCTCGGCCGGGCCGTCATCCTGGTGGAGCACGACAGCGAGGAGATCGGGCCGCTGCTCGACGAGGCCTACCCCCCGGCCGAGGCCCCGATCGAGACCCCCGCGGCCCGGCGGGCCCGGATGCAGATGGCGCGCATGCTCACCCGCAGCGGCCTCGTCAGCGACGAGCAGCTCCTGGCGGCGATGGTCGAGTACGCCCGCACCGGCGACCCGCTCGACGAGATCCTCGTCGCCCACGGTGCGATCTCCGAGGACGTGCGCGTCGCGGCCCTCTCCGAGCGCTACCAGCTCCAGCGGGTCGGGCTCACCCGGTTCGAGCCCGACTACGAGCTCGCCCGCCGGCTCCCCGAGCCGCTGGCCCGCCGACTCCAGGCGATCCCGGTCGCCGAGGCCGGCGAGACCATGCTGGTCGCCGTCACCCGGCCACTCGACGGCGACGACGCCGCGGCCGTCGTGCAGGCGCTCGGCCGGCCCGTCCGCCAGCTCCTGGCCAACCGCATCGACGTCGACCAGCTGATCCAGCGCGTGCACAGCGAGCGCTACGCCGACGTCGCCACCGGCCTGCTCCGCGACACCGATCCCGACTCCTCGGCCCACGTCGTCACCACCCTCGCCCAGCGCACCGTGCTGATGACCGCGGCGGTGGTGACCATCGTGTGCGGCGTGCTCTGGCCCGGGCCGACCGCGATCGCCGTCGTCGGCCTGTGCAGCGCGCTCTACCTCGGCGTCGCTCTGTACCGGGTGCGGCTCACGGTGCACGCCCTCGGCACCCGGCTCGAGACCGACGTCACCGACGAGGAGCTCGCCGCCCTCGACGAGCGCACGCTGCCCGTCTACACGGTCCTCGTACCCCTCTACCGCGAGGCCGGCCTCGTCGAGCGGCTGGTGCGCGACCTCGAGGCCCTCGACTACCCGCGCACCCGGCTCGACGTGAAGCTGCTGTGCGAGGAGGACGACGTCGAGACCGTCGAGGCGATCCGCGCGCTGTCGCTGCCGCCCCACTTCCACCTCGTGGTCGTGCCGGACTCGCTGCCGAAGACGAAGCCGAAGGCCTGCAACTACGGCCTCCAGCTGGCCACCGGCACCTACTGCGTCATCTACGACGCCGAGGACCGGCCCGACCCCGATCAGCTGAAGAAGGCGGTCGTGGCGTTCCGGGCCACCACCGACGACGTCGTGTGCATCCAGGCGAAGCTCAACCACTACAACCAGGGGCAGAACCTGCTGACGTCGTGGTTCGCCGGCGAGTACTCGATGCAGTTCGAGCTCGTGCTCCCGGCGATGGGCGACACCGACGCGCCGATCCCGCTGGGCGGCACCTCCAACCACTTCGTCACCGCCACGCTGCGCGACCTCGGCGCCTGGGACCCCTACAACGTCACCGAGGACGCCGACCTCGGCGTCCGGCTGCACCGCGAGGGGTTCCGCACGGCGATGATCGACTCCACCACGCTGGAGGAGGCCAACTCGGCAGTCGGCAACTGGGTGCGGCAGCGCTCGCGCTGGAACAAGGGCTACCTCCAGACCTGGCTGGTGCACATGCGGCACCCGCTGCGCCTGGCCCGGCAGACCGGGCTGCGCGGCTTCCTCGCCTTCAACCTCACGATGGGCGCCACCGCGGTGCTGCTGCTCAACCCGGTGTTCTGGACGCTCACCGCGCTGTACGCCCTCACGCAGTGGTCGGCCATCGAGCAGGTCTTCCCGAGCCCGGTCTACTACGTCGCGAGCCTGATGCTGCTCGTGGGCAACTTCGCCTTCGTCTACCTCAACGTCGCCGGCGCGCTGCAGCGCGGCGAGTTCGGGCTGGTCCGCACCGCACTGCTCTCACCGCTCTACTGGGCCCTGATGAGCTACGCGGCGTGGAAGGGCTTCCTCCAGCTGTTCACCAACCCCTTCTACTGGGAGAAGACCGAGCACGGGCTCCACGGGCCCGACCCCGCGGTGAGGGACGGGCAGCCGTGACCCTCTCCGAACCCACCCTGCCCCCGGCGACCGGGCGAGGGGTGCCCGACCGCGAGCGCCTGACCACCGTGGTGCAGTCGACCGCCAAGCGGCCGCTCGACATCGAGCGCCGGCGCGGTGAGAGCCTGGCGGTCTTCGCCGGCTTCCTGGCCGCCTACTCCCTGATCGGCTACTGGCTGGTGGTGCGGCTGCACGTCGTCGGCTTCGAGACCCTCGACCGGTTCAACCGCGGGTTGATGCTGTTCCACGACGAGCCGGCCAAGCTGTCGGCCGTCGGGTTCGACTACGCGCCCCTGAGCACCCTGGTCGCCGCCGCCTTCTCGGTGGTACCCGCGCTCACGAGCTCCCTGGTCGTGGTGCCGGTGGTCTCGGCGGTCTTCGCGGCACTCACGATGGTGCTGCTCAACACGATGCTGCGGCGCGCCCAGGTCCGGCTCTCGCTACGGCTGCTCGTGCTCGTCGGCCTCGGTCTCAACCCGCTCGTCGTCATGAACGCCTCGCTCGGCGGACGCAGCTTCTTGTGGCTCTCCCTGGTGGTGGCGGCGGTCGGCGCCCTGCTCGCGTGGTACGTCACCGCCGACATCCGCTTCGTCATGGTGGCCGGGTTGTGCTTCGGACTCGCCTCGCTCACCGGCTACACCAGCCTGGTGTTCTTCGTGGTCGCCGCGGTGGCCGTGGCGGCCATCCTCGCCCGACTCGGTGCCGGCGGCCGCGAGATCGAGGGCACCACGATCGGCTTCGCAGCCCCTGCCGGTTACGCCGTGGCGCTGTGGACATTGCTCTGCCTCGTGCTCCTCGGTCGCCCGACGGCCTGGATCTCCGACAGCAGTGACATCGCGGCCTCGGTCGGCGGCCGCGGCGACGTCGCGCTCCTCGACCTGGTCGCCGACACCGGCCGTCTCCTCATCGACGGCGCGCCGCTCGCGATCGTCGTCCTGCCGCTGCTGCTCGCCCAGGGTCTCGTGGGCCGCAACACCTTCGCGCTCTGGCTGGGCGCCCTGCTCGGCGCCGCCGTCCTCGTGCCCGGCAGCGCCGCGCTGCTCGGGCTCACCGACGCACCGATGACGATGGCCAACGCGCTCCCGATCCTGGTGCTCGCCGTCGTCGGCGGGATCTGGCTGGTGCGCTCCACCACCCGCCACGCCCCTGCCGCCGTCGCCCTGGGCCTCGCCCTGCTGGTGAGCGTGCCCTGGACGTTCAACGCGATGCCCGACTTCCAGCACCAGGGCCTCGAGCGGGCCTTCCACGACGCCGTCGCCACCCGCGACTCCCAGGAGGACGCGCGCACCGTGTCCGGCACCGTCGTCGGCTACGACGAGGAGAAGGCGATGGGCGAGTGGATCCGCGACCACGTGACCGCGCGCGACTCCGTGCTCACCGACAACGCCCAGACCTACGCCGTGATGCTCTTCAGCGGCCGCCCCGACCTCTTCCTCGACCGGGTCGACCGCACCGACGAGGGGTGGGCGCGGGCTGCGCAGAATCTGCCTTCGGTGGTTGACTACCTGCTGTTGTCGACCGACCCCACGTTCGACCTGCTCAGCCGGCGCTACCCCGACGCCGCCCGAGGGACCGCCCCCGGACTGCGCGAGGTGTTCAGCACCGACCGCTACCGGCTGGTCGAGGTGACCGGTGGCCCCACGTCCCCCACCGACATCGGCCCCATCGATGCTGCCCCGCCGAACCCCATCAGCTCCACCCGTTCCGCCCCCCACGACGACTCCAGCGTTTCCGGGAGTGCACGTTGATCGACCAGCGCCCCTCCGACACCACCGACATCGGCCAGGCCCCGAGCCCGGCCGACATCGCCGCCGCCGACGAGCGGGTCGGTCGCGTCGACTTCAGCCGACGGCTCGGCGACCGCCGGCCGCGCGAGGAGCGTCCCGAGGGCGATGACGCCCACCTCCGGATCCTGCCGCCCGCGAGGGTCGAGGCGATCCTGGCCGCGGAGAACGCCCAGCTCGACGCGGAGGCCGACGACGGGCTCGTACCGCCCCCTGTGCCGGACCGCGACCCCGAAGCCGGCCGGGGCAGGACCGGGAGCATCGACCGGAGCCTCGACGTCGACCAGTCCGTCGAGGAGGTGGCGGCGTCGATCATCGCCTCGATGCGGGCGATCGAGCACAACCACCACCGCCACCTCGAGGCGATCGAGGCGGAGGCCACCCGTCGCTACGAGCTGCTCCTCGCCCAGGCCGAGCTCGACGCGGAGCTCATCCGGCTCCACGGGCGCCGTGAGGCCCACCGGATCATCGCCACCGCTCGCGCCCGCACCGGGGAGGGACACCGAGACGTCGCGGCCGACTCGACCCGGCTCCAGGAGATCGGCGAGACCTTCACCCGGTTCGCCGAGACGATCGAGAGCGCGACCGCCGCGCCGTCCGACCCCGACCCCGACCCGGACGACGTGACGCGACGCCACGGCCCGCCCGCACTGCTGCTCCTGATCGCGCTCGTCGTCGCCGGCTGCACCACGACGCCGGGTGATCGTGCCGGCTCGGCCGCACCGGACCCCTCCACGCTCGTCCCGAGCGACGACCTCCCCGAGCCCACGCCGGGCGTAGCGGTGGTCGACGGCGACGAAGCACGCCTCGCCGCGCTCGCGCAGCGCCGCTTCCGGGCCACCCCCGCCGGCCGGCGTGCCACGGTCACCCTGGACGCCTCCGGCGTCGACCGCGCCTTCGAGCGGCTGTGCGGCGGCGAGGTCGACCTCGTGCTGTCGTCGCGGCCGATCAGCGCGGCGGAGTCGGAGGTCTGCTGGGGCAACGGGCTGGGGGCGGCGCCGTTCCAGGTCGCGACCGACGCCATCGTCGTGGCGGTGGCGAACGGCACCGAGCCCGTCACCGACTGCCTCACCCTCGCGCAGGTCGAGGACGCCGTCGCGGGTGCCGACGACGCCGGCACGCTCGCCCTGGTGGCGGGCAGCGCCACCGACCGCGAGCAGGCGCTCGCGCTCCCCGGGCTCGAGGAGGAGTGGGACGCCGCCGTCGTCGACTTCAAGGCCCAGCGCAGCTGGTTCCGCATCGCGCGGGGCGAGCTGCGGTTCGCCCGCACCGAGCGGCAGCGCGGCATCGCCGACGACCGCCCCCCTCGCGAGCGGGCCAGCGACGACGCCCGGGTGCGCGGCGCCGAGGCCGAGCTCGACCGGGCACGCGCGGCCCGGCGCGCCGCCAAGGCCGAGCTCGGCCGGCTCGATCCCCTGCTCGCCGACGCCCGCCGCTCCGTGCAGGCGGTCGTCCGCTCCCAGGGCACGGTCGGCCGCTTCCACGCCGGGTACGTCGCCGGGGCCGGCGACCTGCTGCGACCGCTGGCCGTGGCCGACGCCGACGGCCGGTGCGTGTTCCCCACGGCCGACACCATCGCGAGCGGCGACTACCCGCTGGTCGAGCCGGTGTTCGCGACCGGCACCACCCGGTCGCTGGCCCGCGGCGCGGTGATGGCGTTCCTGCGCTACCAGCTCGAGGAGGCCGACGCCCTGGCCGAGCGGGCCGGCCTGGTGCCGCTCCCGGCCGACGAGCTCGCCGAGCAGCTCGCGCGGCTCGACGACGGCGACCTGCCCGTCGAGGCGACTCCGGCGCCCGAGCCGGAGCGTCCCGCACAGTAGCCCGGCCCAGGTGGGCGCGCCGGCTCAGCGGGCTGCGGCGGCGAGCGCCTCGCGCACCAGGTCGACGACCGGGACCTCGTCCGACTCGATCGCGGACTCGCTCGACCCACGCCGCGGCGTCGGTGGTGCCGTCGGTCTCGGCGACGAACCGGCTCGGCGCCGTCCGGCACGGTGGCGGCGAACACGAGGTGGACGCCGTGGAAGTCCTCGTCGCGACCCGTCGGGGCCGGTGCCGCGCAGGTGCACGTCGTGGACGGTCACGACGTCGCCGACCTCGCCGTCCAGGCCGCACTCCTCCGCGCAGCTCGCGGGCCACCGTCGTCGCGCGGGCTCCTCGCCGTGGTCGACCCCGCCGCCGGGCAGCGTCCACGAGCCGCTGTGGTAGCCGCGCGGCGAGATGCGGGTCAGCAGAACCCGGCGCGTCGCGGCGCACGAGCGCGTAGGCCGCCACCCGCTGCAGCGGGAAGGGCCGGTAGCCGGCGAGCGCCTCCTTCACCAGCGCCACGGTCGGCACGGTGCCGTCGAGCACGTCGGCCACCGGCTTCCAGGCCGCCTCGATCGTGGAGCCGTCGACCTCCTGCACCCGCGGCTCGGGCGCGTCCTGCGGCACCCAGCCGTCGTAGACGATGCGCAGCGAGTGCGCGTCGACGCGCCGGCCCTTGCGCCAGGTGTCGGGCAGGTGCAGCGAGAAGGTGCGGGCGGTCGGGCCGATCGTGACGTCGAGCCCGGTCTCCTCGTGGACCTCGCGCACCACGGCGTCGCGCGGGTCCTCGCCGTGGTCGAGGCCGCCGCCGGGCAGCGTCCACAGCTCGTGGCGCGAGACCCGCGGGCGCCAGCCGGCTGAGCAGCACGTGGCCGTCGCGCACGAACGACGGCGTACGCCGCCACCCGCTGGCACCCGGCGCGCTCATGCCGGACGCACCCTACGGAGCCCGGACCCCAGGTGGGCGCGCACCGCCGAGCGCGGCATCGCGTCGAGCGCGTACGACTCCGCCCGCTCGACCGCGTGCGCCGCCGAGGTGGGCGGGGTACCACGGCGCCCACTCGCCGGGCCGCGGGCGGTGCTCGGGGAGCCGCTGGAGCTCCTCCAGGCCGGCGTGCAGCCGCTCGCCGAGCAGCCGGGTGGTGCGCGCGCAGGTCGGCGTCCGGCGGCACGTCATCGGCTCGCCCGACCCGGACGTCGACGGTGCGGCCGCGGACTCAGCGTGGGCCGCGGGAGCGGCTCGTCCGAGCGACCGCTTCTGGCGGCCACAGCCGCTGCCCGCCCCACACCGTCGACCGGCAGCAGCGGCGCGCCGGTCTCGCGGGCCAGGCGCGACCGCGCCGGGCATCAGCGCGCGCACGACGTAGGCCGCCGAGATCCCGGCCTCGGGGAAGACGCAGACCACCTCGCCCTCCCGCAGCAGGCTGCGCGCCTGCAGGTAGGTGCCGGCGGGCGCGGTCGCGGTCGACCGGCACGTGCCGCATCGCCGTCCATCGCCGGCCCGGCCGGGGAGTCCCAGATGTCGTGGCGGCACAGGAACCGCACCAGCCGCCCGGTGTCGAGCAGCGCCTCGCCGACGAAGAGGAAGTCGGGGAACGACACGTGGTTGCTGGCCAGCACCACCGGGCCGGACGCCGGCAGCCGCTCGGCGCCGGTCGGCGCGCACCCGGAGGTCGAGCGCCCGCAGTGCCACGTGGCCCGCGCCGATCACGGCGCGGTAGACCCGATCAGCCACGCGACTCACGTGAAGGGCGGGCGGTGGTCGAGGGCGAGCGACCGCCGTCCGGCCCAGCGCCACACCCGGGCCGCGCGGTCGCGGTCGTCGTCGGTGACCAGGTTGCCCATCCAGCGCAGCGCGAGGGTCATCAGCCAGTCCGAGCGCATGCCGGCCGGGCCGAGTGCCGGCAGCACCCTCGGCACGGTGACGACGCCGGCGAGCCGGCGGGCGATCGAGAACGACTCGCCGTAGTGGTCGCGCAGCAGCGCCGGCCACGCACCCTCCAGGTCGCCGTCGGGACCCCGGTCGACGAGCTCCTCGGCGAGCAGCCGGCCGGTCTCGAGCCCGTAGTCGATGCCCTCGCCGTTGAGCGGGTTCACGCACGCGGCGGCGTCGCCGATGAGGGCCCAGTTGGGCCCGGCGACGTTGGACACCGCGCCACCCATCGGCAGCAGGGCCGACGTGGGCGCGCGCAGCTCGCCGGAGAGCCCGAAGTCGGCGCGCGATCTCGTCGGTGTAGTGCTGCATGAGCGGCTTGATCGCGACCTTGGCGGGCCGCTCGATCGGTGGCCAGGGTGCCGACGCCGACGTTCACCTCGCCGGTGCCGAGCGGGAAGATCCAGCCGTAGCCGCTGAGGATGTCGCCGTCCTCGCCGCGCAGCTCGAGGTGGGAGCTGATCCACGGGTCGTCGGACATCTCGGAGTCGACGTAGGAGCGCCCGGCCACCGCGTAGACCGTGTCGCGGTGCCAGGCGCGGCCGAGCACCTTGCCGAGCGGCGAGCGGACGCCGTCGGCGACGACCAGACGCCGGCAGGCGATCTCGAACGTCTCGCTGCCCTCCTTCATCACCACCGCTGCCACCCGGCGGCCCTCGCGCCGCACGTCGACGGCGCGCACGCCGTCGATCGCGGTGGCGCCGCTCTTGATCGCGGTGGTGCGCAGGTGGTCGTCGAGCTCGGTGCGGGCCACAGCACTGCCCCAGTCGGGCAGCGTGCCGCCGGGCCACGGCAGGTAGCAGCGTCTGGCCGAACCCGTGGGCACGCAGCCCCTGGTTGACCGTGTGCGCCCGCAGCCAGTCGCCGAGGCCGAGCCGCTCCATCTCGCCGATCGCACGGGGCGTGAGGCCGTCGCCGCAGGTCTTGTCGCGCGGGAACACGGCGGCGTCGGTGAGCACGACGTCGAGGCCGAGCCGGGCCGCCCAGGCGGCCGCGGCCGAGCCGGCCGGGCCTGCGCCGACGACCAGGACGTCGGTCGAGGTGGGTCGCGCGCTCATACCGTCATTGTCCCAGGCGGCCTCAACCACCGGCCCCTCGGTGGTCGCCCGAGGTCAGCCGCTGCCCGTGCCCCCGCGGTCCTGTGCCGATCACGCCGGCCGCGAAGGCCTTGAGCACCGACGCCTTGTCGGCCGCGGTGAGGTCGCCCTCGGCGACCGCGTCGTCGAGCCGCTCCACCAGCCGGGCGCGGGCCTCGGTGCGGACCTCCGCCACCGCCTCGCCACGCACCTTCTCCAGGGCGGCCGCCACGTCGGCCTGCGGCAGGTCGAGCTCCTCCGCCAGCGCGGCGGCCAGCTTCGTCTGCAGCGCCTCGCGCTCGGCGTCCGACGGCGGTCCGGGGCCTCCCGCTGCCCGTCGTCGGCGCGGTCCGGCCTCAGGTCGTCGCGCACCGCCTCCCAGGCCTCGCGCACCTGGTCCTCGGTGACGCCGAGCTCCTCGGCCAGGTCGGCAGCCAGCTCGCCGTCGCCGATCGGTCCGCGATGCCGGTCCCCCGGTCCACCACCGTGTCCCTGCGCCTGCCCCTGCGCCTGCCCTCCGTCCGCCCGGATGTCACCGTCGTCGGCGGTCGCGACCGCGAGCCCGCCGATCGCGAGCCCGAGCCCCGCCACCCCGCCGGCCACGATCGTGCGTGTCGTCATGCCTGCCATGTCTCCAGCTCCTTCGGTTGAGATCCCCAGCCTGGGCCACCCGGCTGTCATGACGCTGTGGCAGGCGTGAGAGTTCGTGCGGTCCCGCAGGATGGGGGCGTGAGCGTCGCCGTCCTGTCCGACATCCACGGCGTCCTGCCGGTGCTCGAGGCCGTGCTGGCCGAGCCCGCCGTCGCAGCCGCCGACCTCGTCGTCGTGTGCGGAGACCACGCGTCGGGCCCGCAGCCGGTCCCCGTGCTCGACCGGCTCGCCGGACTCGGGGAGCGGGTCGTGCTCGTGCGGGGCAACGCCGACCGAGAGCTGGTGGCCGTCGCCGGCGGCGCCCCGGCGGCCCATCCGGAGACGGCCTGGGCGGCCGCCCAGCTCGAGCCGCGCCACCTCGACCTGCTCGCCGCCCTCCCCCACCCGGTGCGGCTGCCGGTCGCCGGGTTCGGCGAGGTCGTGTTCTGCCACGGCACCCCCCGCGACGACGACGAGGTGGTGCTCGTCGACACCCGGATGGCGCGCTGGGCCGAGGTACTCGCCGACCTCCCCGACGAGGTCCGCACCGTCGTCTGCGGCCACACCCACATGCCGTTCGTCCGTCTCGTCGACCGCCGCCTCGTCGTCAACCCCGGCAGCATCGGCATGCCCTACGGCAGCGTCGGTGGTCACTGGGCGCTGCTCGACGACGGCGCGGTGTCGCTGCACCGCACCGAGATCGACGTCGACGCCGTCTGCGCCGAGATCGTGCGCGACTCGGCCTACCCCGACGCCGCCGCCTGGGCCGACGAGTACGTCCGCTCGGCGAGCTCCGACGCCGACGCGATCTGGGCGTTCGGCCCCCGCGACGGGCGAGACCGCAGCGAGACCGCGAGGAACGAGCGGACTCGCGTGGCGGGCGACGATTGAGCGAGTCTCCGACTGAGGGACGAAGTCGGAAGGGCGAGTCGAGATCACGTGAGGTCGAGGCCAACGCGCCCGCGGTCAGCTGGTCGAAGCACGGTCGACCGAACACCTCGGGGCACGCCAACGGCCACGGTGGCTGTGCTCGCCACCGTGGCCATTGACATTGCGTGGTCTCGACGCGGCCGTCGCGGGTTCGTTCCTCACCCGCAGGCCTTGCTCAACCTTCACGCGCCACGGGACCCCGCTCGCTCCTCGCGGGGTCCCTGCGCGCTCAGTTCTGGTACGACCCGAAGTCGAAGTCGTCCAGGGCCACGGCCTGACCGCCGCCGAACTCGTAGTCGTAGGACTCGTAGCCGGTGACGGCGTACGCCGCGGCGCGCGCCTCCTCGGTGGGCTCGACCCGGATGTTGCGGTAACGCTCCAGGCCGGTGCCGGCGGGGATCAGCTTGCCGATGATCACGTTCTCCTTCAGACCACGCAGGCTGTCGGAGCGACCGTTGATCGCGGCGTCGGTGAGCACCCGGGTGGTCTCCTGGAAGGAGGCCGCCGAGAGCCACGACTCGGTCGCGAGCGAGGCCTTGGTGATGCCCATCAGCTCGGGGCGGCCGGAGGCGGGCTTGCCGCCCTCGGACACCACGCGCCGGTTCTCGGTCTCGAACCGGGCCCGGTCGACGAGGTCGGACGGCAGCAGGTTGGTCTCGCCCGACTCGAGCACCGTGATCCGGCGCAGCATCTGCCGCACGATGATCTCGATGTGCTTGTCGTGGATCGACACGCCCTGGCTGCGGTAGACCTCCTGGACCTCGTCGACGAGGTGCTGCTGCGCCTGGCGGACACCGAGGATGCGGAGCACCTCCTTCGGGTCCGGGGTACCGATGGTGAGCTTCTGCCCGACCTCGATGTGGTCGCCGTCGGCGACCTCGAGGCGCGAGCGGCGGCTCACGGCGTACTCCTTGACCTCCGAGCCGTCGTCCGGGGTGACCAGGACCTTGCGGGCCTTGTCGGTCTCCTCGATCTGGACGGTGCCGGCGACCTCCGAGATCGGCGTGACGCCCTTGGGCGTCCGGGCCTCGAACAGCTCGACGACGCGGGGCAGGCCCTGCGTGATGTCGTCGGCCGAGGCCACACCACCGGTGTGGAAGGTCCGCATCGTCAGCTGGGTGCCGGGCTCACCGATCGACTGGGCGGCGATGATGCCGACCGCCTCACCGATGTCGACGAGCTTGCCGGTGGCCAGCGAACGGCCGTAGCACTTGGCGCAGGTACCGGTCTTGGCGTCGCAGGTCAGCACGGAGCGGACCTTGACCTCCTCGATGCCGGCCGCCACGAGCTCGCCGATCTTGACGTCGCCGAGGTCGTCGCCCGAGGCCGCCAGCACCTCACCGGAGTCCGGGTGGGTGATCTCGCCGGCGGCGGTGCGGGCGTAGGCCGCGGTCTCGGCGTTGTCGTCCTTGTGGACGACGCCGTCCTCGCCGCGGACGCCGATGGTCTTCGGCAGGCCGCGCTCGGTGCCGCAGTCGTCCTCGCGGATGATGACGTCCTGCGAGACGTCGACCAGGCGCCGGGTGAGGTAGCCCGAGTCGGCGGTGCGCAGGGCGGTGTCGGCCAGACCCTTGCGGGCACCGTGCGTCGCGATGAAGTACTCCAGGACGGTCAGGCCCTCCCGGAAGTTCGACTTGATCGGACGCGGGATGATCTCGCCCTTCGGGTTCGCCACGAGGCCACGCATGGCGGCCACCTGGCGGATCTGGTTCATGTTTCCCGACGCGCCGGAGTCGACCATCATGTAGATCGGGTTCGACTTGTCGAAGTTGGCCTCCATGGCCTCACCGACCTTGTTGGACGCCTCGGTCCAGATCTCGATGAGCTCCTGGCGACGCTCCTCGTCGGTGACCAGGCCGCGCTCGAACTGCTTCTGGATCTTCGCGGCCTTGCCCTCGAACTCCTCGAGGATGTGGGCCTTGTCGCTCGGGGTGGTCACGTCGTCGATCGAGACGGTGACGCCCGAGTGGGTGGCCCAGTAGAAGCCGGTGTCCTTGAGCGCGTCCAGTGACGCCGCGACCTCGACCTTGGAGTACCGCTCGGCGAGGTCGTTGACGATCGTGCCCAGCGCCTTCTTGCCCACCGCGTGGTTCACGAAGGGGTAGTCGGCGGGGAGCGTGTCGTTGAACAGCGACCGCCCGAGGGTGGTCTCCAGCAGGATCGACCGGTTCTCCTCCCAGTCGGACCCGAGCTCGAGGTCGAGCGGCGGGACGACGTCGGCGAGCCGGATCCGGATCTTGCTCTGGACCGTGATCTCGCCACGGTCGAGGGCCATGATCGCCTCGGCCGGCGAGGAGAACACCCGGCCGGTTCCGACCGCGTTCTCGGCCTCGGTGGTGAGGAAGAACAGGCCGATGATCATGTCCTGGGTGGGCATGGTGACCGGGCGGCCGTCGGACGGCTTGAGGATGTTGTTGGTCGAGAGCATCAGGATCCGGGCCTCGGCCTGCGCCTCGGCCGACAGCGGCAGGTGCACCGCCATCTGGTCGCCGTCGAAGTCGGCGTTGAACGCCGTGCAGACGAGCGGGTGGATCTGGATGGCCTTGCCCTCGATCAGCTGCGGCTCGAAGGCCTGGATGCCGAGGCGGTGCAGCGTCGGTGCGCGGTTCAGCAGCACCGGGTGCTCGGTGATGACCTCCTCCAGCACGTCCCAGACCTCGGGACGCACGGCGCGCTCGACCATCCGCTTGGCGGACTTGATGTTCTGCGCGTGGGAGAGGTCGACGAGCCGCTTCATGACGAACGGCTTGAACAGCTCGATCGCCATGTACTTCGGCAGACCGCACTGGTGCAGCTTCAGCTGCGGACCGGACACGATGACCGAGCGGCCCGAGTAGTCGACGCGCTTGCCGAGCAGGTTCTGGCGGAACCGGCCCTGCTTGCCCTTGAGCATGTCGGACAGCGACTTGAGCGGACGGTTGCCCGGGCCGGTGACCGGCCGGCCGCGGCGACCGTTGTCGAACAGCGAGTCGACGGCCTCCTGCAGCATCCGCTTCTCGTTGTTGACGATGATCTCGGGAGCGCCGAGGTCGAGGAGCCGCTTGAGGCGGTTGTTCCGGTTGATGACGCGGCGGTAGAGGTCGTTCAGGTCGGACGTCGCGAACCGGCCACCGTCGAGCTGCACCATCGGGCGCAGGTCCGGCGGGATGACCGGGACGGCGTCGAGCACCATGCCCTGCGGCTGGTTCTCGGTCTTGCGGAAGGCGTCGACGACCTTGAGCCGCTTGAGTGCACGGACCTTGCGCTGGCCCTTGCCGGTGGCGATGGTCTCGCGCAGCGACTCGACCTCGGCCTCGACGTCGAAGGTCTCGAGGCGCTTCTGGATCGCCGTGGCGCCCATGTGGCCCTCGAAGTACTTGCCGAACCAGTTCTTCATCTCGCGGTACAGGAGCTCGTCACCCATGAGGTCCTGGACCTTGAGCGACTTGAAGGTCTCCCACACCTCGGTGAGGCGGTCGAGCTCGCGGTCGGAGCTCTTGCGGACGCGCTCGCGCTCGCGCTCGGCGGCGTCACGCACCTTCCGCTTCTGGTCGGCCTTGGCGCCCTCCTCCTCGAGAGCGGCGAGGTCGGCCTCCTCCTTGACCGTGCGGTCGTTCAGCATGACGTCGCGGCGCTTCTCGAGCCGCTCGCGCTCCAGCGCGACCTTGCCCTCGAGCGAGGAGAGGTCGCGGTGACGGGCGTCCTCGTCGACGGCGGTGATCATGTAGGCCGCGAAGTAGATGACCTTCTCGAGGTCCTTCGGCGCCAGGTCGAGCAGGTAGCCGAGCCGGCTGGGGACACCCTTGAAGTACCAGATGTGGGTGACCGGGGCGGCGAGCTCGATGTGGCCCATCCGCTCGCGGCGCACCTTGGAGCGGGTGACCTCGACGCCGCAGCGCTCGCAGATGATGCCCTTGAAGCGCACCCGCTTGTACTTGCCGCAGTAGCACTCCCAGTCCCGGGTGGGACCGAAGATCTTCTCGCAGAAGAGGCCGTCACGCTCAGGCTTCAGCGTGCGGTAGTTGATGGTTTCGGGCTTCTTGACCTCGCCGTGGCTCCATCCGCGGATGGAGTCCGCGCTGGCCAGGCCGATCTTGAGCTGATCGAAGAAGTTCACGTCGAGCACGATGGCTGATGTCCTTCGTTAGTACTGAGAAGAGAAAAGGTGGGACTGCGGGAGGGCGGTCCCGAGGCTCGGCCGGCGAGCCTCGGGACCCCTCACCTCAGACTTCTTCGACCGAGCTGGGCTCGCGCCGGGACAGGTCGATGCCGAGCTCCTCGGCGGCACGGAAGACGTCCTCCTCCGCGTCGCGCATCTCGATGGCGGAGCCGTCCTGCGACAGCACCTCCACGTTGAGGCAGAGCGACTGCATCTCCTTGACGAGCACCTTGAACGACTCCGGGATGCCGGAGTCGGGGATGTTCTCGCCCTTGACGATGGCCTCGTAGACCTTCACGCGGCCCGGGACGTCGTCGGACTTGATCGTCAGCAGCTCCTGGAGGGCGTAGGCGGCGCCGTAGGCCTCCATCGCCCAGACCTCCATCTCGCCGAACCGCTGGCCGCCGAACTGGGCCTTACCGCCCAGGGGCTGCTGCGTGATCATCGAGTAGGGGCCGGTCGAGCGCGCGTGGATCTTGTCGTCGACGAGGTGGTGGAGCTTCAGGATGTACATGTAGCCCACCGACACCGGGTCGACGAACGGCTCACCGGAGCGACCGTCGAACAGGTTGGCCTTGCCGGTCTCGTCGATCATCCGGACGCCGTCGCGGTTCGGGATCGTCGAGCCCAGGAGGCCGGTGATCTCGTCCTCCTTGGCGCCGTCGAAGACCGGCGTGGCGACCTTGGTGTTGGGTCCCGCCTTCTCGGCGTGGATCTTGATGAGGCGCTGCTTCCAGTCGCTGTCGGACTTGTCGTCCGAGAGGTCGAGGTCCCAGCCCTGCTTGGCCAGCCAGCCGAGGTGCAGCTCGAGGATCTGGCCGATGTTCATCCGTCGCGGCACACCCAGCGGGTTGAGCACGACGTCGACCGGGGTGCCGTCCTCCATGAACGGCATGTCCTCGACGGGCAGGATCTTCGCGATGACGCCCTTGTTGCCGTGGCGTCCGGCCAGCTTGTCGCCGACCGAGATCTTGCGCTTCTGGGCCACGTAGACGCGCACCAGCTGGTTGACGCCCGGCGGCAGCTCGTCGCCGTCCTCACGGTCGAAGACGCGGACGCCGATGATCGTGCCGGACTCGCCGTGCGGCACCTTCATCGAGGTGTCGCGCACCTCGCGCGCCTTCTCGCCGAAGATCGCGCGGAGCAGCCGCTCCTCGGGGGTCAGCTCGGTCTCGCCCTTGGGCGTGACCTTGCCGACCAGGATGTCGCCGGTGGTGACCTCGGCGCCGATGCGGATGATGCCGCGCTCGTCGAGGTCGGCCAGGCCCTCCTCGGAGACGTTCGGGATGTCCCGGGTGATCTCCTCCGGACCCAGCTTGGTGTCGCGGGCGTCGACCTCGTGCTCCTCGATGTGGATCGAGGTGAGGACGTCCTCCTGCACCAGCCGCTGGCTGAGGATGATCGCGTCCTCGTAGTTGTGGCCCTGCCACGGCATGAACGCGACCAGCAGGTTCGTGCCCAGCGCCATCTCGGCCTGGTCGGTGCACGGACCGTCGGCGATCGGGCTGCCGACGTCGACCTTGTCGCCCTCGGCGACCAGCGGACGCTGGTTGATGCACGTGCCCTGGTTGGAGCGGCGGAACTTGGCCAGCTTGTAGCTGGTGTAGGTGCCGTCGTCGTTCATCGTCTCGATGACGTCGGCCGACACCTCCTTGACCACGCCGGCCTTGTCGGCCACGACCACGTCGCCGGCGTCGACCGCGGCGCGGTACTCGATGCCGGTGCCGACCAGGGGGCTGTCGCTGACGATCAGCGGCACCGCCTGGCGCTGCATGTTGGCGCCCATGAGCGCACGGTTGGCGTCGTCGTGCTCGAGGAACGGGATGAGCGCGGTGGCCACCGAGACCATCTGGCGCGGCGAGACGTCGACGTAGTCGACGTCGTCGGCCAGGACCTCGGAGACCTCGCCGTCGCGCTGGCGGACCAGCACCCGCTCCTCGGTGAACCGGCCCTTGTCGTCGATGACGGCGTTGGCCTGCGCGATGACGTAGCGGTCCTCGTCGTCGGCGGTGAGGTAGTCGACCTGCTCGGTGATCTTGCCCTTCTCGACCTTGCGGTAGGGCGTCTCGACGAATCCGAACGGGTTGATGCGGCCGTAGGAGGCCAGCGAGCCGATCAGGCCGATGTTCGGGCCCTCCGGGGTCTCGATCGGGCACATCCGGCCGTAGTGCGACGGGTGGACGTCGCGGACCTCCATGCCGGCGCGGTCCCGGGACAGTCCGCCCGGGCCGAGCGCGGACAGTCGCCGCTTGTGGGTCAGACCGGCGATCGGGTTGGTCTGGTCCATGAACTGGCTCAGCTGCGAGGTGCCGAAGAACTCCTTCAGCGCCGCGACCACCGGGCGGATGTTGATCAGGGACTGCGGCGTGATGGCCTCGACGTCCTGGGTGGTCATGCGCTCGCGGACCACGCGCTCCATGCGCGCCAGACCGGTGCGGAGCTGGTTCTGGATCAGCTCGCCCACGGTGCGCATGCGGCGGTTGCCGAAGTGGTCGATGTCGTCGGCGCCGACCTCGGTCTCGCCCTGCGGCATCTCGATCGTGGTGCGGTTGTCGTGCAGCGCCACGATGTACTTGATGGCAGCGACGATGTCGTCGATCGTCAGCTGCTGCTGGTCGAAGGCCTCGGTGAGACCGAGCTTCTTGTTGATCTTGTAGCGGCCGACCTTGGCGAGGTCGTAGCGCTTGGGGTTGAAGTAGTAGTTGTTCAGCAGCGTCTCCGCGGCCTCGCGCGTGGGCGGCTCGCCCGGGCGCAGCTTGCGGTAGATGTCGAGCAGCGCCTCGTGCTGCATCTTCTCCCGGCGCTCCTCGCGCAGGACGGCGGCCTCCTCGGCCGTGCGGCCGGAGCGGTCCTCGTCGGTCTCGCCGTCGGCGGGGTCCTTGATCGGGCACTTCTCGAGCGTCAGCATCATCGACTCGAACTCGCCGAACTCGGCGCGGATGCGCTCGTTGTCCCAGCCGAAGGCCTTGAGGAGGACGGTGATGTTCTGCTTGCGCTTGCGGTCGAGGCGGACGCCGACCAGGTCGCGCTTGTCGATCTCGAACTCGAGCCAGGCACCGCGGCTCGGGATCATGCGCGCGGTGTAGATGTCCTTGTCGGACGTCTTGTCGGCGGTGCGCTCGAAGTAGACGCCCGGGCTGCGGACCAGCTGGGAGACGACGACGCGCTCGGTGCCGTTGATGACGAAGGTGCCCTTGGGCGTCATGAGCGGGAAGTCGCCCATGAAGACGGTCTGGCCCTTGATCTCACCGGTGTCGTTGTTGGTG
Source organism: uncultured Actinomycetota bacterium (assembly GCA_963845795.1). Taxonomy (GTDB): domain Bacteria; phylum Actinomycetota; class Actinomycetes; order Propionibacteriales; family Nocardioidaceae; genus Nocardioides. Next base: position 126,936 of record CAWJTG010000005.1, on the reverse strand, counting down.
AACTCGGCCGAGACGTAGAGCGGGGCGGAGTAGGTGAAGTCCTTCTCCTTGCACTCCTCCACGGAGTACTTCGGGTCGTAGAAGACCGGGTCCTCGAACGAGAGCGACATGGTCTCGGAGAAGTCCTCGATCGGGGAGATCTCCTCGAAGATCTCCTGCAGACCGGACTTGGGCGAGACGTCCTCGCCCGCGTTCGTGCGGTCCTGGACCTGCTGCTCCCAGCGCTCGTTGCCGACCAGCCAGTCGAAGCTGGTGGTCTGGAGCGAGAGGAGCTGCGGGACCTCGAGAGGCTCGGCGATCTTCGCGAACGAGATGCGGCCGCGAGATGCGGCGGTGGAGCGGGAGTTGGTGCTGGTGTTGCTGGCAGAGGTGCTGCGCGCGGCCAAGAGTGATCCTTCGACGACGAGGAACCGGAGAGCGTCCTGACCGACCACGACGTCCGCCACCGGGCAGGCAGACGCGCATCTGAAGACAGGCGCAAGGAGCCACGATACAGCATCGACGGCATGCGGAGAAGACCGCGTCAAACCAGGTCGACGAACAGTGCCACTGATGATGGTCTGTCGGGCCGCTCAGGTCAAGAGAGCCGCGCCGGTCCCGTGGCCGTCACCTCCCAGGCGTCGCTCGCTCGCCCGCTGCTCACGTCGCGCGACCCTCCTGGGAGGTCGACCAGGCAGTCGACCAGCCAGGTGCCGTCGATCTCGAGCATGCGCATGGTGACCTGGTCGAAGTAGTCCTGGGTGCGCTGCTTGTTCGACGTGCGGCGGTTGACGAAGACGAGCACGTCGACCCGGTCGTCGCCGGTGCGGACGACCGCGGACTCGAGGAAGCGGACCGCGATCACGGTGCGGGTCCGCTCGGCGTTGGGGAGGACGGCCGCCTCGAAGAGCCGGTCGTACTCCTTCGCGTACCGGTCGGTGAGGTAGGTGCGGGCCTCGGCCCGGTCCTCCTCCAGCGTCCGGTAGTCGAAGGCGAGCACCGGCACGACCGCGGCCTCGGCCGCGCCCCGGGCGTCCTCGATCTGGCGGTCGTCGGGCAGCGACGACGCGTCGGCGTCGTCGTCGACCCCCTGCACCAGAGCCACCACCGTGACCACCACGAGCACCGTGGCCACCAGGGCGAGCACCAGGAGCCGCAGGCCCAGGCCAGCGACGGTCCGCGGACCGCGGGCCGCTGGCCCGTCGTCCTCGTCGTCCTCGTCGTCCTCGTCGTCGTCGACCTCGCCGTCCGTGACGACGGCGTGATCAGTGACGGTGGCGTCAGCGGCCACGGCGGTGTCGTCCGCGTCGGCCGGCTCGGCGACCGCCACGACCGGCGCCTCGGCGGCGTCCTGTCCGCGGCAGCGAGCTCGGCGTCGTGCGCGGCCCGCTTGTCCGGGTCGAGCAACACCTCGGCCGCCTGGTTGGCCAGGCGGAACCGGCGGTCGCCCGGGTCGAGGTCGGCGATGGCGACCTTCCAGGCCGCCCGGATGTCGGCCGGGGTCGCGTCCTCGTCGACGTCGAGGACGTCGTACCAGCTGGGCGTCACGAGGCGCCCTCGGTGTCGCCGGGGGCGTCCGGGGTGGCGGGCGTCGACGGCGCGGGCGTCCCGGGGACGGTGGGCGTCTCGATCTGGCCGGGGTCGGGCACGGTCTCGCCGACCTTCTGGTCGATGTCGGCGAGCCAGGCGCCGTCGATCTTGCGCAGCTGGAGCTGGTAGCGGATCAGCCGGGGCAGGTCCTGCACCCGCGACTCGGGGTCCTGCGGGTCGGGGTAGTTGTTGGTGATCTCGACCGACGCGATGACGGTCGCCTCGTCGTCGCTCATCGTGACGACTCCCGCGGCGACGACCTTGGCGTCGCGGCCGAAGCCGGACTGGCTGACCTGGGCCTCGGCGATCGTGACGCCCTGGTCGAAGGAGGCCCGCAGCTTGGGGGTGACCACCTCGTGCACGCGGTCGCGGTAGCCGGTCAGCTGGTTCTGGGCGTCGAGGTCGCCGGGACCGAAGGTGTTGACGCGCAGGACGTACTGGGTCGCCCCGGTCAGGACCGCGTCGCGGGCGCGCGCCTCGTCGACCCGCTCGTCGTCGGCGCCCCGGTCGTCACCGGTGACCAGGGACGCGACGCGGCTGCCGGCCGACTTCCCGCCGTCGGTGTCGCTCACGTAGAGCCACGTCAGGACGCCGAGGCAGACGACGATGACGGCGACGAGAACAGCGGTGAGCGGGAAAGGACGGGACGGGCGAGCGGGTGGAGCGTCTACTGCAACATCATCGGCTGGAGATACAGCCACTTCCAGGACTCCTCTCCCAGCGACCCGGGCGCCACAGTAGCGGCGTTGGTCAAGCCCGTCGGTGTGGTCGCCCCAGAGGAGGTCACCCGTGCCCGCGTCGTAGGTGGCCGCGATCGGCCCGTAGTCGGTGCCGACCCGCGGCGGCGCGTTCTGCGAGCCGCGCGAGTTCACCGGAGGGGCCTCGGTGCACCGGGCGTCCAGGTCCATCGAGCGGGTTGCCGAACCGGTCCTGGGGGTTCCGGGTCTCGTTCGGGTCGTACCCGCGCCGCGCAGACGCGGGCTCTCCGTCGTGACGAGGCCGAAGTGCGCGTCGTACAGGCCGGTGTCCGGGTCCTTGGAGGCGACCGTGAAGCCGCCCTCGACGACGTAGGGGTAGAGCACCAGGATCTGCTCGATGCCGGGCAGCCGCTTCACGACGATCTCGCCGGTGGTGACCAGCCGGTTCAGCAGCACCCCGAGATCGACACGGTTCTCCTCGAGGAACCCGCGCAGCTGGTTCGCCGCGAACGAGCCGTCCTCGAGCACTCGGCGCAGGTCGGGATCGGCCCGGGCCAGGTCGGTGCTGAACAGCGAGAGCTGGTTGGCGAAGGTGCGGATCGAGCTCTCCGAGGCCAGCTGGCCGTTGAGGACGATGTTGCTGTCCTCGATCAGCTGGGTGGTGACGTCGAAGTTCTCATCGGCGGTGCGCAGGAAGGAGTTGCCGCTGTCGATGATCGTCTGGAGGTCCTCACCGCTGCCCGCGAAGGCCTTGCCGAACTCGTCGACGGTGGTGCGCAGGGCGTCGCGGTCGACCGACTGGACGAGGTTCGACAGGTTGGTCAGCAGGACGTCGGTCTGGATCGGCGTCTCGGTCATGTCGAGCGGGATCTCGCCGTCCTCACCGAAGTAGGGGCCGTCGTCGCGCTGCGGCTGGATCTCGACGTACTGCTCGCCCACCGCGGAGCGGTTGCCGACGATCGCCTTGCTCTCGTCCGGGATCTCGTCGTAGTCGCGGTCGATCTCGAGGGTGACGTCGACGCCCTCCTCGGTGGCCTCGAGGGTCTTCACGGTGCCGACGCCGACGCCGCGGTAGGTGACCTCGGCGCCCGCGAAGATGCCGCCGGACTCCTTGAAGTGCGCGACCACGGTGTAGGAGTCGTCGCGGAAGAACCGGTCGAGCTTGGCGTAGCGGGCACCGACGTAGGAGACACCCAGCACCGTGATGAGCGCGAAGACGAGCAGCTGCACCTTCGTCTGGCGGGTGATCATCGGATCACCATGCCCGGGACGAGGAACGACACGAGCGCGGGGTCGAACTCGGCGGAGAGCTGGCCCATCGTGGGGCCCTCGGCTCCGTAGCCGGCCGAGCGTGCGGTTGAGGCCCGGGAGGTCCGGCAGGGTGGGACCGGGGAGTCCCCCGCCACCGCCGCCGCCACCGTTGTTGTTGCCCGGCACGCCCGGCACGCCCGGCACGCCCGGGACGTCAGGGAGACCCGGGAGGTCCGGGAGGTTGTCACAGATCGGGTTGTTCGGCGTGGCCTCGCACACCTCGCCGAGCACGCGCTCGATGCAGTTGCGGGTGAAGTTCTCCGCACAGTCGGCCAGGGCGTCCTGAGCACCTTCGCAGAGGTCCTCGAAGTCCGGCAGCGGGCCGACCCTCGGGATCTCGCTGAGCGGGGTGCAGTCCTCCTGCGGGATCGGAGGCGCATCGCCCTCGCCGGTGAGGTCGACGTCGAGCTGCACCGAGAGGTTCGTGTAGTCGCCCATGTGCAGGTTGCGCGCCACCTGGGGGTCGCGGCCGACGACCTCGTCGACGAACGGGTAGGTGAGGAACACCGAGAACGAGTCGACGAAGTCGTCGCCGGAGTTGGCGAGCTCGGTGAGGGTGGGGGCCAGCTGCTGGAGCGCCTGGATGGTGACGTCCTTCGAGCGCAGGATGACGCGGGTGCCGACACCGCTGAGCCGGTTGAGGGCCTGGAGCATCCGCACCAGGTCGTCGCGCTGGCGATCGAGCGACAGCAGCGAGCTGGGCAGCTCCTCGAGGGTCCGGTCGATGGTGCGCTGCTGGGCGCGGACGCCGAGCGCGAGCCGGTTCAGCGACTCGATGGCGTCGACGATGTCCTCCTTGTTGTCGTCGAGCTGGCTCATGAAGATCTCGATCTGGGCGAGCACCGACTTGGCGGTGTCCTCGCGGCCCTCGAAGGTCTTGTTGAGCTCGCTGACGATCGTCTTGAGCTGCGCGACGCCGCCGCCGTTGAGCAGCAGGCTCAGGGCGCCGAAGACCTCCTCGACCTCCGGGTTGCGTCCGGTGCGCTCGATCGGGATCACGTCACCGTCGGCCAGCATCTCCGCGGAGTCGGTGGGCCCGGGTGAGAGGTCGACGAACTTCTCGCCCAGCAGGCTGGTCTGCCGGATCTCGGCGATGGCGTTGGCCGGCAGCTCGGTGTCGCCGCGGAGCTCGATGGTGACCTTCGCCGTGTTGGTCTCGGCGTCGAGGTCGATGTCGGAGATCTGGCCGACGGTGACGTCCTTGACCTTCACCGAGGACTTCGACACGAGGTCGAGGACGTCGGCGAACTCGACCGTGATGGTGATCGGGTCGTCGCCGGTGTCGGCACCACCGGGCAGCGGCAGCTTGTAGACGTCGAAGTCGCACCCGGAGAGCAGCAGGCAGCCGAGCAGCGCGATCAGCAGGGCGCGCACCCGGCGCGGGGCCGGGCGGCGGGGCCGGAGGTGGACACGGTGGTCACGGGCTCACCTCCACGATGCCGCCGAGCGTGGGATCGGACTCACCGAACGCCGACCCGCTGCCGGCGCCGAGCAGCGCCGCCGCGCGGGGCAGCGGCAGCCCCTGGATGGTGTCGCACAGCTGGCCGTCGGGGTCGTTGGCGCTCACCGCGGCGCAGAGCACGTCCTTGGGGTTGTTCTCGAGGTTCTCGACGAACTTGGACACGTTGGAGTTGGTGTCGAGGGTGCCCGCATCGGGGTTGTAGGTGAGCGCGAGGTTGTTGAGCGCCACCGGCGCGATGCGCAGCACCTCGTCGAGCGAGCCCCGCTGGCGCACCAGCGCCCCGAGCACCCGGTTGAGGCCTCGGATGTCCTTGCCGAGCACCTCGCGGTTGTCGCGCACGAACGTGCCGACCTCGCCGACGGCGATGCCCAGGTTGCGCAGCGCGGCCGCCAGCTCCTGCCGCTCGTCGGCCAGCACGGTCGAGACCCGGCCCAGTGACCGGTTGAACGCCCGGACGGTGCCGTCGTTCTCGGCGAGGGTCTCGATGAAGCGGGAGAGCGCCCGGGTCGAGCCGAACAGCTCCTCCTTGTTGTCGTCGAGGGTCTTGGTCAGCCGGCTGAAGTTGCGGATCGTGGTGTTGAACTGCTCGCCCTGGCCGCCGAAGTTCTCCGCGGTCACCTCGAGCAGGTCGGTCAGGGCGCCGTTCTTGTTGGCACCGTCGGGTCCGAGGGCGACGTTGAGCTCGTTGAGGCTCTCGTAGATCTCGTCGAGCTCCAGCGGGATGGCGGTGCGGCCCTCGTCGAGCACGGTGTCGTCGTCGAGCGCCTGGTCGCCCTCCTGGAAGACCGGAGTGAGCTGCACGTAGCGGTCGCCGACGATGGCCGGGCGAGATGATGACCGCCTCGGCGTCGCTCGGGATCTCGACCTCGCCGTCGTAGGTCATGACGACCTCGACCAGCTGGCCCTTCGGGCGTGACCTTGTCGACCTTGCCGATCGGGACGCCGAGCACCCGCACGTCGCTGCCCTCGTAGAGCGACACCGTGCGGGGGAAGAGGGCGGTGAGGGTCTTCTCGTCGCTTGCCGCCGCCGAACACGACGACGCCGGCGACGATGGCCAGCACGAGGACCAGCAGCGGGACGGCCACCCGGATCGCGCGCGTCATCGGCCCTCACCCCCCGTGGCCAGGTTGGGCAGATTGGCCAGGCCCGGGACCTGGTTCGGGAAGTTGTAGATGAAGGTGTCGAACCAGGGGCCGCTGCCGAGCGTGTTGGCGAACACGCGGTAGAACGGCGCCATCAGCCGGATGCTGTCGGAGAGGTTGTCCTCGTTCTTGGTGAGCACCTGGAGCACGTTGTCGAGGTGCTCGAGCGCCGGCTTGAGGTCGTCGCGGCTCTGGCGCACCAGCGTGGTGAGCTCCTCGGAGAGCGTCGAGGTGGAGACCAGCAGGTCGTGGATCTGGTCGCGGCGCTCGACGATCGCGCGGAACAGGATGTCGGAGTCGCTCATCAGGCCGATGATGTCCTCGTCGCGCTCGTCGAGGACCGTCGAGATGCGGCGCAGGCTGACGAGCAGCCGGCCGATCTCCTCGTCGCGATCCGCGAGGTTGGTGGAGAGCCGGGAGACGCCCTGCAGCGCGTCGCGGAACTCCTCCGGAGTGTTGCGGGTGAGGTCGGCGAGCACGGTCATCGAGTTGGCGACCTGGTCGACGTCGATCTCGGAGGTGGTCTCGGCCAGACCGGTGAACGCCTCGACGACGTCGAACGGCGAGCTGGTGCGCGAGGTCGGGATGGTGGACCCCTCCTCGAGCTGGCCCTTGCCGGCGGGCTCGACCGCCAGGAACATCGACCCCAGCAGGGTCTTCACCTTGATGGCGGCCCCGGTGTCGGTGCCGAACGGCGAGTCGTCCTGGATCCGGAACTTCACCCGGACCTCACCGCCGTCCAGCTTGATCTCCTCGATCTTGCCGACCCGGACGCCGGCGATGCGCACCTCGTCGTTGACCCGCAGGCCACCGGCCTCGGTGAACTTGGCGTAGTAGGTGTCGCCACCGCCGATCAGCGGCAGGTCCTGGGCGCGGAACGCGGCGAGGAGCGCCAGCGCCATCACGAGGATGCTGACGGCCCCGATCACGACGGGGTTGCGCTCGCGGAAGGGCTTCATGAGGACTCCTCCCCCAGGGTGCAGCGGTCGGCGCCGTTCTCGTAGCCGCCCTCGTTGGGCAAGAAGATCGGCTGGTTGAGGCCGGGCACGCGCACCTTCCCGCGGAAGTAGCAGAGGTAGAAGTTGAACCAGGAGCGGTCGATCGCGGTCCGGCCCACCTTGTTGAGCTTGATCGGCAGCACCTGGAGGGCGCGGTCGAGCTCTTCCTTGTTGTTGTCGGTGTTGCGGGCGAACCGGCGCAGCTGCTTGATGTCCTCGACGAACGGCGGCCGGATGCCCTCGACCAGGTCGGCGGTCTCGACCGAGAGCCGGCTGATGTCCTCGATCGAGCCGAGGATCGCCTCGCGGTCGGTCTTGAGGCCGCCGACCAGCTTGCGGAAGCTCTTGATGAGCGCGGTGAGCTGGACGTCGCGGTCGGCCAGTCGGTCGAGCACGTAGTCGAGGTTCTTCAGCAGCTCGCCGATCACCTGGTCGCGGTCGGCCAGGGTGGAGGTGACCGACGCCGTGCTGCGGAGCAGCCCCTCGAGGGTGCCGCCCTCGCCCTGGAAGACCTGGACGATCTCGTAGGAGAACTGGTTGATGTCGTCGGGCGAGAGCGCCTGGAACAGCGGCTTGAACCCGTTGAACAGCAACGTGAGGTCGAGGGCCGGCTTGGTGCGCTCCACCGGGATCGTGTCGCCGGGCTTCATCTCGCTGGTGTCGCCGACCTCCTCGGACAGCGAGATGTAGCGCTGGCCGACCAGGTTGCGGAACCGGATGGTGGCGAAGGTCGAGTCGGAGAGCGCGACGCCGTCCTCGACCGAGAACGTGACGAGCGCGCGGTCGCGGTCGGCGATCTCCACCTTCTTGACCGCACCGACCTTGACGCCGGCGATGCGCACGTCGTCGCCCTCGATCACGCCGGTGACGTCGACGAACTGCGCCTTGTACTCGCTGGAGGGCTTGAACGACAGGTTGCCGATCATGATCACCAGGACGCCGGTGGCGAGCGAGGTGACCAGCAGGAAGATGAGCAGGCGGACGGCGTCGCCCGAGGTCTTCTTGTCGAGGAGCTTCATCGCAGGCTCACCTTCGCGCCGCGGGCCATCGGACCCACGAGGAGCGGTCCGAGGTCACCGACCGCGTCGGCGGTGACGCCGAGGCTGGGGGCGAGGAGCTGGCGGAACAGCAGCGACTCGTCGGCGGTGCCGGCGTAGCCGGCCCCGTCAGCGACGACGTAGCCGGTCGGCGGGCGGCTGGTGCCCTTGCCGGTCGTGCGGTCGACGCCGTCGTCGAAGTTGGGCTGGAACCGCACGGGGTTGCTCTGGCTGAAGGGCGGGTTCGGCAGGTGCAGGCAGTTGGGACCGCGGGTCTCGCCGAGCCGCGGCCGGTCGTCGCCGTCGTAGGCGCGGGGCTGGCGCGGCAGCGTCTCGAGCACGATGTGGAGCACGAAGCCGCGGAACGCCTCGGCCTGCGACTTGCCGGCGTTGACGATGCCGCCGGTGAGGCACGGGAACTCCGGCGCATAGCGCGAGAACACCCGCAGCTGAGCGGCGCTGAGCTCGGCCGAGCGGATGATGTTGGTCTCGTTGTCGCCGAGGAAGGTGCGCGCGGTGTCGGAGAAGTCGGCGATGTCGCCGTACAGCGCGGTGGCCTGGTCCTCCTTCTCCTCGAAGGTGCCGGCGGTGGTGATGGAGTTGTCGAGGATCGTCGCCACCTCGGGCAGCACGTCGGAGTAGATGTCGGAGACGTCGGCGGTGAGCCGGAGGTCCTCGATCAGCTCGGGGATCTTCGGGTTGAACCTCTTGAGGTAGGAGTCGACGATCGCGAGGTTCTCACCGAGCGCCTCGCCGCGGCCCTCCAGCGCGGTGGCGAGCGCGTTGAGCGTCAGGTTGAGCTGCGCGGGCTCGACCGCCTCGAGCAGCGGGTACAGGTCGGCGAGCACCTTCTCGACCTCGATGCTCACCTCGGTGCGGTCGATGGTCGCTCCGGGCTGCAGGGGGTCGCCCGACGGCGACTCGGACGACACCAGCGACACGAACTTCTCGCCGAACAGCGTCTTCGGGAGGATCGAGCCGGTGACGTCGGACGGGATCACGTCGATCTGGTCGGGGAAGATCCCCAAGGTGACCTCGGCGCCGCCGGCGGTGCTCGTGTAGTCGAGGACCTCTCCCACGATCACGCCGCGGTACTTCACGTCGCCGCGCATCGGCAGCTGGAGGCCGATCGTGGAGGTCTCGAGAGTGACCTCCTGGTAGTCGGTGAACTTCTTGGTGAAGATCGCGTAGGTGAGGTAGACGGCCAGCATCACCAGGGCGAGGAACAGCACGCCGAGCACCTTGGACTGCTTCAGGAACCAGTTCATCGCTAGCCCGCCAACCTGACCGTGGTGGTGGTTCCCCAGATGGCCATGGACAGGAACAGGTCGATGACGTTGATGGCCACGATGCTCGTGCGGACCGCACGGCCCACGGCCACGCCGACGCCGGCGGGACCGCCCGAGGCGTGGTAGCCGTGGTAGCAGTGGATGAGGATGACCACGACCGAGAACACCAGCACCTTGCCGAACGACCAGAGCACGTCGCCGGGTGGCAGGAACAGGTTGAAGTAGTGGTCGTAGGTGCCGGAGGACTGGCTGTAGAACGTGGTGACGACGAGCCGGCTGGCGACGTAGGACGAGAGCAGGCCGACGACGTAGAGCGGGATGATCGCGATCAGGCCGCCGACCACCCGGGTGGCGACGAGGAACGGCATCGACGGGATCGCCATCACCTCGAGCGCGTCGACCTCCTCGGAGATGCGCATGGCGCCGAGCTGGGCGGTGAAGCCGCAGCCGACCGTGGCGGCGAGCGCGATGCCGGCGACCAGCGGGGCGATCTCGCGAGTGTTGAAGTAGGCCGACACGAAGCCCGCGAACGCCTCGGTGCCGAGCTGCTCCAGCGCGGTGTAGCCCGACAGGCCGACCTGGGCGCCGGTGAAGAACGTCATCGCGAGGACGACGCCGACCGTGCCGCCGATGACCGCGAGGCCGCCCGAGCCGAGGGTGACCTCGGCGAGGATCCGCATGACCTCCTTGGGGTAGGACATCGCGGCCTTCGGGGCGGCCGCCGCGGCGCGGATGTAGAAGGAGAGCTGCGACCCCATCGTGTCGAGCGACGACAGGGGCTTCTGGTAGACGGAGCGCAGGTCGGCCATGGTCAACCCGTCTTCGGTGGAACGATCTGGACGTAGATCGTGCTCAGGGTGAAGTTGACGACGAACAGCATGCACGAAGGTGATGACGACCGACTCGTTGACGGCGTCGCCCACGCCCTTCGGTCCGCCGCCGGCGTTCATGCCCTTGTAGGAGGCCACGACGGCGGCGATGAGCCCGAAGACAGCCGCCTTGAACAGGCCGATGTAGAGGTCGGGGAGCTGGGCGAGCGCGGTGAAGCTGGCGATGTAGGCGCCGGGCGTGCCGCCCTGCAGGTTGACGTTGAAGACGTAGCCGCCGGCCACGCCGACGACGCTCACCATGCCGTTGAGGAACACCGCGACCAGGATGCAGGCGAGCACCCGGGGGACGACGAGGCGCTGGATCGGGTCGATGCCCAGCACCATCATCGCGTCGAGCTCCTCGCGGATCTTGCGGGCGCCGAGGTCGGCGGCGATGGCCGAGCCGCCGGCGCCGGCGATGAGGAGCGCGGTGCCGATCGGTGCCGCCTGCTGGACGACGGCGAGCACCGAGGCGGAGCCCGTGAACGACTGGGCGCCGAACTGCTTGATCAGGCCGCCGACCTGCAGCGCGATGACCGCGCCGAACGGGATGGCGACCAGCGCGGTCGGGACGATCGTGACCGAGGCGATGAACCACGCCTGCTGGAGGAACTCACGCAGCTGGAAGGGTCGCCGGAAGAGCCCGCGGAGCACGTCGAGGGCGAAGGCGAACAGGCCGCCGGCGACCCCGAGGGGCGCCAGCGCCCGGCTGGACGTGAGAGAGGCCATCAGGCGCAGCGGGCCAGTCCGGCGCTGGTGGAGTTCTCGAAGGACCCCTCCGGAGGCGTGACGCCGTTGTCGCGGCACCACGCGCCGGGCTCGCGCTGGCTGCGGCGCGGGATGCCGTTCGACGGCTCGATCTGCATCGGGATCGGCGGCAGCGGCGGCATCTCCTGGCCCTTCTCGGCCTCGAGCTCGTCGGCGTCCTTCTCCTCCGACATGCCGATCGGGCCGACGCGCTGGGCGTTGAGGAACTGGCGCACCACCGGCTCCTCGGAGGACAGCAGCATCTCGCGCGGGACCGAACATCGCCAGGTGGCGGTGGTAGAGGAGCCCGATGTTGTCGGGCACCGTGCGCGCGGTGTTGATGTCGTGGGTGACGATGAGGAACGTCGCGTCGATCTGGGCGTTGAGGTCGACGATCAGCTGGTTGAGGAACGCCGTGCGGACCGGGTCGAGGCCGGAGTCCGGCTCGTCGAACAGCACGATCTCGGGGTCGAGCACGAGTGCGCGGGCCAGGCCGGCGCGCTTGCGCATGCCGCCGGAGATCTCGCCCGGGAGCTTGTCCTCGGCGCCGAGCAGACCGACGAGGTCCATCTTCTCCATGACGACGTCGCGGACCTCGGACTCCGACTTCTTGGTGTGCTCGCGCAGCGGGAAGGCGACGTTGTCGTAGAGGTTCATCGAGCCGAACATCGCGCCGTCCTGGAACAGCACGCCGAAGAGCTTGCGGATCTCGTAGAGCTCCTTCTCCGGGCAGGTGGCGATGTCGGTGCCCTCGATGATCACCGAGCCCTGTGTCGGGCTTGAGCAGGCCGATGATCGTCTTGAGCAGCACCGACTTGCCGGTGCCGGACGGGCCGAGCATCACGGAGACCTCGCCGGCAGGGACGGTCAGCGTCACGTCGCCCCAGATGAGCTGCTTGCCGAAGGACTTGGTCAGGTGCTCGATCTTGATCTCAACGCCCATGGATGTCCTTCTCTCGCCCGCCTGGAGGTGACGGGTCCCGCCCCTCGCGTCGCTCCCCGTCCCGGCCGTGCGCAGGCCGACCCTCACTCACGGGTAACAACGTCGTCCCGGCGGTGAGGTTACGCGTCGAAGTGCTGCGCGTCACTCTCCCCCCACCTGGCGATACGCCGAATGTAACTCCCGGTTGCACGGCTGGTGACCTCGACGAGGTCCGTCCGGAGACGCCGAGAGGCGGTGGCCCCCCGTCGGGGGACCGCCGCCTCTGGTGTCGGTCTGGGGCCTAGGTCACTTGACGGTGACGGTGGCGCCGGCGCCCTCGAGCGCCTCCTTGGCCTTCTCGGCCGCGTCCTTGTCGACCTTCTCCAGGATCGGCTTCGGCGCGCTCTCGACGAGGTCCTTGGCCTCCTTCAGGCCGAGGCTGGTCAGCGAGCGCACCTCCTTGATGACGTTGATCTTCTTGTCGCCGGCGGCCTCGAGGATGACGTCGAACTCGTCCTGCGCGGCGTCCTCCTCGCCACCGGCAGCGCGCCACCGGCGGCGGGGGCAGCGGCCACGGCCACGGGGGCGGCGGCGGTGACGCCGAAGGTCTCCTCGAACTGCTTCACGAACTCGGAGAGCTCGATCAGGGTCATCTCCTTGAACGCGTCAAGGAGCTCGTCGGTGCTGAGCTTCGCCATGGTGGCGGTCCTTTCGGTTGGTCCTGCGGGTACAGGTGTCGTGGTGGTTCGAGTGGTGCTCGGGTCCTGCGTGACGCCGTCAGGCGTCGGTGGCCTCGGCGTCGGCTCCGCAGCCGGGCCTCGTCCGGGACTCGGCCGAGGGCCTCCTCCGTCGGCGCGGCTCGGCGGCGGCCTCCTCGGCGGCGGGCCTCCCGGCGGCGGTCGGCACCAGCACCACCTGCGAGGATCGAGGGATCCTGCTCGGCCTTGGCCTGCAGCGCACCCGCGAGACGGGCGGCCTGGGCGATCGGCGCGTTGAGCAGGTAGACGGCCTGGCTGAGCGAGGCGAGCATCGCGCCCGCCAGCTTGCCGAGCAGCACCTCGCGCGACTCGAGATCGGCCAGCTTGGCGATCTCGGCGGCGCCGAGGGGGTTGCCGTCCAGGACTCCACCCTTGATGACCAGGGTGGGGTTGGCCTTGGCGAAGTCACGCAGGCCCTTGGCGGCCTCGACCACGTCGCCGTTGATGAAGGCGATCGCGGTGGGACCGACGAGGAGCTCGTCGAAGCCCTCGATGCCCGCCTCCTTGGCGGCGAGCTTGGCCAGCGTGTTCTTGACCACGGCGTAGTCGGCGTTCTCACCGAGGGAGCGGCGCAGGTCCTGCAGCTCCTTGACGGTGAGGCCGCGGTACTCGGTCAGGACGGCGCCGGCGGCGTTGCTGAAGTTCTCAGCGATCTCCGCGACGGCGGCCTGCTTGTCGGCCCGCGCCATGGGTCTCCTCAATCTGTCGGGATCCGCAGGAGGCCTCGAGGAAATGACGAACGCCCCGAGCGCAGGGCCCAGGGCGTGGAACGGATCGGCGGAGCGATCCTTGCTCTGTCACCTGCGCGGGCCGTCCGCATCGCTGCGGTGCCTTCGACCCGGCGGTGCCGGGCGACCTGCGGTCTTCGGTTACTTCGTCGAACTGTAGGTGTGGTGCTGTGCGTGAGCCAAATCGTGCCCGGCTCGTGCCCGGCTCGCTGCCGTCGGTTCCGTTCCCGGAACCGGCTCTGTTGCGATCCTCGCGCTTGCGTTCGTCCCGTGCCTTGCGTTCGCGTGGCGTTGCGCCGACGCGGCGCTCGTTGAAGCCGTGGGCGCTTCGCGCGCAGACCAACGACCGCCGAGTCGGCGCGGTACGTGCTTGCGGTCCCCTTCGGGGGACTCAGGCCTCGTCTTCTTCGGCGACGTTCTTCGTGCGGTTCGGGTCGACCTGGACGCCGGGGCCCATGGTCGTGGAGACCGTGACCTTCTTGACGTAGCGGCCCTTGGAGCTGGCCGGCTTGAGGCGGAGGACCTCCTCGAGCGCCGCGGCGTAGTTCTCGGCGAGCTGGGCCTCGGCGAACGAGGCCTTGCCGATGATGAAGTGGAGGTTGGCGTGCCGGTCGACGCGGAACTCGATCTTGCCGCCCTTGATGTCGGTCACGGCCTTGGCCGGGTCCGGGGTGACGGTGCCGGTCTTCGGGTTCGGCATGAGGCCACGAGGACCGAGCACGCGGCCGAGGCGGCCGACCTTGCCCATCAGGTCCGGGGTGGCCACGACGGCGTCGAAGTCGAGGTAGCCGCCGGCCACCCGCTCGATGAGCTCGTCGCCACCGACCTCGTCGGCGCCGGCGGCCTCGGCGGCCGCCGCCTTGTCGCCGACCGCGAACACGAGGACCTTGGCGGTCTTGCCCGTGCCGTGCGGCAGGTTGACGGTGCCGCGCACCATCTGGTCGGCCTTGCGGGGGTCGACCCCGAGGCGCATGACGACGTCGACGGTCTCGTCGAACTTCTTCTTCGAACCGGCCTTGGCGATCTTGATCGCGGCCAGCGGGGCGTAGAGCTCGTCGCGGTCGAACAGCTCCGACGCCGCGCGGTAGGTCTTGCTGCGCTGCATGGTGACTTCCTCACTGGAACGGGGGTGGGACGCCGCGTTCGGCGCCCCGGAAGGGGTGTGGTGCGGGCCAGCGCGGCCCTTCCACTTACTTCTCGGTGGTGACGCCCATCGAGCGGGCGGTGCCCTCGACGATCTTCATCGCGGCGTCGAGGTCGTTGGCGTTGAGGTCGGGCAGCTTGGTCGTCGCGATCTCCCGCACCTGGTCCTTGGTCAGCTTGCCGACCTTCTCCTTGTGCGGGACGCCGGAGCCCTTCTTCAGGCCGGCGGCCTTCTTGATGAGCTCGGCGGCCGGCGGGGTCTTCGTGATGAAGGTGAAGGACCGGTCCTCGTAGATGGTGATCTCGACGGGGACGACGTTGCCGCGCATGGACTCGGTCTGGGCGTTGTAGGCCTTGCAGAAGTCCATGATGTTGACGCCGTGCGGACCGAGAGCGGTACCGACGGGCGGGGCCGGGGTCGCGCCACCGGCCTGGAGCTGCACCTTGACCAGGGCAGCGATCTTCTTCTTCGGGGGCATGGGTGTTCTCTTCCTTCTCTGTGGTCACGACGAGGACGGCGTCCTCTGCCACGGGGTGTCGCTGGTGCGATTGTGCTAGGCGGGCGGTGATCGGCGAAATCCGCCGTCACCGGCCCGCGCGGGCTACGAGACCCGCTGGATCTGGCTGAAGCTGAGCTCGACCGGGGTCTCGCGGCCGAAGATCTCGACCAGCGCCTTGACGCGCTGGGCCTCGGCGTTGATCTCGGTGATCGTGGCGTGCAGCGTGGCGAACGGACCGTCGACCACCATCACGGAGTCGGAGACGCTGAAGTCGGCGACCTCGATCTGCTTCTTGGCGGTGGTGCCGCCGCCGGTGACGCCGCCGCCGGACGCGGTGGCCGGGCACCTCGGCGGCGGCCATGACGGCGGGGGCGAGCATCTGCTCGACCTCGTCGAGGCTCAGCGGCACGGGCTGGTGGCTGTTGCCCACGAAGCCGGTGACCGACGGCGTGTGGCGCACCGCCGACCAGGACTCGTCGGTGAGGTCCATGCGGACCAGCACGTAGCCGGGGAGCGCAGGCTTCTTGCGGGTGCGGCGCTGACCGTTCTTGATCTCGACGATGTCCTCGATGGGGACCACGATCTCGTGGATGTAGTCCTCCATGTTCAAGGAGACGATGCGGTTCTCGAGGTTCGACTTCACCCGGTTCTCCATGCCGGAGTAGGTGTGCACGACGAACCAGTCGCCCTCGTTGGCCCACAGCTCGCGGCGGAACTCCTCGAGCGGGTCGACCTCGACGGGCTCGGTCTCGCCGTCGCCGTCCTCCGCCGTCACCCGGTCGGCGGACGGGCCTCGGCGCCGTCGGCGGCGAGCTCCTCCTCCACGTCCTCGGTGACCTCGTCCACCAGCGCCTCGACCTCCGGGTCGGCGTCTCGGTGGCGGTCTCCTCGACCAGCACCTCCTGGTCGGCGGGCTCCTCGACGACCACGTCGTCGAGCGCCTCCTCGAGCGGCTCCGCGTCGGCGGGGTCGTCATCGGTGTCGACGGCGGCCGGGGCGGTGCCCTCGGCCGATCCGTCGGTGGCCTCGACGACGTCGTCGGCGACCTCAGGGGTCGCGACGGGCTCGTCGACCGGGTCGACCGTCGGTGGTCTCGTCCGGGGTGTTGGTGTCGGACACGTACTGCTCCATCACTAGCCCGAAGTGCTGCTGGGTGTCGGGTTGCTGTCGGGGGACCGGCCGCGGGTCGGGCCGGCCCGGCTCATGCCCTAGATGTCCTCGCCGCCGGTGAAGATCGCGAAGGCGAGCTTGCCGAAGCCCAGGTCGAGGCCGGCGACGATGCCCATCATGACGATCACGAAGACCATCACCACGATGAAGTAGGTGACCAGCTGCTCCTGGGTCGGGTAGACGACCTTGCGCAGCTCGGCGACCACCTGGCGGTAGAAGGTGACCGGGCTGGTGCGGCCCTCCCCCGGCTTGGCGGTGCGGGCCGCCTTCGTCGGCGCCCGCGGCTTCTTGGCGGTCTTGGTGTCGCTCTTCCCGCCCTGCGACGCGGCGGCCGGCTTCCTCTCGGGCTTCTTCGCCGCCGACTTCCCGCGGCGGGCAGCTCGTCATCCTCATCGACCGACTCGTCGTCGGCCGGGTCGGTCTCGGCCGCCCGCTCCGCGCGGGAGCGGCGCGACCGGCGGGAGGCGGCCGGTGCGACCGGCGCGTCGTCGTCGGTGGACTCCGCGGGGCGCGTCGGTGGCGTCGGCGCGACCTCGGCGGAGACCTCGTCGGTGCTCTCGACCTCCTCGGCCGGGGTCTCGTCGACGGCGTCGCCGTCCTCGGGACCGCGCGCCGCGTCGTCGTCGGGCACTCCACTCACCTCTCGTCGGATCTCTCGGCCGCCCCAGCGGCCGTCGTCGTGCAGGGCACGAGGGACTTGAACCCCCAACCTTCGGTTTTGGAGACCGATGCTCTGCCAGTTGAGCTAGTGCCCTTCGTGGCTTCCCTCCGATGTCGTCGCACCCACCTGAGGGCAGGCCGAATCATCGGGGAGTTCCACCAGCAGCCGAGTCTACGCAGTGACGTCATGGCCGGACAAAACGGATCGGTGCCACCGGGGACCCCTAGCATGGCCGGACGATGAGCAGCAGAACGAAGCCAGCAACCCCCGCGACCGTCGCGTCTCGCGCCGGATCGGCGGCATCGCGGAGTCGGCCACGCTCAAGGTCGATGCGAAGGCGAAGGCGCTGAAGGCGGAGGGCCGCCCGGTGGTGGGCTTCGGGGCGGGCGAGCCCGACTTCCCCACGCCCGGCTACATCGTCGACGCCGCCGTCGACGCCGCCCGCGATCCGAAGAACCACCGCTACACACCGGCCGGCGGCCTGCCCGAGCTGAAGAAGGCGATCGCCGCCAAGACCGCCCGCGACAGCGGCTACGAGATCGAGCCGAGCCAGGTGCTCGTCACCAACGGCGGCAAGCAGGCCATCTACGCCGCGTTCGCCGCGATGCTCGACCCGGGCGACGAGGTGATCGTGCCGGCGCCCTACTGGACCACGTACCCGGAGTCGATCCAGCTCGCCGGCGGCGTCACCGTCGAGGTGCTGGCCGACGAGACCCAGGACTACAAGGTCACGGTCGACCAGCTCGAGGCCGCGCGCACCGACCACACCAAGGTGCTGCTGTTCGTCTCGCCGTCGAACCCGACCGGCGCCGTCTACACCTCCGACGAGATCCGCGCGATCGGCCAGTGGGTCGAGGACCACGACCTGTGGGTCGTCACCGACGAGATCTACGAGCACCTCGTCTACGACGACATCGACACCGGCTCGATGCCGGTGCTGTGCCCGTTCCTCGCCGACAACTGCGTGATCGTCAACGGCGTCGCCAAGACCTACGCGATGACCGGCTGGCGGGTCGGCTGGATGATCGGCCCGCCCGACCTGGTGAAGGCCGCCACCAACCTGCAGTCACACGCCACCTCGAACGTCGCCAACGTGGCCCAGCGGGCCGCGATCGCCGCGGTCGAGGGCGACCTCACCGCCGTCGCGGAGATGAAGGAGGCGTTCGACCGGCGCCGGCGCACGATCGTGGCGATGCTCAACGAGATCGACGGCGTCGTGTGCCCGACGCCGGGTGGCGCGTTCTACGCCTACCCGTCCGTGAAGGGCCTGCTCGGCCAGGAGCACGGCGGCCGCCGGATCGACACCACCACCGACCTCGCCGAGTACATCCTCGAGCAGGCCGAGGTGGCGGTGGTGCCGGGCGAGGCGTTCGGCTCCCCCGGCTACCTGCGGCTCTCCTACGCGCTCGGCGACGACGACCTGGTGGAGGGCGTCACCCGCCTCCAGAAGCTGTTCGCGTGAATGGCCCGGGGTCTCGAGACAGGCACTGACGCGCCTTCCCCCAGCACCGGGAGGGACCTGCGCGCACTGCCGAAGGCGCACCTCCACCTGCACTTCACCGGCTCGATGCGGCACGCCACGCTCCTCGAGCTCGCCGAGCGGGACGGCATCGCCCTGCCGGACTCGCTGGTCGAGGACTGGCCGCCGCAGCTGAGCGCGGCCGACGAGAAGGGCTGGTTCCGGTTCCAGCGGCTCTACGACGTCGCGCGGTCGGTGCTGCGCACCGAGGACGACGTGCGGCGGCTGGTGCGGGAGGCCGCCGAGGACGACGTCCGCGACGGCGGCCGCTGGCTGGAGATCCAGGTCGACCCCAGCGGGTACGCCGCGCGGTTCGACGGCATCACCGCGTTCACCGACCTGGTGCTCGACTGCGTGCGGGACGCCGCCGAGCGCACCGGGCTGGGCATCGCGGTCGTGATCGCGGCCAACCGCACCCGGCACCCGCTCGACGCCCGCACCCTGGCCCGGCTGGCCGCGCAGTACGCCGGCCGCGGCGTCGTCGGCTTCGGGCTGTCGAACGACGAGCGGCGCGGCCGCACCGACGACTTCGCCGCCGCCTTCCGCATCGCCGAGCGCGCCGGCCTGCTGCTCACGCCGCACGGCGGCGAGCTGCGCGGACCCGACCACGTGCGCACCTGCCTCGACGTGCTCGGCGCGCAGCGGCTCGGGCACGGCGTGCGGGTCGCCGAGGACCCCGACCTGCTCGCCCGGGTCGTCGACGCCGGAGTGGCGCTCGAGGTGTGCCCGGTGTCGAACGTGGCCCTCGGCGTCTACAGCGACCTCACCTCGGTGCCGCTGCCCACGCTGCTCGACGCCGGCGCCACCGTCGCGCTCGGCGCCGACGACCCGCTGCTCTTCGGGTCGCGGCTGGCCGGGCAGTACGCCACGATGCGCGCCGCCCACGAGCTCGACGACGCGCAGCTGGCCGAGCTGGCCCGGATGTCGCTGCGCGCCTCCCGCGCCCCGGACGACGTGCGCGCGGCCGCGCTGGCCGCCGTGGACACGTGGCTGGCCGCTGCCCCGGAGCGGCGGCCGGTGAGCTGGCAGGATCCCGGCCATGACGACCGACGGCAGCGGCCCGAGCGGCTCCGAGCCCGAGACCCCGTGGTCCTCGCCCTCGGGCGATCAGAACCCCGGTGGCGCGGGTGAGCCGACCCTCCCGCCGCCCTCGCCGCCGTACCCGGCCTCGCCCGGCGAGTCGCCGTACCAGCAGCAGCCGTACCAGGAGCCCTACCAGCAGCCTACCAGCAGCCGGGCCAGCAGTACCCGCAGTACCCGCAGCACACCGGCCGCCGTACCAGCAGTACCCGGCGGCGTCGCCCTACGGCGTGCAGCCGTACGGCGGCAGCGGGCTGTTCAGCAAGCCCAACGGCAAGGCCAACACCGCGATGGGGCTCGGCATCGCGAGCGTGGCGTGCGCCGTGCTGACGCTTCGTCTGCTGCATCACGATCCCCGGCGTGCTGTGCGGCCCGTTCGCGATCGGCCTGGCGATCAGCGCGAAGAAGGAGATGGACGCCCAGCCCGGCGTCTTCAACAACCCGGGGGCGGCCCAGACGGGCCTGATCACCGGCATCATCGGCACCGTGCTCGGCGTCGCTGATGATCGTGCTGGTGGTGGCCTTCTTCGGCTTCGCCGTCAGCGCCGGCAGCATGAGCTAGAGCTCGCACCCCACGAGCACCGGCTCGGGCACGAGGTCGATGCCGTGGGTGGCCCGGACGCCGTCGCGTACCTCGCGAGCGAGCGCCAGCAGGTCGTCGGTGCGCGCCTCGCCGCGGTTGGTGAGGGCGAGGGTGTGCTTCGACGAGAGCCGCACCGGCCCGT
Organism: uncultured Actinomycetota bacterium; assembly: GCA_963845795.1. GTDB lineage: Bacteria > Actinomycetota > Actinomycetes > Propionibacteriales > Nocardioidaceae > Nocardioides. Next base: position 106,607 of record CAWJTG010000005.1, on the reverse strand, counting down.
CGCCGTACCCCTTGCCGAAGCCGGCGTGCTCGATGAGCCAGGCGGCGCTGGTCTTCACCAGGCCGGCTCGTCGACCGGCCAGGTGGGCGCGCCCGCGGGCACGTCGGCCGGCGGCACCAGCGGGTTGGTGAAGAACGAGCCCGCGCTCCAGGTGTCGTGGTCGGCGGCGTCGAGCACCATGCCCTTGCCGCGGCGCAGCCCGAGCACCGCCTCCCGCACGTCGGCGAGCGGCGCCCGCTGCCCCACCTCGACGCCGAGGGTGCGGGCGAGCTCGGCATAGGTCACCGGGGCACCGAGGTCGCCGACGGCGAGCTGGAAGGTGACGTGGAGGACGACGTGACGGCCGGGGTCGCGCTTGAACCGCGAGGTGCGGTAGCCGAAGCCGCAGTCGGCGGCCGCGAAGGTGCGCACACCGCGGAGCTGGCGGTCCCAGACCCGCACGGTGGCGATGGTCTGGGCGACGTCCTGCCCGTAGGCGCCGACGTTCTGGATCGGGGTGGCGCCGACCCGTCCGGGGATGCCGGCCAGGGCCTCGACCCCCACCCAGCCGCGCTCGACGGCGAGGCCGACGAACGTGTCCCAGTCCTCGCCCGCGGCCACCCGCACCAGCACCCCGCCGCAGGTGGGGTCGGTCGCCGTCGTGGTCGGGCATGACCTCCCGGGTGGCGACCTCGACCACCGTGCCGGGGAAGCCGTCGTCGGCGACGACGACGTTGCTGCCACCACCGAGCACGAGCAGCGGGAGGCCGCTGGTGTCGGCGTCGGTGACGGCGTCGACGAGCTCGGCCTCGGTGGTGGCGCGCACCCAGGTGCCGGCCGGGCCGCCGAGCCGCAGCGTGGTGTGGTCGGCGAGGCGTTCGGGCTCAGGCACGCACGACCGCCTGGGGCATCCCGAGCACCTTCTGGCCGTCGCAGGTGACGGTGAGCTTGACGGTGGTGAGGCCGTCGTCGTCGGGGTCGCCGGCCTCGCCGGCCACCTCGACCTCGGCGCCGCCGTCGGCGGGCACCACGACGGGGTTGGTGAACTTGCCGCGGATGCTCACGACCTCGGCGGCGGGGAACCACTCGGTGACGGCGCGAGCGGCGAGCGCCATCGTGTACATGCCGTGTGCGATCACCCCGGGCAGCCCGACGGCGAGCGCCACCTGCTCGTCCTGGTGGATCGGGTTGTGGTCGCCGCTGGCCTCGGCGTAGGCACCAGGTCGGCGCGGGTGACGGTGAAGGTGCGGGTCTCGAGGTCCATCGGGGTGCTCATGACGGCGCCCCGCGATGTACGAGGGTCGCGGTGCCGGTGCACACGACGGCGCCGTCCGGGCCGGTGACGGCGGAGGTGGTGCCGACGATGTCGTTGCCGCCGATGGTGCGCAGCGAGGCGACGGTGAGGGCGCAGGCGAGCACGTCGCCGACCACGACGGGGCGCTCGTAGGCGAACCGCTGCTCGCCGTGCACGATGCGCGACAGGTCGAGCCCCTCGGCGTCGAGGAACGACATCATCGCGTCGAAGGCCGGGACGATCGGGAAGGTGGGCGGCACGGTGCCGTCGTAGGACGGCGCCGGTGGCCTCGACGAAGGCCCGGACCCGCGTCCTCGGTGACCTCGAAGGGGGCGGTCGCGGGGTAGCCGCGACCGACGATGTCGGCGTCCACGGCTCCAACGTAACGAAGCCCGCCCCGGAGCGACCGTGGCGGGCTTTGCGACAGCTCGGCGTCAGCGGGTCTCGCGGTGCGCCTGGTGCTTGCGGCAGCGCGGGCAGAACTTGGCGAGCTCGAGCCGGTCGGGGTCGTTGCGCCGGTTCTTCTTGGTGATGTAGTTGCGCTCCTTGCACTCGGTGCAGGCGAGCGTGATCTTGGGGCGAACGTCGGAGCTCTTGCTGGCCACGGGTATTCCTTCTGCTGGGCGCTGCGTGTCGGTCGGGCGGTTGCGGTAGCGGGGGCGGGACTCGAACCCGCGACACCACGATTATGAGCCGTGTGCTCTAACCACCTGAGCTACCCCGCCAGGGTCAGGGCCGTCGGGCCCTGACGCAGAGCCCCTTTACGGAATCGAACCGTAGACCTTCTCCTTACCATGGAGACGCTCTGCCGACTGAGCTAAAGGGGCAACGACGGAGAACGATACACACGGGGCGAGGCACGGGTGAAATCGGTTCGAGACCCGCCTCGGGCGCCCTGCTCAGGACGGCGTGATCCGGCCGAACGGCCGGGCCTCCTCGAGCTCGTAGGCCAGCTCGAGCAGCGCGGCCTCGCGGCCCGCCGCGGCGCCGAACATCATGCCCACCGGGAGGCCGTCGGACGACGTCGCGAGCGGCAGCGAGACCGCCGGGTCGCCGGTGGCGTTCTGGAGCGGCGTGAAGGCCACCCAGTCGAGGATCCGGTCCATCAGGACGTCGTAGTCCTGGCTCGGGTCGAGGTGGCCGATCCGCGGCGTCACCGAGGCCAGCGTGGGCGTGAGCGTGACGTCGTACCGCTCGTGGAAGTCCTCCGCGCGCTTGGTGCTCGGCCGCAGCCGGCGCACCGCGCCGGCATCCGGTGGAGGTGGCGCAGCGTGTGCTGGGCCAGTCCGTGGGTGAGGTTGTCGAGCCGGGAGGCGTCCCACGACCTGCCGTGGGTGCGTGCGACCGGTGCGGAGCATCACCAGCGCCAGCGAGCCCCAGTAGAGCAGGAAGTCGTCGGCGAACCGCTCGTCGACCGGGGCGTCCTCGACCTCCTCGACGCGTGTGGCCGAGCTCCTCGAGCAGCCGCGCGGTCTTGAGGGTGAGCTCGACGATCTCGGCGATGGCGCCGCGACCGGCACCGGTGGTGTTGAGCGCGACCCGCAGCCGCTTGCGGCCGGGCCGGGTGATGTCGCCGATGGGCGGCAGCTGCAGCGCGCGGTAGACCTGCTCGGCCTCGCGGAGGAACGCGGCGGTGTCGCGCACCGAGCGGGTGAGCACGCCGTCGGAGACGATGCGGACCGGCATCTGCCGGTAGATCGCGTCCTGCGCCAGCCGGCCACGGGTCGGCTTGAGCCCCACCAGGCCGTTGACCGCGGCCGGGATGCGGATCGAGCCGCCGCCGTCGTTGGCGTGGGCGATCGGCAGGGCGCCCGAGGCCACCAGCGCGGCGGAGCCGGCGGACGACGCCCCGGCCACGTGGTCGGTGGACCACGGCGAGCGCACCGGCCCGAGCCGCGCGTGCTCCGCGGCCGGAGAGAAGCCGTACTCGGAGAGCCGGCTCTTGCCGAGCGGGATGAGCCCGGTGGCGAGGTACATCCGCGCGAAGTCGCCGTCGCGCCGGGCGGGCCGGCCCTGCCAGGCGTCGGTGCCGTGCATCGTCGGCATGCCCGCGACGTCGACGTTGTCCTTCACCACGGTCGGCACGCCGGCGAAGAAGCCGCCGCGGGGGTCGCGCGCCTCGACCCGGGCGCGGTCGTAGGCGGCGTAGGCGATCGCGCCGAGGGCGGCGTCGGCCGCAGTGACGCGGGCGATGGCCGCCTCGACCACCTCGGGCACCGACACCTCGCCCGCGTGCATCGCCTCGACCAGCCCGACGGCGTCGTGGTCGCCGAGGGCGTCGTCGGTGACCGTGCTGACGGCCGGCATGGCGTCAGGCTGCCAGCGATCCGCGTGCGGGTGCCCTCGGCCGACCGCGTCAGTCCGGACGTGGTGACGGTCCGCCGCATCGGTCCCGCGGTCCGGGCACCTCAACGATCGCGTCGGCGATGGCAGCCCACCAGGTGCGGGTCGAAGATGCCCAGCGCCTCCATCAGCGCGAACATCGTGGTGGGGCCGACGAAGGCGAAGCCGCGGCGCTTGAGCTCCTTCGACAGCGCCATCGACTCCGGCGACGTCGTGGCCATCTGCTCGGTGGTCTCCGGCGCCGGCGGCGTGGTCGGGCGCGAACGAGAGCACCAGCGCCTCCAGGCCCTCCTGGTCGCGCAGCGCCACGGTGGCGCGGGCGTTCACGACGGCGGCGGCGATCTTGGCGCGGTTGCGGACGATGCGGGCGTCCTGCATCAGCCGGGCCTCGTCGGCGTCGTCGAAGGCGGCGATCGCCGGTCGGCGTCGAAGCCGAGGAACACCTCGCGGAACGCGTCGCGCTTGTTGCAGGATCGTCGACCACGACAGCCCGGACTGGAACGCCTCCAGCGTGAGCCGCTCGAGGTAGGCGGCCTCGCCGTGGACGCGGGTGCCCCACTCGGTGTCGTGGTAGTCGCGCATGACGCCGGGGCCGCCGGCCCACGGGCAGCGGGCGACGCCGTCGTCGCCCGTGACGGGGCCGCTCACCGGCGCTCCCGCAGCCGGGCGTTCGGGCAGGGCGGGGGCGGGCATCGGCGGCTGCGGGTCGTCGACGGGGATGCCGAAGTGGCCGTCGCGCAGCGTCTCGCCGTCGATCTGGGCCTGCCACAGCTCGCGGGCCCGGACGACCTCGTCGTGGCTACGACCGACGAAGTTCCACCACATGACGATCGCCTCGCCGAACGGCGGGCCGCCGAGCAGCAGCAGCCGGACCGGCTCGTCGCCGGCGGCGAGCTCGAGGGCGGCGGCACCGGGCGGGAGGTAGGCCAGCTCGGCGGGCTTCGGTCTCGTGGCCGGCGACGCTGCGCGACGCCGGTGTCGACGAGCACGCCGTGCTCGAAGGCCGGGTCGACGTCGAGGGTGACCCGGGCGCCGGCGTCGAGGAGCAGCTCGGCGCCGAGCAGCGGGGTGGCGGTGGCGACCGGCGAGGTGGCGCCGAGCAGCGAGCCGAGGAAGACCCGGGCGACGACGCCGTCGGCGGTCGACCGGGTCGGGCGCGTAGTGGTCGAACCCGGGGTCGCCCTCGCGGGCGTCCTCGGGCAGCGCCACCCACAGCTGGGCGCCGTGCAGCGTGGTGGTGCCGGGCGTCGAGACCTCGGAGTGGCTGATGCCGCGGCCCGCGGTCATCAGGTTGAGCTCGCCGGGCCGCACGATGGCGTGGTGGCCGGCGCTGTCGCGGTGCTCGACCTCGCCGGTGAACAGCCAGCTGACGGTCTGCAGGCCGGTGTGGGGGTGCGGGCGGCACGCGCATGCCACCGGTGTCGGCGACGTCGTCGGGGCCGTAGTGGTCGACGAAGCACCACGCCCCGATCAGGCTGCGCGCCCGCGACGGCAGGGTGCGGCGCACCGTCATCGCGCGCGGCCCGCCGAGCGGCACCTCGCGCGGCGGCCAGCACCTCGACCCGGGCCTCGCCCGGCGCGCAGGTGACCTCGTCGGGGTCGTCGTCGAGGTTGCTCACGCACCCAGGCTAGGACGGCCTGCCGTCAGGACAGGTGGAGCGGCTCGACCTGTCCGCTTCTGCTCGGGGTCGTCGGTCGACGACGCCGTGGCCGACGCGCTCGCCGTCGGGGCGGTCCTCGCCCGGGCGCGTCGTCGCGGGGCTCGAGCCGCACGACCACCGACTTGAAGGCCGGCTGGTTGCTGCCCTCGGCCTTGGAGTCCAGCGCCACCAGCGCGTTGGTCTCCGGGTAGTAGGCGCCGGTGCAGCCGCGGGGGGTGTCGTAGGAGACCACCCGGAACTTCTCGGCGCCGCCGCTCCTCGCCGTCCTCCCACTCGCTCACGAGGTCGACGAACTGCCCGTCCCGCAGCCCGAGGGACTCGATGTCGTCGGGGTTCACGAAGACCACCCGCCGGCCGTCCTTGATGCCGCGGTAGCGGTCGTCGAGGCCGTAGATCGTGGTGTTGAACTGGTCGTGGGAGCGCATCGTCTGCAGCAGCAGCCGCCCCTCCGGCACGTGCAGCACCTCGGTGGGGCTCACCGTGAAGATCGCCCGGTCCTTCTCGGTCGGGAAGGTGCGGGTGTCGCGCGGCGGGTGCGGCAGCACGAAGCCGCCGGGCCGGTCGACCTTCTCGTCGTAGCCGGCGCAGCCGGGCACGACGTGGGCGATGCGGCGCCGGATCTCGGTGTAGTCGTCGCGCATGGCCGCCCACCCGATGCCGTGCCGGTCGCCGATCGTGGCCAGCGCCAGCGAGCACACGATGTCGACCTCGGAGCGCAGGTGCGGCGAGGCCGGCTCCAGCGGGCCCTGCGAGGCGTGCACCGAGCACAGCGAGTCCTCGACGGTGACCCGCTGCTTGCGGCCGCCGGTGAGGTCCTTCTCGCTGCGTCCCAGCGCCGGCAGGATCAGCGCCTCCCGGCCGTGCACGACGTGCGACCGGTTGGGCTTGGTGGAGACGTGGACGGTGAGGGCGGCCTGCCGCATCGCGTCCTCGGTGACCGCGGTGTCGGACATGGCCGACGACGAAGTTGCCGCCGAGGCCGAAGAAGACCTGGGCGTCGCCGTCGCGCAGCGCCTTGACCGCGGCGACGGAGTCGAAGCCGTGCTCGCGCGGGGGCTCGAAGCCGAACTCGTCGCGCAGCGCGTCGAGGAAGGTCGCTCGGGGGGCGCTCCCAGATGCCCATGGTGCGGTCGCCCTGCACGTTGGAGTGGCCGCGCACCGGGAACAGGCCGGCGCCCGGCCGCCCGATGTTGCCCTGGAGGAACGCGAGGTTGGCGATCTCCTTGACCGTGGCGACGCCGTTGCGGTGCTGGGTGATGCCCATCGCCCAGCAGTAGACGGTCTTCTCCGACGTCCGCGATCATCCGGGCCGCCGTCTCGATCTCCTCCCGGCCGAGGCCGGTGGAGCGGAGCACGAGGTCCCAGTCGAGCGCGCCGCAGGTGCTGCCACGTAGTCGTCGAAGCCGTAGGTGTGCCGGGCGACGAAGTCGTGGTCGACGTGGCCCCACTCGACCAGCAGCGACGGCGATGGCCTGGAACAGCGCCAGGTCGCCGTTGATGCGCACCGGCAGGTGCAGGTCGGCCATCCCGGTGCCGTGGCCGACGACGCCGCGCGGGGTCTGCGGGTTCTTGAACCGCACCAGCCCCGCCTCCTTGAGCGGGTTGATCGCGATGATCTTCGCGCCGTTCTTCTTCGCCGCCTCGAGCGCGGTGAGCATGCGCGGGTGGTTGGTGCCGGGGTTCTGCCCCGCGATCACGAGCAGGTCGGCGTCGTGGACGTCGTCGTAGGTGACCGAGGCCTTGCCGATGCCGATCACCTCGGCGAGACCGACCGACGTCGACTCGTGGCACATGTTCGAGCAGTCGGGCAGGTTGTTGGTGCCGAAGGCGCGCACGAAGAGCTGGTAGGCGAACGCGGCCTCGTTGGAGGTCTTGCCCGAGGTGTAGAAGATCGCCTCGTCGGGCGAGGCCAGCCCGTTGAGGTGGCGTCCGATCATCGCGAAGGCGTCGTCCCACGAGATCGGCTCGTAGTGGGTGCCGCCGGCCCGGAGCACCATCGGCTCGGTGATCCGGCCCTGCTGGCCCAGCCAGTAGTCGGTGCGCTCGTGCAGCTCCTCGATCGGGTGCGCGGCGAAGAACTCCGGCCCGGCGCGCCGCAGCGTGGCCTCCTCGGCGACCGCCTTGACGCCGTTCTCGCAGAACTCGGCCGTGTGGCGGTGCTCCGGCGACGGGTCGGGCCAGGCGCAGCCCTGGCAGTCGAAGCCGTCGGTCTGGTTGAGCTTCGGCAGCGTCTTCGCGGTGCGGCGCACCCCCATCTGCTCCACGGCGCGCTTCATGCTCACCGCGACCGCCGTGGTCCCGGCCGCGGCGTCCTTGGGCTCGGTGACCTCGAGGTCCGCCTCGTCGATGTCGTCGTGGGGCGCGTGTCGGGACATGCCGCCCATCCTGACTCGCGACGCCAGCCGGGTCATCACCCGGATCAGCGAGGCGTCAGGAGTTGGAGTAGACCGCCGGCCCGCCGTCGGAGCCGTCGGAGTCCGGTCCGCGGCCCGCCCAGCTCCAGGCGTAGGCGGGGTCCTCGACGGCGCGCCCGCCCTCGCCGAGCTCGAGCGGGGCGAAGGTGTCGACCATGACCGCGGACTCCTCGAAGGCCTCGACGCCGAGCGAGGCCTCGATGGCCGAGGGCTGCGGCCCGTGGGCGTGGCCGCCGGGGTGCAGCGAGATCGAGCCGAGCCCGATGCCGGAGCCCTTGCGGGCCTCGTAGTCGCCGCCGACGTAGAACATGACCTCGTCGCTGTCGACGTTCGAGTGGTAGTAGGGCACCGGGATCGGCGAGCGGGTGGTAGTCGACCTTGCGCGGCAGGAAGTTGCACACCACGAAGTTGTGGCCCTCGAACACCTGGTGCACCGGCGGCGGCTGGTGCACCTTGCCGGTGATCGGCATGTAGTCGTCGACGTTGAACGTGTAGGGGTACAGGCAGCCGTCCCAGCCGACGACGTCGAACGGGTGGGTCGCGTAGACCATGCCGGGTGCCGACCACCTGCCCACGCCGCGCGGTGCTTCACCAGCACCTCGACGTCCGTGAGGTCTCGCCCTCGGCGAGGTGCACCTCGGTGGGGCCGTGCAGGTCGCGCTCGCAGTACGGCGCGTGCTCGAGCAGCTGGCCGTAGCGGGAGAGGTAGCGCTTCGGCGGCGCGACGTGGCTGTTGGCCTCGATGGCGTAGAGCGACGACGGCTCGGCCGGCACCCAGCGGTGGGTGAGCGCGCGCGGTACGAGCACGTAGTCGCCCCGCGCGGTAGGGCAGCACGCCGAGCGCCGTCTCGACGACGCCGGAGCCGGACTCGACGTAGACGCACTCGTCGCCGATCGCGTTGCGGTAGAGCGGGCGAGGCGTCGACACCGGTGGTGACGTAGCTGATCCGGACGTCGTTGTTGCCGAGCACCAGCCGGCGGTCGGTGACGGCGTCCGTGCCCGTCGCGAGGTCGTGCAGCCTGAGGTGGCGCGGCTTGAGCGGGTGGTTCGGCGTGCGCGACTGGTCGGGCAGCTCCCAGACCTCCGAGGCGACGATCGCCGAGGGCACGCCGCGGTGGTAGAGCAGCGAGGAGTCCGAGGAGAAGCCCTCCTCCCCCATCAGCTCCTCGTAGTAGAGCCGGCCGTCCGGGTCGCGGTGCTGGGTGTGCCGCTGGGGCGGCACCTCGCCGACGCGTCGGTAGTACGCCATGTCTGGCAGGTTAGTCCCGTGAGTGCTGCTGGTGAGTGGGCCGGACTCGTGGACGACGCGGCGATCTTCCCGCCGGGGAACGCGACGCTCCCCGACGCGATCGGCGCCTGGGAGGCGCGGCCGGGCGAGGACGCCGGGTTCGTCGGCAGCTTCGTCCTGCGCGACACCGACCTGCCCGACGCGCAGGAGCTCGACGCACCGCTGGCCGTCGTCGTCACCGGCGGCGCCGGCCAGATCGCTGGTCCGGTCGCGCTGTGCGAGCGCCTCGGGCTGCGGCTGGCGAGTCTGGAGATCGCGCTGCGCGACCCCGACGACCCGGCCGGCAACGCTCGCCGGGTGGTGGCGGCCCTCGAGCGAGGCCGGTGTCGGGGACGACGTGCTCGTGCACGTGGAGCTGCCGGCGACTCCGCCCTCGCCGTCGTGGCTGGCGGCCGCCGACGAGGTGGCCGGCGCCGGGCTCCGGCTGAAGTTCCGCACCGGCGGCCTCGACGCCGACGCCTTCCCGGCACTCGAGACCCTGGCCGCCTGGATCGACGCGGCGCTCGACCGGGAGACGCCGTTCAAGTGCACCGCCGGCCTGCACCGGGCCGTCCGGCACACCGCCGGCGACGGTCTCACCCACCACGGCTTCGGCAACGTGCTGCTCGCCACCGAACGTGCCTTCGACGGCGCCTCCCCGGCCGAGGTCGCCGAGACGCTCGCCGACCCCGCCCCCGACCTCGACGCCCTCGACGTCGCCCGGGCCCGGCGGTGGTTCACCTCCTTCGGCTCCTGCTCGGTCGACGAGCCGGTGGCCGACCTGCGCGCGCTCGGGCTGGTCGCCGCATGACCGGCTTCGGACTCGACCACCTGCCCTACGGCGTCTTCTCGGTCGCCGGCGACGCGCCGCGGGTGGGCGTGCGGTTCGACGACGGCGTGCTCGACCTCGCCGCGGCCACCGGCCGTCCCGAATCGGCCGCGCCGTCGCTCAACCCGCTGATGGCGCTCGGCCCGCAGGCGTGGCGGCAGACCCGCGAGGAGGCGCGCGCGCTGCTCGAGGGCGGCGCACCCACGGTTCCGCTGGCCGACGTCGAGCTGCACCTGCCGTTCGAGGTCGCCGACTACGTCGACTTCTACGCCTCCGAGCACCACGCCACCAACGTCGGCCGCATCTTCCGGCCCGACGGCGAGCCGCTGCTGCCGAACTGGAAGCACCTGCCGGTCGGCTACCACGGCCGGGCCGGCACGGTCGTGCCCTCGGGCACGCCCGTGATCCGGCCGTCGGGCCAGCGCGGGGCCGGCGACTTCGGCCCCAGCCGCCGTCTCGACATCGAGGCCGAGCTCGGGTTCGTGGTCGGCGCCCCGTCGCGACTCGGCACCCCGGTGCCCTGCGCCGACCTGGCCGACCACGTCTTCGGCGTCGTCGGGCTCAACGACTGGTCGGCGCGCGACCTCCAGGCCTGGGAGTACGTGCCGCTCGGCCCGTTCCTCGGCAAGTCCTTCGCCACGAGCATCAGCCACTGGGTCACCCCGCTGGCGGCGCTCGACGCCGCGTGGTGCGACCTGCCCGGCCAGGACCCGCGCCCCGCTTCCCTACCTCGACCCCGACCACGCGCGGGGCCTCGACCTCGACGTCGAGGTGGTGCTGAACGGCGAGGTCGTGAGCCGGCCGCCGTACGCCTCGATGTACTGGGGACCCGGCCAGATGCTCGCCCACCTGACGGTGAACGGCGCGACCGTCCGCACCGGCGACCTCTTCGCCTCCGGCACCGTCAGCGGCCCGGAGCCCGGGCAGCGCGGCTCGTTCCTGGAGCTGTGCTGGGGCGGCCGAGAGCCGCTCGCCGGCGGCCGCACCTTCCTCGAGGACGGCGACGAGGTCGTGCTGCGCTACTCCGCCCCCGGCACCGACGGCGGCCGGATCACCCTCGGCGAGGTCGCCGGCCGGGTCGAGCCCGCCCGCGTCCTGACGCCAGTCGCTGGAACAGGTTCTCGTTCCCGGCCGCTATCGCTCCGGCGCGTGGGACTGCTGACTCCGCTGGCCGTGCGGATCGGCGCGATCTCGTGGATGCCGAAGCTGCTGCCGCAGATCGTGCTCGTCGACAAGACCCTGCAGCGGGTGACCCGGGGCCGGGTCACCGTGCTCGACATCGCCGGCCTGCCCAACCTGATGCTGACGGTGACGGGCCGCAAGAGCGGCATCCCGCGCACCACCCCGCTGCTGTGCGTGCCGCACGACGGCGGGCTGGCTGATCGCGGGCTCCTACTTCGGCGGGCCGAAGGTGCCGCTGTGGGTCGGCAACCTGCGCGCCGCCGACACCGTCGACGTCCGCTTCGACGAGCGCGACCACACCTGCACCGCGCCGCGAGATCGAGGGCGAGGAGCGGGCTCGGATGTGGGAGGTGATGCTCGAGACCTGGCCGAACTTCGCCAAGTACGAGGAGCGCACCAGCCGCACGATCCCGGTCTTCTACCTCCGGCCGGTGTGAGCGCGCGCGTCCAGCTGGGCCAGCACCCGGCACCGCGCCACGTCGTCGCCCACCTGAGCGACCCCCACCTGCTCGCCGACGAGGCCGCCCGGCTCTACGGCGCCGTCGATCCGGACGCCGGCCTGCGGCTCGCGCTCGAGCGGCTCGCCCACCTCGACCTGCCGCCGCAGGCCCTGGTGTTCACCGGCGACCTCGCCGACCGAGCCGAGCCCGAGGCCTACGCCAGGCTGCGCTGCGCTCGTCGAGCCGGTGGCCGCCGACCTCGGTGCCGAGGTGGTGTGGTGCATGGGCAACCACGACGAGCGCGCCGAGTTCTCCCGCGGTCTGTTCGGGTCGGCCTCGCAGGCACCGCAGGACCGGGTGCACGACATCGCCGGGCTGCGGGTGGTGGCGCTCGACACCAGCGTGCCCGGCTACCACCACGGCGACCTGGAGCCGGCGCAGCTCGAGTGGCTCGCCGACGTCCTCGCCACCCCGTCCGAGCACGGCACGGTGCTGGCGATGCACCACCCGCCGATCCCGGTGCCGCTGCTGCGGGCCGCGGAGCTGATCGAGCTCGCCGACCAGCACCTGCTCGCCGACGTGGTGCGGGGCACCGACGTCCGGCTGGTGCTCGGCGGGCACTTCCACTACACGAGCTGGTCGACCTTCGCCGGCGTGCCGGTGTCGGTGGCCTCGGCCAGCTGCTACACCACCGACCCGGCGCCGGTCGGACGGTTCGTGTCCGGCGTCGACGGCCACCAGGCGTTCACGATGCTGCACCTCTACGACGACCAGGTCGTGCACACGCTCGTGCCACTGACCCCGGTGCCCGAGGTGAGCGGCTACCCCTCCGACGTCGTCGCCCAGGTGGAGGCGCTGACGCCGGAGGAGCGCCGGGAGATCCTCAGCCGCAAGGACTCCGAGTTCAACTCGCAGTGGTGAGCGTCAGCTGGTGACGAACACGTAGAAGGCCTTGCGGGTGGACGGCGACGCGGGGGTCGGGCTGTTCGCGTCCGCGGTCCGGCTGCCGTCGCTCATCCGGGGGCTGACCACGAGGTGCGTGGCGGTCTGGGTGCCGGTCGGGGCGCAGTTGGCGGGGATGGGCGCGCCGGTGTTGCCGGCGAAGTTGCACCGGCTGACGGTGATCTCGCCCGAGAACTCCGGGTTCACGTCGGGGCCGATGGCGCTGCCGTTGTTGGTCTCCGGAGGCCCGCCGGCGTCGGAGGTGTTCTGGAGCGTCAGCGTCGCGACGATCCCGTTGTCGACCAGGTCCTCGCCGGTGTCGATGTAGACGTTGCCGTTGGCGGCCGGCCGGGTGGTCGGGTAGCCGGCGGTGACGGTGAAGCCGCCCGACTGGCTGACGATCTGTCCGTCGGTGCCGATCAGCGCCCACCGCGTGGTGGCGTCGTCGCCGTCCTCGCCCGGCTCGCCCTGCAGCCCGGCCAGGGTCTCCTCGAGAGGTCGCGGTTGCGGATGGTGCCGTCCTTGATGTCGAGCGAGCCGACGTTCTCGGTGGCGATCTTGGCGGAGGTGACCGCGCCGGCCTGGATGTCCGAGGTGCCGACGGTGGCAGCGGCGTACGACGTGCCGCCGGTGGCGACGACGAGGGCGAGGACGGAGACCACGAGGGAGGGAGACGGGCGTTTCATGACGACACCTTTCGAAGGAGAGCGCACCCCGCCGATGGAGGTGCTGCTCGTACTTCGGAGCCGAGGGCGTTTCGCGTTGAAGATCTGGCGAACTTTTCGAGACGCCGAACGCCCCGGGCTCGTGGCCGCGGGGCGTTCGGGTGTGGCAGGTGCTGGATTCGAACCAGCGAAGTCGATGACGGCTGATTTACAGTCAGCTCCCTTTGGCCGCTCGGGCAACCTGCCGGGGTGTCGGGCGACCCTCGTGTGGAGCGTCGGCGACGACTCGGAAGGATAGCGCAGCAGTACACGTCCAGCCCAGATCTCAGGGAGCAGGTGATCGACGATGGCCGACTCGTCCTTCGACATCGTGAGCAAGATCGACCGGCAGGAGGTCGACAACGCGCTCGGCCAGACGGCGAAGGAGGTGGCGACCCGGTTCGACTTCAAGGGCACGGGCGCCAAGATCGAGTGGAAGGGCGACGAGGCGATCGAGATCACCGCCTCGGCCGACGACCGCGCCTCCGCCGTCCTCGACGTCTTCAAGCAGAAGCTGGTCAAGCGCCAGGTGAGCCTGAAGGTGCTCGACGCCTCCGAGCCGCGCCAGTCGGGCCAGGAGTCCAAGATCGGCATCACGCTCAAGGAGGGCATCTCCTCCGAGGACGCGAAGAAGATCTCGAAGCTGATCCGCGACGAGGGCCCCAAGGGCGTCAAGGCGCAGATCCAGGGCGACGAGCTCCGCGTCTCCTCCAAGAAGCGCGACGACCTCCAGACCGTGCAGGCGCTCGTCAAGGAGCAGGACTACGAGTTCGCGGTGCAGTTCACCAACTACAGGTAGGAACGCACGCACGAACCCGCGCCGAGTCGGCGGTTGATCGCAGGAGGAGCGCAGCGGGGGATGCGATCAGCGCCGACTCGGCGCAACCCCACGCGAACGCGAACGCGGGTGACGTCGTCGAGCTGACCGAACGGATCCGAACGTGAGCGACGAGCCGAACAGGACCGGCGACAACCCCCGCCACCCACACGCCACCATCGACATCGACGCACCGATCCAGACGGTGTGGGACGTCATGCTCGACACCGCCGCCTACGCCGGGTGGAACCCGTTCGTGGTGCGGGTCGAGGCACCGCAGCCGGTGACCGTCGGCGACCCGATCGTGCTGCACGTGCGCTGGGCGAACGGCCGCGGCGCCCGCTCGCCGGAGCGGGTGAGCGCGGTGGAGCCGCCCCGCACGTCGTCGGACGGCGTGACCACCGCGCTGCTCTCCTACGTCTACGAGGGACTGCCGGCCAAGCTCGGGCTGGTGCGCGGCACCCGCCACCAGCGCCTCACCCAGCGTGACGGCGGACCGACCCGCTACGACACCGTCGAGGAGTTCTCCGGGCCGTTGGTGCGGTTCGCCGGCCCGGGCCGGGTCGCCGACGGGTTCCGGCGGCACGCCTCGGCCCTCAAGGAGCGGGCCGAGGCGCTGCGTCCTAGACGGCGACAGCCACCCCGAGCGGCGTCGTCTCCCGCGCGGCGATGGTGACGGCGCCGTCGGTCGGCTCGAGCCACACCGTCACGCCCTCCGCCAGCCCCTGGAGCGGGCGTGGGTGCGGGTGACGACGACGGTGGTGTCGTCTCCGGACTCCAGGCGCACCGTGAGCCGCACCTCGAAGCCGATCCGCAGCACCCGGGTGACCTCGCCGACCGATGCACCGGGTCGTGGGTGGGTGTGCACGTCGATGTCGTGCGGCCGCAGCGCGATCTCGCCGAGATTGGTCACCTCGCCGAGGAAGCCCATGACGAAGTCGTTGGCCGGCTCGTCGTAGAGCTGGTCGGGCGAGCCGATCTGCTCGATCCGGCCCTCGTTGATGACGACGATCTCGTCGGAGACCTCGAGAGCCTCCTCCTGGTCGTGGGTCACGAACACGGTGGTCACGTGCACCTCGTCGTGCAGCCGTCGCAGCCAGTCGCGCAGCTCCTTGCGGACCTTCGCGTCGAGCGCGCCGAACGGCTCGTCGAGCAGCAGCACCGTCGGCTCGACGGCGAGCGCGCGGGCCAGCGCGAGCCGCTGCCGCTGGCCACCCGAGAGCTGGGACGGCATCCGCCTGGCGAACTGCGAGAGGTGCACGAGCCGGAGCAGCTCGTCGACCTTCTCCGCGGTCTCGGCCTTGGAGCGCTTGCGGATCTCCAGCCCGAAGGCGACGTTCTTGGCCACCGTCATGTGCTTGAAGACGGCGTAGTGCTGGAACACGAAGCCCGACGTTGCGCTTCTGCGGCGGCAGGTGGGTGGCCTCGCGGCCCTCGATCGTCACGGTGCCGCTGTCGGCGGTCTCCAGGCCGGCGATGATGCGCAGCAGCGTGGACTTGCCGCCACCGCTCGGCCCGAGCAGCGCGGTGAGCTGACCGGTCGGGATGGAGACGTTGATGTTCTCCAGGGCCACGAAGTCGCCGTAGGACTTGTTGATGCCCGTGATCTCGATGCTCATGAGTGATCCTCCTTGCGGATCAGCTGGACCACGACGAGAGCCAGCACGGAGGCCAGCACGAGCACGAAGGCCGCGGCGTAGGCGGTCGACTCGTCGTAGTTGGTGTAGCGGTTCTGGATGGAGATCGTGTAGGTCTCGCCCGCGAAGGGCTCGCCGCGGCTGACGATCTTGACGGCGCCGAACTCGCCGAGCGAGCGCGCCATGCTGAGCACGACGCCGTAGACGACCGCCCACTTGATGCTCGGCAGCGTGATGCGCCGGAAGGTCTGCCAGGCGTTGGCGCCGAGGCTCATGGCGGCCAGCTCGGCGTCGGTGCCGATCTCCTCGAGGATCGGCACGACCTCGCGGATCACCAGCGGCAGGCTCACGAAGGACGTCGCCATGATGAGGCCCGGCGTGGTGCCGATGATCGTGAAGCCGATCGTCTCGAGGGTGCCGCCGAACCAGCCGGAGCCTGCGCTGTAGGCCAGCACCAGCGCCAGACCGACCACGACCGGCGACACCGACATCGGGAGGTCGAGCAGCACCGAGAGCACCCGCCGTCCCGCGAAGCGGTAGCGCACCAGCAGCAGCGAGATGCCGACGCCGAACACGGTGTTGATCACCACCGCCCAGAACGCGCACGTGACCGTGAGGTTCAGCGCGTAGACCATCGAGGGGTCCTGCAGCCGGTCGAGGAACGGGCCGATGCCCCCGCCGGCGTCCGCCTCGGTGGGGGCGAGAGCGCGGCGGGCCAGCTCGGAGACCGGCCAGGCCACCAGCAGGAACAGGTAGACGATCACGACGACGCGCAGGGCCTAGGCGACCGGGCCCTTGCTGCGACGGATCGTGCGGGTGTCAGCCACGGCGGGCCGTCCTGCGGGAGATGACGTCGAGGGCCACGATGGCGAGCACCGCGACCAGCAGCAGCAGGGTGGCGACCACGGCGGCGCCGGCCTGGTTGTCGCTCTCGATGTACTGCAGGATCCGCAGCGACGCGACCGCGGTGTCCGAGCTCTGCGCGATGAGGATCAGCGAGCCGAACTCGCTCAGCGCGCGCGCGAAGCCCAGCGACGAGCCCGCGGCGATCGCCGGCACGAGGCTGGGCAGGATCACCCGGCGGAACGTCGTGAGCGCGCGAGGCGCCGAGCGACGCGGCGGCCTCCTCGACGTCGGCGTCGAGCTCGATCAGCACCGGCTGCACCGTGCGCACCACGAACGGCAGCGTCACGAAGAGCAGGGCCAGGAAGATGCCGGCGCGTGACCGGCGCCCGGCTATCGCGTGGTGTTGGAGCGGGCGCGGAGCGCTGCACGGAAGTGGGACGAGTTCGACGATCGGCGGTGACGACGTCGACGTCGTCGCGGGTCAGGTCGTCCCAGCCGTCGATGTCGAGCGGGTTGCCCTCCTCGACCACGATGACCGCGATCGAGCTCGACACGATGCCCTGGGTGGGGCCGGCGTTCCAGTCGTCGGCGATGAGGCCGGCGTCGACGAGCCGCGTCACGTCGCCCTCGAGGGAGTAGTGCACGTAGTCGGCGTCCTCGCCCTTCTGGTCGAGGACCTTGCGGCTCTGGTCGCCGGAGGCTGCCGTAGGAGCCGACGACCTCGATGCCCTCGCCCTCGTCGGTGTCGGCGAACTTGTCGGCGATCGCCTTGTTGGCGGCCTCGGGGACCGCGAACCCGCTGATGTTGACGGTCGTCGCGGAGTCGTCACCGCTCGACGACGCGCATCCGGTCAAGACCAGCACCCCGGCGAATCCCACCGCCGCAGCCTTGAGGGACTTCTTCATGGCGTACCTGCTCCTCATGTGTTCGACAGCGCCGTCACATCGACGCTTGCATTACCTAACTCGAGCAGACTAGTGGACTTGATAGGTCAAAGCGACTCCGCGGATCGGTGTGTCGGATCACGTCGGGCCTGCGGCGTGACGACCGGCACGTGTCCGAGCCTCGGATGGGCCGGTCCAGCGGCTAGCGTGGAGGTCGTGGTCCAGCTCCGCCCGTCTCCCCGGCGCGATCGGCCGGAGACCGGCGATACAAACGTTTGGCATGTACGGTGGGCCGCACGGGCACCGCACGTCGCGCCCGACCTAGACCCTGTTTCAGTCAGGACCTCACGCCGCGCGCCGCGCGGTGGCGGTCCTGCGGTACGAGGAGCCTGAGGTGTCCAAAGAGGTCAAGCAGCTGGACCGGGTGATCATCCGGTTCGCCGGCGACTCCGGCGACGGCATGCAGCTCACGGGCGACCGGTTCACCCAGGAGTCGGCCGTCTTCGGCAACGACCTGGTGACGCTGCCGAACTTCCCGGCCGAGATCCGGGCGCCCCAGGGCACGCTGCCCGGCGTCTCGTCGTTCCAGGTGCACTTCGCCGACCACGACATCCTCACCGCCGGCGACGCCCCCGACGTGCTGGTGGCGATGAACCCCGCGGCGCTCAAGGCGAACCTGCCCGACCTGCCCCAGGGCGCGACGGTCATCGTCGACACCCACGACTTCACCGCTCGCAACCTGGCCAAGGCCGGCTACGACTCCAACCCGCTCGACACCGTGGGCGACGCCGGCTCCCCGCTCGGCGACCTCCAGGTGCAGCCCCGTCGACCTCACCGGCATGACGGTCGAGGCGGTCAAGGAGTTCGGCCTCTCGCGCAAGGACGCCGCCCGCGCCAAGAACATGTTCGCGCTCGGGCTGCTGTCGTGGATGTACGGCCGGCCGACCGAGTCCACCACCACGTTCCTGGCCCGGCGCTTCGCCAAGGTGCCCGCGATCCGCGACGCGAACATCACCGCGTTCAAGGCGGGGTGGAACTTCGGCGAGACCACCGAGGCGTTCGCCGTCCAGTACGAGATCAAGCCGGCCACGATGCCGGCCGGCACCTACCGCAACATCACCGGCAACCTGGCGCTGGCCTACGGCCTCGTCGCCTCCAGCGTGCGGTCCGGCCTGCCGCTGTTCCTCGGCTCGTACCCGATCACGCCGGCCTCCGACATCCTCCACGAGCTCAGCAAGCACAAGGCGTTCGGCGTCACCACCTTCCAGGCCGAGGACGAGATCGCCGGCATCGGTGCGGCGCTCGGCGCCGCCTTCGCCGGCCACCTCGGCGTCACCACCACCTCGGGCCCCGGCGTCGCGCTGAAGTCGGAGACCATCGGCCTCGCCGTGATGACCGAGCTCCCGCTCCTGGTGATCGACGTCCAGCGCGGCGGCCCGTCGACCGGGCTGCCCACCAAGACCGAGCAGGCCGACCTGCTGCAGGCGATGTTCGGCCGCAACGGCGAGGCGCCGGTGCCGATCGTGGCGCCGCAGTCGCCCGGCGACTGCTTCTCCGCCGCCCTCGAGGCCACGCGGATCGCCGTCACCTACCGCACGCCGGTGATGCTGCTCTCCGACGGCTACCTCGCCAACGGCTCCGAGCCGTGGCGGATCCCCGACCTGGCCGACCTGCCGACCATCGAC
The DNA here is from genome assembly GCA_963845795.1 of uncultured Actinomycetota bacterium. Taxonomy (GTDB): domain Bacteria; phylum Actinomycetota; class Actinomycetes; order Propionibacteriales; family Nocardioidaceae; genus Nocardioides. The sequence goes on along the minus strand of CAWJTG010000005.1, from coordinate 87,681 downwards.
CCCGACTTCGCCACCGAGCCCAACCACGGCGAGGGCGACGACGCGGAGTTCTGGCCCTACCTGCGCGACGAGGAGACCCTGGCCCGGCCCTGGGCGGTGCCCGGCACCCCGGGCCTCGAGCACCGCATCGGCGGGCTCGAGAAGGGCGAGGGCCACGGCAACATCTCCTACGACCCCGCCAACCACGACCTGATGGTCCGCACCCGCCAGGCCAAGGTCGACCGGATCGCCGCGTCGCTGCCCCCGCTCGAGGTCGACGACCCCAGCGGCCGGGCGAAGGTGCTGGTGATCGGCTGGGGCTCCACCTACGGCCCGATCGGCGCCGGCTGCCGCCGGGTGCGCAAGGCCGGCTACGACGTCGCGCAGGTGCACCTGCGCCACCTCAACCCGTTCCCGAACGACCTCGGCGACGATCCTGGAGCGCTACGACAAGGTGCTCGTGCCCGAGATGAACCTCGGCCAGCTCTCGCTGCTGCTGCGCGGCCGCTACCTCGTCGACGCCATCGGCTACAACCAGGTGCGCGGCCTGCCCCTCAAGGCCGCCGCGCTCGCCGAGGCCATCGGCAACCTCGTGTCCGAGGCCGAGGGCATCGAGGTCGACCTGACCACCACCACGGAGGACGACGCATGACCTCGCCCCAGATGAGCACCGAGCTGGGGATCCCCGGGCTGCGCACCGGCGTCGAGCTCGTGCCCGAGTTCGAGGGCGACGAGCCCCAGAACGCCAAGCAGTACACCTCCGACCAGGAGGTGCGCTGGTGCCCCGGCTGCGGCGACTACGCCGTGCTCAAGGCCGTGCAGTCGTTCCTGCCCGACCTCGGGCTGCGCCGCGAGAACATCGTGTTCGTCTCGGGCATCGGCTGCTCCTCGCGATTCCCGTACTACCTCGACACCTACGGGATGCACTCGATCCACGGCCGCGCGCCCGCGATCGCCACCGGCCTCGCCACCGCACGCGAGGACCTCTCGGTCTGGGTGGTCACCGGTGACGGCGACGCGCTCTCGATCGGCGGCAACCACCTGATCCACGCGCTGCGCCGCAACGTCAACATGACGATCCTGCTGTTCAACAACCGCATCTACGGCCTCACCAAGGGTCAGTACTCCCCGACGTCGGAGGCCGGCAAGGTCACCAAGTCGACGCCGATGGGCTCGCTCGACCACCCGTTCAACCCGGTGTCGCTGGCGCTCGGCGCCGAGGCGACGTTCGTGGCGCGCACCATCGACTCCGACCGCAAGCACCTCACCTCGGTGCTCTCGGCCGCCGCCGCGCACCGCGGCACCTCCCTGGTCGAGATCTACCAGAACTGCCCGATCTTCAACGACGGCGCGTTCGACGCGATCAAGAGCAACGACACCAAGGCCGACGCGATCATCCCGCTGGTGCACGGCGAGCCGATCCGGTTCGGCGCCGACGGCGGCCAGGGACTCGTGCGCGACGCCGGCGGCGTCCGGGTGGCCGCGGTGGCCGACGTCGGCGAAGACGCGCTCCTCGTCCACGACGCCCACGACGAGGACCCGTCCACGGCGTTCGCGATCTCCCGGCTCACCGACGCGGGCTACCTCAACCGCTCCCCCATCGGCATCTTCCGCCAGGTCGTCCGCCCCACCTACGACGACCAGGCCCGCGCCCAGGTCTCCTCCGCCCACGACGCCGCCCCCGGCGACCGCGACGCGCGGCTCGCCGCCCTCATCGACGGCGGCGACACCTGGACCGTCATCTGAGCCGGAGAACACACTGACCCGTCGCCCCCAGGCGACGGGTCAGCGGTGGAGCAGGCGTCAGCCGCGCGACGATGCAGCCGACCTTGCCGGTGACGGTGCGGTAGCCACCGGCGGCCCGGATGAAGATCCGGAAGCAGTCGCCGATGCGGCCGCTGAAGCGGAAGTTGAACTTGCTGCCGGTGCCGGTCAGGTCCTTCTTGAGGTAGCGCCAGTTGCAGTTGCGGCAGGTCTTCTTCTGCAGGTAGACGTACCGCTCCGGCCAGTCGGTGGTGCGGCCGTTGGCGTAGAAGACGCCGCTGTTGCCGACCTCGCCCGACTTGATCGAGGTGGGCCGCCGCTCGCCGGCGGCGCTCGACGGGGCGGGGGCGGACGAGCATGGTCGCGGTCAGCGCGACGGCGGCCAGGAGTGGGAGGACGAGGCGGCGGAAGCGCATGGGGTTCTCCAAAGTTAGAAGTGTCAGTCGCCCGAGAACTGCCCCGAGCGGGCGGGTCAAACCCGCGGTCGTCTCGGATCTTTACCTTTCTATCCTGAGCGACGTGGAACGTCGCCGGGGGGTCCTGCTCGGCGTGTCGGCCTACGGGCTCTGGGGCGCGTTCCCGCTCTACTGGCCGCTGCTGCGAGCCCGGCGGCGCGCTCGAGATCCTCGCCCACCGGATCCTCTGGTCGATGCTCACGATGGGCGTGCTCGTCGTCGTGCTGCGGCGCCGGACGCAGCTCCGCGACCTGGTCCGCTCGCCGCGGGCCCGGGCGCTGCTCGTGCTCGCGGCGGCGGTGATCACCGTCAACTGGGCCACCTACATCTACGGCGTCAACAGCGGCCGGGTGGTGGAGACGTCGCTCGGCTACTTCATCAACCCGCTGGTCACCGTGCTCATGGGGGTCGTGCTGCTCGGCGAGCGGCTGCGACGGGCGCAGTGGGCGGCGCTCGGCATCGGGTTCGCGGCGGTGTGCGTGCTCACCTGGGACTACGGCCGACCGCCCTGGGTCGCCCTGGTGCTCGCCTTCTCCTTCGGCACCTACGGCCTGGCCAAGAAGTCCGCCGACGTCGGCGCCGTCGAGAGCCTGTCCTTCGAGACCGCGGTGATCGCCCCGTTCGCCGCCGCCTACCTCGGCTGGCTCGTCGTGGTCGGCGACTCGAACTTCGGAGCGCACGGCGTCGGCCACGCGCTGCTGGTGGCGTCGGCCGGCATCGTGACCGCGATCCCGCTCATCTGCTTCGGCGCCGCCGCCATCCGGGTCCCGATGGTGACCCTCGGCCTGCTCCAGTACCTCGCGCCGATCCTCCAGTTCGCGCTCGGGCTGCTCGTCTTCGACGAGGACATGCCGCCGGGCCGCTGGGCCGGCTTCGCGCTGGTGTGGGTCGCGCTCAGCATCTTCACCTGGGAGGCGGTGCGGCACCGGCGGCGTCAGCTGGCGCTGACGGTGGCGGCGTCCAGCGTGTAGGTGCTGGGTGAGGCCTCGTGTCCTCAGCTCGTGCGCGTGGCCACGACGTCGGCGAAGTCCGCGAGGGCGTCGCGGACGGCGCCGGCGGGGAGCACGTCGAGCAGGGCCTTGGCCTCCTGCGCCCGGCCGACGACGTAGTCGCGGGCCCGGCCCATCGCGGGGTGGGAGCGCAGCAGGGCGAGCGCCTCGGCGTGGGCGGCGTCGTCGGCGGCGAGGTCGGAGCGGAGCAGCTCCTGGAGCCGGGCGTCGCGCGGGTCGGTGGAGGCCAGCGCCAGCAGCACCGGCAGCGTCGGCACGCCCTCGCGCAGGTCGGTGCCGGGCGTCTTGCCGGACTCGGTCGGACGTCCGAGGCGATGTCGAGGATGTCGTCGGAGAGCTGGAAGGCGGTGCCGACGATCTCGCCGTAGGCCGTCAGCGCCTCCTCGACCTCCGGCGTCGCGCCGCCGAAGCGGGCGCCGTAGCGCGCCGAGGTGGCGATCAGCGAGCCGGTCTTGCCGGCGACGACGTCGAGGTGGTGCTGCACCGGGTCCTCGTCCGGGCCGGGCGGCACGGTCTCGAGGATCTGTCCCTCGACGAGCCGGGTGAAGGTCGCGCGCCTGGATGCGGACGGCGTCGGCGCCGAGCTCGGCGGTGAGCTCGGAGGACTTCGAGAACAGGAAGTCGCCGGTGAGGATCGCGACGTGGTTGTCCCAGCGGGAGTTGGCCGAGTCGGCGCCGCGGCGCAGCGCGGCCTCGTCCATCACGTCGTCGTGGTACAGCGACCCCACGTGGGTGATCTCGACGACGCACGCGGCGGTGACGACCTCGTCGGACTCCGGGTGGGTGCCGGCCTCGGCGGCCAGCAGCACGAGCAGCGGCCGGAACCGCCGGCCGCCGGCGGCCAGCAGGTGCTGGGCCGCCTCGGTGACGTAGTCGCGACCGGCTGGTGGCGTGGTGGAACAGCGCCTTCTCGACCTCGGCCATCCGGCGGTTGAGCCGGTCGGCGAGGTCGGGGTCGGCGACCGGGAGGGCCAGGGCGACCCTCGACGGTGTGCTCACCTGATGAAGTCTCCCACGGTGGCCGCGAGGTCGAGGACCGGCGCCGGGTAGACGCCGAGCACGAGGGTGGCGACCACGCAGAACGCGATCGTGGCCGACGTCATCGGCGACGGGATCGCGACCACGCCGACGGGCTCGCCCTCGGCCGGCGGGTCGGTGAAGAACATGGTGCGGATGTACCGGATGTAGAAGTACACCGAGATGATGCTCGACGCGATCGCGGCCAGCACGACCGGCCAGGCGCCGTTCGACATCGCCACCGTGAACACGGCCCACTTGCCGACGAAGCCGGCGGTGAGCGGGATGCCGGCCATCGAGAGCAGGAAGAACGCGAACGCGCCGGCGACCAGCGGCGAGCGCTTGCCGAGCCCGGCCCAGCGCGCGAACGACGGCGCCTCGCCGTTGGCGTCGCGCACCAGCGTGACGATGGCGAAGGCGCCGAGCGTGGCGAAGCCGTAGGTGGCGAGGTAGAAGAGCACCGCCTGCAGCGAGGTGACCTGGCCGTCGGCGAGCTCGCCCGGGCTCTGCAGGCCGATCACGCCGACCAGCAGGAAGCCGGTGTGGGCCACCGAGGAGTAGGCGAGCATCCGCTTCACGTCGGTCTGCACGACGGCGAGCACGGCGCCGACGAGCATCGTGAGGATCGCGATGACCCACAGCATCGGCTGCCAGTCCCAGCGGTCGGCGCCGAAGGCGACGTAGAAGAGCCGCAGGATCGCGCCGAACGCGGCGACCTTGGTGGCCGCCGCCATGAACGCGGTGACGGCGGTCGGGGCGCCCTGGTAGACGTCGGGGGTCCAGGCCTGGAACGGCGCGGCGCCGACCTTGAAGAGCAGCCCGACCGAGAGCATGCCGATGCCGATCAGCAGCAGGCTGCGGTTGCCGGTGTCGTTGCGGACGGCGTCGTGGATGGCGGCGAGGTCCATCGAGCCGGCGAACCCGTAGACCAGCGCGACGCCGTACAGGAAGAAGCCGGAGGAGAAGGCGCCGAGCAGGAAGTACTTGAGCGCGGCCTCCTGGCTGAGCAGCCGCCGGCGCCGGGCCAGGCCCGCAGAGCAGGTAGAGCGGCAGCGAGAGCACCTCGAGGGCGACGAACATCGTGAGCAGGTCGCCGGAGGCGGGGAACAGCAGCATGCCGCCGACCGCGAACATCAGCAGCGGGTAGACCTCGGTGTGCTCGACGCCGCGGGTGGAGGCCTGCCGCTCGGCCTCGGAGCCCGGGAGGGCCGCGGCCTGGCCGGCGAACGCGGAGACGCCGGCCTCGACCCGGCGCTCGGCGAACAGCGCGACGCCGAACAGCGCGAAGACCAGGATCAGGCCCCAGAGGAACACGGTCGGGCCGTCGACGACGATCGAGCCCTCGGCCCCGACGAAGCCGCGGCCGGCGCCGTCGGCGACCTCGTCGAGCCGGTGCCCGGTGAGGACGGTGAGCGCGAGCGCGGCGACCACGCCGCTGGCGGCGAGGGCGACCTGCGCGACGTGGCGCTGGGCGCGGGGCAGGAACGCCTCGACGATCACCCCGGCGCAGGCGACGCCGAAGACGACGAGCAGCGGGGCGAGCTCGAGGTACTCGATGGTGGGCTTGACGAAGTCGTCCACGTCAGTCCCCTTCCTCTCCGGAGTGCGATTCCCCGGCAGGGACGGTGGGCTCGTCGTCGCTCGACGCCGACGACGTCGCTGTAGAGGTCCTCGACGAACGGGTTGGCGACGTCGAGCAGCGGCTGCGGCACGAACCCGAAGAACAGCAGGGCCACCACCAGCGGCGCGACGGCGAGGACCTCGCGCGGGCTGGCGTCGGGGAGCGTGGTCGACCTCGGTGGCGACGGCGGTGCCGGCCGTGACGGCCGAGGAGTAGGCCGCGTGCGCCTCGTCGTCGGAGACCACCTGGCGGCCGAGTCCCGGCCAGACCCGGGCCGGTCATGATCCGCTGGTACATCCAGAGCACGTAGATCGCGGCGAGCACGATGCCGAGCACGGCGATGCCGCCGACCCACCAGGCGTAGTCGAAGGCCGCCAGCAGCACCAGGAACTCCGAGACGAACGGGCTCAGGCCCGGGAGGCCGAGGGTGGCCAGGCCGGCGACGAGCAGCAGGCCGCCGAGCACCGGCGTGGCCTTCTCGAAGCCGCCCATCTCGCTGATGAGCGTGGTGCCGCGCCGGCGGATCACGTAGCCGGCCACCAGGAACAGCGCGGCGGTGCCGATGCCGTGGTTGACCATGTAGAGCACCGCGCCGGAGCCGCCCTGGCTGCTGAACACGAAGATGCCGAGGGTGATGAAGCCGAAGTGGCTCAGCGAGGTCAGGCCGATCAGGCGCAGCACGTCGTCCTGGGCGATGGCGACCAGGGCGCCGTAGATGATCGAGATGAGGGCGATCGCGACGACGACCGGCGTGGCCCACTGCGAGGCCTCCGGGAAGATGCCGAGGCAGAACCGCAGCATCCCGAAGGTGCCGATCTTGTCGAGCACGCAGACGAGCAGCACGCTCGTGCCGGGCGTCGCCTTCTCGGTGGTGTCGGCCAGCCAGGTGTGCACCGGGAACAGCGGCGCCTTGATCGCGAAGGCGATGAAGAAGCCGACGAACAGCCAGCGGCCGGCCTCGGTGCTGATGTCGAGCTCCATCAGGTCCGAGAGCAGGTACGACGGCTGGCCCTGCTGGGCGGAGACGACGTACAGCCCGATCACCGAGCCGAGCAGCACCAGGCCGCCGGCCAGCTGGAACATCAGGAACTTGACCGCCGCGGCGCCGCGGCCGGCGCGGCCGAAGCCGCCGATGAGGAAGTACGCCGGGATCAGCGTGGCCTCGAAGACGACGTAGAAGAGGAACACGTCGGTGGCGAGGAACACCGCCAGCGACAGCGCCTCCAGCGCCAGCACCCAGGCGTAGAACGAGCTCGCCCCGCGTCCGGTCCCGGAGGAGGCGAGGGACGAGCCGTCTCGAAGGGCGCCGCTGTCCAGCTCGGCCAGGATCACGATCGGCACGAGCACGACGGTGAGCAGCACCAGCAGCAGGCCGAGCCCGTCGAGCCCGAGGGCGTAGCTCACGCCGAAGGACTCGATCCAGGTGCGCTGCTCCTCGAGCTGCATGCCGCCGTCGACGTCGAACTGCAGCGCCGCCACGACGGCGACGCCGAGGGTGCCGGCGGAGATGCCGAGCGCGGCCGACGCGCGCGGAGGCTGCCGGCAGGAAGCCGACCACGAGGGCGCCCACCAGGGGCACCAGGATCAGGAGAGTGAGAGTCATGTGAGGTTCACCGCCAGGAGGGCGAGGACGACGAGGATCACGCCGACCAGCAGGGACAGGGCGTAGGAGCGGACGTAGCCGCTCTGCACCTTGCGCAGCTGGCCGCCGATCGCCTTGACCGCGGACCCGCCGCCCATGAAGGTGCCGTCGGCGCCGGAGCGGTCGAAGACGAACAGCCCGCGGACGAGCCGGCTGCCGGGCCGGACGACGACGGCGTCGTTGAAGGCGTCGCCGTAGAGGTCGGCGCGGGCGGCGCGGGTGACGAAGGAGACGTCCTGCGGCGCGGTCCGCGGCACCTCGCGGCGTCCGACCAGCACGCACGGCGAGCGCGACGCCGACGGCCACGACCGCGACGGTCATGCCGGTGATCGCCGAGACCGGGATCGGGCAGCTCGTGCTCGCCCTCCTCGCCGACGACCGGCTGCGAGCCACGTGACGATCCAGTCGCCGAGCAGCAGCACGCCGCCGAGCACCGACAGCGCCGCGAGCACGATGAGCGGGAAGGTCATCACGGCGGGCGACTCGTGCGGGTGCACGTCCTTCTCCCACCGCTTGCTCGGTGAAGAACGTCATCAGCATCAGCCGGGTCATGTAGAACGCGGTGATGCCGGCGCCGAGCAGCGCGGCGCCGCCGACGAGCCACGACTCGTCGATCGCGACCTCGATGATCTTGTCCTTCGACCAGAAGCCGGAGAAGCCGGGGAACCCGATGATCGCGAGGTAGCCCATCGCGAAGGTGAGGAACGTGACCGGCATGGCCTTGTTGACGCGCGCCGTAGTGGCGCATGTCGACGTCGTCGTTCATGCCGTGCATCACCGAGCCGGCGCCGAGGAACATGTTGGCCTTGAAGAAGCCGTGGGTGAGCAGGTGGAAGATCGCGAACGCGTAGCCCGCCACGCCCGAGACCGGCGCCGAGCATCATGTAGCCGATCTGGCTCATCGTGGAGCCGGCCAGCGACCTTCTTGATGTCGTCCTTCGCGCAGCCGAGGATCGCGCCCCACAGCAGCGTGACGACGGCGACGACGACCACGGCGGTCTGCGCGTGCGGCGCCCGCTCGAAGACGAAGTTGGAGCGGACGATCAGGTAGACGCCCGCGGTGACCATGGTGGCCGCGTGGATGAGCGCCGAGACCGGTGTCGGGCCCTCCATCGCGTCGAGCAGCCAGGCCTGGAGCGGCACCTGGGCCGACTTGCCGCAGGCGCCGACGAGCAGCAGGACGCCGAGCGCGGTGAGCGTGCCCTCGCTCGCTCCCCCGGCCGCGGCGCTGATGCCGGAGAAGCTCGTGGTGCCGAAGGTGACGAACGCCAGGAAGATGGCGGTGACCATGCCCATGTCGCCGACCCGGTTGATCACGAACGCCTTCTTGGCCGCCTGGGCCGCCGAGTGCTTGTGCTGCCAGAAGCCGATGAGCAGGTAGGAGGCGAGGCCGACGCCCTCCCAGCCGAGGAACAGCCCGAGGTAGTTCTCCGACAGCACCAGCATCAGCATCGCCGCGACGAAGAGGTTGAGGTAGCCGAAGAACCGGCGCCGGCGCGGGTCGTGCGCCATGTAGCCGATCGAGTAGACGTGGATCAGCGAGCCGACGCCGGTGATGAGCAGCAGGAACAGCGCGCTCAGCGGGTCGTAGAGCAGGTCCATGCCGACGTCGAGGCCGCCGACCTGGATCCAGTCGTAGAGGTGCTGGGAGACCTGTCGCTCCTCCTCGCCGCGCCCCATCAGCTCGAAGAACATGAGCAGGCTGACGACGAACGAGCCGATCGGCAGCGCCGTGCCCAGCCAGTGGCCCCAGCGGTCGGTGAACCGGCCCCCGACCAGCAGGATCAGCGCGCCCGCGAGCGGCAGCGCGATCACCAGCCAGACCAGGGAGAGCACGCCGTCGGCGTTCCCGGGTTCGACGACCGGGATGTGGTGCCCGGCTTCCATCAGGTACATGCGGTGGCCCTCAGAACTTCAGCAGGCTGGCGTCGTCGACCGAGGCCGAGCGACGGGTCCGGAAGATGGTCATGATGATCGCGAGCCCGACGACGACCTCCGCGGCGGCCACGACCATGACGAAGAACGCCGCGACCTGCCCGTCGAGGTTGCCGTGCTGCTTGGCGAAGGTCACCAGCGCGAGGTTGCAGGCGTTGAGCATCAGCTCGACGCACATGAACACGACGAGCGCGTTGCGTCGCACGAGCACGCCGACGGCGCCGATCGTGAAGAGGATGGCGGAGAGAAGCACGTACTCAGTCACGTGGTCGTCCCTCCTGGGTGTCGCGGTCGGTCCAGTCCTCGGTGCTCGCGGCGCGACGCCGGACTGGCCGGCCCGCGCGCCACCGGCGTCGTCGGTGGAGATGCCGCCGAGCTGGCGCTGCACGTCCTCGACGTCGTCGGCCGCGGCGGAGGAGCGCACGGTGCCGCGGGCCGCGAGCACCCGGGAGACCGAGGACTCGGCCGCGGTGCCGTCGGGCAGCAGGGCCGGGGTGTCGACGGCGTTGTGCCGGGCGTAGACGCCGGGCGGAGGCAGCGGGCCGAGGTGCTCGCCGCGCTCGGCGTAGGCCTTCACCCGCCGGGCGGCGAGGTCCGCCTGGCTCTCGCGGGGCGTGAGCCGCTCGCGGTGCGCGAGCACCATCGCACCCACGGCGGCGGTGATGAGCAGTGCCGAGGTGACCTCGAAGGCGAACACGTAGCGGGAGAAGATGATGTTGGCCAGCGCCTCGACGTTGCCGCCCTCGTTGGCGCTCGTCGAGCCCGACCGAGGCGCCGAGGCTGATCTGGCCGAGGGTGACGAGGAGCAGGACGCCGAGCACCAGGCCGCCGACCGTGGCGAGCACGCGCTGACCCCGGATCGTCTCGACGACCGAGTCGGAGGCGTCGACGCCGACGAGCATCACGACGAAGAGGAACAGCATGAGGATCGCGCCGGTGTAGACGATGATCTGCACCGCGAAGAGGAACGGCGCCTCGAGGGCGGCGTACAGGATCGCCAGGCTGATCATCACCACGGCCAGCAGCAGCGCGGCGTGCACGGCCTTGCGGACGAACAGCAGGCCGAGGGCCGCCACGCACCATGATCGGCGCGAGGATCCAGAAGGCGATCACGACGTGCGCCTCCTGCGAGCCGGCGGGAGCGCGCCGGTGCCGGGGCCGCGTACTCGCCGCGGTAGTAGGCGCCCTCGTCGTCGCCGAGCATCATCGGGTGCGGCGGCTGCTCCATGCCGGGCAGCAGCGGCGCGAGGAGGTCGGACTTCTCGTAGATCAGGTCGGCGCGGTTGTCGTCGGCCAGCTCGTACTCGTTGGTCATCGTGAGCGCGCGGGTCGGGCAGGCCTCGATGCAGAGCCCGCACAGGATGCAGCGCAGGTAGTTGATCTGGTAGACGCGGCCGTACCGCTCCCCCGGGCTGAACCGCTCGCCGTCGGCGTCGTTGTTGGACGCGCCCTCGACGTAGATCGCGTCGGCCGGGCAGGCCCACGCGCACAGCTCGCACCCGATGCACTTCTCCAGCCCGTCCGGCCAGCGGTTGAGCTGGTGGCGGCCGTGGAAGCGCGGCGCGGTCGGCTGCTTCTCGAACGGGTACTGCTCGGTGACGACCTTCTTGAACATCGTGCGGAAGGTGACGCCGAACCCGCGACGGGGTCCCAGAAGCGCTGCGGCTTGTCGCGCTTGTCGTCGGCCATCAGGAGTCCTCTCCGGTGACGGTCGTGGTGCGGCTCGGCCCGGGGAAGCTCAACGGCTCCGCGGCGCCGCGGACGGCCCCGCCCGTGGGCATCGGGGGCGTCGGGAATCCGCCGACGGGTCGGGGGGTGGCGGTGTCGACGTCGCTCTGCTTCTCGTCCTGGCCGCCGCCGCCGAAGAACACGAGCGCCAGCAGGGCGACGACCATGACGGCGAACCCGATGCGCATGGTGTTGTCCTGGAAGTCGAGCTCGAACCAGCCCTCGTTGCGGGCGACGCGCAGCGTGGCGACGAGGACGATCCAGACCAGTGAGGCCGGGATCAGGACCTTCCAGCCGAACCGCATGAACTGGTCGTAGCGCAGCCGCGGCAGCGAGCCGCGCAGCCAGATGAACAAGAAGATGAAGAACAGGACCTTGCCGAAGAACCAGATCAGCGGCCAGTAGCCCTCGTTGGCGCCCTCCCAGACCTGGGCGATGCCGAACGGGGCGCGCCAGCCGCCGAGGAACAGCGTGGTGGCGAGCGCCGAGACGGTGGCCATGTTGACGTACTCGGCGAGGAAGAACAGGGCGAACTTGATCGAGGAGTACTCGGTGTGGAACCCGCCCACGAGCTCGCCCTCGGCCTCGGGCAGGTCGAACGGCGCCCGGTTGGTCTCGCCCACCATCGAGATCATGTAGATCACGAAGGCCGGGAAGAGCACGACGCCGAACCACAGCTCGTCCTGCGCGGCCACGATCTCGCTGGTCGACATCGAGCCCGCGTACATGAACACCGACACCAGCGCGAGGCCCATCGCGACCTCGTAGGAGATCATCTGGGCGCTGGAGCGGAGGCCGCCCAGCAGCGAGTAGGTGGATCCGGACGACCAGCCGCCGAGCACGATGCCGTAGATGCCGACCGAGGCGATCGCCATCACGAACAGCACCGCCACCGGCATGTCGGTGAGCTGGAGCTTGGTGTAGGTGTCGGTGAACGGGATCCTCACCTCGGGCCCGAACGGGATGACGCTGAAGGTCACGAACGCCGGCACCACCGACAGGACCGGCGCGAGCACGAAGACCACCTTGTCGGCGGCCTTCGGCATCAGGTCCTCCTTCAGCATCAGCTTGACGCCGTCGGCGAGCGACTGGAGGAGCCCGAACGGGCCGTGCACGTTGGGGCCGATGCGGTGCTGCATGCGCGCCACGACGCGGCGCTCCCACCAGATGTTGAACAGGGTGAGGAGCACGAGGACGAGGAAGACGAGGAGGACCTTGAGGAGTGATGACCCACCACGGGTCGGTGCCGAAGCCAACCATCACTTGTCCCCTCCCGTGACGGTGACCCGGCTGCCCGGGCGACGCGAGGTCGCTCAGCAGGCCGAGGCCGGTGGAGTTGGCCGGCAGCCACACGACGCCGTCGACGAGGTCGGCGGCCGGCTCGGCCGGCAGCGTGACCGAGCCGCGGTCGCCGGTGACGGTCACCGTGCGGGCCCGAGGCCGTGGAGCGTACTGCGGCGACCTGGGCGACGCCGGGCGACGGGCGGGCGGGCGCGTGGCGGCGAGGTGCTTGTCGCCGTCGAGCATCGAGCCGTTGTCGATCATCAGCTTCCACGACGACAGCCGCAGGCTGTCGCGGCCTCGGCGGCGGCCTCCGCGGTGACGCCGGTGAACGCGGGCCGGTCGCCGTCCCAGGGGCCGAGCTCGACCATCCGGGCCCGGGCCTCGGCCACGGTGCGGAAGCCCAGCGGGCGACCCAGCTCCTCGGCGATCCCGGCGAGCACGCGCAGGTCGGGCAGCGAGGCCGGGTTGGAGAGCACGGCGTCGAACGGACGCGGACGGCCCTCCCAGGTGACGAACGTGCCGGCCTTGTCGGTGACCGGCGCGACCGGGAACACGACGTCGGCGGCCCGGGTGACCTCGGTGGCCCGCAGCTCGAGGGCGACCACGAACGAGGCGGCGTCGATCGCGGCACGGGTGGCGGCGGGGTCGGGGGTGTCGGCGGGGTCGACCCCGCCGATCACGAGGCCGGCGAGCTCGCCGCCGACCAGCGCCGCCACGATCGCGGCGGCGTCGCGGCCGGCGGCGTCGGGCAGGTGGTCGACGCCGAACGCGGTGGCGACGTCGACGCGTGCGCCGGCGTCGGAGGCCGGGCGGCCGCCGGGCAGCAGGCCGGGCAGGCAGCCCGCCTCGACGGCTCCGCGGTCACCGGCGCGGCGCGGCACCCAGGCGAGCCGGGCGCCGGACTTGGCGGCCAGCTCGGCGGCGGCGGTGAGGGCTCCGGGCACGGTGGCGAGCCGCTCGCCGACGAGCACGACGGTGTCCTTGTCGACGCCGTGGTCGGCGTGACCGAGGAGCGACGACGAGCGCGGCCGGCTCGTCGCCGGGGGCGGTGGGCAGCACGGTGGCGTTCAGCTTGGCGAGCCCGCGGCTGGTGAACGGCGCGATCGCGACCACGCGGGTGCGGGCCTGCTCGGGTGGCCTTGCGCAGGCGCAGGAAGATCGCGCCGGCCTCGTCCTCGGGCTCGAGGCCGGCCAGGACGACGGTCGAGGCGCGCTCGAGGTCGCCGTAGGTGACGGCGCCGCCGTCGGGGCCGGTGGCCGCGACGTGGGCGGCCAGGAACTCGGCCTCCTCGGCCGAGTGCGGCCGGGCGCGGAAGTCGACGTCGTTGGTGCCGAGCGCCACCCGGGCGAAGGTGCTGTAGGCGAAGGCGTCCTCGGCGGTGTGCCGGCCACCGGGCAGCACGGCCACGCCGCCGGCGGCCCTGCGCCTCGCGCAGCCCGCGCGCGGCGACGGCGAACGCCTCGATCCACGACGCCGGGCGCAGCTCGCCGTCGTCGTCGCGCACCTGCGGGTAGGTGAGCCGGTCGGGCTCGGCGGCGTAGGTGAAGGCGAACCGGTCCTTGTCGGTGATCCACTCCTCGTTGACCTCGGGGTCGTCACCGGCGAGCCGGCGCATCACCTTGCCGCGGCGGTGGTCGACGCGGATCGCCGAGCCGCAGGCGTCGTGCTCGGCCACCGACGGGCTGGAGACGAGGTCGAACGGGCGGGAGCGGAACCGGTAGGACTCGGAGGTGAGCGCGCCCACCGGGCAGATCTGGATCGTGTTGCCGGAGAAGTAGGAGAGGAACGGCGCGTCCTCGGCGATGCCGACCTGCTGCATCGCGCCCCGCTCGACCATCTCGATGAACGGGTCGCCCGGGATCTCCTCGGCGAACCGGGTGCAGCGCTGGCACACGATGCAGCGCTCGCGGTCGAGCAGCACCTGCGGGCTGAGGTTGATCGGCTTCGGGAAGGTGCGCTTGACGCCACCGGCGCCGGAGCCGACGAACCGGGACTCGCCGCGGCCGTTGCTCATCGCCTGGTTCTGCAGCGGGCACTCGCCGCCCTTGTCGCAGACCGGGCAGTCGAGCGGGTGGTTGATGAGCAGGAACTCCATGACGCCCTGCTGCGCCTTGTCGGCCACCTCGCTGGTGAGCTGGGTGCTCACGACCATGCCCGGCGCGACCGGCAGCGTGCAGGCGGCCTGCGGCTTGGGGAAGCCGCGGCCGTTGCCGGCGTCCGGCACCTCGACCAGGCACTGGCGGCAGGCGCCGACCGGCGCGAGCAGCGGGTGGTCGCAGAACCGGGGGATCTGGACGCCGACCTGCTCGGCGGCGCGGATCACCAGGGTGTCCTGGGGGACGTCGACCTGGATGCCGTCGATGGTGACGGTGACGGTCTCGACGTCCTGGTCGGGCGCGGCGGTCATGAGCTCGCTCCGGCGGGGGTCTGGGCCCAGGCGGTGGACCGGGCGGGGTCGAACGGGACAGCCGCCGTGCTCGAGGTGGGCGAGGTACTCGTCGCGGAAGTACTGGATCGAGCTGGAGATCGGGCTGGTGGCGCCGTCGCCCAGCGCGCAGAACGAGCGGCCGAGGATGTTGTCGCACTGGTCGAGCAGCAGGTCGAGGTCGCTCTCGCTGCCCTCGCCGCGCTCGAGGGCGGCGAGCGTCTGCACCAGCCACCACGTGCCCTCGCGGCACGGGGTGCACTTGCCGCAGGACTCGTGCTTGTAGAACTCGGTCCAGCGCAGCACGGCGCGCACCACGCAGGTGGTGTCGTCGAAGATCTGCAGCGCGCGGGTGCCGAGCATCGAGCCGGCCTCGCCCACGCGCCTCGAAGTCGAGCGGGACGTCGAGGTGCTCGTCGGTGAGCATCGGGGTGCTGGAGCCGCCCGGGCGTCCAGAACTTCAGCTCGGTGGCCCTCGCGGATGCCGCCGGCGAGGTCGATGAGCTCGCGCAGCGTGATGCCGAGCGGCGCCTCGAACTGGCCCGGGCGTCGGTGACGTGCCCGGAGAGGCTGAAGATGCCGTAGCCCTTGGACTTCTCGGTGCCCATCGAGGCGAACCAGGTGGCGCCGTGCTCGACGATGCTCGGCACCGAGGCGATCGACTCGACGTTGTTGATCACGGTGGGGCTGGCGTAGAGGCCGGCCACCGCGGGGAACGGCGGGCGCAGCCGCGGCTGGCCGCGGCGACCCTCGAGCCCCTCGAGCAGCGCGGTCTCCTCGCCGCAGATGTAGGCGCCGGCGCCGGCGTGCACGACGACGTCGAGGTCGTAGCCCGAGCCGTGGATGTCGGTGCCGAGGTGGCCGGCGGCGTAGGCCTCGGCCACCGCCGCCTGCACCCGGCGGACGACGTGGAGCACCTCGCCGCGGATGTAGATGAACGCCTTGTTGGCGCGGATCGCGAAGCTGCTGATGATCACGCCCTCGACGAGCACGTGCGGGTTGCCCATCATCAGCGGGATGTCCTTGCAGGTGCCCGGCTCGGACTCGTCGGCGTTGACCACGAGGTACTTGGGCTTCGGGTTGTCCTGCGGGATGAACGACCACTTCATGCCGGTCGGGAAGCCGGCGCCGCCGCGGCCGCGCAGACCGGAGTCCTTGACGGCGGCGATGATCGCGTCGGGCGCCATCGTGAGCGCCTTCTTCAGCGCGCCGTAGCCGCCGCGGTCGGCTCGTAGGTCGGCGAGCTTCCAGCCCTGCTCGGCGTCCCAGAGGTCGGTGAGCACGGGGGTGAGGGTGTCGATCGGCTTGCTCACTGGGCCTCCTCCTTGTCGGCGGCGGTCTCGTCGGTGGGGGCCTCGTCCTCGACGGCGGCGTGCTCGGCGACGTCGTCGTCGGACTCCTGGGCGCCCTCCACCTCCTGCTCCGGCTCGGTGGGCACCTGCTCGTCGTCGTGCTTCTCCTGCTCGCGGCGGGCCTCGGCGGCGGTGGGCGCCGTCCAGCCGTTCTCGCGGGCGATGCGCGAGGCCGACCAGGCTGGCCGGACCGGCGCCCGGGCCCTCGTCGGCGAGGCCGTCGGGGAAGCCGGCGAGCACGCGCTCGGCCTCGCGCCAGGTGCAGATGCGCGGCCCGCGGGTGGAGCGGACCTCGGTGCCGGCCCGCAGGTCGTCGACCAGCTGCGTCGCGGACTCCGGGGTCTGGTTGTCCATGAACTCCCAGTTGACCATCACCACCGGGGCGTAGTCGCAGGCCGCGTTGCACTCGACGTGCTCGAGCGTGATCTGGGCCTGGTCGTCGGGGCGTCGCTCGGTGGTCTCGTCGTTGCCGACGTCGAGGTGCTCCTTGAGCCGGGTGAAGATCTCGTCGCCGCCCATCACCGCGCACAGCGTGTTGGTGCAGACGCCGACGTGGTAGTCGCCGACCGGCTTGCGCTTGTACATCGTGTAGAAGGTCGCCACGCCGCTGACCTCGGCCGGCGACAGGTCGAGGATCCGTGCGCAGGTCTCGATGCCCTCGGGCGTCACCCGGCCCTCGACCGACTGCACGAGGTGCAGCATCGGCAGCAGGCCGGAGCGCTTCTCCGGGTAGCGGGCCGCGATCTCGCCGAGCTCGTCGAGCGTGGTCTGCTCCAGCGTCATCGATCGACGCCTCCCATCACGGGGTCGATCGAGGCGATGGCGACGATGACGTCGGCCACCTGGCCGCCCTCGCTCATCACGCTCGTGGCCTGCAGGTTGGTGAACGACGGGTCGCGGAAGTGGGCGCGGAACGGCCGCGTGCCGCCGTCGGAGACGACGTGGGCGCCGAGCTCGCCGCGCGGCGACTCGACCGGCACGTAGGCCTGGCCGGGCGGCACCCGGAAGCCCTCGGTGACCAGCTTGAAGTGGTGGATCAGGGCCTCCATCGACTCGCCCATGATGTGGCGGATGTGGTCGAGGCTGTTGCCCATGCCGTCGGAGCCGATGGCGAGCTGGCTCGGCCAGGCGATCTTCTTGTCGGCGACCATGATCGGCTGGCCGACCAGGCCCTCGAGCCGGTCGACCGCCTGCTCGACGATGCGCAGCGACTCCCACATCTCGGCCAGCCGGATCCGGAACCGGCCGTAGGAGTCGGAGGTGTCCCAGGTCTGCACGTCGAAGTCGTAGGTCTCGTAGCCGCAGTAGGGCTCGCTCTTGCGCAGGTCCCAGGGGTAGCCGGTGCTGCGGAGCACGGGACCGGTCATGCCGAGTGCCAGGCAGCCCTCGAGGTCGAGGTGGCCGACGCCCTCGAGCCGGGCCTTGAAGATCGGGTTGGCGTTGCAGAGCGCGGCGTACTCGGGCAGCCGCTTCCGCATCAGCGCGATGAACCCGCGCAGCTCCTCGATCGCGTTCGGCGGGAGGTCCTGGGCGACGCCGCCGGGGCGGATGAAGGCGTGGTTCATGCGCAGGCCGGTGATGAGCTCGAACAGGTCGAGCACGAGCTCACGCTCGCGGAAGCCGATCGTCATCACGGTCAGCGCGCCGATCTCCATGCCGCCGGTGGCGATGGCCACGAGGTGGGAGGAGATGCGGTTGAGCTCCATGAGGAGCACCCGCAGCACGTTGGCCTTCTCGGGGATCTGGTCCTCGATGTCGAGCAGCCGCTCGACGCCGAGCGCGTAGGTGGCCTCGTTGTAGAACGGCGAGAGGTAGTCCATGCGGGTGCAGAACGTGGTGCCCTGCACCCAGGAGCGGTACTCCATGTTCTTCTCGATGCCGGTGTGCAGGTAGCCGATGCCGCAGCGGGCCTCGGTGACCGTCTCGCCCTCGATCTCGAGGATCAGCCGGAGCACGCCGTGCGTCGACGGGTGCTGCGGGCCCATGTTGACGACGACCCGCTCCTCGACGCCCTCGGCGTCGGCGAGGCCCTCGACGATGTCGTCCCAGTCGCGGCCGGTGACCGTGAAGACCTTGCCCTCCTGGGTCTCGGTCGCGCCGGCGTAGATGTCACCGGCCTCTTGGGCGGTGGCCCGGTTGTCGGTCGTCATTAGTTGTAGGACCTCCGCTGGTCCGGCGGCGGGATCGTGCCGCCCTTGTACTCGACCGGGATGCCGCCGAGCGGGTAGTCCTTGCGCTGCGGGTGGCCGGGCCAGTCGTCGGGCATGAGGATCCGGGTGAGCGCCGGGTGGCCGTCGAAGATGATCCCGAACATGTCGTAGGTCTCGCGCTCGTGCCAGTCGAGGGTCGGGTAGAGCGCGACCAGCGACGGCACGTGCGGGTCGGCGTCGGGGGCGGTGACCTCGACCCGGATCCGGCGGTTGTGGGTCATCGAGAGCAGGTGGTAGACGGCGTGCAGCTCGGCGCCGGCGTCGTCGGGGTAGTGCACGCCGCTGACGCCGCTGCAGAGCTCGAAGCGCAGCCGCGGGTCGTCGCGCAGCTTGCGGGCGGTGTCGACGAGCTGGTCGCGACGCACGTGGAAGGTGATCTCGCCGCGGTGGATGACGACACCGGCGAGCGGACCCGCCTCCTCGAGCGCGTCGGCCACCTCGTCGTACCAGCCGCCGTAGGGGCGCTGCGCCTGGCCCGGGAACACGACCGGGGCCACCAGGCCGCCGTAGCCGCTGGTGTCGCCGGTGCCCGAGACGCCGAACATGCCGGCGCGGGCGCCGACGGCGTGGACCTCGGGGTCGGTGGCGGCCGGGGTCCCGCCGCGCTCCTGGTCGGGTCCGGTGGTCTTGTCCTCGTCGCTCATCGCTCGATCACCTCAGCAGGCCCCGCATCTCGGAGGTGGGCAGGGCGGCGAGGGCGGCGGTCTCGTGCTGCTCGATCTCGAGCGTGCGGTTGGCGCCGAGCTTGGTGGCCTGCACCTGGTCGTGGAGCTTGAGGATCGCGTCGATGAGCATCTCGGGCCGCGGCGGGCAGCCCGGGAGGTACATGTCGACCGGGACGACGTGGTCGACGCCCTGCACGATCGCGTAGTTGTTGAACATGCCGCCGCTGCTGGCGCAGACGCCCATCGCCAGGACGTACTTGGGGTTCGGCATCTGGTCGTAGATCTGGCGCAGCACCGGCGCCATCTTCTGGCTGACGCGGCCGGCCACGATCATCAGGTCGGCCTGGCGGGGGCTGGCGCGGAAGACCTCCATGCCGAACCGGGCGAGGTCGTACTTCGGCCCGCCGCTGGTCATCATCTCGATGGCGCAGCACGCCAGCCCGAAGGTGGCCGGCCAGAAGCTGGCCTTGCGCATGTAGCCGGCGAGCCCCTCCACCGACGTCAGCAGCACGCCGCTCGGAAGCTTGTCCTCGATACCCATGGTGTCCCTCCCTGCCGTTCCGCCGTCAGTCCCAGTCGAGTCCGCCGCGACGCCAGACGTAGGCGTAGGCGACGAAGACCGTGGCGATGAACAGCACCATCTCGACCAGCCCGAAGACGGCCATCGCGTCGAAGTTCACGGCCCACGGGTAGAGGAAGATGATCTCGATGTCGAAGACGATGAAGAGCATCGCGGTGATGTAGTACTTCACCGGGAACCGACCGCCGCCGACCGGCTGCGGCGTCGGCTCGATGCCGCACTCGTAGGAGTCGAGCTTGGCCCGGTTGTAGCGCGAGGGGCCCACGAGCATGCTCGTGACGATCGACCCGACCGCGAACAGCGTCGCCAGTCCGGCGAGAGCGAGTACGGGGATGTAGATGTCCATCCGCGCCTGAGACCTCCGGCCTGCTCGTCGACGTGCGGCCCCTGCTTTGTGACTTTGTGAAGCGAATCACGAAGGCGCCGGGCCTCATACTGCCACTGGTGCGGAGCCCCGTCACACCCGGGCTGACCTGGGCATTTACATCATCTGGGCGTTGTTGAAATCAGGCCGTGGCGCGGTGCAGGGCGACGATGCCGCCGGACAGGTTGCGCCACTCGACGCTCGCGCCAGCCGGCCCCGGCGACGAGGTCGGCCAGGCCGGCCTGGTCGGGCCAGGCGCGGATCGACTCCGCCAGGTAGACGTAGGCGTCCGGGGCCGAGGAGACGGCGCGCGCGACCGGCGGCAGCGCCCGCATCAGGTACTCGACGTAGACCGTGCGGAACGGCGCCCACGTGGGGTGGCTGAACTCGCAGACCACGAGCCGGCCGCCGGGCCGGGTGACCCGCCGCAGCTCGCGCAGGCCCGGCCATCGGGTCGACGATGTTGCGGAGCCCGAAGCTGATCGTGACGGCGTCGAAGGTGTCGTCGGCGAACGGGAGCCGGGTGCCGTCGCCGGCGGTGAAGGCCAGGTGCGGGCGCGCCGCCTTGCCGACCTGCAGCATGCCGAGCGAGAAGTCGCAGGGGACGACGAACGCGCCGCGGTCGTCGAACGGCTCGCTCGAGGTGCCGGTGCCGGCGGCGAGGTCGAGCACCCGCTCGCCGTACTGGGCGTCGACGGCGTCGTCCACCTCGCGGCGCCAGCGGCGGTCCTGGCCCAGCGAGAGCACGTCGTTGGTGAGGTCGTAGCGGCGCGCGACGGCGTCGAACATCCGCTGGACGTCCACCGGCTGCTTGTCGAGGTCCGCTCGCACCACGTCCGCGAGCCTAGGACGTGTCCGCGCAGCCGCCGAGTCGGCGCGTCATCACGCGCCGACTCGACACGTCGGGGGCATCCGCCACTTCACTGCAACCTGCTGCCACGCTGAGGCGTCCTTCTCTGTGACACCACGTCTCGAACCCCACCACTTCCCCCACCCCGAGAAGGACACCGGAGCACGCCATGACTGTCGCCTCGACGGCCCGCACCCTCGCCCGCCGGCTCACGCTGATCACCGCGGTCGCGGTGCTGCTGACCCTGACCCTCTACAGCCTCGGCGCCAGCGTGCTGCCGGGAGCACGGCCGCCGACGACGGCGGCCGGCTCGCCCCGGAGGACACCACGCCGGCCGGCGGCGTCGACGGCCGCAGCCGGCCGCCCCCGCCGACGCCCGACGCGGCGGAGCCGGAGGCGCCCGTCGAGCGAGCCGCGAGCCCGCGGCGCCGGCGGAGCCGCGGCTGGTGCCCGGCCCGACGCTGATCGGCCCCGGCGGCGAGGGCGACGACGTCCGCGACCTCCAGGCGCGGCTGCGCCAGATCGACTGGTTCGAGCACGACGTCACCGGCTTCTACGGCGACGTGACGACGGAGGCGGTGCGCGGCTTCCAGGCCAAGCGCGGCATCCCGGTGACCGGCGAGGTCGACCGGCGCACCCTGCGCCGCCTGTACGCCATGACCACCGCGCCCACCGACGACGAGCTGCACCAACCGGCTCGGCGGCAACGTGCCCGGCGCGCTCGACCCGCGGTGCACGCACTGGCCGCGTGCTGTGCGTCGACAAGTCCTCGCGGACCCTGCGCTGGGTGGTCGACGGTCAGGTGCTGACGACGGTCGACGTCCGCTTCGGCTCGGAGTACACCCCGACCCGCGAGGGCCTCTTCTCGGTCTCCTACAAGAACCGCGACCACGTCTCGTCGCTCTACGACTCGCCGATGCCGTTCGCGATGTTCTTCTCCGGCGGGCAGGCCGTCCACTACTCCTCGGACTTCGCCTGCGGTGGGCTACGACGGCGCCTCGCACGGCTGCGTCAACGTGCGCGACCACGACGCGCATCGCGGCGCTCTTCGACGAGGTCCAGGTGGGCGACAAGGTCGTCGTCTACTGGTCGTGACGTTCCTCGCACCCGCGTCGGTGCCCGCGGCCGGTGCGTACGCTGACGGGTGACGACCGCGAGTCCGGCCGACCAGGCCGTCGCCCCGCTGGTGGCTCGCACCGTCGAGGTCGACCTCGGGCCCGCCGACCGGCCGCTCACCGAGCTGCTGCCCGCCGACTCCCCGGTCGCCTGGCTCCGCCACGGCGACGGGCTCGTCGGCTGGGGCGTCGCCGCGTCGGTGCGCACCTCCGGCGCCGAGCGGTTCGCCGAGGCCGACGCCTGGTGGCGGCGCACCACCGGCCACGCCGTCGTCCGCGACGACGTGCGGGGGCCGGGCACCGGGCTGGTGGCCTTCGGCACCTTCGGGTTCGCCGACGCCCCCGGCGAGTCGGTGCTCGTGGTGCCGGAGGTGGTGGTCGGCCGGCGCGGCGACCGCGCCTGGCTCACCCGTGTCACCCGCGGCGGTCTCGACCACCCCACCCCGTCGCTGCGGGCGGCCGACCCACCGGAGGCGCCCACCGGCGTCACCTACGCCGACGGCTCGCTCGACGGCGCGCAGTGGATGACGGTGGTGGCCGACGCCGTGCGCCGCATCAGCGCCGGCGACCTCGAGAAGGTCGTGCTCGCCCGCGACCTCGTCGCCCGGGCCGACCGTCCCGTCGACGTGCGGTGGCCGGTGGCGCGGCTGGCCGAGCAGTACCCGATGTGCTGGACCTTCCACGTCGACGGCATCTTCGGCGCGACCCCCGAGATGCTGGTGCGACGCGAGCGCGGGCTGGTGACCTCCCGGGTGCTGGCCGGCACCATCCAGCGCACCGGCGACGACGAGCACGACCTCACCCTCGCCGCCACCCTCGCCCGCTCCTCGAAGGACCTCGAGGAGCACGAGTACGCCGTCCGCTCGGTGGCCGACGCGCTCGCCCCGCACTGCTCGTCGATGAACGTGCCCGAGTCGCCGTTCGTCCTGCACCTGCCGAACGTCATGCACCTGGCCACCGACGTCGCGGGCGTCGTCCACGACGCCGGCCACCGTGTCGTCGCTCCAGCTGGCCGCGGCCCTGCACCCCTCGGCCGCCGTCGGCGGCACCCCCACCGACACCTCGCTGGCGCTGATCGACGAGATCGAGCACCTGCCCCGCGACCGCTGGGCCGCGCCGGTGGGCTGGATGGACGCCGCCGGCGACGGCGAGTGGGCGCATCGCGCTCCGCTCCGCCGTCGTCGAGGGCGACACCGTCCGCCTGCTCGCGGGCTGCGGCATCGTCGCCGACTCCCAGCCCACCGCCGAGCTCGCCGAGACCGAGGCGAAGTTCGTCCCCGTCCGCGACGCGTTGGGGGGCTGAGCAGTCGGGGCCAGCGTGGCCGAGCGAGTAACAGGTCGGGCCTCGCCGTCAAGGATCTCGCTGCGCTCGCCCGCTGCGCGGCGCCCTACGGGCGTCCTTGACCGCGAGCCTCGCCCGGCGTGTGGCGACGGCGCACGAACGGCGGGCTCCGCCACGCCGTCCGCGCAAGCGCGGCCACCACGGTCGCATCAGCCTCAGTCGTCGCATCGAGCAGGCACTGGCGGACTTCGACTCGGCACTCGCTGGCCGCGACGTCCGGCTCAACGCACCGGCGAGGGCGGCCCGGGGTTTCGACTCGGACTCGCCGGCGCTCGCCCGGCGCATCGGCCGGCGAGGGCGGGCCCGGGCCGTTTCGCGCTCGGACTCGCTCGAGCGCTCGCCCGGCTCAACCACCGGCGAGGGCGCGCCGCGGCGGTTTCGACTCGGACTCGCTGGCGCTCGCCCGGCTCAACCACCGGCGTGGGCGCCGTCGGGCTCACCACCGGCAGAGACGCTCACAGGTCCTCACCGTCGGCCCGCCGGAGCCACTCCTGACCCGTCCGGCAGCAGCTGGCCCATCTGGGTGGCGAGGATGCCGTGGGCGGCCTCGGTGTAGACGCGGTCGTGGATGGCGAGGTTGCGGGGGGCGCCGACCTCGCGGACGAAGTCGACCGCCATCTCGCTGCGCAGCCACGGCGCCGACGACGGCGCGAGCAGCACGTCGACCGAGGAGGTCGGCGCGGTGAGGGCGTCGCCCGGGTGGTAGACCGCGACGTCGTCGAGCCGGAGCAGGTAGCCGCTGTTGGTGATCCGCGGCAGGTCGCGGTGGATGACGGCGTGCTGCTCCCCCACCACCTCGACGGGCACGCCGGCCCCGTCGAAGGTCGAGCCCGGCTCGACGACGGTGACGCGCTCGCCGACGGCCGGGTCGTCGGCGCGGATCTGCTCCGCGACGGCCGCGACGGTGAAGATCCGCGCATCGGTGCGGCGGAGCCGGTCGAGGTCGTAGTGGTCGGGGTGCTCGTGGGTGACGAGGACGGCGGTGGCGCCGTCGACGGCGTCCGGCTCGGTGAAGACGCCGGGGTCGAGGACGATCCGGGCGTCGTCGTGCTCGATCCGCACGCAGGCGTGGCCGAACTTGGTGATCCGCATGCCAGTGACCCTACGAACGCGTTCGGGCGCGGAATGGCACCGTCACGAGCACGGTTGCGCCAGGCATGCTCGCCATCACCGGTGCCACCGGAGCCGTGGGCGGCCGCGTCGCCCGCGCGCTCGCCGACCTCTCCCCCGCCTCGTCGTCCGCGACCCGTCGCGGGCGCCCGACCTCGGGCTGGAGGTGAGGGCGGCGGAGTACCGCGACGGCGCCGCGTGCGCGCACGCCTTCGAGGGCGTCGAGACGCTGCTGCTGGTCTCGGCCGCGGAGTCCGACGACCGCCGCGAGGAGCACCGCACCGCGGTCCGTGCCGCGGCCGACGCCGGGGTGCGGCACGTCGTCTACACCTCGTTCTCGGGCGCCGCCGCCGACTCCACCTTCACCCTCGGCCGCGACCACTTCGACACCGAGCAGGCGATCCTCGACGCCGGGCTGACCCACACCTTCCTGCGCGACAACTTCTACCTCGACGTGCTGCCCTGGTTCGCCGACGAGCAGGGCGTCATCCGCGGCCCGGCGGGCGAGGGCCGGCTGGCCGCGGTGGCACGGGCCGACGTCGCCGACGTGGCCGCCACCGTGCTGCGCGACCCCGCCGCCCACGCGGGCGTGGCCTACCAGCTCACCGGCCCCGAGGCGCTCTCGATGGCCGAGGTGGCCGCCCGGGCCGGCGCGGTCGTGGGCCGCACCCTGCGCTACGAGGCGGAGACCCTCGAGGAGGCCTACGCCTCCCGCCGCGCCGCCTACCCCGACGCCGCCGAGTACCAGCTCGACGCGTGGGTGAGCACCTACACCGCGATCGCCGAGGGCACGCTGGCCGAGACCACCGACGACGTCGAGCGGGTCACCGGCCGCGCACCGCGCACCCTGAGCAGGCGCTGGCCGGCTGGTCCGGCTAGGACGCCGCGTGGTGCACGTAGCACCACCGCCAGTCCTCGCCGGGCTGGGCCGACTGCATGACCGGGTGGTGCTCGGCGTGGAAGTGCCCGGTGGCGTGCCGGTTGGGCGAGGAGTCGCAGCAGCCGACGAACCCGCACTCCAGGCACTGCCGCAGCGCCACCCAGCGGTCGCCGGTGGCCGCGCACTGCGGGCAGGTGCCGTCGGTCGACGTCTCGGCGACGGGGTAGCGCGTCCAGGTGCTCGCACTCCTCACCGGGACGGCGGGGGGTGGCGTTGCGGACCTCGGCCTGCTCCTCCGCGGCGTACTCGAGCATCGACTCCTCGACGTCGAGCCGGGCCAGCACGTCCGCGACCACCTCGGCGGGCACCCGGCCGAGCGACCGCACCTCGAGCACCCGCTCCCGCTCGGCCTCGAGCATCGCGAGCCGCACCCGGGCGTAGACCTCGCTCGGGGTCTCCTCGTCGGCGGTGGTGTCGAGCCGCTCCCAGGCCGCGAAGTTGCGCTCCTCGACCCGCTGCTTGACCTGCCTCACCACGCCGTGCGGGTCGTCGAGCTCCAGCTCCTGGAGCCGCTCGAATCCCGGCCGTCGACGCCTCCTGGAACAGCGAGGCCCGGGCCAGGGCGTCGTCGCGGGGGTCGGGGCCCGGCACCTTCAGCCGCCGCACCAGCCACGGCAGCGACAGCCCCTGGATCAGCAGGGTGCCGGCCACCACCGTGAACGCGATGAGCAGCAGCACCTCGCGGTGCTCGGTGTCCGGGGGATGACGAACGCCGCGGCCAGCGTGACGACGCCACGCATGCCCGCCCACCCGAGCAGGAAGGTGTTGCGCCAGCGGCACGGCGCCTTGCGCCGTCTCGGGGTCGGCACCGGGCCGCACCAGCAGGTAGCGCGCCGGGAACACCCACACCAGCCGCAGCACGATGACCGCGACCAGGGTCAGGCCGCACACCAGGGCGATGCGGCCGCCGCCGAGCTCGCTCGCGCCGGCCTCGTCGAGGATGCCGCGGCCTGCAACCCGATCAGCAGGAAGACCGCGTTCTCCAGCAGGAACGAGATCGTGCGCCAGTTCACCCGCTCGGCGATGCGGGACTGCGCGCTCTGCAGCACCGGGGCCTTGTGGCCGAGCAGCAGTCCGGCGATGACCACGGCGATGATCCCGGAGGCGTGGATCTCCTCGGCGGCGATGTAGGCGGCGAACGGCACCACGAGCGAGATCGCGGTGTCCATGAGCGGGTCGGTGACGCGGCGCCGCACCTGTGCCGACCACGACGAAGAACAGCACGCCGACGAGCACCCCGCCGCCGGCCGCGACGACGAAGTCGAGGCCGACCTCCCAGGCGGTGATGGTGCCGCCGGCGGCGATCGCGGTGCGCAGCGCCACCAGCGCGGTCGCGTCGTTGAGCAGCGACTCGCCCTCGAGGATCGTCACCACCCGGCGCGGCAGCCCGATCCGGCGTCCGACGGCGGTCGCGGCCACGGCGTCCGGCGGGGCCACCACCGCGCCGATCGCGAAGGCCGCCGGCCACCCGAGGCCGGGCACGAGCGCGTGCGCGAGCGACGGCCACCCCGACGGTGGTGAACACCACCAGGCCCACCGACAGCAGCAGGATCGGGCGCCGGTTGGCGTTGAAGTCGACCAGCGACGTCTTGATCGCCGTGGCGTACAGCAGCGGCGGCAGCAGCCCGATCAGCACCACCTCGGGCTCCAGCTCGATCTGCGGGGTGCCCGGGACGAACGACACCCCGACGCCCGCCACCACCAGCACGAGCGGTGCCGGGATGTCGATCCGGTCGGCCAGCGCGGTGACGACGAGCACCGTCACCGCGAGCCCGACGAGCAGCACCGCGATCTCCACGGGGCCCATCCTCCCGCTACGGCCCGAGTGCCCGGAGCCGCGCGTCCACGTCGCGGCGGTCGTGGCGCCGCACCGGCACCTCCACGACCTCGATCCCGCCGTTGGGCGAGGCCAGCGCCTGCTCCAGCTCGGGCAGGCTCCCGACCCGCCAGTGCGGGGTGCGGGTGGCGGCGCAGAGGGCGGCCAGGTCGACGCCGTGCGGCGTGCCGAACAGGGCCTCGTAGCGGTCGGCGTGGGCCGGGTCGCCCTGCTCGAGCATCGTGAAGATCGAGCCGCCGTCGTCGTTGACCACGACGAGCGTGAGGTCGGGCTCGGGCTGGCCCGGGCCGAGCACCAGGCCGTTGGCGTCGTGCAGGAACGTCACGTCGCCGAGCAGCGCGAGGCTCGGCCGCGGCCGGGCCAGGGCCGCGCCCACCGCCGTCGACACCACGCCGTCGATGCCCGAGAGCCCGCGGTTGGCGATGGTCTTGCGCCGCTCCCCCACCGGGTGCGCGGTCGCCATCAGGTCGAGGTCGCGGATCGGGCTGGAGGCGCCGACGACGAGCAGGCCGTCGGGCGGCAGCGCCCGGCTGACGGCGGCCGCCACCTCGTAGGGCGTCACGCCGTCCTCGGCCGCGACCAGCCGGTCGACCTGGCGGGCGAGCGAGCGGTCCGCGTCCCGCCAGGCGTCGAGCCAGCCCGGGTCGTCGGTGCCGTCGACGGCGTACCCGGGCGCACTGCCGGCCACCGGGAACGGCCGCCCGGGCCAGACCCCGCGGGCCGGGACCTCCAGCACCTCGACGTCGTCGCGGCCCAGCAGCCGGGTGACCGGGCGCGAGAGCGTCGGCCGCCCGAACACCACCGCCCGCTGCACCTGCTGCCCGAGCTCGCCGTCGAGCAGGAGGCGGTAGCAGCGCAGCGCGTGGGTGCCGGTGCGCGCGCCGCTGGTGGGCTCGGCGAGCAGCGGCCAGCCGGCGGCCTCGGCGAGCTGTCGCGCCGGCGGCCCGGCGTCGTCGCCGGCCACGACGACGGTGCGCGCGCCCGTGACTCGTCCAGCCGAGTCGGCGTGTCATGACGCGCCGACTCGGCGTCGGTCGCCGCGGGGGCCCTCGGCGTCCAGCGGTCGGCGGGCACCAGCGGCTCGTCGAGCTGCACGTTCAGGTGGAGCACGCCGTCGGTGGCGGCCGGCAGGTCCGCCACCGCTGCCGACGTCGTGGCTGGTCGACCACGAGCGGCCCGAAGACGCCGACCTGGTCGGTGGTCTGGTTGGCGCCGGTGCCGCGCATCCGGGCCGGCCGGTCGGCGGTCACGACCACGAGGTCGACGCCGGCGTGGGCGGCCTCCAGCACGGCCGGGTGCAGGTTGGCGACGGCGGTGCCCGAGGTGCACAGCACCGCGGCCCGGCGGTGCTGCCGGGTCAGCCCGAGCGCGAGGAAGCCGGCCGAGCGCTCGTCGAGGCGGGAGTGCAGCCGCACCAGCCCGGCCTCGGCGGCGTCGAAGACCGCGAACGACAGCGGGGCGTTGCGGCTGCCGGGGGCCACCACGACCTCGACGACGCCGAGGTCGAGCAGCCGCTGCACCACGGCGCGGGCCAGCTCGGTGGCGGTCACCGGCGTCACCTCCGCGAGCCGGGCCTCCCAGTGCGGCCAGCCGGTCCGGCGGCGCCGCCAGCCGGTCGAGCGCGGCCGGGTCGACCTCGGGCCGGCCCGACGGGCAGCACGCCGTCCACCGGCAGCAGCGGTGTCGACGGCGACGTCGTCGGCGAGCAGCTGCACGGTGGCCAGCCCGCAGGCGTGCGGCAGGTCGGGCAGCGCCGCGGCGAGAGCGACCCCGGCCGCGATGCCCACCGAGGTCTCCAGCGCCGACGACACCACCACCGGCAGCCCGATCTCCTCGGCGATCCGCAGGCAGGCCCGCACCCCGCCCAGCGGCTGCACCTTGAGCACCGCGATGTCGGCGGCCTCGAGGTCGCGCACCCGGTAGGGGTCGGCGGCGCGGCGGATCGACTCGTCGGCGGCGATCGGCACGTCGACCCGCCGGCGCACCGCTGCCAGGTCCTCCACCGCGGCGCACGGCTGCTCCACGTACTCCAGCCCGCCGGCGGCCCGGTCGAGCGCGACGATCGGCGGCCACCGCGGCGTCGACGTCCCAGGCCCCGTTGGCGTCGACACGCACGGCCCCGCCGGCGGCCCGAGCGCGTCGCGCACGGCCTCCACCCGGGCGACGTCGTCGGCCAGCGTCTGGCCGGGCTCGGCCACCTTCACCTTGGCGGTGGCGCAGCCACCGGCCACCACGATCGCGTGCGCCTGCTCCGGCCCGACGGCGGGCACCGTGACGTTCACCGGCACCCGGTCGCGCACCGGTGCGGGCCAGCCGTGCTCGGCGGCCTCGAGCGCGGCGTCGAACCAGGGCCGCGCCTCGGCGGCGTCGTACTCGAGGAACGGGCTCCACTCGCCCCAGCCCGCGCGGCCCTCGACCAGCGCCACCTCCCGCACCGTGATCGCCGCGGAACCGGGTGCGCATCGGGATGCTAGGACGTGCACGTCGCACGCGAGCTCCTGCAGCGCGCGCCGGTCGGGCTTGCCGTTGCCGCAGCAGCGGGATCGCCGTCGACGGCGACCACCTGGCGCGGCGCCCACTCCCGCGGGTGCGCGGCGGCCACCCAGTCGCGGGCGGCGTCCGAGGTCGAGCGGCGCCCACCACGAAGGCGACCAGCCGGTGGCCCCACTCCTCGTCGGGCACGCCGACCACCTCGGCCGCCACGACGTCGGGGTGCGCGCGCAGCCGGGCCGCCACCGCCGGGCCGGGCACGTTGACGCCGCCGCTCACCACCACGTCGTCGACCCGGCCGAGCACCTGGAGCCGACCGTCGGGGTCGAGGCGGCCGGCGTCGGCGGTGACGAACCAGCCGTCGACCAGCACCTCGGCGGTGAGCTCGGGATCGCCGACGTAGCCGTCGAACAGCGTCGGGCCGGCGATCCGGATCCGGTTGTCGGCGTCGAGCGCCACGCCCGACGCCGTCGAGCGGCACGCCGTCGTAGACCACGCCGCCGCAGGTCTCGGCCGACCCGTAGGTGGCGACCACGTGGACGCCGGCCGTCCTCGGCCCGGCCGCCGCAGCGCCGGGTCGACCGGACCGCCGCCGAGCAGCACGGTGTGCGCGCGCCGCAGCGCGGCGACGTCGGCGGGCTCGTCGAGCATCCGGTGCAGCTGGGTGGCCACCAGCGAGGTGCACCAGCCCGTCGCCGTCCGGGCCAGTCGGTCGAGCGGCTCGTGCCCGGCCACCAGCGAGCGTGCCTGCACCATCAGCCCGGCCACGTACGTCGCCGGCAGTCGGAGCACCCAGGGCCCCGTGAAGTCGAGCCGTCGCTCGGTGGCCGCCACCGCCGCCAGCACCGCCCGGCGCGACAGTGCGACCCGCTTCGGCCGCCCCGTCGATCCCGACGTCTCGACCACCCACGGCTCGCGCCGTCGCCGGTCAGCCAGGCCGCGAAGGTCACCTGCCTGAGGCTAGTGCCGCGTCGGGCTGCCGGCCCGGCTGTTCGGCACCCACACCCTCCCGGCCGTGCTGCTGCAGGCGGCGGCCGCCGGCCTGGCGCGGGACTCGGCCGAGGTGGCTGCTTGAATTCCTCGCTGTGGCGACGGCGGCGCAGTGGGTGCAGGGGGCGCGTCCGCGCACCCTCCCCGCGGCGATCGCGCCGGTGCTCGCCGGCACCGGTGTCGCGGCGCACGACGGCGACGGCGTGTGGTGGAAGGCGCTGCTGGCACTCGTGGTGAGCGTGGCGCTCCAGATCGGCGTCAACTACGCCAACGACTACTCCGACGGCGTCCGCGGCACCGACGACGACCGGGTCGGCCCGCTGCGCCTGGTCGGCTCGAAGGTCGCGTCGCCGGCCGCGGTGAAGCGCGCCGCCTTCCTCTCCTTCGGGGTGGCCGCCGCGGCCGGGCTGGTGCTGGCCGCCAGCACCGCGTGGTGGCTGGTGCTCGTCGGCGCGGTGAGCGTGGCGGCCGCCTGGTACTACACCGGCGGCTCGAGGCCCTACGGCTACCTCGGGCTCGGCGAGGTCATGGTCTTCGTCTTCTTCGGGCTGGTCGCCGTCGTCGGCACCACCTACGTGCAGACCGAGCGCTGGTCGTGGGCCGCCCTCGCCGCCGGCGTCGGGGTGGGCGCCCTGGCCTGCGCGATCCTCGTCGTCAACAACCTGCGCGACGTCCCCACCGACCGCGTGGCCGGCAAGATCACCCTCGCCGTCCGGCTGGGCGAGCGCCGCACCCGGCTGCTCTACGTGGTGCTCGTGGTGGTCGCCGCCCTCGCCGTCGTGGCGGTCGCGGCGCTGACGTCGTGGTGGGTGCTCATCGGGCTCGGCTTCCTCGCCGTGGCAGCGCCCGCGGTCCGCACCGTGCTCTCCGGCGCCGCCGGGCGCGACCTGGTGCCGGTGCTCCAGGAGACCGGCATGGCCGAGCTGGTGTGGGCCCTGCTGGTGGCCGGGGCGCTCCTGCTCTGAGGAGAACCGATGCCGACGACTAGTCGGCGTCCTCCTTGGTGCGCATCTCCTCGAGCTTCGCCGACGCCGAGCTCGGCGCGGTCCTCGACCCGACGGGCCAGCCGCTCGCGGGGGGCCCGCAGCACGAAGTAGGAGCCGATCCCGCTCACGAGGAAGGCGATGAGGAAGGTGAGGGTGAGGGACGCCGATCCGGTGGTGGCCAACGAGATGCCCATGGCGATCGCCCAGGTGGCGAAGAACAGCACGAGCCGCAGCCCGGTGTAGACGACGAACTCCTTCACACCTTCAGGGTACGAGGTCACCACGGGCCGCCTACATTGGAGGTGTGCTGCGGTTCCTGTTCATGCTCGCCGTCCTCGGGGTGGCGATCTACTTCCTGGTCCGGGTGGTCCAAGCCCGGGGGCTGCTCAGCGACGGCGGCGGCACCGCCGCCCACCCGCCCCGTCCGGTGCGCCGTCCGCAGAAGCCGAAGATGGTCGCCCCCGACGACGACGAGGACTTCCTGCGCGACCTCGACCGCAAGCGGCTCGAGAAGGACGACCCCGAGAGCCCCTGAGGTCCGCCTCGACGTCCGCTACAGCAGGCCGGGCACGAAGCCCGTGCCGAGCAGGGTGTCGACGATGACCCCGGCGTAGGAGTGCTGCGAGGTGCTCGAGAAGTAGTTGATGCCGATGAAGTTGAACCACAGCGTGGCGACGCCGAGCAGCGCGAGCAGTGCGGCGTTGCGGCCCTTCCAGCCCGCCGTGGCGCGGGCGTGGAGGTAGGCGGCGTAGACGACCCAGGTGATGAACGCCCACACCTCCTTGGGGTCCCAGTTCCAGTAGCGCGACCACGCCTCGTGCGCCCAGATCGGGCCGGTGATGAGCACGGCGAAGGTCCACACCGGGAACGCGAAGGCGTGGATGCGGTAGGCGAGCCGGTCGAGGGCCGGCAGTGACGGCGCCCGGGCGAGCAGCCCGCCGCCGGACTCGCCGCGGCGCAGCTTCAGCAGGTAGACCGCCGAGGTGATGCCGCCGAGCGTGAAGGCGCCGGTGGCGATGATCGCCGAGACGACGTGGATGACGAGCCACGGTGAGTTGAGCGCGTCGGTGAGCGGCGCGACCGGGGCGTGCAGCCAGATCACCGCCACCATCAGCGTGGTGACGACGAAGCCGACGACGAGCGGCGCCATCCACGACAGCGCGTACTTGCGGCGCAGCGCCAGGTACATGACCGCCACCACGAAGGTGCCGGAGAGCGTGAACTCGTACATGTTGCCCCACGGCACCCGGTTCGGGTCGGCGGCCATGCCGCGGCCGACGAGCGACACCAGGTGGGCGGCGGCGGCGATGCCGGTGAGCAGCACGCCGAGGCGGCCGAGGAACGCGACCCGCCGCGCCGGCTCGTCGGAGGGCGGCGGGGTGGCGACGGCGACGCCGCCGCTGTCGACCGAGCCCGAGCGCCCGACGGGCGCCGGCTCGGCGGCGCCGCGCAGCGAGGCCCACTCGGCCAGGTGGGCGAGCAGCGCGACGAAGTAGACGATCCCGGCGGCGGCGACGGCCTGGTTGCTCAAGGCCTCCCAGGTCTCGTTGCTCATCGACTCTCCTCACGCTCGGCGGGATCAGCAGGATCGGGTTCTCCGCGCAGCGCGGCCACGATCCGCTCCAGGACCTCGGCAGCATCACCGTTGCCCGAGCGGTCGAGCACCGCGACGTCCACCATCGTGCCAGCCCCCTCACGACGTGCCCTCACCCAGACGCGTCGCGGCCGGACGAACAGCGAGCCCAGCAGCCCGAGGAGGGCGAGGACGACGCCGGCCAGTGCGATCTCCTTGCCGGGCGTCTGGCTGATCTGCAGCCGCACCCAGGGCTCGACCCGCTCGAACTCCACCGACCCGAGACCGTCCGGCAGCTCCACGCGCTCCCCCGGCCGCAGGTCGACGCGGAACGCCTGGCCGTCGGCGTCGGTGACCTGGTGGCGTTGCTGGTGTCGAGCACGAACACCGACTGCGGGTCGCCGGAGTCGTAGCCGAGGTCGCCGGTCCACACCGTCATCGACACCAGCGGCTCGAGGTCGTCGGGGAACACCGACACCGGCTCGCTGTCGCTGGCGAGGTCGGTGGGGAAGAAGAGCCCCTCGAGACCCGACCTGGGGCCGGGCGGACTGCGCCTTCACGACGCCGAAGGAGACGAACGAGGCGTCCTGCGGCAGGAACACCGTCGGCCCGGAGGCCGCGACGTCCCCGTTGCCGTCGCGCACCGTGATCACCGGTGCGTAGCCGTGGCCGAGCAGGAACACGTCGGTGCCGCCGACCGTGAGCGGGTGGTTGACCCGCAGGTCGTACTCCTGATCGCGGGGGCCCGTGCCCTCGCCGTAGGTGAGCGGGGCGGAGAAGTTCTGGCCCGACACCGACTGGGGCTGGACGTCCCAGTCGACCTCGAAGTCCTCCACGGTGAAGGTGAACGGGTCGAGGTCGTCGGCGTCGAACAGGCTGCCGGGGTCGAAGTCGTCGTACTGGGTGGAGGTGTTGGCGAAGGTGTCACCTCGGACGACGAGCACGCCGCCCTGGTAGCCGAACAGGCCGCCGACGGCGAAGCCGGCGAGCACGACCAGCACCGAGAGGTGGAAGACGAGGTTGCCGACCTCGCGCAGCCGCCCGCGCTCGGCGCTCACCGCGTCGTCGCCCGCGTCGGGCTCACGCAGCCGGTGCCGGCGACCGAGCACCTCCCGGGCCCGGGCGAGCACGGCCTCGACGTCGTCGTCGGTCGCGTAGGTGGCGTGGTCGGGCAGCCGCGACAGGTGGCGGGGCGTGCGGGGCGGGGCGGCCCGCACCGCGCGCAGGTAGTGGAACGTGCGCGGCACGATGCAGCCGACGAGCGACAGCACCAGCAGCAGGTAGATCGCCGAGAACCAGACCGAGTCGTAGACCGAGAAGAGCCCGAGCCGCTCGTAGACCGGCGTGAGGTCGGGGTGGGCCTCCTTCCAGCGCGACGTCGCCAGCGAGTCGACGCCCTCCTGGGGGATCACCGACCCCGGCACGGCGGCCAGGGCCAGCAGCAGGAGCAGCACGAGCGCGGTGCGCATCGAGGTGACCTGCCGCCAGGTCCAGCGCACCAGCTCGCGCGCGGTCAGCTCGCCGCGGCGCCGTCCCTCGGGCGGCGGCGCCGCCGGCCGGTCGGTGGTCGACATCGCCATCAGACCGGCACCTCGAAGCCGCCCACGAGCCGTACCTGCACCCACTGCACCGCCCAGTCCCACCAGCCGGTGACGAGCAGGACGCCGACGAGCACGAGCATCGCGCCGCCGATCCGCATCACGACGCGCTGGTGCCGTCGCACCCACGACAGCGCCCCGAGCGCCCGGCTGTAGAAGAGCCCGGCGAGCACGAACGGGAGCCCGAGCCCGAGCGCGTAGGCCGCCGAGAGGACGGCGCCGCGGGAGGCGGTGGCGTCGGAGTAGGTGAGTCCGAGGATGACGGCGTAGGTGGGGCCGATGCACGGCGTCCAGCCGATCGCGAAGAGGGCGCCGATGAACGGCGCGGCCCCGAGCCCGACCCCGGGCAGGGTGTGGATGCGCCACTCGCGCTGGAGCAGCGGCACGACGCCGGCGAACACCAGCCCGAGCAGGATGAGCAGCACGCCCATCACGACCGAGATCGTGTCCTGCTGCTCGCGCAGCCAGAAGCCGGCGGTGCCGAGCGAGGCACCCACCAGCACGAACACGACGGTGAAGCCGAGCACGAACAGCACCGAGCCGAGCAGCATCCGGCCGCGGTGGCGGTCGGCCTCACCCGCCGCGAGGTCGGCGCCGCTGAGTCCGGTGGCGTAGGAGAGGTAGCCCGGCAGCAGCGGGATCACGCACGGGCTGAAGAACGAGACCAGCCCGCGATCGCCGCGACCGGCAGCGCGAGGGCGAGCGAGCCGGTGGCCGCCTGGCCCTCGAACCAGTCGCCCATCACGTGCCCTCGGCCGCGATCTCCTCGACGAGGTCGACGAGGGTGGTGGTCGACGGGACCTCGCCCGAGATCAGCGCGGCCACCCGGCCTGTCGGCGTCGAGGATGATCGTGCTCGGGACGGCGGGCGGGGCGTACCGGCCCAGCTCGAGCAGCGACTCGCCGTCGTCGTCGACGGTCGGGTAGGTGATGCCGTACTCGCGCTCGAAGGCCAGGGCCGCGTCGAGGTCGTTCGACCGTGCGAACAGACCGACGAACGCGGCCTGGTCGCCGAGCTGCTCCGCGGCCTCGACGAGGAGCGGCGCCTCCTTGCGGCACGGGTTGCACCACGAGCCCCACACGTTCAGCACGACGACCTCGCCCCGCAGCTCGTCGAGGTCGACGGGGTCGCCCTGCAAGGACTCGCCGGAGATCCTCGATCGGGTCGCCGCGCTCGCCGTCGTCGACCTGGACGATCTGGCCGTCGCCCGGCACGTAGTCGAGGTCGCCGCTGCCCTGGAGGTCGCTGCAACCGGCGCCGAGCAGGAGCACGGGCACCAGGAGCAGCGCGAGCAGTCGGGTCAGGGCTTCTTCTCCTCCGGGGCTCCACCGGCGGAGAAGGTGGCCCCGCGGTCGGCGACCGGGATGAGGTCGCCCGCGGGCTCGCTGTAGGAGACCTGGGTGACCTTGTCGCCGACGAAGTGCAACGAGGTGAGCGAGCACAGCGTGCACTGCCGCTTGCGCGGGTCGTGGAGGAACGAGCGGCCCTCGACGGCCAGCCGGGTGGTCCAGATCGGCAGCTGGTGCGACACGATCACGGCCTCGTGCCCCGCGGCGGCCTCGCGGGCGTCGTGCACCGCGCTCATCATGCGCGCCACGACCTCCTTGTACGGCTCGCCCCACGACGGCTTCCAGGGGTTCCACAGGTGCCGCCAGTTGCGGGGGTCGCGCAGCGCGTTGCGGCCGGCGCCGAACTGGGCGCCCTCGAACTTGTTGGTCGACTCGATCACGCGCTCGTCGATCGTGACCTCGAGCTGCCGCGCCTCGGCCAGCGGCGTCGCGGTCTCCCGCGCCCGCTCCAGCGGCGAGGAGACGACGTGCACGATGTCGCGGTCGCCGATCACCGAGGCGACCCGCGCCGCCATCTGCTGGCCGAGCTCGGAGAGGTGGAAGCCGTCGCGGCGTCCGTAGAGGAGGCCCTCGGGGTTGTGCACCTCTCCGTGGCGCAGCAGGTGGACGACGGTGTCGGGTGTGGCCATCTCAACGCTCCTTGGCGACGACGGACTGGAGATGGGCGGCGGCCGCGGCGGCCCGTGGCAGCGCGTCGACGATGTGCTGCACGGCGCGCTCGTCGTGTGCCGACGACAGGAACCACGCCTCGAACGCCGACGGCGGCAGGTACACGCCCTGGTCGAGCATGGTGTG
Source organism: uncultured Actinomycetota bacterium (assembly GCA_963845795.1). Classification (GTDB taxonomy): domain Bacteria; phylum Actinomycetota; class Actinomycetes; order Propionibacteriales; family Nocardioidaceae; genus Nocardioides. The sequence continues at coordinate 50,674 of CAWJTG010000005.1, read as the reverse complement.
GAAGAACGAGGCGTAGGCCCGCACGTCGGTGCGGGAGGCGTCGGCGAAGTCGCGGACCGGCCCGTCGGTGAGGAACACCGAGAACATCGTGCCCGCGCTCGACACCACGTGCGGCACGCCGGCGGCGGTGAGCGCCTCGGTGACGGCCCGCTTCACGACCTCGCCGGCCGCGGTGAGGTGCGTGTAGACGTCGTCGGTGGCGAGCCGCAGCGTCGCCAGGCCGGCGGTGGTGGCGACGGGGTTCCCGCTCAGCGTGCCCGCCTGGTAGACGGGGCCCTCGGGCGCGAGCAGCGACATCACGTCGGCGCGGCCGCCGAAGGCCGCCGCCGGGAAGCCGCCGCCCATCACCTTGCCGAAGGTCATCAGGTCCGGGCGCCCAGCCCTCGTGCCTGCCGTCGAGACCCCACTGGCCCTGGCGGGAGGCGCGGAAGCCGGTCATCACCTCGTCGCTGACGAACAGCGCGCCGTGGCGGGTGCAGATCTCGGCGAGGAAGGCGTTGAAGCCCGGCTCGGGCGCGATCACGCCCATGTTGCCGGGGGCGGCCTCGGTGATGAGGCAGGCGATGCGGTCGCCGTGCTCGGCGAAGGCGGCCTCGACCGCGGCGCGGTCGTGGTACGGCAGCACGATCGTGAGCGCCGCCGCGGACTCCGGCACGCCGGGCGTGCCCGGGATCGCGAGCGTGGCGACGCCGGACCCGGCCGAGGCGAGCAGGCCGTCGACGTGACCGTGGTAGCAGCCGGCGAACTTCACCACGAGGTCGCGGCCGGTGAAGCCGCGGGCCAGCCGGATCGCCGACATCGTGGCCTCGGTGCCGGACGACACGAACCGCACCCGCTCGACCGGGGTGCGCGCCACGATCTCCTCGGCCAGCTCGACCTCGGGCTCGGTGGGGGTGCCGAAGGAGGTGCCGCGTGCCACCGCGGCGCCGACCGCGGCCAGCACCTCGGGGTGGGCGTGGCCCGAGCAGCATCGGTCCCCAGGAGCCGACCAGGTCGACGTACTCGCGGCCGTCGACGTCGGTGAGCCAGGCACCGCGCGCCGAGTGGATGAACCGCGGCGAGCCGCCGACCGCGTTGAACGCGCGCACCGGCGAGCTCACGCCGCCGGGGATGACCTGCCGGGCGCGCTCGAAGAGTCGGCGCGAGCCCGGCACCGGGTCGGCCGGCACCCGCGACGTGCTGCTCACCGGGGACACGCCTTCATTGTCCGGCATGGCCGGGAACCGACCCATTCGGGGGCCGCGCTCGCGTGGGCCGCGACACATCGTGTGTTTGGCGTCACAGTGGGGGGACATACTGTGCGTGCGAGTGCAGTTCGGGGGGCACTGGTCCATACCGCCGGTTCGTAACCCACCAACGAATACCTCGTTGGGGATTGTGACGGCGCTCATGGGGTAGAGAGGCGCTGACCGGCACACGTACTCAGGAGTAACACTTGTCCACGACACGATCCAGCCGCCTCAAGCGCGCGACGACGATCGTTCCCCTGGCTCTGTTGTCCGCTGCATGGACGGCAAGCCTGGCGACGGCCAACACCGCCACCACCGTCTCGGCGACCGACGACACCACCGGGGGCCTCCCGGGCGGTGCCGAGGTGCCCACCGAGGCGATCGAGGCGCCGGCCTCGGTGTCGTCGCCCGACGCCGTCGGCTCCGCCTTCGACGGCGACCGCGCCGACTTCGACCAGATCGTGGCCAACTCCTCCACCAACGGCATCCCCGCCTCCGCGCTCGCCGCCTACCAGCGGGCCGAGACGGTCATCAACGCCGCCGACAAGACCTGCCGCATCACGTGGCAGCTGGTGGCGGCGATCGGTCGCGTGGAGTCCAACCACGGCCGGTTCGGCGGCAACGCGCTCGACGCGGACGGCCTGGCCCAGCCCGGCATCTACGGCATCGCCCTCAACGGCACGAACAACACCGCCACCATCCGCGACACCGACGCCGGCCGCTACGACAACGATGCGGTCTTCGACCGCGCGGTCGGCCCGATGCAGTTCATCCCGTCCACCTGGGCGGTCGTGGGCGTCGACGCCGACGGCGACGGCGAGCGCGACCCGCAGGACATCGACGACGCGGCGCTGGCCACCGCGGTCTACCTCTGCTCCGGCTCCGACGACCTCTCCACGGTCGGCGGCCAGCGAGCCTCGGTCTACCGCTACAACCACTCGCAGGCCTACGTCGACCTCGTGCTCGAGATCATGGACAACTACCTCTCCGGCGACTACATGTCGGTGCCCGACGGCACCGTCGCGGGCGGCGTCATCTCCCCGCTCCCGCCCGCTCCCGGTGGCGGCGGCTTCGGCGGCGGCAACGGCGGCAACGGCGGCCCCGCGGCAACGGCGGCGACTCGGCTCTCTCGGACTCCGGCGGCTCCTCCTCCGGTGGCTCCGACGGGTGGCACCGGCTCCAGTGACGGCACAGGGACGGACACCGGCCCGAACACGCCGAACACCCCCGACAACCCGGACACCCCGAACACCCCGTCGCAGCCGACCCCGAAGCCCCCGCGGGTCCCGAAGCCGCCCGAGCACCGGTGTCCCGCCGGTCGACGACACGATCACCCGCGCCGAGGCGCTCGCCGCGGTGCGCCGCCGCAGGGCGTCGTCGACATGCCGCTCGACCCAGCAGAACGAGCTGGAGCAGTGCATCCAGGACCTGATCGCTGACTCGATCATCGGTTCCGGCTCACCGCCGGCCGTAGTCGCGCCTGAGCCGCGACGCTCAGCGGCGTGAGCAGCCGGGCGGCCTCGGCCGCCCAGTAGGTGAGCACCACGTCGGCGCCGGCGCGCCGGATCGAGGTGAGCGTCTCGAGGATCGCGGCCTCGCGGTCGATCCAGCCGCGGGCCGCGGCCGCCTCGACCATCGCGTACTCACCCGACACGTTGTAGGCGGCGACGGGCACGTCGACGGCGTCGCGCACCCGGCGGACGACGTCGAGGAACCCGAGCGCCGGCTTCACCATCACCAGGTCGGCGCCCTGCTCGACGTCGAGCAGCGCCTCGCGGACGCCCTCGAGCGCCGTTGCGGAGGTCCTGCTGGTAGGTCGTCCGGTCACCCACCAGGGAGGAGTCGACGGCCTCGCGGAACGGCCCGAAGAACGCCGAGGCGTACTTCGCCGAGTAGGCGAGCACCGCGACGTCGGTGTGGGCGGCGCGGTCGAGGGCCTGCCGGACCGCCGCGACCTGGCCGTCCATCATCCCGCTCGGGCCGACCACGTCGACGCCGGCGGCGGCCTGCGCCACCGCCATCTCGGCGTAGACCTCCAGGGTCGCGTCGTTGTCGACCTGGCGGCCGTCCGGGGTGAGCACGCCGCAGTGCCCGTGGTCGGTGAACTCGTCGAGGCACAGGTCGGCCATCACCGGCAGTGCGTCGCCCGACCTCGGCGACCACCTCGGTGATCGCGCGGTTCAGCACGCCGTCCGGGTCGACGGCGCCGGAGCCGTGGGCGTCCTTGGTCTCGGGGACGCCGAACAGCATCACGCCGCCCAGCCCGAGGTCGGCGGCCTCGGCCACCGCGGCGCGCAGCGAGGAGCGGCTGTGCTGCACGACCCCGGGCATCGACGAGATCGGCTGGGGCTCGGCGATGCCCTCGCGCACGAACACCGGCAGCATCGAGCTGCCGCGCCTCGAGCGAGGTCTCGGCGACCAGCGACGCAGCGCCGCCGTCCGCCGCAACCGGCGCGGGCGGACGACGGGCCGCGGGACGTCGGTCATCGGTGCCAGCCATCGGCCGTCAGCGCGACGAGGCCTTGCGGCGGGCGCCCGGCTTGCGCTCGGACGGCCTGGCGACCGGCTCGCCGGACTCCAGGGCCGCGGTCCGGCGGGCGGCGCCGAAGCCGGCCAGCGCGGTGACCAGCTCGTCGACGTCCGGCTTGGGCGCGAGCACGTCGACCCGCAGGCCGTGCTCCTCGGCGGTCTTGGCCGTGGCCGGACCGATGACCGCGATCACCGTCGACGGGTGCGGCTTGCCGGCGATGCCGACCAGGTTGCGCACCGTCGAGGACGACGTGAACACGACGGCGTCGAACTTGCCGGTCTTGATGGCGTCGCGCGTCGGCGCCGGCGGCGGGGTGGCCCGCACGGTGCGGTAGGCGGTGACGTCGTCGCACTCCCAGCCGAGGTCGATGAGCCCGGCCACCAGGGTCTCGGTGGCGATGTCGGCGCGGGGCAGGAAGACCCGGTTGATCGGGTCGAGCATCTCGTCGTACTCGGGCCAGTCCTCGAGCAGGCCGGCCGCGGACTGCTCGCCCGACGGCACCAGGTCGGCCCGCAGACCCCACGCGGCGATCGCCTGGGCGGTCTTGTCGCCGACCGCGGCGATCTTGAGCCCGGAGAAGGCGCGGGCGTCCAGGCCGTAGGCCTCGAACTTCTCGCGCACCGCGCGCACCGCGTTCACCGAGGTGAAGGCGATCCACTCGTAGCGGCCCTCGACCAGGCCGCGGACGGCCTTGTCCATCTGGAGCGGGTTGCGGGGCGGCTCGACCGAGATGGTCGGCACCTCCTCCGGCACCGCGCCGAAGCCGCGCAGCCGGACCGACAGCGAGGCGGCCTGGTCCTTGGTGCGCGGCACCAGCACCCGCCAGCCGAACAGCGGCTTGGTCTCGAACCACGACAGGGTCTCGCGCAGGTCGACCACCGCACCGATGACGACGATCGCGGGCGGCGTGATGCCGGCGTCCTCCACCGCGGCGGCCACACCGGCGAGCGTCGAGGTGACGGTCTCCTGGGCGGTGGTGGTGCCGACGCGGGTGACCGCGACCGGGGTGTCGTCCGGCCGGCCGGCGGCGACGAGCCGCTCGGCGATCTCGCCGACCCGGTTCACCGAGGAGAGCAGCACCAGGGTGCGGTCGTCGGCGTAGTCGCTCCAGTCGATCTTGTCGACCCGCTCGGGGCAGGTGAGCACCGAGACCTCGCGGTGGTCGCGGGTCGTGAGCGGGATGCCCGCGTACGCCGGCACCGCGGCCACCGACGAGACGCCGGGCACGATCTCGAACCCGATGCCGGCCTTGGCGACCGCCTGGGCCTCCTCGGCGCCGGAGGCGTAGAGGAACGGGTCGCCGGTCGAGCAGCCGGACGACGTGCAGGCCGCGCTTGGCGTGCTTGACGACGACCTTGGCGCGGCGAGGCGTGGGTGAGCGGCTGGCCGTCCTCGCCGAAGCCGCCGTCGACGATCTCCGGGCCCGGGGCGTCGACGTCGACCTCGCCGTCCTCGAGCCTCGGCGACCGGTTCGGGGAGGCCGAGCAGCGAGCGCACCAGGTCGCCGTGCTCGGGGGTCTCGGTGATGACGACGTCGGCCTGCTTGATGAGGTCGACGGCGCGGACCGTGAGGAGGCCGGGGTCACCGGGGCCGCTGCCCACGAACGAGACCCAGGCGAGGGCGAGCCGCTCGGCGGCGGTGATGTTCTTGCCGGACGTGCTGGTCATGCGTGGTGCACCTCTGCGATCAGTGGGTCGGTCTGCGGGTGGATCAGGACGGATCGGGAGCGGGTCAGGTGCGGGTCGGGCCGGTCGGTCGGCCGGGTGGCGGGGCGTCGAGGTCGGCGGCGCCCTCGGCGAGCAGCTCGTCGGCGAGCCGGATCCCGAGGCCGGTGGCGTCGGCGAGGTCGCCGGAGGCGGAGCGCCGGACGTCGAGCGCGCCGTCGGTCGACAGCACGACGGCCCGCACCCACAGCTCGTCGCCGTCGTCGCCCTCGACCACCTCGGCGAGCGCGCCGACCGGGCGACGAGCAGCCGGCCTCGAGCCGGGCGAGCACCGCCCGCTCGGCCTCGACGGCGGCCCGGCTGGCCGGGTGGTCGAGCCGGGCGAGCTCGGCGGCGAGCGGGTCGCCGGCGCGGCACTCCACGGCGAGCGCGCCCTGGCCGGGCGCGGGGAGCATCTGGAGCGGGTCGAGCACCTCGGTGGCGTCGTCGAGCCGGCCGATCCGGGCCAGGCCGGCGCGGGCGAGCAGGACGGCGTCGAGGTCGCCGGAGCGGACCTTGCCGACGCGGGTGTCGACGTTGCCGCGGACGCCGACCACCTCGAGGCCGAGGCCGAGGGCGTGCAGCTGGGCGACCCGGCGCGGCGAGCCGGTGCCGATCCGGCTGCCGACCGGCAGCTCGCCGAGGGTGAGGCCGTCGCGGGCGACGACGACGTCGCGCGGGTCCTCGCGCAGCGGCACCGCGGCCAGCGCGATGCCGTCGGCGGCAGCGGTGGGGAGGTCCTTGAGGGAGTGCACGGCGACGTCGACCCGGCCGTCGAGCAGGGCCTCGCGCAGCGCGCTCACGAAGATGCCCGACGCCGCCGGCCGCCTCGAGGTCGGTGATCGGGGTGCCGGCCGCCTGGGTGCGGTCGCCGGCGGTGGCGATCTCGACGAGCTCGGCGTCGAGGCCGAGGGTGTCGCGGATCGCCGCGGCGACCAGCTCGGCCTGGGTGGTGGCGAGCAGGCTGGCGCGGGTGCCGACGCGGACCGTGTCGGGTGGCCGGGCGGTGGTGGTCGTCGTCATGGCTGCTCCTCCCCCGGCTCCACGGGCGTCACCGGCCGGGTGACGGCGTCGACGGCCTCGGGGTCGAGCGCGAACAGCTCGGCCAGCGCGGCGGCGTAGGAGACGGCGCCCTGCTGGTCGGCGAGCTCCTTGACCCGCACCGTCGGCTCGTGGAGCAGCTTGTCGGCGACCCGGCGCACGGCCTGGCGGATCTCGTCGCGCGCGGCCTGGTCGAGACCGGTCAGCCGGGCGTCGAGCCGCGCCATCTCGGCGTCGACCACCGAGGTGGCCATCGAGCGGAGCGCGACCACGGTGGGCGTGACGCTGCTCTGGCGGCGGGCGGCGAGGAAGGCGGCCACCTCGTCGGCGACGATCCGGCGCACCTCGACGACCTCGCGGCCGACCTCGGTGTGCTGGAGCACGGCGGCGAGCTGCTCGAGCCCGATGAGAGTGACGCCGGGGAGGTCGGCCACCGTCGGCTCGACGTCGTGGGGCAGCGCGATGTCGATGACGGCGAGCGGCCGGTCGCCGGCGTCGGCGCGGGCCCGGGCGAGCATCTCGTGGGTGACGATCACGCCGGTGGCGCCGGTGCAGGTGATCACGACGTCGGCAGCGGCCAGCGCCTGCGGGAGCGCCTCGAGCCCGACCGGCACGGCGTCGTGCTCGCCGGCGAGCCGGTCGGCGCGGGCGGCGGTGCGGTTGACGACGCTGACCCGGCCGGCGCCCATCCGGCGCACGGTGGCGACGGCGAGACCGGCCATGGCGCCGGCGCCGACCACGACGACGTCCTTGCCGGCGATCGCGCCGACGACGCCGTCGCTGCGCTCGAGGCCGGCGGTGACCAGCGACGGCGCGACCTGGTCGATGCCGGTCTCGGCGCGCGAGCGCTTGCCGACGCGCAGCGCCTGCTGGAAGAGCACGTTGAGGGCGGGCCCGATGGTGCCGAGCTCCTGGCCGAGGCGCAGCGCCTCGCGGGTCTGGCCGAGCACCTGGCCCTCGCCGACGGCCATCGAGTCGAGGCCCGGCGGCCACCTGGAACAGGTGCGAGACGGCGCCGTCGTCGTAGTGGACGTAGAGGTGCGGCAGCATCGCCTCGGTGGACTCGCCGGCGCGGTCGACGAGCAGCCGCGAGACCGCCTCGACGCTGCCGTGGAACCGGTCGACCTCGGCGTAGACCTCGACCCGGTTGCAGGTGGAGATGACCGCGACCTCGGTGACGTGCTCGAGCGAGGCGGCGGCGTGCACGAGCTTGTGGACGCCGTCGTCGTCGAGGGCGACCCGCTCGAGCAGGCTCACCGGCGCGGAGTTGTGGGAGACGCCCACCACGAGGACGCTCATCGGCCGGCCGCCGCCCGGTCGGGGAGCTCCTGGGCCTTGCGCTGCTCGTGGAAGGCGAGGATCTGCAGCTCGATCGACAGGTCGACCTTGCGCACGTCGACGCCCTCCGGCACCGCGATCACCGCGGGCGCGAAGTTGAGGATGCTCGTGATGCCGCAGGCGACCATCCGGTCGGCGACGTCCTGGGCCGCGGCGGCGGGCGCGGCGATGACGCCGATCGCGACCCCGTTCTCGCGCACGATCCGCTCGAGGTCGTCGAACGGGCGCACCTCGACGCCGGCGACGAGCTCGCCGTGCCGCGTCGGGGTCCTTGTCGAGCAGCGCCACCACCCGGAACCCGCGGCTGCGGAACCCGGAGTAGTTGGCGAGCGCATGGCCGAGGTTGCCGATGCCGACGATCACGACCGGCCAGTCCTGGGTGAGACCGATGGCGCGCGCGATCTGGTAGCGCAGGTAGTCGACCTCGTAGCCGACCCCGCGGGTGCCGTAGCTGCCGAGGTAGGAGAGGTCCTTGCGCAGCTTGGCGCTGTTGACGCCGGCCGCGGCCGCCAGGTCCTCGCTCGAGCAGGTGCTCGTGCCGGCGTCCGCCAGCGTCGTGAGGGCGCGCAGGTAGACGGGCAGGCGGGCGACCGTGGCCTCGGGGATGTCCCGGGCGGTCTCGCTCGTGCTCCGTGCGGTCACAGCTTCTCTTCCCAGCCACCGGGCCCAGCGCTTCGTAGTGCGCAGAGGTGCGGGCGCGATCCCGCCGACGGCCCGGTCACTGTAAGAGCGCGGTGAACGCGAGGACAAAACGAGCGGCCCTGCGTGCTACCACACGTGACGGGCGCCACACGGGGTGGGTCGGACGCCGCTCCGCGAGGCCGCGACAGCGGTCAGGACGTCAGGGCGGCGCGCAGCCGGGCCTCGTCGACCCGCCAGAAGTCGTGCTGGCGGCCGTCGACGAAGGTGACCGGCACCTCCTCGGTGAACCGGGCGCGCAGGGCGGGGTCGAAGCCGGCGGCGTCGATGTCGACCTCGGCGTACGACTCGCCGGTCTCGGCGCACACCCGCTCGACGACGGCGCGGGCCTCGTCGCACAGGTGGCAGCCGGGGCGGGTGTAGAGGGTGACGCGGGCGCTCACGCCGCGCTCACTCCAGGAGCCCCAGCACCCGGCGCCGCTCGCGGGAGCGCAGCCGGCCCTTCTGCACCTTGCCGGTGACGCCGAGCGGCAGCGCGTCGACCACCTCGATGCGGGTCGGCACCTTGAACCGGGCCAGCCGCCGCTCGCAGTGCTCGCGCACCGTGGCCGACGACCCCGTCGGCGTCGCCGGCTGGGCGACCACGTAGGCCACGACCGCCTCGCCGGTGAGGTCGTCGGCGACGCCGATGACCGCGGCGTCGGCGACGCCGTCACCTCGCGCACGACGTCCTCGACCTCGACCGGGTAGACGTTGAAGCCGGAGACGATGACGAGCTCCCGGACCCGGTCGACGAGGAAGACGTCGCCGACGCCGTCGAGGAAGCCGACGTCGCCGGTGGCCCACCAGCCCTCGTCGTCGGGGCCGCCGGAGCCGTCGGGCCAGTAGCCGGAGAACAGGTTGTCGCCCCGGATGCAGATCTCGCCGGGGTCGTCGCCCTCGCTCGGTGCCCCGGACTCGTCGACCAGCCGGATCTCGATGCCGTCGAGCGCGCGTCCCACCGACGCCGGACTGCAGCACCTCCGAGCGCAGCGTGCTGGTGACGACGGGTGCGGCCTCGGTGAGCCCGTAGCCCTGGTGGACGGCGATGCCGGTGCGCGCGGTGAACGCCTCGGCCGCCTCGGGCTCCAGCGGCGCCGAGCCGCACAGCACGAGCCGCACCGGGCCGAGCCGGCCGTCGAGGTCGACGTCGCGCCAGTGCGCGAAGACCGCCGGCGCCACCGGCAGCACGCTCACCGCCAGGTCGTCGACGAGGTCGAGGGTGCCCTCGGGGTCGAAGTCGTCGGCGAGCACGAGCTTGGCGCGGTGCCGCAGCACGCCGCCGAGCACGCCGTTGAGGCCGTAGACGTGGAACAGCGGGAGCACGCCGAGCACGACGTCGTCGCCGTGGATCATCGGCGGCTCGATGGCCGCCACCTGGTCGATGTTCGCCGCCAGCGCGCGGTGGGTGAGCATCGCGGCGCGCGGCCGCCCCGACGTGCCGCTGGTGTAGAGCAGCGCGGCCAGCCGCTCGGGGTCGGTGAGCGGCGGCACCCAGCGTGCGGCGTCGGCGCGCAGGTGGTCGTAGGAGCGCTCCCCCGGCTGCAGCGTCGCGCCGGCGACCACCAGCCGCGGCGTCACCGCCCGCTCCAGCAGGTCGTCGTCGACCCGCTCCAGCGCCGAGGCGTCGCCGGCCACGGCCCGGGCCAGCAGGTCCAGCGCCTCCCGGACGACGGTCACGGTGTCGGCGTCGGCCACCACCATCCGGGCACCGGAGTCGGCGGTCATCCGGGCGATCTCGCCGGCGGTGGCCCGCGGGTTCACCGGCACCGCGACGGCCTGCGCGCGCAGCGCCCCGAGGTAGGTGGTGACGAACTCGATGCGGTTGCCGAGCACCATCAGCACCCGCTGCCCGGCGACCAGGCCGGAGGCCGACATCCCGGTGGCGATGCGGCTCGACCTCGTCGTCCAGCGCGGCCCAGGTGAGGGTGCGACCCCCGGCCTCGACCAGCGCGAGGCGGTCGGGGCTCTCGGCGGCCGCGGCGTCAACAGACCCGCGACGTCGGTCGGGTGGCCGGGCATGCGCAGGAGTCTAGAGTTCCGGCATGCCGCCCCCCGAGAGGTCGCGCCGCCCGCTCGACCTGAAGCAGCGCTCGGTCATGGCCGGGGAGGCGGCCGCGGCGGTCACCGAGGTCGAGACCGCGCTCGCCGCTCCCGCCGACCCGACGGCCGCGGCGTTCTTCGACGTCGACAACACCGTCATGCAGGGCGCCAGCATCTTCCACCTCGCGCGCGGCCTGCACCGGCGCGAGTTCTTCACCACCCGCGAGATCCTCGGCGCCGCCTGGAAGCAGATGTACTTCCGCGTCGTCGGCGTCGAGGACCCCGAGCACGTGGCCGAGGCCCGCAACTCCGCGCTGAGCTTCATCGCCGGCCACACCGTCGCCGAGCTCGAGGCGCTCGGCGAGGAGATCTTCGACGAGGGCATGGCGCACCGGATCTGGCCCGGCACCCGGGCGCTGGCCCAGCTGCACCTCGACGAGGGACAGCGGGTGTGGCTGGTCACCGCGGCGCCGATCGAGATCGCCCGGATCATCGCGCGCCGGCTCGGCCTCACCGGCGCGCTCGGCACCGTCTCCGAGCACGAGGACGGCGTCTACACCGGCCGGCTGGTCGGCGACCTGCTGCACGGCCCGGCCAAGGCGGAGGCGATCAAGGCGCTGGCCGCCCGCGAGGGGCTCGACCTGGCCCGCTGCTCGGCGTACTCCGACTCCGTCAACGACCTGCCGATGCTCTCGCTGGTCGGCGACCCGTGCGCGATCAACCCCGACGCCCGGCTGCGGGCGCACGCCCGGCGGGAGGGATGGCGGGTGCGCGACTACCGGACCGGGCGCAAGGCCGCCCGGGCCGGCCTCTGGTCGGTGCTGCCGCCGGCGGCGTCGGCGGAGCGGTCGCCGCCGCGCTGGCGCTGCGTGGCCATCGGCCGCGGCTGCGCTAGCCCGGACCTGGTCAGCGAAAGTAAAACTTTCGCCGACACGCCGAGTCGGTGTGACGTAGCGGGCATGAGTTCGTGTGGTCCAGGGCACACCTGTTCACCTAGGGTGGAATGTCGACTCGGGCAGGAGCTGGCGGGGGAGGGCCTCACTCGATGCACACGGACGGTCAGCGGGCTGCGCGCGGCCTCGACGCGCTGCGCCTCGCCGTCGCGCAGGTGCTGCACCCGTCCCTCGCGCTCGCCGCCGGCGGCGCAGCGGGGTCGGCCGGCTTCGGTGCCCTGGTGCCGGCCTCGGGATCACCTTCACCGAGGCCCTCGCCGACAGCATCGGCACCGGCGACGGCGGCCCCGGCGACCGCTACGGCGACCACGACCTGGCCACCTCCTCCGAGGACTCCGAGGCCGACCGCAGCCGGCTGATCGCGCTCGTCGAGCTCGCCCGCGGCGGCGACTCCGAGGCGTTCGGCCTCCTCTACGACCACTACCAGTCCTCGGTCTACCGGTTCCTCTACTACCGCACCCGCAACGCCGCCCTGGCCGAGGACCTCACCTCCGAGACCTTCTTCCGCGCGCTGCGCAACATGACGTCGTTCCGGTGGCAGGGCAAGGACTTCGGCGCCTGGCTGATGACCATCGCCCGCAACCTCGCCACCGACCACTTCAAGGCCGGTCGCACCCGCCTCGAGCTCACCACCGAGGACATGGGCGCCCACGACGACGCCACCGAGGGACCCGAGGACGCCGTCCTCGCCGGGCTCACCCACGAGATCCTGCTCGAGGCCCTCACCGAGCTGCCGAACGAGCAGCGCGACTGCCTGGTGATGCGGTTCCTGCAGTCCATGAGCATCGCCGAGACCGCCGCCGCGCTCGGCCGCACCGAGGGCGCCGTCAAGCAGCTCCAGCTGCGGGGCGTGCGCAACCTGGCGAAGCTCATGCCCGAGGGGGTGCGGGACTGATGGGCCGCCTCGGATATTACCCGCGGGTCACGTGTGACAACCGCGTAACCTCCGCCGCCGGGGCGTCGTTGGGTCGAGTGACAGGTTCCTTCTCGCCCCCCACGACAGGACAAATCCGATGATCCCGGCATTTCCGGCGCGAAGACGCGCTGAGGTGTTCGACGCCTTGGTCGAGACCCACTCGACCGGCGCGCTCGACGTCGCCGACCCCACCTCCCACGACCCACGCTTCGCCGAGCTGCTGCAGGTCGTCGGAGCCCTGCGCGAGGCGCCCGCACCGACTCCCCGCGCCCGAGTTCGTGGCCGACCTTCGTAGCCGCCTCATGACCGAGGCCGAGACCGCGCTCGGCCGTCCGGCCGGAGGCCGCCGCGCTCCGCACCCCGGAGCGCACCTCCCCGCAGACCCGCACCCGCGAGCGCCGCCTGGCCACCGCCATCGGCGGGTTCGCGATCGTGAGCGCCACCGCGTCGATGGCCGTGGCCGCCCAGAGCGCACTGCCCGGCGACACCCTCTACCCGCTCAAGCGCGGCATCGAGAACGCCCAGGTCAAGGTCCACTCCGGCGACGACAGCAAGGGCGCGGCCCTGCTCGAGAACGCCGCCGGGCGCCTCGACGAGGTCGACGAGCTGAGCCGCGACGGCGACGACCGCGCCACCGACGTCGCCGTCACCCTCGACGACTTCAGCGCCCAGGCCAGCGAGGCCTCCGAGCTGCTGCTCGACGACTACGACCGAACCGGCCGGGTCGCCTCGCTGGAGGAGCTGCGGGCCTTCACCGCCGACAGCCTCGCCGCACTGGAGGGACTCGAGGGTCTGGTCCCCGCGGGAGCCCGCGACGCGCTGGTCGACGCCGCTCAGACCGTCACCCTCATCGACGAGCAGGCCAAGGCGGCCTGCCCCACCTGCACCGACGGCCCGGCCGCGGTCAACCGGCTGTTCGTCGACGCCTCGTCGGTGCCCGGCGCGCTCGACGGCCTCACCGGCCCGGCCCGCCCGGCGCGGGCCGAGACCTCCGGCTCCGGCGCCGGCACCGGCGCCCGCAACGGGTCCGGTCGCGACGACAGCCCCGCCACTCCCGCGCCCGCCCCCGAACCCGCTCCGAGCGGCGGCGCCACCTCCCCGCCGGGCGAGCCCTCCCTCCCCGCCGGCGGCAGCAACCAGCCCCCCACCTCCGGTGGCGGGGCTGACGACCCGCTCGGGGGTGTCGTCGACGGCCTCACCCGCGACGGCTCGGGCGGTACCGGCACCAGCGGCGGCACCGGCACCAGGGGCGGCACCGGCAGCGGTGGCGCGGGCACCAGCAGCAGCACCGGGCTGGACGAGCTCACCGCCGGCCTCGGCGACCTGCTCGACAACTGACCCCCGGCACGCTCTCGATCTGCAGGTCAGCAGGTCGGCACGTCTCCCGGTCGGTCAGCGGAAGACGGACTGGCGCTGCATCAGCAGCGTGTACAGCGTCTGCTGGATCGTCTCGCGCACCTGGTCGGTGACGTCGAAGACGAGCATCGGGTCCTCGGCCGCGCCGGCGTCGTACTCGTCGGTGCGGATCGGCTCGCCGAACTCGAGCAGCCACTTCGACGGCAGCGGCACCAGACCGAGCGGGCCGAGCAGCGGGAAGAACGGCGTGATCGGGACGTACGGGACGCCGATCAGTCGCGCCAGTGCCGGGATGTTGCCGACCAGCGGGTAGATCTCCTCGGCGCCGACGACGGCCAGCGGCACGATCGGGACGCCGGTGCGCAGGGCCGCCGAGACGAAGCCGCCGCGGCCGAACCGCTGCAGCTTGTAGCGCTCGGAGTAGGGCTTGCCGATGCCCTTGAAGCCCTCGGGCCACACGCCGACCAGCTCGCCGCCGCGCAGCATCCGCTCGGCGTCCTCGTTGCAGGCGAGCGTGGTGCCGCCCTTGCGGGCCAGCTGGCTCACGACCGGCATCGAGAACACCAGGTCGGCGCCGAGCGGGCGCAGGTGGCGCCCGGTGTGGTCGAAGGTCGACACGATCGTCATCAGGCCGTCGATCGGGACGGTGCCCGAGTGGTTCGACACCACGAGCGCGCCGCCCTCGGCGGGCACGTTCTCGGCGCCGCGCACCTCGACGCGGAACCACTTCTGCGCGATCGGCCGGAGCGCGGCGATGAAGAACCGCTCGGTGATCTCGGCGTCGAAGCCGTACTCGTCGACGACGTACTGGCCGGTGAGCCGCCGGCGGAGGAACGCCAGGAACTCCGCGAGCCGTGGCTCCCAGCGGTCGCCGAAGACCTCGAGGGCGGCGTGCTGGAACGCGGCCAGCCACTCGCTGGTGGGGATGCCGCGCAGCGGGTGCCGCTCGCGGGTGGTGAGGGGCGCGCGGTCCGCGACGATCCGCCTCGACGCCCGCCTCGACGCCCGCCTCGACGCCTGCCCCGACCTCGCGGCGGGCCGCTCGGGCTGCCCGGAGGTCGGCCGGCTCGGCGCGGGGCTGCTCGGGCTGCTCGGGCCCGGGGGCCTCGACGGGCTGCTCCGACTCGGGACCGGGAGCGGGCGGGGGCTTGCGCGCCTTCGGCGCCAGGTCGCGGGCGGCCGACGACGGCTGCTTGCCGGTGCCGCGCCCGGGCCGGCCGCGGGTGCCGATCGGGATGATCTCGGCGTCACCCACGCGACTCACCCCCGACCTCCCGGTCGACGGCGCTCCCGGTCTGCGCACCGAGGCCAGGGCGGGGTCGGTGCCGTCGGCGGGCGTGCTGGGCAGCCGGTCGGCGAGCTCGCCGACCAGCCGCTCGACGTGACCGCCGGTGATCGTCGAGCCCGCCGGCGAAGTCGGCGAACGCCTCCGCGGTCGTGTAGCGCGGCTCGAACCCGAGCAGCCGGCGCATCTGCGTGGTGTCGATGCCGCGCCCGTAGGTGAGGAAGTCCGAGCTGCTCGGGGGAGAAGTCGGCCACCCGGGCCGACCGCAGCGTCGAGCCGAGGCTGCCGACCGCGAACCCCGGCAGCGGCACCGTCGGCCGCTGCATCCGCCGCAGCGCCTGCGACAGCATGAGGATGCCGTCGCCGGCGACGTTGAACGTGCCGCCGACGTCGCTGCGGATGCAGTGCTGGAGCAGCGCCATCAGGTCGTCCTCGTGGAGGAACTGCAGGCGGGGGTCGTGGCCGAGCACCGTGGGCGCCACCGGCAGCCGGAAGTAGGAGGTCATCGGGCTCACGACGTGCGGGCCGATGACGTTGGCGCAGCGGAGCACGGTGACCCGGACGTCGGGGCGGCGGCGCGCGAACCCGCGCACGTAGCCCTCGATCTCGGCGACGTCCTTGGCGTAGCCGGCGCGCGGGGCGCGGCGGGGCTCCATGTCCTCGGTGAACATCGCCGGGTCGCGGCTGCTGGCGCCGTAGACCGTGCTCGTGGACTTCACGACGAGGTTGCGGACGCTCGGCGCCTTCTGGCACGCGGCGAGGAGCTGCATCGTCCCGATGACGTTGAACTCCTTCATCGTGTTGCGGCCGCCGGCGCTGCCGGGGGTCGCGATCACGCTCATGTGGACGACGGTGTCGACGTCCTCCTTGGCGATGACCTTGGCGATGATCGGGTTGCGGATGTCGGCGCGCACGAAGGAGACGTCGCCGACGTCGCCGCGCGGGGGCAGCACGTCGACGCCGATGACCCGGCGCACCGACGGGTCCTCGGCGATCGCGCGGGCGCAGCGACGTCCGAGGTCACGGGAGACCCCGGTGACCAGGACGACCGAGCCGCCCTCGACGCGTTTCCTCGAGCCGCCGGTCATGGGAGCGGGGGATGGGGCCGGTGGCTACTTGCCGAGCTTGCGCCGCTGCACGCGCGTCTTCTTGAGCAGCTTGCGGTGCTTCTTCTTCGCCATGCGCTTGCGCCGCTTCTTGATGACAGAACCCACGGGTGAACCTCTCCGGGACGAACGCCGCGCCGGAGGTGTCCGGACGACCTGCTCAGCCTAACGGCCCGCGCCCGAACCGCTGGAATCGACCAGGATCCGGGTCCGGTGCGAGGAAGGGGTTCAATGGGAGCCGATGCCCGACCCAGCCGACCCCCCCGCCGACTGCTGGCCGCTCGCCGACGGACTCGACGTCCGCGACGAGCTGCGTCGCCGCCTACGCCGACCCGGCCCGCGGCTACCACGACCTGCGGCACCTCGACCGAGGTCGCCGAGCGCGTCGACGCCCTCGCCGGTGGCCTCGACGAGCGGGAGCGGCGGAGCGGTGCTGCTGGCGGCGTGGTTCCACGACGCCGTCTACGACGGGGAGCGCGACGCCGAGGAGCGCTCGGCCGCCTGGGCCGAGCGGGCGCTCGTCGGCCTCGTCGACGCCGGCACGGTGGCCGAGGTCGCGCGGCTGGTGCGCCTCACCGAGACCCACCGCCCCGCCGACGACGACCGCACCGGCTGCGTGCTCTCCGACGCCGACCTCGGCATCCTGGCCGCCGACACCGCCCGCTACGACGAGTACGTCGCCGCCGTCCGCCGCGAGTACGCCCACCTCGACGACGCCACCTTCACCGCCGGCCGCCGCGCGGTGCTGGCCGACCTGCTCGCCAAGCCGCGCCTGTTCCACACCGCCCACGCCGTCGCCCACTGGGAGGCCCCCGCCCGCGCCAACGCCGGCGCGGAGCTAGCCGCGACTTGCGGCGTCGTAGGCCCGCGGCGACGAGCCGCTTCACCAGCTCGCGGGACGTGACGGGCTGGGCGCCGGCCTCGACGACGGCGTCGTACCACTCCCCCGGCACGTCGTAGTGGTCGCGGTCGAACCCGCGCTCGGGGATGCCGAGCCCACGGGCGAAGTCGTGCAGCTCGTCGTAGGAGGTGTCGCTCGCCAGGTGCGACCACATCCGGCCGTGGGCGGGGACGGCGGGCGGGTCGATGAGGACGGTCACGAGGCGGTCAGGCGGTGCTGGCGCGGGTGGACTCGGCGTCGATCAGCGACCGCCACGACCGCACCAGGTCGGCGTCGACGTAGGACCGGTAGGTGCCGCCGGGTCGCACCTGGGCGCCCAGGTGGAACTGGCCGACGCCGGCGCGGAGGAGCCACGGCACGTGCTCGGCGAGCAGGCCGCCGCCGGGCAGGAGCAGCCGGGCGACGTCCGGGCTGCCGTGCGCGAGCGCGAGCAGGTCGTCGAAGCCGACCCCGAGCCCCTGCGGGGAGCCCGCGGAGCGGACGGCGGTGAGCCGGCTGCGCTCCGCCAGGCCGACGAGGTCGCGCCAGGCGCGAGCCGGCTCGAGCGCGGAGTCGATCGCGCGGTGGAACGTCCAGGGCACCTCGGGCAGCGCGGCGGCGAGGGCGCCGCAGGTGTCGAGGTCGACGCGCAGATCGGGGCCGAGGAAGCCGAACACCACCCCCTCGGCGCCCAGCGACAGGCACTTCTCGGCCAGGCCGACGAGTCGCACGAACTGTCCGCCGGTGAGGGTGAACGAGGGGTCGAGGCGCAGCAGCACCCGCACCGGCAGGTCGGTGGCGCGGATGACGGCGGAGGCGGCCGCGAGGTCGGGCGAGAGGGCCGGCCCGGTGCTGTCGGTGCCGGGAGCCACGAGCGCGAGCCGGTCGGCGCCGCCCTCGACGGCGCCGGGCACGTCGCGGGTGTGGTGCACCGCGACCTCGAGCAGGGCCGGCATGGTGCCACGGTAGTCGTCCCGTCCGGCTCACCCCGCGGTTTGGGAGACGGGTGAATATGGGTGTCGTGGACGACCACCTGCTCCTCGATGCCCGAGCGCGCGTCCTCGCCGACCTCACGGCCCGCTCCCTGGCCACTGCGGGCGCCGTCTCGGCGCTCGACGAGGCGTGCGAGTCACGCCAGTGGTGGGCCGACGCAGTGGCCCGAGGGCGCCACCTACGTGGCGGGGCTGGTGGCTCAGGACGTGCAGGACGCGCTGTTCGAGCGCAGCGGCCGCTGGCCGCTGTGCCTGGAGTGCGACGACGCGGCCGAGCACGCGTTGCACATCCAGCCCGACCTCGGCGGCCCCGACCCGGTGTGGGTGTGCGAGGAGACCGGTCGGGTCGCCGCAGCGCTCGGATTTCTCGAACAGACCGGCTGGATAGCGCACCATGGGGCCCGTGCCACCCCGACGCCGACGTCACGACCCTCGCGGACCTGCGCGACGTCGAGGACGTCGTCGACGAGTGGCGCGCGCTGGCCGTCGAGGCGGGCGGCGGGCCCTTCGCCCGTCCCACCTACGCCCTGACCTGGTGGCGGCACCTCGGCTCGGGCCGGCTGCTGGTCGCCACGGTGCGGCGCGACGGCCGGCTCGTCGCGCTCGCCCCCCTGCACGAGCGCCGGGTCGGCCCGGTCTCGGTGGTGCGGTGGCTCGGGCACGGCCTCGGCACCGTCGCCGAGGCGCTGGTGGCTCCCGGGCACGAGGACGCGGCCGCGATCCTCTGGTCGTCGATCGCCACCCACCGGCGGCTGCTCCAGCTCGTCGAGTGCCGCGACGGCACCAGCGGGCTGCCGCAGGCCGGTCGGCTCCCGGGCCGCACCGTCACCTCGGCCCGCGACACCTGCCCGGTCATCGACCTCGGCGACGGCGGCCGCGGCGAGCTACCTGGCCCAGCCGGCCCGGCGCCGGATCCGGCGGACGCTGCGCGTCGCGGACCGACGGCTGACCGACGCCGGTCTCGACCACCGGGTGGAGGTCGCCGACGACCCGCAGCGGTTCGCCGCACTGCTGCCGGCGATCGAGGAGGTCTACGACGCCGCCGAGGCGGACCGACCGCGACAGCACCTGCTCCGGCCGCCCTGGCGCGACTTCACCCGGGACCTGCTCGCGCGTGCGACCGGCACCGGCGAGGCGGCGGCGCTGGTGCTCTTCGTGGACGATCGGCCGGCAGCCTTCGACCTCGCGCTGCTGACCGAGGTGAGCATGCACAGCTGGGTGGGCCGCTTCCATCCCCGGGCCGCGCCGTACTCACCCGGTCACCTGCTCCAGCGGGCCGGCCTGGCGTGGGCAGAGGAGCACCGCCTCTCCCGCATCGACCTCCTGCTCGGTGACGCCCCGTACAAGCGGCTGTGGTCGAACAGCGACTACGGCACGCTCGAGGTGACCCACGGCCGGTGGCCGCTGATGACCGCCGGTGGCCCACTGCTGCGGGCCGCCGCACGGCGTCACGCCCGACGGGCCGCGGAGCCGGACCCCCAGCGATCACCTCGGTGGGTGACTTGAGCCCCACCTGACCCGCACCTCAAGATTGCCGCACGACTGGGTCGGGATTCGCCGTCGGTTTCCGTCCCAGGAGGAGCCAAATGCGTCCGACCCGACAGAATGGGCGCGAGGTCAGCCAGAGTGGCGATCTGTTCAGGGGGGTCTGAGCCGTGGGGGCACCGGGCGCGGCGCGTGTCGCCGGTCGAGCCGACCCTGCCGCGGTCCGCACTCGGATCGGCCCCGGCACGGACTCGGTGCGGGGGGTGCGCTCGGTCCGGCCGGACGGGGCCTCGGCGTTGCGCGCCGCCCCTGACGCACCCGACGACCACTCGACCTCGGCCCGACGACCGGCCCCACGACCGGCACGCCGACTCCGCGGCGGCGACCGTGCGAGCCGCGCACCGGCTCCAGCCCAGCCCGTCGACTCGGCGGCTGGCCGTCGTCGGCACCGACGCGGTCGCGCTCGTGCTCGCCCTCGCGCTGGTGCCGGAGATGGACTGGGTCCACCTCGGCGCCGTCACCACCGCCGTGCTCCTCTTCCTCGCCACCAGCGGCTCCTACCGGCCGCGGCTCTCGCTCTCGGTCTTCGACGACGTCGCATCGCTGACTGGTCGCCGGGCTGGTGGGCGCCATGGCCACGGTGCTCGTCTACGAGATCATCGGTCGGCCCGTGGAGGAGGCCCCGGCCATCGTGGCCGCCGCGGTCGTCGTCGGCCCGCTGCTGATCGTCCGCTCCCTCACCTACGCCGTGATCCGCCTGCTGCGGCGCCGCGGCATCGTCGATCACCGTGCCCTGGTGCTCGGCACCGGCCTGCTCGGGCGCGAGCTGGTCGAGAACGCCCAGGAGCACCCGGAGTACGGACTGCGGCCGGTGGGCTTCCTGACCGACCGGATCGTCACCGGACCGCTGCCGCTGCCGGCGCCCGTGCTCGGCCGCTTCGCCGACCTGCCGACGGTCGTGCGCGAGCTGGAGGATCTCGCAGGTGCTCGTGGCGCTTCCGGACGCCGAGGTCGTCGTCGGCGCCGCGAACCCGAACGCCGAGCTCCGCCACGCGCTCGAGGCCTGCGACCGGCTGCGGTGCGAGATCCTGTACGTGCCCCGGTTCCACGAGATGCACCAGCGCACCCGCGAGATGGACGAGCTGTGGGGCATCTCGCTGGTGCGCGCCCATCGCCGGCCCTGGCGTGGCCCCTCGTGGCGGATCAAGCGCCTCCTCGACGTCGTGACGGCGGCGCGTCGCCCTGGTGCTGCTCGCGCCGCTGATGCTGGCCACCGCGCTCGCGGTCCGGTTCGAGGTGGGGCGCGGGGTGCTGTTCCGCCAGGTGCGGGTGGGGCTCGACGCCCAGCCGTTCGTGCTGTTGAAGTTCCGATCGCTGCCCGAGCCCCCGACACCGACACCGACGACGCCGGCGGACCGCACCGGTGTGGTCGATCGCCGACGACCCGCGGGTCGGTCCGGTGGGGCGCTTCATCAGGGCCACCTCGCTCGACGAGCTCCCGCAGCTGCTCAACATCCTGCGCGGCGACATGAGCGTCGTCGGGCCTCGACCGGAGCGCCCGGAGTTCGTCGAGCAGTTCGCGCGTCGCTACCCCGACTACCTCTCCCGCCACCGTGCACCGGCCGGCCTCACCGGCTGGGCGCAGGTGCACGGCCTCCGAGGCGACACCTCGATCGCCGACCGCGCCCGTTTCGACAACTACTACATCCGCAACTGGTCGTTGTGGCTCGACCTCAGGATCCTCGCCCGTACCCTCAGCACGGTGGTGTTCAGGCAGGGATCGTGAGGATGGCGCCGTGACGCCGGGGGCTGTCGACGCCGCCGCGGCCGGCACCCGCACTCCGCGTGCCGAGGTCCGCCTGGTGCACGACCCCGCCGAGGCCGCGGATCTGGTCGCCGAGTGGGACGAGCTCGCCGAGGCCTGCGGGACCGGCCCGCTGTCGCGCCCGCGCTACGCCCTCGGCTGGTGGCGGACGCTGGGACGCGGCCGGCTGCTGCTCGCCACCGCCCGGGTCGACGGCCGCCTCGTGGTGCTGGCGCCGTTGCACGAGCGCCGCGCCTGGCCGGTGCGACGGGTCCGGTGGCTCGGCCACGGCCTCGGCACGGTGGCCGAGATGCTGGTGCTGCCCGGGCACGAGGACGACCGCCCGGGCGGTCTGGGTCGCGGTGTCCACGCCCGCCCGGGTCCTGGACCTGCGTGGAGGCGCGCGGCGGCGCCCCGGGCGTCGAGGCGCTGACCGGGTCTCGCCGTCCGGGGCCGCCGCACCCGGGTGCGCGAGCGCGACCGCTGCCCGGTGGCCGAGCTCACCGGCGACGGTCTGGACCACGTGCGAGCCCCCGGCAACCGCAACCTGCGCAAGGTGCTCGGCCGCGCGGACCGGCGGCTCGGCGAGGACGGCCGGGCCTTCCGCGTCACCACCGCCCAGGACCTGGCCGGCTTCGAGGCCCTGCTCCCCGCCATCCGGACGGTCTTCGACGCCGCCGAGGCGCAGCGGCCCCGACAGCACCTCCTCGAGCCGCCGTACGCCGCCTTCGTGCTCGGCTACCTGCGAGAGCTGCTTCGCCGCCGGCGAGGCGGTCGCCGTGGTGGGGCACGTCGACGACGAGCCGGTCGTCCTTCCAGGTCGGCCTGCTCACCGGCCGGCCGGGCGAGGGCTCCGGCGTCGTGTCGCTGTGGATCGCCCGGTTCGCGCCGGCGTTCGCGCCGCTACAGCCCCGGCCACCTGACGCAGCGGGCCACCTTCGCCTGGGCCGCCGCGCGGGGCTGGCGGCACCTCGACCTCCTGCTCGGTGACTCCCAGAACAAGAGCCAGTGGTCCACCGGGGCGTACCCGACGCTGGAGCTGCACGGCGGCACGCCGCTGGCACTGGCCGTCGACGCCGCGCTGACCCGGCTCGCCGCCGTCGGCCGTCGGCTCGCACCGGGGCGAGGGCGGGCCGGTGACCACCGCGTCGGTCGTGGTCGTCGTCGTCGCGGCGCTCCTCGTCGTCCACGTGATCGTGCTCGTGATCCTCCGTCCGCAGCGGGGCCTCCTCCTCCTGGCCGCGCTCGTCCCGTTCGACGGGCTGCTGCTCGTGGTGCCCGGCGGGGCGGGCCTGGCGGGGTGGAAGGAGGCGCTCGTGCTGGCCACCCTGCTGGCCACCCTGGTCGCCCCGGCCGCCGCGCGCCGGCCCGCCGGGGAGCGGCCGCCGTCCTGGCTGGCCGTGGTGGCGGCCTGGACCCTGCTCGGGCTCGTGCACGCCGCCGTCGTCGGTGGCGTGCTCGGGGCTGTGGGGACTCAAGGTCGGCTACTTCTACCTGCTCGTGCCGGTGATCTTGTGGCGGTGCCCGTTCGACGAGCGCGACCGCGACCGGCTGGTCTCGGTGCTGATGGCCACCGGGGCGTCACCGTGGCGATCGGCTTCGCCCAGCAGGTGGTCGGCGCCGACCGCCTGCATGCGCTCGGCTACGAGTACAACGAGACGATCCGGTTCTCCGGCGGTCTGCTGCGGTCGTTCTCCACCTTCACCCAGCCGTTCTCCTTCGCCCTCTTCGTGGCCCTGGTGCTCCTGGTGTGCGTGCCCGTGGCACTCGCCGACCCGCGCCGCAGGCGCAACCGGTGGTTCCTGATCGTCGCCCCGCTGCTCGCGCTCGGCATGACCACCTCGGTGGTCCGCGGCGCGATCCTCGGCCTCGCGCTCGGCGCGGTCGTGCTCGCCGCCTGGCGCTACCGGGTGCTCGTGCACGCCCTCGGACCGGCCCTCGCGGCGGCGATCTTCCTGCCCCGCGACCTCACCACGGCGTTCCTGTCCTCGAGCTCGCTCGGCGCAGCGGTCCTCGGGCTGGTCGGAGATCACCGACCGAGCGCTCTCGGCGCCCCTCGGCAACGGTCTCGGGGTCACCGGCGCCGCGGCCGAGCGGGCGCTCGAGGCGGGTGCCGACCATGGACGACCTGCAGCTCCTCGACGGTCAGGTGTACCTGCCCGACAACCTCTACGTGAAGACCGCCATCGAGCTGGGGGTGATCGGGGTCTGGCTCCTCCTCCTGCTCGGCGTCGTCGTGGTCGTGGTGGCCGTCCGTGCCGCGCGGGCCGCGGCGGACCGGGGTCACCGCTCGGACCGTGGCCTGGCCGAGGGCATCGCCGTCTCGGTCGTGGGCGCCGCCGCCGCCTCCCTCGTCTCCACCTACCTGGAGATCTTCCCGCTCGACCTCTACTTCTGGCTCCTCCTGGGGGTGCTGCTCTGCTTTCCGCGCGCGTCGACCTCAACGCCCTCGCCCTCCGACCCGGAGGGAGTGGCGTCCAGACCTACATCCGCGAGCTCCTCCGTGCCCTGAGTCCGCTGACCCGGGCCGAGCTCGTCGCCCACGTGCAGCACGACGCGGTCGAGCGAGCTGCCCGGCGGGCGTGGGGGTCGAGCGCTACCCGGTGGCCGACGGCGTCCGGCGGGCCCTGCACGGCCTCCGGCTCCGCAGCGCGGACGGCGCGCCTGCTGCACGCCCTCGACGTCGACCTCCCGCGCGCGGCACCGCGGACCGCAGGTGGTGACCGTCCACGACCTGTCGGTCTTCGACGTGCCGTGGGCGCACGGCCGGGTCCGGGCCCGAGGGGAGCGACTGCTGGTCGAGCGCGCCATCCGCGCCGCGGACGCGGTCGTCGCCGTCAGTGGCTTCACCGCCGACCGGGTGACCGAGCGCTTCGGCCGCCGCTGCACCGTGACCCACCTCGCGCCGTCGCCGGCGATGGTGCCGGCGGCACCGGAGGACGTCGCCCGGGTGCGCGCGCGCTACCGGCTGCCCGCGCGCGGGGTGCTCTGCGTCGGCACCGTGGAGCCGCGCAAGCGGATCGACCTGCTCGCCGAGGCGTGCGACCGCGCCGGCCTGCCCCTGGTGCTGGCGGGCGGAGTCGGGGCCGGCCAGCGGGTCCCGGCCGGGGTGCGCCACCTCGGCTACGTCGCGGCCGCCGACCTGCCCGCGCTCTACGCCGCGGCCGACGTCGTGGCCTACGCCTCCTCCTACGAGGGGTTCGGGCTGCCGCCGGTGGAGGCGATGGCGTGCGGCGCCGCGGTGGTGGCGACGCGGGCCGGCGCCCTGCCCGAGGTGCTGCCCGACGCCGCCGGGCTGGTCGAGCCCGACGACGTCGACGGCCTGGCCGCGGCGCTGCGGCGTCGCCGCGCGCGACGCCGACCACAACGCCGCGCTGCGCGACGCCGGACGGCGCGCCGTCGCGGGCCTCACCTGGGAGCGCACCGCGCGCGCGACGCTCGCGGTCTACCGGACCGCTGGGGCTCGCGTGCTGAGACGACGCCGCGGCACGGTCGACGGGAGCGGCGCCGTCTCGCTGGGCGCCAACACCCGGACCCTCCTGGCCAGCCGGCTGGTGCAGGCGGTGCTGGGCTGGGTGTGCGCGGTGCTGATCGCGCGCACGCTGTCGCTGGAGGACTTCGGCGAGTTCACGCTCGTCTTCACCGTGCTCGGCATGATGTCGATCGTCACCGACCTCGGCATCGGCCGGCTCGCGGTGCGCGGGATGGTCGGGGACGACCCGGTGGCCTTCGCCGGCTCCTACCTCGTGCTGCGGACGCTGCTGGGCCTGGTCGGCTACGTCGTCGCCCTGCTCGTGGTGGTCCTCGGCGGCTACCCGACGAGCTGCTCGTGGGCGACCGCGGTGGCCGGCATCGTCGTGGTGCTGGCCACGCCGTCCTCCGCCCTCGACGTCGTGTTCCAGGCCCGGCACCGGGTCGGTGTCATCGGCGTCATGGACACCGCCGGCATGCTCGCCCAGGCGGCGCTCACCGCCGCGATCGCGGCCGGCGGAGGCACGCTGCTCCTGTTCACCATCCCCGCCGTGCTCTACCAGGTCGTGGTGCTCGCCTGGAAGCTGCCGGCCGCCCACCGCCTGGTGCCGGTGCGGCCCCGCGTCGACGTGCGCGCAGTGGCGGGCGATGCTCCGCGAGGCGGTGCCGCTGTCGATCGGCTTCGGGCTGGCCACCGTCTACGTCAAGGTCGACGGCGTCCTGCTGTCGAAGCTCGCCGGCTTCGAGGCCGTCGGGCGTCTACGGCGTCTCGTACAAGTTCATCGACATCATCCACTTCGTCTCCACCGCCGTGACGCTGCCGCTGGTGCCACTCCTGGTCACGGCGTGGTCGGTCGACATGGCCGCGTTCCGCGACGCGCTACGCCGCGGAGCGCTCCTGCTGGGGTTGCTGGGCGGGCTCGCCCTCACCGGCGTGCTGCCGTTCATCGGTCAGGCCACGGGACTGCTCTACGGCGAGGAGATTCGTCGCCGGCGCCGACACGACGCGCCTGCTCGCCGTCGCCGAGATGTTCGCCTTCGCGACGACGCTCGCGGTCTCGTGCCTGATCTCCGCGGGCCGCAACCGCGTCTACCCCCTGGTGATGCTGGTCGGGCTGGCCCTCAACATCGCGCTGAACCTCGCACTGATCCCGCGCTACTCCTACCTGGGGTCGGGGATCGCCACCCTCGTGACCAACGCGCTCCTGCTCGTCGCGCTGTGGTGGCTGATGCTGCGCCTCCCCGGCGTGCGCCCGCTCGGGCTCGGACGGCTGCTGGCGGTGCCGCTGGCGCTCGCGGCCGGCGTAGGCGCCGGGCTCGTCGTGGACCTGGTGGCGCCCTGGCCCGTGGCCGGCGCCGCGGGGGCGGTGGTGTACCTCGCGGTCGCCCATCTCACCGGGCTGGTGCGGGACTCCGGGATCCGTGGCCGCGACGCCGCGCCGGCGACGTCGGGAGGCGCCCCGTGACCGGCCGCGACCGCGCGCCGCGCCTGCTCGCCGTCACCGCCACCGGCGAGGTGTCGGGCGCCGAGCGGGTGCTGCTGCGGGTGCTCGAGGCAGCCGGCCGCCGCGGCTGGGACGTGCAGCTGCGCCGCCCCGGCCGGCCGGCTCGTCGACGCGCTCCCCGACCCGGTGCGCCACGTGGCTGTTCCGGCGCTCGGGCGCGGCGGTGGCCCGGCGGCCTCGGTGCGCACCCTGCTGCGCTGGATCACGGCGGCGCGCCGGGTGCGCCGGGCCGCCCGCGGCGCCGACGTCGTGCTGGTGAACTCGCTCGGCGCGCTGCCCGTGGTGCGGCTGGCTCGCCCGCGCGCTCCCGTGGTGTGGCTCGCGCACGACGTGCTGGTGCGCCCCGACCGGCTGCGGCTGTACCGCGTGTGCCGGGGGGTGCTGGCTCGGGTGGCCGCCGTGTCGGCGGCGGTGGCGGCGCCCCTCGGCGCCGGCGTGCCGGTGACGGTCGTGCACAACGGCGTGCCGTGGCCCGTCCCGCCGGTCGACCCACCCGCGGCGGACGCCGTCGTCGGCATCAACGCGCTGCTGACGCCCTGGAAGGGCCATCAGGTGCTCCTCGACGCGGTCGACCTGCTCCCGGCGGGCCTGCGGGTCGAGGTGATGGGCGGCCACCTCCCCACCGACGCCGCGCACGCTGCGGCGCTGCGAGCGCCGCGTCGCGCAGGCGCCGTGGGCGGACCGGGTCCTGATGCTCGGCCACGTCGACGACCCGCTGGCCCGGATGCGCGGCTGGACGGTCGGCGTCAGCGCGAGCACCGAGCCCGAGGCCTGCCCGCTCAACGTGCTCGAGGCGATGAGCCTCGGGCCTCCCCGTCGTCGCCACCGACCACGGCGGGTCGCCCGAGGTGCTCGCGGGCAGCGGGCTGCTCGTGCCCCCCGGCGACCCGGCCGCCCTGGCCGGCGGCGGTCACCCGGCTGGTGGAGGATCGCGACCTGTGGCGTCGGTGCTCGGAGGCGGGCCGGCAGCGGGTCGCCGACGGCCACCGGCTCGAGGTGCAGACCGACGCGCTGCTGCGGGTGCTGGAGCAGGAGGCCGAGGCCGGATGAGGGCGCTGTTCGTCAACGAGAACATCGGCGGCCACGCCACGGTGCACGCGCACCTGCGCACCTGCCTCGCCGACCACGCCGAGGTCGAGGCCACCTTCCTCGACGTGCCCCGGCCCTCGCTCGGACGCCGGGTCGCGGGAGCGCAGCGTCCCCGGCCTCGGCCGGCTCGACCTCGACCTGCAGCCGCTGCGTGCGCAGCTGGCCCTCAGCGACTGGGTGCGGCGCCGCCTCACCGCCCTCGCCCCGGGGTTCGACGTGCTGCACGTCTACACCGGCAACGCCGGCCTGCGCAGCGTCCCGACCCTCGCGGCCATGCCGAGCGTCGTCACCACCGACGCGACCAACGTGACCAACGCCGAACGGCTTCCGTACCGGGCCCCGACCCGCTTCACGCCGGCCTCCGTCCGGCTGGAGCAAGCGGTTCGAGCGCCCGGTGTACGACGCTGCGACGCTGGTGGTCGCCAGCACCGAGTGGGTCGCGACCTCGCTGCGCGACGACTACGGCCAGGGCGGGGACCGGCTGCGGGTGCTGCCGTTCGGCATCCTGGCCCCCGACTTCGGGCCCGGCCCGGCGCCCGGGACCCGCCCGCTCCGGGACCGCGCTGCCGCAGGTCGTGTTCGTCGGGAACCCGCTGGGCCGCAAGGGCGCGCTGCGGCTGTTCGACCTGCACCAACGGCACCTCGCCGACGAGTGCGAGCTGGTGCTCGTCACCACCGACGAGGCACCGCGCGGCCGGAACGTGCGCATCGTCGACGACGTCACCGTCGGGTCGGGGCGGCTGTGGGAGGTGCTGCGCGCCGCGGCCGTCTTCGCCTTCCCCAGCCCGATCGACCAGGCGCCCAACGCGATCATCGAGGCGCTCGCGGCGGGACTGCCCGTGGTGGCCCTGCGCCAGGGCGCCATCGGCGAGATGGTCACCCCGGACGTCGGGCGCCTCGTCGACGTCGATGACGACGCCGGACTGGTGGCGGCCCTGCGCGGGCTGCTCGCCGACCCGTCGGCTCGCGCCGGGCTCGGCGCGGCCGCGGCTCTACGCTTCGCCCGCACCTACGACGCCCGGGTCAGCACGCGCGCCCTGGTCGACCTCCTCCACGAGGCGCGCCGCCGTCATCGCAGCCGAGAGCGGACCATCGTGACCAGCGCCCGGACCGTGCTCCCTCCGCTCACCGCGGCCGCCCGGTGGGCCGGCGGGCCGAGCGCCGCGCGGTGGCGCGATCGTCCTCGGCTACCACGACGTCGTGGCCGGCCCGGAGGCCCCGTTGGAGCTCGACGTGACCGTCGACCAGCTCCGACGGCAGCTGCTGGTCCTGCGGCGGCTCGGCTTCACCGTCGTGCCCCTCGCCGACCTGGCCGCACGGCACCGCGCGGGCCAGGCGCTCGACGGGCTGGCCGCCGTCACCTTCGACGACGCCCTGGCCGGCGTCGCCCGTCACGGTCTCCCGGTGCTCACGGACCTCGGCGTGCCTGCCACCCTCTTCGCGGTCACCACCGGGTGGGGGACGCGGCCGCCGTGGTGGCCGGGGGCGGGCCCCACGATGACGCGCGGTGAGCTGCTCGCGTGCCGGGACGCCGGGCTCAGCGTCGGCGCGCACACCCGCACCCATCGCTCCCTCCCCGCGCTCGACGCCGTCGCTCTGCGAGCGGGAGATCGCCGGGTCCCGCGCCGACCTCGAGGACCTGCTCGGCACCGCGGTCGACCAGCTCGCCTACCCGTTCGGGCACCACGACCGGGCGGTGCGTGAGCAGGCCGCCGCGGCCGGCTACCGCGCGGCCTACTCGTTCCTCAACGGCCGGGTCAGCGCCGCCGACGACGCGTTCCGGCTGCCGCGGATGACGATGGGGCGACACCACGGCCGGTGGCGCTGGCGCTACCACCTGGCCCGGTCACCGGCGACGTGGCCGGACCACCAGCTCGACCGGGTCGACGGCCCCGCCGCCCTCTGACCTGGCCGGCGCGCCGGCGTCGTCGAAGACGCTGCGGGGACGCACGAGCCCGCAGGCGTCGGCGTACCAGCACGACCCGACGTCGACCCCCGCCGCGGCCGCCGTCACGTGGCCCGGCGTCAGCCACGACGCCATGCCGGTGACCCCCCACCCGCCGTCGGCGGACCGGCCGACCTCCAGCGCCAGCGCGCCCCGCAGACCGAGCGCGCCCACGACCCGGCGCGCCAGCCCGAGCAGATCGGGGTGGAGTGCGACCCCGACCCGTCCGACGTCTCCGGACGGGGTCGAGGAGGTGGGCGCCGACGAGCGACGCCGGCGTCGTCGACGAACGCCTGCAGCAGCAGCTCGTCACCCGGCTCGGCCGCCGGCAGCCCGTGCCGCGCCAGCAGCTCGGGGACACCCCGCCCCACCAGGTCGTCGACCACGTCGGTCGGGGGGAGCGGCAGCCGCGCCGCCCACCGGTCGCGGTGGCGCGAGACGAGGGCGAGCCCCGCGGCCGAGACGGGCAGCAGCACCGGCGGCACCGGCTGGTCGGCGAGCCAGGCCTCGACCTCCGTCGCCGTGGCGTCACCGAGCGCGACCACCTCCGGCGCCTGCGCGATCCTCGGCGTGGCACCGTCGAGCGTCCCGACCAGGCCCACCGGGGGCGGCGGGGCGAGGGCGGGGCCGGGGAGCGCGGCGTCGCGGGCCTCCTCGAGCCGGGCTCGCAGTGCCGGCTCGACGCGCTGCCGTCGGGCGAGGCTCTCGACCAGGAAGCGGCGGTCGACGTCGGGTGAGCCGCGGCGGGCATCACCCCAGTCGACGAGCCCGGTGACCCGGTCGCCCTCGACCAGCAGGTTGCCGAGCCAGAAGTCCCCGTGCACGAGCACGGTGCCGTCGGCGCTCCCGGTCAGCTCCTGGAGCCGGGCGAGCAGCGCCGCCGCCCGCGCGGTCCAGGCGACGAGGTCGTCGTCGTCGAGCCTGTCGACCACCAGCGACCGGCCGCGCAGCCACGAGTAGCGGGCGCTCGCCCCGGAGATGCCGAGCAGGCGGGGCGCCTCGGCGAAACCGACCTCCTCGAGCGACCGCAGCGCGGCCGCCTCGGCACGGGCACGTCGACCAGGTGGTGACGCTCGACCTCGACGGGAGGGTCGCCGCGCAGGATCTTGACCTCGGTGCTGTCGCGGTTGGCGACCTTGCCGACGATGGCCGGGGCGTCCCGCCGGCGGTCCTTCCCGCCCGCGACGACGAGCCATCCCGGAGCGAGCCGGGCCGCGAGCCCCGGGTCCGAGCGGCGCAGGAGCCGCAGCAGCAGGCCGCGCGCTCCACCGACGTGGGTGAGGGTCGCCGACAGCGTGGCCGCGGTACCGACGGCCGAGGCGGTGTCGAACGCCGTCACGGGCGCCTGGGTGGACCGGAGCAGCGCGAACACCTGGTCGACGTCCAGGCCCTCGCGCCGCAGCCCGCGCGCGACGACACCCGGACCGAGCCGTGGGTCGCCGCCCGCGGGGCCGGCGCGAGCAGCACGTCGACCAGCCGCAGCGGGCTCAGCAGGTTGTCGCTGATCTGGACCCAGCGTCCGTGGTCGGCGAGCAGACCGCGGAGCCGCCGCCGCTCGGCCGCGCTGAGCCGGCACCCGTCCACGCAGACCAGATCGACCGGCGGTCCCGCGGCGTCGCGGTCGAGCACCTCGGCGCCGCGCGCCCGCAGCGCGGTGGCGGCCCGGGTGCTGCCCACCAGCACCACCCGGTCACCGGGGGCGACCTCGACGAGATCGGTCCAGGTGACCGGCAGGTCGTGATCGACCGGAGGCACCGGCACCCGCTCCGATGACTCAAGCGGGCTCGGCACCCGGCCGATACTAGGGGTGGCCCGTGTTCGAGGTCCCAGCCTCTCTCCCCCCGCCACCTCGGAGGTCGACGTCCGTGTTCCCCACCCTGCTCCCACCGCGTCTGCTCGCGGGGCTCCTCGCGCTGCTCGGCGTGCTCGCGGTGCTCGTCGTGGCCGATCCAGCCACCGGATCGAGCGGGGACGTCGCCTCGCGACCGCACCTCCGACGGCTCCCGCCCCGCGGCGCTCGTCGCGGCAGCGACGACGCCGGTCGGGGCACCCGGGGTCGGCTTCAGCACCGGCTTCTCGATCATGTACCAGCCGCTGGCCGAGCTGCGGCGCGACCTGCGCGGCATGTACCGGCTGGGCGCGCGCCGGCTGCGCATCGACATCAGCTGGGCGCTGGTCGAGTGGGAGCGCGGACGCTTCGACTGGTCGCGGCCCGACCGCGTGATCCGGGAGGCGCGGGCCGCCGGGCTCTCCGTGCTCGGCGTGATCGGCTACGTGCCGCCGTGGGCGGAGACCTCCGCCGGCGCGGTCCGACCCGCACTGTTCGCCGGGTTCGTCGACCGGGCGTCGCGGAGGTACGCGCGCTCGGTGGGGTCCTGGGAGATCTGGAACGAGCCGAACCTCGAGCGGTTCTGGGACCCGCGCCCCAATCCCGCCGCGTACGCGCGACTGGTCGCGTTCGCGGCGCCCGAGATCCGGCGCAACGACCCGCGCGCGCTGATCCTCGTCGGCGCCCTGGCCCCGGCCGTGGACGACGACCTCCGAGCTCTCGCCCGAGACCTTCCTGCGCCGCTTCTACCGCGCGATTCCCCGCCACTCGGTCTTCGACGGCATCTCGGTGCACCCCTACTCCTACCCCGCGATGCCGCTGGGGGAGGAGCAGTGGAACACCTTCCATCGACTCCCGGCGATCCGCGCGGTCGCGGTGCGCGCCGGTGACCGCGACGTGCGGGTCTGGCTCACCGAGTACGGCGCCCCCACCGGCGCCTCCGACCGCTCGGTGACCCCGCGCCGTCAGGCCGCCATGCTGCTCCAGGCCGTGCGGGAGGCCCGCCGCCTCCGCCTGCTCGGGCCCATCTACCTCTACTCCTACCGCGACGTCGACGCCGCCACGCACGACCCGGAGTCCAACTTCGGCGTGGTCGAGCCACAGCGGCCGTCCGAAGCAGGCGTGGTCGCTCTTGCAGTCGCGAACTGCACCGCTGATGGCCCTCGGCCTGGGATAGTGGCGGCGTGGACCTGGGAGAGCAGCTCGCCGCGGTGTGGGCGCGGAAGTATCATCGTGCTCGTGCTGGCGCTGTACGCCGCCATCGCCGTCTTCGGCCTGCGCAGCGTCGAGGTGCCGGTCTACGAGGCCTCGAGCACGCTGCAGGCCCGACTGCCGCTCACCGACGCCGGCGATGCCCCGCCGACGCCTCCTACTACGCGGAGTCGGCGATCGGCCTGGTCACCAGTCCCGCCGTCGTGGCGGCCGCGCTCGACGAGCCGGCCTCGACGGCGATCCCCTCGTCGATCGTCGACGACGTCGACGCCGAGTCCGCCGAGCAGCCGGGCTTCGTGACGGTCACCGCGCGGGCCGACTCGGCCGACGACGCGGCCGACCTGGCGAACGCCCTCGTGGCGTCGGTCGACAGCCGGGTCGCCGCCGACCAGGCCGAGGACCTCAGGGCGGAGCGTCGCTCGCTCACCGAGGCGATCAGCAGCGTCGAGCGCGATCTCCCGTCGTCGAGCCGGGAGACCAGATCGCGAGGACGGCGCTCGAGCAGGAGCGCGAGGCCCTGGTCTCGGCGCTGCAGGACACCGGGAGCCGCCCGACCTGGCGGATCGCGACGGTGGTGGAGGCCGAGAGCCCGGCCTCGCCGATCTCGCCGGCTCCCGCTGGCGCGACGCGCTGCTCGCCTTCCTCCTGGCGCTGATCGTGGCCGCGGAGGCCGTCGTGATCTGGACCGCGCTGCGCGGGTCGCTGTCGGCGCGCGACCCCGCGCGCGACGCCGGACGGGTGGCAGGTGCTCCGTTCGCCGGCGTGCGCTCCCGCGACTCGGCCGGGGCCCTGGTCCCGATCCTGCCCGGGATCGACGACGTCCGGTGCGTCCTCGTCCTGCACCACGGCCCCGAGCCCGACGCCCGGGCCGGAGTGCTGCTCGCCGAGCTGCTCGCGGCCCGCGGTCGGTCGGTGCTCGTCGTCGACCTGGCGCCCGACCGCCCGTCGCTGCAGGTCGCGAGCCGACGTCCAGCCGTCGTCGCCCTCCTTCAGTCGGGTGCCGGTCCGCGACGACGCCCTGCGGCGCTACCTCGCGCGCACGCTGACCGTCGAGGGCGTCCGGGCGCTGCCGGCCGGTGACGACGAGCTGCTCTCGCCCGCCGAGATCGGCACGCGGCTGGCTCGCGTGGTCGAGGCGGGCGAGGCCGACATCGTGGTGGCCTGCGCGTCGGTCGAGCATCGCGACCAGTTCTTCCGCTACGTCGGCAGCGACGCCGTCCAGGGCGTGCTGCTGCACGTGGAGCGCCGCCACGCCACCAAGCGCACCGTGCGCGACGACGCCGACGCCCTGCGCGGCCTGGGCACGCCGGTCGTCGGCGTGCTGGTGAGCCTCGACAACGGTTCCTCACCGGTGCTCGGCCACCGCCGCGCGCGGCAGCCCCGTCGCAGCAGCCCGTCCCGAGCCACGGAGCCGGACCTCAGCGTCTAGGACCCTCGCGGTCCGGGACTCCCGGGCACCGCGCCGACCCACGCGGTGATCCGCCGACGGAACACGGCGCTGTCGAACTCGAGCACGCGCCGCCTGGCGGTCCCCATGTCGCCCGCAGCGCGGTGTCGAGGTCGGCCCGGCTGGGCGGGCCGGACACCGTGGCCCCACCGCCGGTGGCCGCCACGATCTCGCGGGCGCCGCCGTCGGCGTTCACCAGCGTCGGGACGCCGAGTGCGATGGCCTCCGCCGCCATGATGCCGAAGTCCTCCACGGGCAGGAACACGTAGAGCACGCGCGCGCTGGAACAAGGTCCGCAGCAGGGCCGCCGAGACCTCGCCGACGAACCGCACCGGCACCCGGACCTCGGCCGCGAGCGACTCGAGCCGGGGCCGGTCCGGGCCGGACCCGGAGACGACCGCCGGGAGGTCGAGAGCGGCCGCGGCGCGGATCGCCAGGTCGAGCCGCTTGTAGGGCACCAGTCGACTCGCCCCGAGCACGAACTCCTCCGGCAGGGTCGCGAGCACCTCCTGCTCGTGCGACGGCACCAGGTCGGCCCACGAGCGATCGGGACTGCAGGCCGACGACGTCCACCGGGGGGTGGATGACCGTCGCGTCCACGTCCCAGCACGCCTGGATCCGCGCCCGCACGAACTCGCTGTTCGCGGCGTACCTCACGCCGGGGTGCACCGCGGCTCGGTCGACCCGGCGCAGCGCGGGGGCCACGGCGCGCACCGGCCGGGCGGCTCCGCGGCCGTCCAGCTCCGGGTTCCACAGGTAGCGCGCCGGGGTGTGCACGTAGGCGAGGCCGTCGCGCCCCTGCTCGACCGCGCGGCGGGCCAAGCGGTGCGACGTCGCGTGCGAGCTGGCGAGCACCGTGGCGGCGCCGTCGAGACTCACCCGGCGCCATGCGGCGGGGCGGCCACCACGGCGACGGCCTTGCTCCGACGCACCGGCGTGCGCGCGAGCCAGGTCTCCTCCACGTCCGCGAACCGGTCGCGAGCGTCGTTCCACAGGCACACCCGGCGGGCCGGTCGCAGGAGGTCGCTGAGCTCCTCGAACACGTTCTCCGAGCCTCCGGTGGGACTGAGCCACTCGTGGGCCAGCAGCAGCCCGGGCGACGTCATACCGCAGCATCGCCCATCGCCCGATGCCCGACGTCCGTGGGCGGGGCAGATCGGTCAGGTGTCGGCGCCGAGCTGCACGAACATCGTGTACCGGTCGGCGCGGTAGACCGAGCGGGAGACCTCGACGACCTTGTCGCCGACCACCAGGCCGCGGCGGGAGTGGCGCAGGACGACGGTGCCCGGCTCGATCTCGAGCAGGGTGGCCTCGTCCTCGGTGGCGACGTCGGCGGAGATCGAGTCCTCGGCCCAGGTGGGGCGCATGCCGCGCGAGGCGAGGGCGTCGTAGAGGCTGGTCGGCATCCCCGACTGGAGGAAGCCCGGGAGCAGCACCTCGTTGAGGTAGGCGTCCTCGACGCAGACCGGGTTGCCGTCACCGCGGCGCAGCCGCCGCCAGTGGATGACGGGGTCACCCTCGGTGACGCTGAGGGCCCGGGCCACGCCGGGACCGGCCTGCTCGCGCCGGGCGAGGAGGGTCTGCGACTCGGCGAGCAGGCCGCGTCGCGTCATCTCCTCGGTGTAGCCGGTGATGCGGGTCGCGACCCGTCGCGGTCGGGCCACGAAGGTGCCGCGACCGGGGATCCGCTCGAGCAGCCCCTCGGACACCAGCGCGTCCAGCGCCTGGCGCACCGTCATCCGCGCGACGCCGAAGCGGTGCACCAGCTCGCGCTCGGACGGTGCCGGTGAACCCGGTGCGGCGCCGGCCACGAGACCGCGCACGTACTCACGCACGGCCACGTGCTTGAGCGCACGTCCGTCGGTGAGCATCAGGTCGTCCATGCGGGTGACACTAGGCAGTCATGACGCCCACGTCCGGCGAATCGGCCGATCGAAGGGACCATTTAACCATCGCCCATCCGGGTCATTTCCGGGCTATTCGGTGGCGATCGCCGCGCAGCACGTCGAGTCGCGCGGCACGACGGGCGGGCAGCACGGCGGCCAGGACGCCGATGAGCACGCTGAGCAGCAGGAACGTCACCACCTGACCGTACGGGAATGCTGATGACCTCGAGCCCCTCGTCGCGGACGGCGTACATCAGCGCCACGCCGAAGCCGGTGCCGAGCAGCACGCCGAGGGTGGCGCCGAGCACCGCGATCACCACCGACTCCAGCGTGATCATCCGCCGCAGCTGACCGCGGGTGACGCCGACGGCGCGCAGCAGCCCGACCTCGCGGGTGCGCTCGATGATCGACAGCGCGAGCGTGTTCACGATGCCGAGGACGGCGATCAGCAGGGCCAGCCCGAGCAGCGCGAAGATGATCAGCACGAACTGGTCGATCGGCTCACGCTGCTCCTGCGCGAACTCCTGCTGGTCCTTGACGGTGACGATCGGCAGGTCGGCCACCACCTCCTCCAGCTGCTCCTCGCACGCCCTCGGCGCCGGGCTCGGCGTCGACGATCAGCGCGTTGTCGGCCGGCTCGAACCCGGCCGCGACGAAGGTGTCGAGGGTGGTGATGATCGGCGAGAACACCACGGGGTTGTCCTCGAAGACCCCCACCACCGTCCACGACCTCCTCGCCGCTGGGCAGGCCCACCTCGACGCGCGTCGCCGACGCCGAGGTCCTGGTCGTCGGCGAACGAGGCGTCGACGAGCACGGTGCCGTCGGCGAGGTCGTCGATGGCACCCGCGTCGGCACGCAGCTCGAGCAGCCCGACCTCGGCGGGGTCGACGGCGGCGACGGCCTGGGTGTCGTTGCCGTCGTACTCGACGAACTGGAACCGCTGCCGGAAGACCGTGCGACGCCGTCGACCTGCGCCATCTCGTCGGCGATCGCCGGCGTTGAACTCACCGCCGAACACGTTGCTCACCACGTAGTCGCCGACGAAGTTCTCCTCGACCGACTTGTCGACCGAGGCCTTGGCGGAGTCGCCGATGATCGCCATCGCGCAGGCGAGCGTGAGGCCGATCATCAGCGCCGACGCGGTGGCGGTGGTGCGGCGCGGGTTGCGCAGCGAGTTCTGCCCGGCCAGGTTGCCGATCGAGCCGAACACGCCGCCGGTACAGCGCCGGCCGCGGCGGCCAGGAACGGCCGCGACAGCACCGGGCTCATGGCCGCGACGCCCGAGCAGGATGGCCAGGATGCCGGCGCCGGTGAGCCAGCCGTTGTGCCACTCCACGAGGTCGCCGAGCCCGAGGAACAGCGAGACCCCGCCCAGGACGGCGAGCACCAGGCCGTTGCGGAACCGCGTCCGCATCGAGCTCTCCGGGAGGGCGATGTCGTCGCGCATCGCCTGCACCGGCGCGATCCGGGCGCTGCGCCGCGACGGCAGCCAGGCCGCCGCCATCGTGACCACGATGCCGACGGCGTAGGCCGCGAGCACCGTCCTCGGCGCGAACACCAGCGGCTGGCCCGACAGGTCGAGCCCGAACTGCGCGAACAGCGCGCGCAGCGCCAACGCGAGCAGCACGCCGAGGCCGAGGCCGAGGGTGGCGCCGAGGACGCCGAGCACGAACGCCTCGAGCTGCACCGACCGCACCACCTGCCGCCGCGAGGCCCCGAGCGCGCGCAGCAGCGCGAGCTCGCGGCTGCGTTGGGCCACCAGGATCGAGAAGGTGTTGACGATGAGGAACGAGCCCACGACCAGCGCGATGCCCGCGAAGATGAGCAGGAACGTGGTGAGGAAGCTGATCGCCTCGAGCAGGTCGCTCGCCTGCTCGTCGGCAGCGTCGTCGCCGGTGACCGCCTCGACGTCGTCGGGCAGCCCGGTCGCCACCGCGTCGCGCAGCTCCTCCTGCGACACGCCGTCGGCGGCGGTGATCCACGCGTCGCTGTAGGCGTCCTGCCCGTCGAGGAAGAGGTCCTGGGACACCGAGGTCTCGAAGAGCACCAGGGTGGCGCCGTTGAGCGACCCGCCCTCGGGGAAGTCCAGCGAGGCCCACCACGGTGGGCGTCAGCCGCGCCTCGCCGCGCGGGAGCAGCAGCGGCACCTGGTCGCCGATGTCGTAGCCCGCGCGCTCGGCGGTGCTCACGTCGAGCACCACCTCGTCGCGGCCCTGGGGCGCCTCGCCCTCGACCAGCGCGAGTCCCTCGCCGCCGGCGGTGGGGGCGTCGGTGTAGTTGCCGCCGAGGGCCGGCGGGCCGAGCCCGCCCACCACCTTGCCGTCGTCGCCGACCACGTAGACGCCGAAGGCGTTCACGTTGCCGTCGACCCGCGCCACGCCGTCGACGTCCTCGAGGCTGCGCACGAGCTCGGCCGGCAGCGTCTGCGCCGACGGCGAGCCGGCCGAGGTCTGCGACCCCTCCGGCCGCACCACCACCTCGCCGACGGCGGAGGCGAACAGCGCGGTGAAGCTGCGGTTGAGGGTGTCGGAGAAGATCAGCGTGCCCACCACGAACGCGACGCCGAGCACGATCGCGAACGTGCTCATCAGCAGCCGCACCTTGCGGCCGAGCAGGCTCTTGAGGGCGGCGCGGATCACAGCGGGTGCTCGGCGATCCGGGCCATCGTCTCGAGGATCGGTGTCGCGGTCGGGCTGGCGACTGGTCCTCGACCACGCGGCCGTCGGCGAGATAGACGACGCGGTCGGTGACGGCGGCCGCGACCGGGTCGTGGGTCACCATGACGACGGTCTGGCCGTGCTCGCTGACGCTGCGGCGCAGCAGGTCGAGCACCTCGGCCCCGGAGCGGGAGTCGAGGTTGCCGGTGGGCTCGTCGGCGAACACGATGCGCGGCCGGCTCACCAGGGCGCGGGCGACCGCGACCCGCTGCTGCTGCCCGCCGCTGAGCTGGTTCGGCTTGTGGGTGAGCCGGTCGCCGAGGCCGACGGTGGCGATCACCGAGTCGAACCACTCCTGCTCCGGGCGGCGACCCGCGATCGCCAGCGGCAGCAGGATGTTCTCGCGGGCGGTGAGCGTGGGCACGAGGTTGAACGACTGGAACACGAAGCCGATCTGCTCGCGGCGCAGCAGCGTGAGCTGCTTGTCCTTCAGGCCCTTCAGCGGCTGGTCGCCGATGAGCACCTCGCCGCCGTCGGCGGTGTCGAGGGCCGCGCAGATGTGCATGAGCGTCGACTTGCCGGACCCGCTGGCGCCCATGATCGCGGTGAACTCGCGCTCGCGCAGGTCGACCGTGACGCCGTCGAGAGCGCGCACCACGGCCTCGCCCGTGCCGTAGATCTTCGTCACGTCCACCGCCCGCGCCGCCACGCCGATGCTCCCCGTCGTCGTCATGTCGCACAGCATCCCGGGTCCCCCCGCGGTCGGCCACCGGGATGTCCCTGGGCCGACCCCTAGGAGCCTGCTGAACAAGGGGGTGGATGCGGGCGTCGCGAGGGGCGTGCGATGGCAAGGCGCCCGTCGCGCAGGCAGGCTGGGCGCCTTTCCAGCGGCGGCAACGCCGCCAGCGTGCGTCCATCGCGGCGGCTGCGCCGCCCGATTGTTCAGCAGGCTCCTAGGCTGACCGGATGCACGTCGAGCGGACCTTCCACGTCGAGCGACCGATCGACGAGGTCTTCGCCTACCTGGCCGACTTCACCACCACCAACGAGTGGGACCCCGGCACCGTCGAGACCGAGCGCACCTCGGGTGACGGCGGGCTCGGCACCACCTACCGCAACACCTCGGAGTTCCTCGGGCGCCGGGTCGAGCTCACCTACACGACGATCACCCACCAGCCGCCGCACCGCGTCGAGTTCCGGGGACGCAACACCGGCGCGGTCACCACCGACTCGATGACCCTCACCAGCTCGGGGTCGGGCACGTCCGTGCACTACCGCGCCGTCTTCCGGTTCGGACCGGTGCTGCGCCGGCTCGCCCCGCTCGTGGCCGGGCGCCGGCTGGAGACCCTGGCCGACGAGACGGTCGCGGAGATCCAGCGCCGCCTCGCGCCACGCTGAGAGTCGTGTCGAACACCTGTTCGATCCTGGCGTAACATGACGGGGATGGACTTCCAGAGCACGCTCTTCGAGGCGCCGGCGTCCGGCCTCACCACTTCGAGGCCGTCGAGCGCCGCCCGCTGAGCCACGGCGCCTGGGTCGACGTGCTGCGCTCGTGGGTGCCGGACGCCGACGACGTGTTCGACCACGCTGGTGCGCGACGTGCCGTGGCGCGCCGAGCGGCGTCAGATGTACGACCGGCTGGTCGACGTGCCGCGGCTGCTGCACACCTACGTGATCGGCGAGGAGCTTCCCCACCCGCTGCTCACCGAGGCCCGCGACGCGCTCAGCGCCCACTACGCCGACGAGCTGGGCGAGCCGTTCCGCACCGCCGGGTGCTGCTACTACCGCGACGGCCGCGACTCGGTGGCCTGGCACGGCGACCGGATCGGCCGCGGCAACACCCACGACACGATGGTCGCGATCGTCTCCCTCGGCGACCCGCGGCGGCTCGCGCTGCGGCCGCGGGGCGGTGGCGGCGAGTCGATCGCCATCGAGATGGGCCACGGCGACCTGGTGGTGATGGGCGGCTCCTGCCAGCGCACCTGGGAGCACGCCGTGCCCAAGGTCGCGCACGCCGGGCCGCGGGTCTCGGTGCAGTTCCGCCCGCTCAACGTCTTCTGACTCTCGGGTGGGTCGTCTCGGCCCGTGCGAGGTCTAGGTTCGGAGCATGACGCCACCTCCTCCCGAGACCCCGCGCGCGACCCGCGCCGACGTCCGGCCACGCAGCCGGCTTCGCGGCCCGACGCCGCCCGCCGGAGCGCGAGCCCGAGGACCCGTTGCGGTCCTCCCGCACCAGCGGCGCCTGGGTCGCCGTCGTCCTCTCGATCGTGCTGATCGTCCTGCTGGTGATCTTCATCGTGCAGAACACGACGTCGGTGCCGCTGGAGTTCCTGTGGCTCGACGGCACGGTCTCGCTGTCGGTGGCCCTGCTCATCGCCACCGCGGTCGGCATGACGATCGCCGCCGCTGGTGGGCTCGATGCGCATCCTGCAGCTGCGGCGGCGGGTGAAGCGCGAGACAGAAGGAGCGCCGATGAGCGACCACAGCACGGCGCGAGCCACGGTCGGCCTCACCGGTCTGGCGGTGATGGGCAGCAACCTGGCGCGCAACATCGCCCGCCACGGCCACACGATCGCGGTGCACAACCGCACCACCGCGCGGATGACCGCGCTGCTCGAGGCCCACGGCGACGAGGGCGACTTCGTCGGGTGCGAGTCGCTCGAGGACTTCGTGGCGGCGATCGAGACGCCCCGCGTCGTCCTGGTGATGGTGAAGGCCGGCGCCCGGCACCGACGCCGTCATCGACGACCTGGTGCCGCTGCTGGAGGAGGGCGACATCGTCGTCGACTGCGGCAACGCCCACTACGCCGACACCCTGCGGCGCGAGGAGGCGCTGCGCGAGCACGGGCTCCACTTCGTGGGCACCGGCGTCTCCGGCGGCGAGGAGGGCGCGCTCAACGGTCCGTCGATCATGGTCGGCGGCAGCGACGAGGCCTACGAGCGGCTCGGCCCGATCCTGGAGTCGATCGCCGCCCAGGTCGACGGCGAGCCGTGCTGCGCGCACGTCGGCGAGGGCGGCGCCGGTCACTTCGTGAAGATGGTGCACAACGGCATCGAGTACGCCGACATGCAGCTGATCGCCGAGTCCTACGACCTGCTGCGCTCGGTGGGCGGCCTCGAGCCGGCCGCCATCGCCGACGTGCTTCGCCGAGTGGAACGAGGGCGACCTCGAGTCGTTCCTCATCGAGATCTCCGCCGACGTGCTGCGTCACACCGACGGCGCGACCGGCAAGCCGTTCGTCGACGTCGTGGCCGACGCCGCCGAGCAGAAGGGCACCGGCCGCTGGACCGTGCAGAGCGCCCTCGACCTCGGCGTCCCGGTCACCGGCATCGCCGAGGCGACGTTCGCGCGCAGCCTCTCGGGCCACACCGAGCAGCGCGCGGCCGCGCGGAAGGTCTTCACCACCTCTCCGGAGGACGAGGCCGTCGACGTCGACGACTCCTTCGTCGACGACGTCCGCGCCGCGCTCTACTCCTCCAAGGTGGTGGCCTACGCCCAGGGGTTCGACCAGATCGCCGCCGGCGCCGAGGAGCACGGCTGGGACGTCGACCTCGGCCAGGTGGCCGCGATCTGGCGCGACGGCTGCATCATCCGGGCCCGGTTCCTGGGCCGGATCACCGAGGCCTACGCCGACGAGCCCGACCTGACCACCCTGCTCACCACGCCGTACTTCGCCGAGGCGGTCAAGGACGGCGTCGACGCCTGGCGCCGCGTGGTGTCGGTGGCGGCCCAGGCGGGCGTGCCCGTGCCGGCGTTCGGGTCGTCGCTGTCCGTACTTCGACGGCCTGCGCCGCGAGCGGCTGCCCGCCGCCCTCATCCAGGCGCTGCGCGACAACTTCGGCGCCCACACCTACCGCCGCACCGACCGCGAGGGCGTCTTCCACACCCTCTGGGCCGGCGACCTCAGCGAGGCGGCGCAGGACTGACTGGGTCAGGCGTCCAGCTGCCGGTTCAGGAAGCGGATGGTGCGATCCATCGATCGCTGCCACTGGGCGTAGAACGTGTGGTTCTCGCCCTCGTAGAACACCAGCCGGCTGCGCACCCCGGCCCCCTGCATGAGCCGTTCGGTGGCGCGGGCCCACCGCGGCGGGCAGGTGGAGTCGAGGCTGCCGTGGTGCACGAGCAGCGGCTCGGTGATGCGGTCGAAGTAGGTGCGCGGCGACAGCCCGGCGTAGAAGTCCGGGGACTCCTGCGGGGTGCCGAACCGCCGGTAGAGGCGCTGCAGGGCGTCGGGCCGGTTGGGCTCGGTGAACTGGCGGAGGTTGTCGACGAAGGCCGAGCTCACCGAGTCGTAGGTGACGGCGGCCTCGACCAGGCCGGGGTAGGCGACCAGCGCGTTCATCGTGACGCCGCCGCCCATCGACCGGCCGAGCATCGCCATCCGCTCGGGGTCGACGTAGGGCTCGCGCTCCAGGGCCAGCACCGCGTGGATCGCGTCGCGGGCGTACCCGAGCCGGGACTCGCGGTCGAGCGGGCGCGCGGCGTCGGAGCCGGCGTGGCCGCGGTAGTCGGTGTGCAGCACGACGAAGCCGGCGTTCGCCAGCGCGATCTGCTCGCGCGCGAGACCTTGGCCGGGGTCGTAGATCGACGGCTCGATGTAGCCGTGGTTGAGCACGATCCCCGGGAACGGCCCCCGACCGCGCGGCCGCAGCAGGACGCCGGAGATCCGCAGCCCGTCGCCGCTGCGGTAGGTGACGATGCTCCGCGTGTAGGTGTCGGTCTGCTCGATCACCTCGCCCGGGCGGATCCGGCTGGCGGGGAACTCCTCCCGCATCAGCGCGGGCAGCGACACCGGGTCGGTGACCGGCGGGAGCGCGGGCTCGGCTGGGCTCCGGCTCCGGCTCCGGCTCCGGCTCCGGCGGCGGTGGTGAGGTCGACGGCGCCGGCGCGCTCGAGCTCGACGGGGCGGCGGGCCCGGCCCCGCCGTCGTCGCCGGGGTCGTCGCCGGCGTCGGAGCAGCCACTGGCGGCCAGGGTGAGCGCGACGGCAGCGAGCAGCCGCCTCACTGCGCCCTCACCGCGGCGCCCCGAACGCCTGCTCGTAGGTGTCGGCCAGCTCCGGCGACCACGGCGCGGAGACCGTGCACAGCGCGAGCCGGCCGTCGGTGGCGGCCACGAGGAAGCGGCCGCCCTCCTCGAACGTGACCGCCGCGAGCAGCGCCTGCAGGTCCTCGCTCGGCGACCTGCACCGTCACCGGGTCGGTGGGCTCGCCGGCGTAGACCGCGGTCGGACGCAGCGTCACCAGGCCGTCGTCGATCGACTCCACCACGCCGTCGAAGGCGAGGTCGTTGCCCGCGACGAGCTCGGCGGTCGGGACGGCGCAGCGACCGGCGGCGGCCGGGTCGGCGGTGAGCACCGTCGGCTCGCCCGCCAGGTCGTCCGGTCGGTCGCTCTGCGCGCACGTCGCGCGGGCGGCGTGCTGCTCGTGGCGGCGGGGACCGGTCGTCACCGGCCGCGTCGTCGTCGGCTGCACCCGCAGGCCCGCAGGGCACGACCAGCGGAGCGAGCAGGGCGGCGAGCAGGAGGGGAGTCCGGCGCACGCCTCCACCGTGCCACATGGCCGGGAGCGGGTCGGGGACGCACGAATCGTTCGATCGAACGGGAACGACACCCCACGACCGGTCCCAGAGATGCGACGAGGGCCCCGCGCCGAATGCGCGGGGCCCTCGACGTGGTGCCGGTGGTACGGGTACTACGGCTGCTCGGGAGCGGCGGGACTCAGAAGTC
This sequence comes from uncultured Actinomycetota bacterium, assembly GCA_963845795.1. Classification (GTDB taxonomy): domain Bacteria; phylum Actinomycetota; class Actinomycetes; order Propionibacteriales; family Nocardioidaceae; genus Nocardioides. The sequence continues at coordinate 6,565 of CAWJTG010000005.1, read as the reverse complement.
CATGCCGCCCATGCCGCCCGAGGGGTCGCCGCCCATGGGCGCGGCCTTCTCGGGCTTGTCGGCCACGACGGCCTCGGTGGTGAGGAAGAGCGCCGCGATCGAGGCGGCGTTCTGCAGCGCGCTGCGGGTCACCTTGGCGGGGTCGATGATGCCCTCGGCGATCATGTCGACGTACTCGCCGGTGGCCGCGTTGAGACCGTGACCGGCCGTGAGACCGCGCACCTTCTCCGCCACGACGCCGCCCTCGAGGCCGGCGTTGACCGCGATCTGCTTGAGCGGGGCCTCGGTGGCCACGCGGACGATGTTGGCTCCGGTGGCCTCGTCGCCGATGAGGTCCAGCTTGTCGAACGCGGTGGCCGCAGCCTGCACCAGGGCGACGCCGCCGCCGGCGACGATGCCCTCCTCGACGGCTGCCTTCGCGTTGCGAACGGCGTCCTCGATGCGGTGCTTGCGCTCCTTGAGCTCGACCTCGGTGGCCGCGCCGACCTTGATCACCGCGACGCCGCCGGCCAGCTTGGCCAGCCGCTCCTGCAGCTTCTCGCGGTCGTAGTCGGAGTCGCTCTTCTCGATCTCGGCACGGATCTGGTTGACCCGGCCCTCGATCTGGGCCTGGTCGCCCGCACCCTCGACGATGGTGGTCTCGTCCTTGGTGATGACGACCTTGCGGGCCTGGCCGAGCAGCTCGACGCCGGCGCTCTCCAGCTTCAGGCCGACCTCCTCGGAGATCACCTGGCCGCCGGTGAGGATCGCGATGTCCTGCAGCATGGCCTTGCGACGGTCACCGAAGCCGGGAGCCTTGACGGCGACCGACTTGAAGGTGCCGCGGATCTTGTTGACGACCAGCGTGGAGAGCGCCTCGCCGTCGACGTCCTCGGCGATGATGACCAGCGGCTTGCCGGCCTGCATGACCTTCTCCAGCAGCGGCAGCAGGTCCTTGACGTTGCTGACCTTGGAGTTGGCGATGAGCACGTAGGGGTCCTCGAGCACGGTCTCCATGCGCTCGGGGTCGGTGACGAAGTAGGCCGAGATGTAGCCCTTGTCGAACCGCATGCCCTCGGTGAGCTCGAGGTCGAGGCCGAAGGTGTTCGACTCCTCGACCGTGATCACGCCCTCCTTGCCGACCTTGTCCATCGCCTCGGCGATGATGTCGCCGACGGTGGGGTCGGCGGCGGAGATCGACGCGGTGCTCGCGATCTGCTCCTTGGTCTCGACGTCCTTGGCCATGCCGAGCAGCTGCTCGGACACGGCCTCGACGGCGGCCTCGATGCCGCGCTTCAGACCCATCGGGTTCGCGCCGGCGGCCACGTTGCGCAGGCCCTCGCGGACCATCGCCTGGGCCAGCACGGTGGCGGTGGTGGTGCCGTCACCCGCGACGTCGTCGGTCTTCTTCGCGACCTCCTTGACGAGCTCGGCCCCGATCTTCTCGTAGGGGTCCTCCAGCTCGATCTCCTTGGCGATGCTCACGCCGTCGTTCGTGATCGTGGGGGCGCCCCACTTCTTCTCGAGGACGACGTTGCGGCCCTTGGGGCCGAGCGTGACCTTGACCGCGTCGGCAAGGGTGTTCATCCCTCGCTCGAGGCCGCGGCGGGCCTCCTCGTTGAAAGCAATCAGCTTCGACATAACTCCTGCGATTCCTCACGCTTAGAGTCGGTGGGTCCGGTTCGATGGGCTGCCCGCGACGGACGACCCCGCTCGTCCCGGCGATCCATTCTCGCCGGCGCTGTGGGCCTCAGCTGGCACCGATCCGGTTGTCACTCTCCTGGTGAGAGTGCCAACTCCATGTTTAGCACTCTCCCCCCGGGAGTGACAACCAGGGTCGGTCCCGGCGCAGCGGATCCCGCGCCGCCCGCTGTCGATCCGGGCCTCCCTCGCACGTCATCGCGCAACGCCGGCGGAGACTTCTCGTCCACTTCGCTGACTTCTCGGCCGTTGCATGGGCCGACAAGTCAGGGAATCCCCGGTGAACCGGGGATCCCTGGGACGGGAGGGATCAGCCGCCCGCGACCGCCGGGATCACCGAGATCTGGGTGCCGTCGGGGGTGGGGGTGGCGAGGTGGTCGAGGAAGCGGACGTCCTCGTTGCCCACGTAGACGTTGACGAACCGTCGCAGCTTGCCGTCGTCGTCGAGGATGCGGCCCCGGATGCCGGCGTAGCTCGAGTCGAGGTCGTCGAGCACCTCGGCGAGGGTGGCGCCGTCGGCCGACACCTCGGAGGCGCCCTCGGTGTAGGTGCGCAGGATGGTCGGGACGCGGACCGAGACGCTCATGCGATTCCTGTCTGGGAGAAGGCGGCGTAGGTGGGAGCGATGGTGGCGGCGGGCCCGACCTCGTCGGCGACCGCGTCGAGCGTCTTCAGGCCCATGCCGGTGTTGATGACGACCGTCTCGAGGGTCGGGTCGAGCTGCCCGGTCTCCACCAGCTTCTTCAGGACGCCGACCGTGGTGCCGCCGGCGGTCTCGGTGAAGATCCCCTCGGTGCGGGCGAGCAGCAGGATGCCCGCACGCACCTCGTCGTCGTCGATGTCCTCGACGGCGCCGCCGGTGCTGCGGCAGATGTCGAGCACGTAGATGCCGTCGGCCGGGTTGCCGATCGCGAGGCTCTTGGCGATGGTGTCGGGCTTGACCGGGCGGATCGCGTCGACGCCGTCCTTGTAGGCCGCCGAGACCGGCGAGCACCCCGTGGCCTGGGCGCCGAAGATGCGCACCGGCTTGTCGTCGACCAGCCCGAGCGCCACGAGCTCCCCGAAGGCCTTGTGCACCTTGGTGAGCTGCGAGCCCGAGGCCACCGGGATGACGACCTGGTCGGGCAGCCGCCAGCCGAGCTGCTCGGCGATCTCGTAGCCGAGCGTCTTGGATCCCTCGGCGTAGTAGGGCCGCACGTTGACGTTGACGAACGCCCAGCCCTCCTCCTCGCCGGCGATCTCCGAGGCGAGCTTGTTGACGTCGTCGTAGTTGCCCTCGACGGCGACCAGCGAGTCGGTGTAGACCGCGCTGTTGACCTGCTTCGGCCGCTCGAGGTTGCTCGGGATGAACACGACCGTCTTGATGCCGGCCCGGGCGCCCGCGGCGGCGACGGCGTTCGCGAGGTTGCCGGTGCTCGGGCACGCGAACACCTTCGCGTCGAGCTCACGGGCGGCGCTGAGCGCGCAGGCGACGACGCGGTCCTTGAAGGAGTTGGTGGGGTTGGTGGAGTCGTCCTTCACCCACAACCGCTCGATGCCGAGGCGCTCGCCGAGGTTGCCGGCGCGGAGCAGCCGGGTGAACCCGGGCTCGGTGTTCGGGCTCTCCTCGATGTCGCGCGGCACCGGCAGCAGCGCCTTGTAGCGCCAGATGTTCGGCGGGCCGGCCTCGATCTCCGCGCGGGTGACACTCGGGAACTCGTAGGCCACCTCGAGCGGCCCGAAGCACTCCGGACAGGCGTAGAAGGGGCCGAGGTCGACCCGGTGACCGCACTCGCGGCAGGCCAGGGCGGTCGCGTGGCCGAAGGCGCCCTCGCGGGTCCCCCTCCGGACGGTCTCGGTCTCGGGCGGGGTGTCGGCGACGAGCGTGCTCACGGGTCCTCCTCATCTTCCCCGGAACGCGACTCTCGCGCCGGGACGGATTTGGCACCGTCTCCGCCCTGTGGTGCGGGCGGCGGTTGCCGGGACGTCGTCGGGCCGTTTCCCTCAGTCCCTCTGGATGAGCTGACCCCCACCCTACGGACCCGCGTCTCACCATGCGGCGGCGCGTCCCGCCATGTGGACAGAACGGGTCAGGCGCGCAGGTCGCGGGCGTCGTCGGTGAGCAGGCGCAGGAGGTCGAGGACGCCCTCGGGGCCGTCGACGACGACGTCGGCGATCGGGCGGAGCCGGCTGTCGGGGCGGGGGTCGGCGCAGACCCGCAGCGGGGCGACGCCGTCCTCGCGCAGCGCCTCGACCGAGTCGAAGGCCTCGATGTCGCCGAGGTCGTCACCGGCGTAGACGAACCCCTCGGCGCCCACCTCCTCGACGAGCGAGCGCACCGCCATCCCCTTGTGCATACCGCCGGAGCGCACCTCGATCACCTGGTGGCCCGGCTCGAGCACCAGGTCGTGGCGCTGGGCCAGCTCGCCGAGCTCGGGGAGCAGGCGTGCGAAGACGGCGTCGGCGTCGGGCAGCCGGCGGGTGTGGACGGCGACCGCGAGACCCTTGTCCTCGATGAAGGCCTCGCCGGCGTCGAGCCGCCGCAGCGTGCGCGGGAGCTCTCGCTCGAAGGTCGCCAGGCCGGCGGGTGGGCGCGGCCCGACGATGCGCCGGTTGGTCGAGCTCCACCGCTCGTTGCCGTACTGCCCGAAGACGTAGAGGTCCTTGCCGGTGTCGCCGATCGCGTTGCCGACGTCCTCGAGCCCGCCGAGCGCGAGCGCCTGCCGGGCGGGCCGGCCGGTGATCACCGCGACCGCGGCGACCTGCTCAGCGAGCGCGACGAGCACGTCCCGGGCGTCGGGGTGGATGTGCGCCTGCGCCGGGTCCTCGACGATCGGCGACAGCACGCCGTCGAAGTCCAGGCCGACGGCGGTGGTGGCGGCGACCCGCACCAGTGCCGCGTAGCGACGCTCCCCATCGGGCGAGGTGAACTCCACACCGCCAGCCAACCACGCGCCGACCGGGCGCGTGCCGGCCGATCCCGCTAGCCGAGCGCGTCGGTGAGGATCAGGGTGAGCCGGTCGAGCTTCATCGGCTCCTCGGCCCGCGCGGTGCGCTGGACGCCGAGGTCGAGGGCGAGCTGCTTGGCCGCACGTCGCATGCCCGGCGGGAAGTAGACGCTGGTGGCGGGGACGGTGCCGTACCAGTTGTCGGCCCCGACGACGTTCCAGCCGGCGTCGCCCGTCGTGCCGGCCACCTCGGCGGCCAACCCGGTGATGCCGGAGTTGTTGTAGACCTCGACCATCACCTTGCCGCGGCGGATCGGCTTGGGCGCGGGCGGCGGCTCGGGGGTGGCCGAGGGCTGCGGCGCGGCGGAGGTGGTGCGGTCGCCGCGCACCGGGGTGGCGACCTCGCGCTCGACGGGGTCGCCCCCGCGGGTGGCGACGAAGGCGATCGCGGCCATCGCCACCGCGATCACGGTGAGGACGACGACCGGGGACGGGAAGACGACGCCGCGACCCGGCACCCGCCCGCCCTGCCCGGGCTGGCGCGCCATCTCAGACCTCGAAGCCGAGACGACGTGCCGAGCGCTGCCGCTGCCGCTGCGACCGGAGCCGGCGCAGCCGGCGCACCAGCAACGGGTCGGCGGCGAGCGCCTCGGGACGGTCGATGAGGGCGTTGAGCACCTGGTAGTACCGCGTCGAGCTCATGTCGAACTTCTCGCGGATCGCCGTCTCCTTGGCGCCGGCGTACTTCCACCACTGGCGCTCGAACCCGAGGATGTCGCGGTCGCGCTCGCTCAGCTCGACCTGGCCGGTGTGGTCGGCCTGTCCGGCCTGACCGGCGTGGCGCTGGGGTTCCATGTCGCGTCTCCCGCGGGGCGGTGGATGGTGCTGTCGTCGCGGACACTGTAGACGCCGAATCACACCGCTGTCATTCGGCGCGCGGGAACGGCGCTGCCCTACGGTCGGGCCATGGCCGACCGCACCGTCCGCTGGGGGATCCTCGCCACCGGCAAGATCGCCCGGAAGTTCGCCGGCGACCTCGCCGTCGTCCCCGGTGCCGAGCTCGTGGCCGTCGGGTCGCGCACCGCGGCGTCCGCGGCGGCCTTCTCCGCCGAGCACGGCTCCTCCGCCACCCGCTCGCACGGCTCCTACGAGGCGCTGGTCGCCGACCCGGACGTCGAGGTCGTCTACGTGGCGAGCCCCCACTCGCACCACCTCGAGCACGCCCGGATGGCCATGGAGGCCGGCAAGCACGTGCTCTGCGAGAAGCCGCTGACCCTCGCCGTGGCCGACGCCGAGGAGATGGTGGCGGTCGCGGCGCCGCACCGGTCGGTTCCTCATGGAGGCGATGTGGACGGCGTGCCACCCGGTCGTGCGCCGGCTGGCCGCCGACCTGGCAGCCGGCCGCTACGGCACCCCGCGCCACCTGCACGCCGAGCTCGGGTCCGTGGTCGACGCCCCACCGGAGGACCGGATGCTCGACCCGGCCCTCGGCGCCGGGGCGCTGCTCGACATGGGCATCTACCCGCTGACGCTCGCCCACCTGCTGCTCGGCGAGGCCGAGACGGTCACCGCGCTGGCCTCGCTGACCGACCGCGGGATCGACCAGGACGTCGCCATGGTCGGCCGCTACCCCGGCGGGGCGCTGGCCACCATGAACGCCTCCCTCACCTCCTGCTCCTCACGGGCCGCCGCGATCGCCACCGACCGCGGCCGGATCGACCTCGCGGACTTCCACCACCCGACGTCGGCCACGTTCACCGCCTTCGGGGACGGCGACGACGTCGACGTCGCCTCGCCGGTGGTGATCACCGGTGACGAGCCGGTGCTCGGCGTCGGCTACGGCAACGAGATCGCCGAGGTCGGGCGCTGCCTGCGCGAGGGGCTCCTCGAGAGCCCGCTCGTCCCGCACGCCCAGACCCTCACCCTCATGCGGCAGATGGCCGCCGTGCTCGACCAGG
>CAWJTG010000004.1:0-96694 GCA_963845795.1 uncultured Actinomycetota bacterium | reverse complement strand
GATCGACGCGCAGCCGCTGATGATCGGCGCGATCATCCTGATCGCGGCGGCGCTGCTGGCGGCGGTGCTCAACAAGGTGCCGCGCGGCGGCCTGGGGCTGCTGGTGTTCCTCCTGGTGGCGCTGGCGTTCTTCGCCGCCTTCATCATCTGGTCCTTCACCGACCAGGAGGGCTTCCAGCGCACGTTCTTCAACCCGATGCCGGAGTCGATCCGGACGGCGACGCCGATCATCCTCGGGGCGCTCGCGGGCGTGATGTGCGAGCGGGCGGGCGTCATCAACATCGCGATCGAGGGTCAGTTCATCCTCGGTGCGTTCTTCGCCTCCGTGGGCGCGAGCCTGGCCTACAGCGCCGAGATGGGGCTGGTCGGCGGCATGCTGGCCGGTGTGGCGATGGCCGCGATGCTCGGGGTGTTCGCGATGCGCTACCACGTGAACCAGGTGGTGCTCGGCGTCGTGCTGGTGGCCTTCGCGAGCGGACTGGCCGCGTTCCTGCTGAGCCAGGTCCCCGGCGACGACGACCTCGAGAAGTACTTCAACCTGCCACCCATCCTCGAGCGCCTGGCGATCCCGGTGCTCAGCGACATCCCGGTCCTCGGGTTCACGTTCTTCGACCAGAACCTGCTCGTGTACCTCATGTACCTGTGTGTCGCGCTGAGCTGGTTCCTGCTCTACCAGACCAAGTGGGGGCTGCGGGTCCGCTCGGTCGGTGAGCACCCGAAGGCCGCCGACACCGTCGGCATCAAGGTCAACCGGGTCCGCTGGCAGGCCGTGCTTCTCGGCGGGGTGTTCGCCGGCCTCGGCGGTGCCTACTACACCGTCGGCTCGAGCGGGTCGTTCGACAACGACGTCACCGCCGGCAACGGCTTCATCGCGCTCGCCGCGGTGATCATGGGCCGCTGGCACCCGATCGGGGCGACCTTCGCTGCCTTGTTCTTCGGCTTCATGCTCACCCTCGGCGTGCAGCTCGACGAGGTCTCGCACCTGCCCCCCGAGCTGATCCGCGCCTCGCCGTACCTCGCCACCGTGATCGCGGTGGCCGGCTTCGTCGGCCGGGTGCGGCCGCCGGCGGCCGACGGCGAGCCGTACGTGAAGTCGTGACCCCCGACAACCCCGCCAGCTGCGACTGGGACGCGCTGCGGGCAGCGGCGGTCGAGGCGGCCGCGCACGCCTACGCGCCGTACAGCCGCTTCCGCGTGGGCGCCGCGGCGCTGGCCGACGACGGCCGGCTGCTCGTGGGCTGCAACGTCGAGAACGCCGGCTACGGCGTCACGCTGTGCGCCGAGTGCGGGCTGGTGTCGTCGCTGCACGCCACCGGGGGCGGCCGGCTCACCCACTTCGTGTGCGTCAACGGCGCGGCCGAGGTGATCATGCCGTGCGGTCGCTGCCGCCAGCTGCTGTGGGAGCACGGCGGCGCCGAGCTGCAGATCGAGACCCCGCGAGGCGTCCTGTCGATGGCCGACGTGCTGCCGCAGGCGTTCGGACCCGACGACCTCACCTGAGCGGCGCCACCCCTAGGGTTCCCGCATGGCGGATCACGACGCGGTGGAGGTCATCCGGACCAAGCGGGACGGCGGCGCGCTCAGCGCGGGCCAGATCGACTGGGTGGTCGACGCCTACACCCGCGGCGACGTCGCCGACGAGCAGATGTCGGCGCTCGCGATGGCGATCCTGCTCAACGGCATGGAGCACGACGAGATCGTGCGCTGGACCGCTGCGATGATCGCCTCGGGGGAGCGGCTGGACTTCTCCGGGCTGTCGCGACCCACCGCCGACAAGCACTCCACCGGCGGCGTCGGCGACAAGATCACGCTGCCGCTGGCCCCCCTGGTCGCCGCGTGCGGCGTCGCGGTGCCGCAGCTCTCGGGTCGTGGGCTCGGGCACACCGGCGGCACCCTCGACAAGCTCGAGGCGGTGCCCGGGTGGCGGGCAGCGCTGTCGAACCAGGCGCTGCTCGACCAGCTCGAGTCGGTCGGCGCGGTGATCTGCGCGGCCGGCGACGGCCTCGCCCCGGCCGACAAGAAGCTCTACGCGCTGCGCGACGTCACCGCCACCGTCGAGGCGATCCCGCTCATCGCCTCCTCGATCATGAGCAAGAAGATCGCCGAGGGCACCGGCGCGCTCGTGCTCGACGTCAAGGTCGGCACCGGCGCGTTCATGAAGACCACCGAGCAGGCCCGCGAGCTGGCCGAGGTGATGGTGGCCCTCGGCACCGACGCCGGGGTCAACACCGTCGCCCTGCTCACCGACATGTCCACCCCGCTGGGGCTCACCGCCGGCAACGCCGTCGAGGTCGCCGAGTCGGTCGAGGTGCTCGCCGGGGGCGGCCCCGCCGACGTCGTCGAGCTCACCGTGGCGCTGGCCCGCGAGATGCTCGCGGCGGCCGGCCGCGACGACGTCGACCCGGCCGAGCGGCTCGCGGACGGCTCCGCGATGGACACCTGGAAGCAGATGATCTCCGCGCAGGGCGGGGACCCGGACGCCGACCTGCCGGTGGCGCGGGAGTCGCACGTCGTGGCCGCCCCGGCCTCGGGTGTGCTGACCCGCCTCGACGCGATGGCCGTCGGCGTGGCCGCCTGGCGGCTCGGCGCGGGCCGCGCCCGCAAGGAGGACCCGGTGCAGGCCGGTGCCGGCGTCGTCTGGCACGCGCGCCCCGGCGACGAGGTCACCGAGGGCGAGCCGCTGTTCACCCTGCTCACCGACGAGCCCGCCCGCTTCGACCGGGCCCTCGCCGCGCTCGAGGGCGGCTACGACGTCGGGGACTCCTACGAGCCGACGCCCCTGGTGATCGACCGCATCGGGTAGCTGTTCTTCGGGCGGCGGTGGGGCAGGGATGTCAGAACCGTTCGATCGAACGGTTCTGGCGCGTTGAGAGGCCCGAAACCTGCCACAACCGTTCGATCGAACGGTTCGGGCGGCCACAGTCGCCCGACGGCAGGTCACGGCAGGAGCAGCACGACCGTCTCGGCGACGCAGGCCGGCTTGTCCTCGCCGTCGATCTCGACGACGTGGCGCAGCGTGACCTGCTTGCCGGCGGGCACGTCGTCGCAGGCGGCGAGGGTGACGGTGGACGCGCACCCGCTGCGCCGACGGGCACCGGGCTCGGGAAGCGGACCTTGTTGAGGCCGTAGTTGAGCACGGCGCCGGGGGTCTCGATGCTGAACGCGGTACGGCCGAGCGCGGGGATCAGCGACAGCGTCAGGTAGCCGTGGGCGATCGTGCCCGCCGAACGGCCGCCGGGCGGCGCGCTCGTGGTCGACGTGGATCCACTGGTGGTCGTCGGTGGCGTCGGCGAAGGTGTTGACCCGCCCCTGCTCGATCGGTCGAGCCACTCGCCGGTGCCGAGCTCCTCGCCGACGGCGCCGGCGACCTCGTCGAGGGTGGTGAAGGTGCGCACGTCGGACCTCCTCGAGGCGATGGTTGGATGGCGGCATGCCATCGACTGGGGAACCTACACGCGACCAGGTCCGGGACGGCTCCGAAGGTCCTGCTGCACGACCACCTCGACGGCGGTCTGCGGCCCGCCACGATCGTCGAGCTCGCCGCCGACGTCGGCCACGAGCTGCCGGCCGAGGGACGCGGAGGCGCTCGGCACGTGGTTCGCCGAGTCCGCCGACTCCGGCTCCCTGGTGCGCTACCTCGAGACCTTCGACCACACGGTCGCGGTGATGCAGACCGCGCCCGGCCCTGACCCGGGTGGCGCGGGAGTGCGTCGAGGACCTCGTCGCCGACGGCGTCGTCTACGCCGAGGTGCGCTACGCCCCCGAGCAGCACGTCGACCAGGGGCTGACCCTCGACGAGGTCGTCGCCGCCGTGCAGGAGGGCTTCGAGGAGGGCGTCGCCGCCAGCGGCCGGCCGGATCGTCGTCCGCCAGCTGCTCACCGCGATGCGGCACCAGGCCCGCTCGATGGAGATCGCCGAGCTCGCGATCGCCTGGCGCGACCGCGGCGTGGCCGGGTTCGACATCGCCGGCGCCGAGGCCGGCTACCCGCCCACCCGTCACCTCGACGCCTTCGAGTACCTCCAGCGCGAGAACTCCCACTTCACGATCCACGCCGGCGAGGCGTTCGGGCTGCCGTCGATCTGGCAGGCCATCCAGTGGTGCGGCGCCGACCGGCTCGGCCACGGCGTCCGCATCGTCGACGACATCACGGTGCACGACGACGGCCGCGTCGAGCTCGGCCGGCTGGCCTCCTACGTGCGTGACAAGCGGATCCCGCTCGAGATGTGCCCGGCCTCCAACGTGCAGACCGGCGCGGCCACCTCGATCGCCGAGCACCCGATCGGGCTGCTGACCGAGCTGCGGTTCCGGGTCACGGTCAACACCGACAACCGGCTGATGAGCCGCACGTCGATGACCGACGAGATGACCTCGCTGGTCGAGGCGTTCGGCTACGACCTCGACCGACCTGCGGTGGTTCACCGTCAACGCCATGAAGTCGGCGTTCCTGCCGTTCGACGAACGGCTCGCGATCATCGACGACGTGATCAAGCCGGGGTACGCCGCCCTGCGGGGCGGACTGGCCGGCGCCACGCACGAACCACGGCAGGCGCCACCCGGCCAGCGACCGGCTCACCGGCCCGGAACGCGCCGGGCGGCACCGGCAGCCACCCGTCCGGACGCGGGCTCGTAGCACCGCGGTGGACCTCGACCATCAGCACGACGTGGCGCGGCAGCCAGCGGCTGCCGACGTAGACCGCCGCCCGTCCGCGAGGTGCGCGGTGGGCGGCCGCGCGGTGCCAGCGGGCGACCGGGTGCGGTGCCGGCGCCCGTCGCCGCCGTCAGCGCGCGCGCCACCGCCCACGGCGGGGTGCCGAGCGTCCGCGGCCAGCGCAGCTGGGCCGCCGGCGTCAGCTCGCCGGTGCGTGAGCCGGCGGTGGGTGGCCAGAACGCCGCCTGGTCGGCGGCGACGCCGGCGCGGCGACGATCGGCGTCGAGCGAGCGCCCGCGCCATCACCACGCGGCCGCGCCGCAGGAGCGGGGGTCCGGCTGCCGCAGCCCGCGCCGCCAGCGGAGCCGTCACCGTGCGGCCGGGATCTCCGTCGAGGTGGCGGATGCTCGGCTACCGCCGGTCGGGCGACACCGGTCGGCAGCCGAGAGCCGACGGCGTGCGCGACCACCCGCCGCTGCGTCGCGCAGCAGCGTGAGCCCGCGCCGTACCAGCACCAGGGGCGGCTTGCGGTGCTCGCGCAGGTCGCGGGTCAGCCGCCGCCAGAACGTGACGAGCGGGCGGCTGGCGTGAGGCAGAGCGCCTCGGCGAGCAGGTCCGTCGGCCCGCACCGCGGCACGATCTCCTGCGCGAAGATCCCCTCGGCCACGAAGTGGGCGGCGCCCGCGAGGTCGACGCGGTGCCAGCCGGTGCCGGCTGCTGCTCGGGATGTCGTAGACCGGCACGTCGCCGGCGCCGTCGCGGCACAGCGTCGCGATCGCCTCGACGGCGTCGTCGGCCAGCCACGAGCGCCGGGTCGTCCCAGTCGACGAGGCCGGCGTTGGCTCCGTCGGTGATCCGGGGGAGCGACGGGTCGTCGCCGTCCGTGTAGAAGTCGTCGAGGCGCAGCACCGGCAGCCCGGTGCGCTCGGCGAGCCGTGACTTGCCGGACCCCGAGGGTCCGGCGAGCGACGAACGACCCGAGCTGGCATCCGCTACATGCCCTGCGGGTGCCAGACGGTCTTGGTCTCGAGGAAGTCGGTCATGCCGCCGAGGCCAGGGTCACTGCCCCAGTCGGGCTCCGCCTCCGGGGCCCGGCGCACCCGCTTGAGGTTGTCGGCCGCGGCCACCTCGAGCTGCGTGGCGAGGGCGGTGTCGCCGGCCACGCCGACCAGGTCGATCGCGTTGACGTCCATGTGCGAGGCGAGCCACGGGCCGACGGTGGCGGCGTCGCCGGTGAGGATGTTGACCACCCCGCCCGGCACGTCGGAGGTGGCGAGCACCTCGGCGAAGGTCACCGCGGGCAGCGGGCGACGGTCGGAGGACACCACGACGGCGGTGTTGCCGGTGACCACGACGGGCGCCACCACCGAGACCAGGCCGAGCAGCGAGGAGTCCTGCGGCGCCAGCACCGCCACGACGCCGGTGGGCTCGGGGGTGGAGAGGTTGAAGAACGGGCCGGCCACCGGGTTGGCGTTGCCGACGACCTGGGTGAGCTTGTCGGCCCAGCCGGCGTACCAGACCAGCCGGTCGACCGCGGCGTCGACGGCGGCGTCGGCGAGCTTGGCCGACAGGCCCTCGGAGCGGGCGACGGCGTCGACGAACTGGGGACGCCGGTCCTCGATGACCTCCGCGACCCGGTAGAGCACCTGGCCGCGGTTGTAGGCGGTGCGTCCGGACCAGCCCGCGAACGCCTTGCGCGCGGCCACGACGGCGTCGCGGGCGTCCTTGCGGGAGGCGAGGGCGGCGTTGGCCAGGAACCTGCCCTTCGCGTCCTCGACGACGTAGGAGTGCCCGGACTCCGAGCGCGGGAACGCCCCGCCGATGTAGAGCTTGTAGGTCTTGCGGACGTCGACCCGGTCGCCTGCTCGCGCGCTCATGCCACCCCCTCCTTCCGGAGGTATGCGGCCAGGCCGTGGCGGCCCCCCTCGCGGCCGTAGCCGGACTCCTTGTAGCCGCCGAACGGGCTGGTCGGGTCGAACTTGTTGAACGTGTTGGCCCACACCACGCCGGCCCGCAGCCGGCTCGCGACCTGCAGGATCCGTGAGCCCTTCTCGGTCCAGACGCCCGCGGAGAGGCCGTAGGGCGTGTTGTTGGCCTTCTCGATCGCCTCGTCCGGCGTGCGGAAGGTGAGCACCGACAGCACCGGGCCGAAGATCTCCTCCCGCGCGATGCGGTGGGCCTGCGAGACGCCGGTGAACAGCGTGGGCGGGAACCAGAAGCCGCGCTCGGGCAGCGGGCACTCCGGCGACCAGCGACCGGCCCCCTCGGCCTCGCCGACGTCGACGAGCTCCTGGATCCGCTCGAGCTGCTGGTGGGAGTTGATCGCGCCGATGTCGGTGTTCTTGTCGAGCGGGTCGCCGACGCGCAGCGTGCCCATCCGTCGCTTCAGCCGCTCCAGCACGTCGTCGGCCACCGACTCCTGCACCAGCAGCCGCGAGCCCGCGCAGCACACGTGACCCTGGTTGAAGAAGATGCCGTTGACGATGCCCTCGACCGCCTGGTCGACCGGTGCGTCGTCGAAGACGATGTTGGCGGCCTTGCCGCCGAGCTCGAGGGTCACCGACTTGTCGGTGCCGGCCACCGTGCGCGCGATCGCCTTGCCGACGTCGGTCGAGCCGGTGAAGGCGACCTTGTCGACGTCGGGGTGCCCCACGAGCGCCTGGCCGGTGGCGCCGGCGCCGGTGACGATGTTGACGACGCCCGGCGGGAGGTCGGCCTGCTGGCAGATCTCGGCGAAGAGCAGTGCGGTCAGCGGCGTCGTCTCGGCCGGCTTGAGCACGCACCGTGTTGCCGCAGGCCAGCGCCGGCGCGATCTTCCACGCCAGCATGAGCAGCGGGAAGTTCCACGGGATGATCTGGCCGGCGACGCCGAGGGGCTGGGTCCCGTAGCCGGCGTACGCCGAGCTTGTCGGCCCAGCCGGCGTAGTAGAAGAAGTGGGCGGCGACGAGCGGGACGTCGACGTCGCGCGACTCCCTGATCGGCTTGCCGTTGTCGAGCGACTCCAGCACGGCGAGCTCGCGGGCGCGCTCCTGGATGATCCGCGCGATCCGGTAGAGGTACTTGGCGCGCTCGCGGCCCGGCATCGGACCCAGACCTTCTCGTAGCGCCTTGCGGGCCGCCTTCACGGCGGCGTCGACGTCGGCCTCGTCGGCCTCGGCGACCTCGGCGAGCACCTCCTCGGTGGCCGGGCTGACGGTCTTGAACGGCGTGCCGTGGCCGTCGACGAACTCGCCGTCGACGAACAGCCCGTAGGAGGACTTGAGGTCGACGATCGAGCGGGACTCGGGGGCCGGCGCGTAGTCGAAGGCGGCGGCGGGGGTGGCGGATGGTCACGTCAGTCCCGATCAGTCCAGGGTGACGTAGTCGGGGCCGGAGTAGCGGCCGGTGGTGAGCTTCGTGCGCTGCATCAGCAGGTCGTTGAGCAGCGTGGAGGCGCCGAACCGGAACCAGTCCGGGTCGAGCCAGTCGGGGCCGGCGACCTCGTTGACGATCACGAGGTACTTGATCGCGTCCTTGGCGGTGCGGATGCCGCCTGCCGGCTTGACGCCGACCATCTGACCGGTGGCCTCGCGGAAGTCGCGGACCGCCTCGAGCATCACCAGCGTGACCGGCAGCGTCGCGGCCGGCTGCACCTTGCCGGTGGAGGTCTTGATGAAGTGGGCGCCGGCCAGCATCGCCAGCCAGCTGGCGCGGCGGACGTTGTCGTAGGTCTGCAGCTCGCCGGTCTCGAGGATCACCTTGAGGTGGGCGCTGGAGCCGTCCTCCCGGGTGCACGCCTCCGGCGGCGACGATCTCGTCGAAGACCTGCAGGTAGCGCCCGGAGAGGAACGCGCCGCGGTCGATCACCATGTCGATCTCGTCGGCGCCGGCCTCGACGGCGTCGCGGGTGTCGGCGAGCTTGATGTCGAGCGCGGCGCGGCCGCTCGGGAACGGCGGTCGCGACCGCGGCGACGTTGACGCCGCGAGTCGCCCAGCACCTCCTTCGCGGCGCCGACCATGTCGGGGTAGACGCAGACCGCGGCGGTCGCCGGGCAGGTCGGGTCGCCGGGGTCGGGACGCATCGCCTTCGCGGCGAGCGCGCGCACCTTGCCGGGGGTGTCCTGGCCCTCGAGCGTGGTCAGGTCGACCATCCGGATCGCGAGGTCGAGGGCGTAGGCCTTGGCGGTGGTCTTGATCGAGCGGGTGCCGAGGGTGGCGGCGCGGGCCTCGGCGCCGACCTGGTCGACTCCGGGCAGACCGTGCAGGAACCGGCGCAACGTGGCCTCGGAGCCGGCGACCTCGGTCAGGTCGGACACGTCGGGGGCGAGGGTGGTCATGCAGTCAGCATAGGGTCGGACGCCGTCGTCGCGATCAGCGTTGAGAAGTTCGCCGCGACGCGGCGGCCGCCTGGTCGGCGTCCTCGCGGTGCTGCTCGGCGCGCCTCGTGGTGGTCGTCTGGCTGGCCGACCGGAGCGCCGTCGCACCTGTGGTTCGTGGCGCTGAGCGCGTTCTGGATCGTGCGCGGCGTGGGCCGCGTTCCTGCGCCCGGGGCTGTTCGTGCAGGGCGAGCCACCTGGTGCTGCGCAACATGCTCGACACGGTGCCGTCCCGCTCGCCTGGTCGACTAGATCGCCGTCCGACAGGTGCTGGCGGTGCGAGCGGGCGGCGAGCGCTACGTCTGCGCCGGCCGTCAGCCGCTCGCGGCGCGAGCTGAACCGTCAGGACTCCGCCCCGGCCGCGTCCGGGCTCGCGCAGGCACGCTGTCTTCGGCGGATCTGCAAGCTGGCCGCCGAGGAGCGCCACCGCCGCACCGACGTCGGCGCGCAGGGCGGCTCCTACGGCCGTGTTCGTCGAGGAGCGGGTGCTCACCGCTCGCGCAGGAGGCGCAAGCGCCGCACCGCGAGGACGGCGTCAGGGCCGGGTCGAGCGAGCTGGGCCTGGCCCGAGATCGCCGCCGCTCGTCGTCACCGCGCCGCCGCCGTCGTCCTCGCCGTCCTCGCCGAGCCCGGAGCGCCCTAGATGCGCCGAGCGCCGCGCGGACGTCGGCCCCCGATGGCGTCGAGGCGGGCGGCGGCGGAGATGCGGGCGGCCTCGACGGCGACCCTCGGCGCCGCGCCCGCCTCGACCGGCACCACGACCTCGAGGTAGCACTTGAGCTTCGGTTCGGTGCCGCTGGGCCGCACGATCACGCGGGCGCCGTCGGCGAGGCGGTAGCGCAGCCCGTCGGTGGGCGGCAGGCTCGGCGAGCCGGCGCGCGAGGTCGTCGACCGCTCGACGCGCGAGCCCGCCGAGCTCGGTCGGCGGCGCGGTCGCGCAGCCGCGCCATCGCCTCCGGTGATCAGGGCGAGGTCGTCGACCCGCACCGAGACCTGGTCGGTGGCGTGCAGGCCGTGCTCGCGAGCGAGGTCGTCGAGCAGGTCGAGCAGCGACCGACCCTCGGCCTTGAGCGCGGCCGCGAGCTCGCAGAGCAGCAGCAGCGCCGAGACGCCGTCCTTGTCCCGCACGTGCTCGGGGTCGCACGCAGTAGCCGAGCGCCTCCTCGTAGCCGAAGGCGAGCCCCGTCGACGCCGGCCGATCCACTTGAACCCGGTGAGCGTCTCGACGTACGGCTGGCCGGCGGCAGCCGCCATCTTGCCGAGCAGCGAGGACGACACGATCGAGGTGGCGAAGCGTGCCGGTGCGGCCGCGTGCGAGCAGGTGGTGGGCCAGCAGCGCGCCGACCTCGTCGCCGCGCAGCATCCGCCAGCCGGTGTCGCCGGGGCACCGCGGCGGCGCAGCGGTCGGCGTCGGGGTCGTTGGCCACGACGAGGTCGGCACCCGTCCTCGCCGGCGAGCGCGAGCGCGAGGTCCATCGCGCCCGGCTCCTCGGGGTTGGGGAAGCCGACGGTCGGGAAGTCCGGGTCGGGCTCCTCCTGCCGCGCACGACCTGGGGCGCGGCGAACCCGGCGGTCTCCAGCACCTGCACGACAGAGGTGCCGCCGACGCCGTGCAGCGGCGTGTAGACGACGCGGAGGTCGCGCGGACCGTCGGCCGCCAGCTCGGCCACCGTGTCGAGGTAGTGGTCGACGATGTCCTCGCCGAGCACGGTGCCGGCTCGAGCCGCGCGGCATCGTCGCCAGGCGGCCCACCGCGGCGATCCGCCGGGCGATGTCGGCGTCGGTCGGCGGCACGATCTGGCTGCCGTCGCCGAGGTAGACCTTGTAGCCGTTGTCCTGCGGGCGGGTTGTGGCTCGCGGTGACCATCACCCCGGCCACGCACCCGAGCTCGCGGATCGCGAACGCCAGCACCGGGCGTGGGCAGCGGGCGCGGCATCACCCACGCCGTGAGCCCGGCGCCGGTCATCACCTCGGCGGTGTCGCGGGCGAAGACGTCGGAGTTGTGGCGGGCGTCGTAGCCGATGACGACCGAGCGCGCTCGACGGCCGGGCCGGCAGCACCTCCTCGGCAGGTAGGCGGCGAGGCCGGCGGCGGCCCGGGTCACCACCACCCGGTTCATCCGGTTCGGGCCGGCGCCCAGGGCGCCGCGCAGGCCGGCGGTGCCGAACTCCAGCGTGCCGCGGAAGCGGTCCGCGAGATCGGTGGGATCGCCCCCGGCCTCCACCTCGGCGACCACCTGCTCGCAGCTCGGCGCGGGTCTCGTCGTCGGGGTCCTCCTCGAGCCAGGCGCGGGCGTGCGCGAGCAGGACGTCGACGTCGGGAGTCACAGCAGCACGCTAGTCCTCGCCGTCGTCGTCCCCGTCGTCCCCGTCGTTCCCGTCGTCCCCGTCGTCCCCGTCGTCGACGAACTTGCCGTCCTTGAAGGTGCGGCCGGTGTTGTCGACCTCGGCCCCCTCGGGCCGGTTGTCGGGGTCGAGGCGACGCTCGCGCTCCTCGGCCATCTCCTGCTGCTCCTCCTCGGAGACCTCCATGTCGCGGAAGGCCTGAGCGGGGTCGGAGGTGCCGGCGGCGTCGGTCGGGTGCTCCTCGTCGAACTCCTGGACGACCTCGGGCATCCCGTCGGTGTTGTCGACGGTGGCGCCCTCGGGCCGGTTGTCGGGGTCGAGGCGGCGCTCGCGCTCCTCCTCGATCTCCTCCTGCTCGTCCTCGGGCACGTCCTCCTCGCGGAAGCGCTGGCTCGGGTCGGCGCTGCCCTCGGTCTGCTCGTCGGACTCGGTCTCGGTCTCGGTCTCGGTCTCGGACTCGGACCCGGGCTCGTCGTGGCTCACGGCGTCACCCAAGCACGGACGCGGCGGGGTTGTCCAGCAGCCCTCAGGGCGGCACCGGGGCGGTGAGCATGCCGACCACCATCGACACCAGGTTGGCGGCGAACGGCCCGCTGGGGAGCTGGACGCGGGCGCCGGTGCGCTCGTCGGCCCGGCTGCGGTCGGCGATCGCGCGCAGGATGAACGCGGTGACCAGGAACATCCGCTCGGCGCACAGCTCGTCCGGCATCGGGGGCATCCGCGACTCGAGCAGATCGAAGGCGTCGTAGCCACCGGCGCGCACGAGGGCCTCGCGGACGGCGGGGTCCAGCGTCTCGTCGTCCTCGTCGACGAGCTGGGCGAGCACCATGAGGTACCAGCGGCCGAGGCTGCCCTGCTCGGCCAGCTCGAGGGCCGGGAGCACGAACGCCGCCACGACCGAGGGCAGGTCGTCGTCGGGGTGCTGCCGGGCGGCGGCGAGCAGCTCGTCCTCGCGGCTCTTGAGGTACGGCACGTACTGGTCGAGCACCGCGACGAGCATCCCGGTGCGCGAGCCGAAGTGGTAGTGGACGGCGCCGCGGTTGCGCTGCCCGGCCTGGCGGGTGATGTCGAGCAACGACGCGGTGTGGATCCCGTTCTCGGCGAAGCCCTGGGTGGCGGCCTCGATCAGCCGCTGCCTCGTGAGATCCGCCGGGGACGGCATCTGAGAGCCGCCCCACCACGCTGGCGAGGAGCTCGCCCATCCGGGTCGCGGAGGCACGACCTGCCTCGAGGACCTCCTCGTGGTTCAGCGGCTCGCCGGTCATGCCGGCGGCGAGGTTGGTGACCAGGCTGAGCCCGAGCACCTCCAGGCCGGCCTCGCGGGCGGCGATCGCCTCCAGGGTGGTGCTCATCCCGACCAGGTCCCCGCCCATCGCCCGCACCATGCCGATCTCGGCCGGCGTCTCGTAGTGCGGGCCGGGGAACTGCGCGTAGACGCCCTCGTCGAGGCCGGGCTCGACCTCGTGGCACAGCGCCCGCAGCCGGGCGGAGTACAGGTCGGTGAGGTCGATGAAGGTCGCGCCGGTCAGCGGGGAGGTGGCGGTCAGGTTGAGGTGGTCGCTGATGAGCACCGGAGTGCCCGGCGTCCAGCCCTCCTTCAGCCCGCCGCAGCCGTTGGTGAGCACGACGGTGCGACAGCCCGCCGCCGCCGCGGTGCGCACGCCGTGCACGACGGCTGCCACCCCGAGGCCCTCGTAGAGGTGGGTGCGGCCGAGGAACACGAGCAGCCGGCGGTCGCCGGCGCGGACCGAGCGGATCTTGCCGGCGTGGCCCTCGACGGCGGGCGGTGCGAAGCCCGGGAGGTCGGTGGTCGCGATCTCCGCCTCGGTCTCGCCCAGCAGGTCGACGGCGGGCAGCCACCCGCTGCCGAGGACGAGGGCGACGTCATGGGAGGCGATGCCGGTGGCGTCGGCGAGCGCCGCGGCGGCGTCGGCGGCGAGGGCGTGCGGTGAGTCCTGCGACATGGCCCACCACCCTAGGGGCGACCGGCCGTCAGGTCAGAGGCCGGTGGAGCGGCAGGGGCGGCGACGCAGTCCACTCACGTAGTCCGCCGGTGCGTCGGCCGCCTCGGCGGCGTCGGCGAGGACACCGAGGGTGACCGCGGAGGGCAGCCCGCCCTCGTAGGCGTCGAGCACGTAGGTCCACGCCACGAGCTCGCCGGTCATCGTCGCGACCCGCACCTTGGTCTTGCGGTAGAGCCCGGTGTCGGCCTGCTCCAGCTCGTCGAGGGTCGACTCGTCCTGGGGCGAGACGTCGTAGATGCCGACGAAGACCTGCTCGAGGGGGTCCTGCACCAGTGTCGGCAGCGCGCCGTCCCAGCCGTGCTCCTCGCCGCCGAAGGTGAGGCGCCACCCGGTCAGCCAGCCGGTCGTCCGGAGCGGGGAGTGCCGGCACCGCTCGCCCATTCGGGCGGGGTCGAGGTTGCTCCCGTAGGCGGCGTAGAGGGTCACGGGCGGCCACGATATCGGGGTGGCGCGGCTCGCCGTAGGCTCTGCAGCGTGAGCCACTTCGACGTCCTCGTCCTCGGTGCCGGCCCCGGCGGCTACGTCGCCGCCATCCGCGCCGCCCAGCTCGGCAAGTCGGTCGGCATCGTGGAGGAGAAGTACTGGGGCGGTGTCTGCCTCAACGTGGGCTGCATCCCCTCCAAGGCGCTGCTCCGCAACGCCGAGCTCGCCCACATCATCACCAAGGAGAAGGACGTCTTCGGCATCGAGGGCGAGGCCACGATGGCCTACGGCCCCACGCACGCGCGCAGCCGCAAGGTGGCCGACGCGAGCGCCAAGGGCGTCCACTACCTGATGAAGAAGAACAAGATCACCGAGCTCGAGGGCTGGGGCACGCTCACCGGGGCGAGTGACGGCAAGCAGGGCGTCGACGTCAAGACCTCCGACGGGGAGACCGCCTCGCACACGTGCGACGACCTCGTCGTCGCCACCGGCGCCAAGGTGCGGCTGGTGCCCGGTCTCGGCTGAGCGACAACGTCGTCACCTACGAGGAGCAGATCCTCGACGCCGAGCTGCCCGGCTCGATCATCATCGGCGGCTCCGGCGCGATCGGCGTCGAGTTCGCCTACGTGATGGCCAACTTCGGCGTCGAGGTCACGATCGTGGAGTTCCTCGACCGGATGGTGCCCACCGAGGACGCCGACGTCTCCAAGGAGCTCGCCAAGGCCTACAAGAAGCTCGGCGTGAAGGTGCTGACCTCCACCAAGGTCGAGTCGGTCGAGGACACCGGGTCCGGCGTCAAGGTCACCGTCAGCCCCGCCGACGGGGGCGACTCCCAGGTGCTCGAGGCCGACAAGATGCTGGCCGCGTTCGGCTTCGCGCCGCGGGTCGAGGGCTACGGGCTCGACGCGGTCGGCGTGGAGGTCTCCGACCGCGGCGCGATCACCGTCGATGCCCGCGGCCGCACCAACGTCGAGCACGTCTACGCGATCGGCGACGTCACCGGCAAGCTCATGCTCGCCCACACCGCCGAGGCGATGGGCGTCATCGCCGCCGAGACGATCGCCGACGCCGAGACCGTCGAGATCGACTTCGACATGATCCCGCGCGCCACCTTCTGCCAGCCGCAGATCGCCTCGTTCGGCTACACCGAGGCGCAGGCCAAGGAGAAGGGCTACGACGTCAAGGTCGCCCAGTTCCCGTTCTCCGCCAACGGCAAGGCGCGCGGCATGGCCGAGACCGCGGGCTTCGTCAAGATCGTGGCCGACGCCGAGCACAACGAGATCGTCGGCGCCCACCTCATCGGCCCCGAGGTCACCGAGCTGCTGCCCGCGCTCACCCTCGCGCAGATGTGGGACCTCACCGCCGACGAGGTCGCCCGCAACGTCTTCGCCCACCCGACGCTCTCGGAGGCCATGAAGGAGGCCGTCGAGGGCATCGCCGGCCACATGATCAACCTGTGACGGTCGCCCGATGACCGATCGCGTCGTCATCCTCGGCGGCGGGCCGGGCGGCTACGAGGCCGCGCTGGTCGCCGCGCAGCTGGGCGCCGACGTCACCGTCGTCGACCGCGACGGCATCGGCGGCTCGGCCGTGCTCACCGACTGCGTGCCCAGCAAGACCCTCGTCGCCACCGCCGAGCTGATGACCGAGATGGCGGGCGCCGCCGAGCTCGGCGTCAACTTCCACGACCAGGAGGGCGACGCCGCCACCGGTGTGCGGGTCGACCTGGTCCGGGTCAACCAGCGGGTGCTGCAGCTCGCCGCCGACCAGTCCGCCGACGTCTCCGGCCGGCTCGCCCAGGAGGGCGTCACCATCCTCCGCGGCACCGGCTCGCTCGCGGGCCCCGACAGCGTGGAGGTCGAGCTGATCGACGGCGGCTCCACCATGCTGCGCGCCGACGCCGTGCTGGTGGCCACCGGCGCCGCCCCGCGCACCCTGCCCACCGCGCAGCCCGACGGCGAGCGGATCCTCACCTGGGAGCAGGTCTACGACCTCACCGAGGTGCCCACCGAGCTGATCGTGGTCGGGTCCGGGGTCACCGGCGCCGAGTTCGCCAGCGCCTACCTCGCGCTCGGCATCCCGGTCACGCTCGTCTCCAGCCGCGACCGGGTGCTCCCGGGCGAGGACGCCGACGCCTCCCGCGTGCTCGAGGAGGTGAGCAAGCGCCGCGGCATGACGGTGCTGTCGAAGTCGCGCATGGAGTCGGTGACCCGGGACGGCGACGTCGTCACCGTCACCCTCACCGACGGCCGGACGGTCGAGGGCTCGCACTGCATCCTCGCCCTCGGCTCGGTGCCCAACACCGCCGACCTCGGGCTCGAGGAGGCAGGCGTCCTGCTCGACGAGGGCGGCTTCGTCAAGGTCGACCGCGTCTCGCGGACCTCGGCCCGTGGCGTCTACGCCGCCGGGGACTGCACCGGCGTGCTCATGCTTGCCAGCGTCGCCGCCATGCAGGGCCGGATCGCGATGTGGCACCTGCTCGGCGACGCCGTGCAGCCGCTCGACCTGCGCAAGGTGTCCTCGAACGTCTTCACCGCACCGGAGATCGCCACCGTCGGCTGGTCGCAGCGCTCGGTCGACGCCGGTGAGGTCCAGGCCGAGGTGGTCACGCTGCCGCTGGCCGGCAACGCCCGGGCCAAGATGCAGGGCCTTCGCGACGGCTTCGTGAAGCTGCTGTGCCGCCCCGGCACGGGCATCGTCGTCGGAGGGGTCGTCGTGGCTCCCCGGGCCAGTGAGCTCATCCACCCGGTCGCCATCGCGGTGGCCGAGTCGATGACCGCCGACCAGCTGGCGCAGGTGTTCACGGTCTACCCGTCGCTGAGCGGGTCGGTGGCCGAGGCCGCCCGCCGTCTGCACCGCGTGGACACCGACCAGTAAGCAAGCCAGCCGGACCCGGGTGCCTCAGCGCTGCCGGAACCAGGTCGAGCGGAGCCCGAAGATGGAGCGGAAGGCGTCGCCGTCGATGGTGGTGGACGTGCGGGCGCCGACCAGGCGGATGCGCTGCACCCGGCCGCCCCACTCGCCGTTGCCGTCGCGGCTGACGACGACCACGCGCTCGAAGGTGCCGATCGCCGGGAAGGCGCGCTGGATCTCGGCGGCGGTGACGGTGTCGGTCCAGTGCCGGTAGGCGCGGTCGAAGGTGTCCTGCTTGGCCGGCAGGTAGGCCTTGCTGCCCTGCGAGGTCCAGCCCCCGTTGCTGGCCGAGAACTGGGTGAACGCGGGCTCGCCGCCGGCGAGCAGCACCTGTCCGGCGGTGGCCTGGATCGCGGCGTTCGAGTCGGGGTGCTCGGAGCCGTAGCCGCCGTAGACCTGGCACTGGGTGGTGTCGCAGGTGTCGTAGTAGCGGGAGCCGGCGTTGGCGCGGTCGGAGGCCGAGTAGGTGCGGGCGGCCACGGACTGGGCGCGCACGGCGTGCGGCGACCACGAGGCCGGCACCTCGCGCGGCACCACCCCGCGCAGGTAGGAGTCGAGGTGCACGACGTTCACCGTGTTGCGGGCGGGCTTCCTCGGGTCCGGCGCGGCCGAGCGCAGGATGCCGCGGTATGCGACGTCGCCGGTCGGCGTCCGGAGCGTGACGGGGGAGCCGCCCGCGCTCACCTGGGCCTGCCCCAGCAGCGTGCGGAACGTGCGCCAGGCGCCGTCGCGGGTGCGCGACTCGACCCGGGTGAGCCGGCCGCCGTCCGCCGGCACCAGCCGCCACCACGCCACCCCGGCCTCGGCCAGGGGGTAGCCGGTGCGGCCGACGCTGTTGACCCGCAGCCCCGAGCGGGCGCGCACCACGACGTCGGTGCTGGTGTCGGCGGTGAGCAGCACCCGGATCAACCCGGTCTCCTGCCCCCAGCGCAGGCCCGGGTAGTAGAAGCCGAGGATCTGACGGTAGGTCTGGCCCGCAGCGGCGCGGGACTGGGCGCCGTGCTGCGACATGCCGTGGCCGTGCCCGTACCCGTTGCCGACCAGCGACACCGTCGGCCCGGCCCGCTCGAGGGGGTCGGGCCCGCGCTCTCCCGCGGCGGTGGCGCTCGCGGGCACGAGCAGCGACCCGCTCGACCAGAGCATCGCTGCGAGGAGCCCGAGGAGCCCGAGCAGGGCGGAGCGTCTCGTCGTCACGGGGACATCATCGGCACCGGCCGGTCGTGGCATGAGGGCCGGTCGTGGCATGAGGGTCGGGTCCCTCGGGCGCCATCCGCCTGGATGCGTTCGATCGTGACGACAGCAGGACCCTTCCCTCACCTCCGCCGGTGGAACCTGACCCGGCCGTCGGTCATCCGGTCGGTCTCGTAGCGGTGGTCGTGGGCGCGGTGGTGGTGCCACGAGCAGAGCAGGACGCCGTCGGCGATGTTGGTCTCGCCGCCCCGGCTCCAGGGGGCGCTGGCATGGTGTGCCTCGCACCAGGCCGCGGGGATGTCGCAGCCGACGGCGCGGCAGGTGCGGTCACGGACCGCCATCGCCTTGCGCTGCGGGGGCTGGAAGAGGCGTTGGGCGCGACCGAGGTCGAGGGGCTCGGACTCGCCGCCGAGCACCAGCGGCAGGATGCTCGCCTGACAGGCCAGCCGTCGCGCCTCGGCGGCGGTGACGACCGTGTCGCCGACCAGGGCGGTGCCGAGCCCGGACCTCAGTGCCTCGATGTCGATCGTGACGATGAGCGTGGTCGCGTCGCCGCCGTGCAGCGGCATCCGGCGGGGGTCGACCGCCTCGAGGAACGCACCGAAGGCGTGCCCGAGCCGTTGGTCGTAGGGGCGCAGGTCGGTGCCGCCCGCCTCCTCGGCCCGCATCCCGGGCTGACGCGGGTTGGTGAACGCGTGCAGGTAGGTGAGCAGCCGGTCGGCCACCGCGTCCGCGCACCGGATCCGGATGTCGGTGGTGCCGTCGCCGCGTCGGCGGGTGGTCAGCGATGTGCGGGTCGAGGCGCGTACCTCCTCGCGCTCGAGCAGCCGTAGCTCGTGAGCGTCCGCCGCCTCCGGTGCGACCACCTCGAGCAGCCGGCGGCCGAGCCGGCGCAACGCGCGCGGCGCGAACGTGAGCGCTTCGCCGACCAGGTGTGCCTCGGCGGACCGGCGCAGCTCGAGGGCGAGCGATCGCGGCAGGTCGTGGACCGAGCGCACCACCACCTCGGCCTGCGCGCGGCTCAGTACGCCGTCCCGCATCGCCTCGCGCGCCGCCGGGTGGTCGCGGTCGAGCGCGCGAGCGAGCCTGAGGTCGCCCCTCGCCTGCTCGGGCTCCACCCGGGCGGCGTGCGCGAGCCATGCGGCCGCGTCGCGCATGCCCTGCTCCTGCGCGACGTCGTCGGCCGAGGCGAGCACCCGCAGCCGGAGCTCCTCGAGCTGGGCCGCCCGCTTCGTGAGCTCGAGCAGGGCCGCCTGCTTGTCGGTCGTCGACATGAACACCGGCTCGACGTCGGCCACGTCCTTCAGCGCCTCTCCCAACGCGTGCGCGCACCCGAGCACCGGGTGCAGCGGAAGCGAGGAGTGGGTCATGCGACAAGTACACGCACCCCCGCCGACAGTTCGCGGATCGGCCCCGGACCCCTGTGGATAACGTCCCGAAGTTCGGCCTGTGGAGGTTTCGTGGGTAGCGCTCGACGTCAACCTGCTGAGTGACACGGCGTTTGCGCGTCACTTCGCCCAGATAGGGGCGCTCGACGGCACCACCGGCGTGCTCCGCGCCGCAACCGGGAAATCGTGTTTCAACCACGCAGGCGGACAGGAGATCTTCGGGATATCAGCGCCCCCACCAGCGCTTCGTGGCCACAACCGCGAGCCCCGCGTAACCCCAAGTGACTGCGGCAAAGGACCCAGCGGCAGCGCCCTTGTAGACGGGACTGTCCTTCCAGTCGGGCCTGAAGACGAGGACGCCGAAGGCGTTCGCATTGGTCCAAGCTCCTACTGTGAGCGGCCAGGCGACGCGCCGTGGCAGATCGGGCACCGCGGAGCCGACCAGGACATTCAGGCCGCCGAGCGCGATCAGGTCCAGGTGCCACTGGCGAAGCCTGGGGACCGACCGGATCCCGAGTGCGCCGACGCGATCTGGATTGTTCACCGCAAGTGCGTACGGCCAGCCGGTCAGAGCCCCGACCGCCAACTCCAGGATGCCGGACAGCACGAGCGTCTGGTTGGTCTGGGCGCTCGACGTCGTGTTCATGGCAGTTCCTTCGGTGCGGTCGGGGTTGAGGGCGTGGGCAGCGCTGCGGCAAACGACAACAGCGCGGCGTTGAATGCTTGCGGCCGTTCGAGCATGAGCATGTGGCCGCAGCCTTCGAGGACGACGGTGTGAGCGTGGGGGAACACGCGCTGCAACGTGTAGGTGTCACGCAGTGGGGTGATGCGGTCGCGATCGGCGGCCAGGGAGAGGATCGGGCAGGTCGCACCTTGGATGCCCTTGTTGAGGTGGGTGAGCGCGACGGCGCGCGCGGTCGGGTAGACGCCAGCGGTACCTGCTCCGTCGATGACCAATGCGGCCACGTCGGCGGGCAAGGCCCCGGGGCGGTGGACGTACGGGGCAAGGAGGACGCGCCGCAGCAGCGACGAGGATGCAACGCAGCGGCGCAGCCATCCTGGAGAGGGAAGGCCGGCGGTGAGGATTTCGGCGATGATCGCCGCGGTCTCCCGTGGCCGGGTGAGGGCTAGACGCAGCACGTCACGCATGGCAAGCACATCGCTGAACTGATAGATCGCGCCGCCGACCGATACGACAGCCTCGACCAGGTCGGGGTGCCGACTTCCCGCGCGCAGCACGACCTGACCCCCCAAGGAGTGCCCGACGAAGACCGCTCGACCTATCCCGAGGCTGCGGGCGAGCTCGGCTGCGGTGTCGGCGAGTCCTTCGAGGGTCACTCTGCCCTCAGGCGGCTGTGAACGGCCGAAGCCCGGGAGGTCGAGAGCG
Organism: uncultured Actinomycetota bacterium; assembly: GCA_963845795.1. Classification (GTDB taxonomy): domain Bacteria; phylum Actinomycetota; class Actinomycetes; order Propionibacteriales; family Nocardioidaceae; genus Nocardioides. The sequence continues at coordinate 76,016 of CAWJTG010000004.1, read as the reverse complement.
ACCACGCGGCCCTGGTCAGCCAACGCAGGGATGTTCTCCAGCCAGTGCTGCCATCGTCCCCCCATGCCGTGGACCAGGATGAAGACCCGGTCTCCGGCGCCGACGTCGAGGTAGTGCAGGCGCCGGCCCGCGATCGTTGCGTCGTTTTCGTACCGGGACCAGTCGCGGTCACGCCAACCCGGCATCGCCGACTTTGCGTAGGCACCGTCGGCGGGAACCCAGCCGATCATGTAGCGCCGCCGTCTCTGGTGGCGAGCAGCCCCAGCGCGAGCACTTCTCTGTCGACGGCGGGCATCGGTCGATGGACTGGCCCTTCGCGACCCTCCAGCGCTTGATTCCTGGCCAGCTCGCGGGAGCTGAAGATGCCTGTCCAGGTCTTGCGGGGGCACTTGGCGTGCACGGTGCGGTGAGCCGTCGTATCCGGGATTGATGCCTCCGAGGGCATCTCTGTGGGATGCCATGCGTCGCACTCGTGAACCTCGGCCAAGGCGAGGTGGTCCGAGGACCTCGTGCCCCCGAGGTTCCGAGTTCCGATCCGCACGCGAGGAGTCTGGCAGGTGTCTCCCGTCGCACTTCCGACATCCAGTGGCCGACGAACACAGTCGTCCCGCCGCGTCTGTACCTGACTTGCTCGACCTGAACTCCGGTCGCAGGCGGCTTCACGGCGTCGCCGGTCGTGAAACTGATCTTGCGACGTCCCTTCGCGCCGCGACAGCCGCTCCACGCGGTCGGTTCAGCTGCATTCGTGGCGGCGCCGGAGCGGCAGTGCGAGACCCGAATCCTCGCTCGGCGAGCACCGCATCAACTCACCCCGCGCCGGGTCGACGATCGTGATGCCGGCGACGGTGGCCCGGTCGAAGTCGGGGAGGAGGGTGGCGGCCTCGGCGAGGCCGATGGTGCGCTCGATGAGGCGCTGGGGGGTGAGGGTGCCTTGCTCGATGAGCGCCAGCATGCCGGGGTAGTCGGCGGCGGGCATGCCGTGGCTGCCGAGGACGTCGAGCTCCCAGGCGATCACGCGGTCCATGGGGAGGCGGGGGTGACCGTCGACCGGGGGGAGGAGGCCGACCTGTACGTGGCGGCCGCGGCGGCGCAGGCCGAGGAGGGCGGTGGCGGCGGTGGTCTCGCTTCCGACGGCGTCGAGGGCGACGTGGCTGCCGCCGCCGGTGAGGTCGGCGACGGCGGCGGGGACGTCGGCGTCCGCGCGCAGCACGTGCTCCGCGCCGAGGGCGGAGGCGGCGGCGAGTGCCTCGGGGAAGCGGTCGACGGCTACGACGCGGGCACCGAGGGCGCGGGCGATCATGACGGCGCTGAGCCCGACCCCGCCGGCGCCGACGACGAGGACCCACTCGCCCTCGACGACACGGGCGCGGGCGACCAGGGCGCGGTAGGCGGTGGCGAACCGGCAGCCGAGGGCCGCGGCGGTGGCGGGGTCGACGGAGTCGGGGACGGCGACCAGGTTGGCGTCCGCGGCGTGCAGCGCGACCTGCTCGGCGAACGAGCCCCAGTGGGTGAAGCCCGGCTGCTGCTGGTCGGGGCAGACCTGCGCGTCGCCGGCCCGGCACCACTCGCACCGGCCGCACCCGCACACGAAGGGGACGGTCACGCGGTCCCCGGCCCGCCACCGGACGACGCCGTCACCCACCGCGGTCACGACGCCGGCGAGCTCGTGGCCGGGGACGTGGGGGAAGGCGATGTCGCCGTCGTGCCCGGCCCAGCCGTGCCAGTCGCTCCGGCACATCCCGGTGGCCTCGACCCGCACGACGACGCCGCCCGGGGGCGGCACCGGCGCCGGCACCTCGCGGACCTCGGGTCGGGCCCGGGCCGCATCGACCACCACCGCCCGCACCGGGCCGACGTTAGCCGTAGTAGTCGACTCCGGCGGCCACCTGAGCCTCGGTCAGAGCGCGGACGTCGACGGGGGTGAGGCGGAGGTCCGGGGGGAGCGGGGCGTGGCAGGCGGCGCCCGCGCAGGTGGCGTAGCGGCGCCAGAGCCGGTCCAGGCGGGCGGTGAGGGCGAGGTCCTCGTGGAGGCTGTGGAGCTCGAGGGGGTCGGCGAGCAGGTCGTAGACCTCGGTCTCCCCGGTGGAGTAGCGGATCAGCTTGTAGCGGCCGAGCCGGATGCCGGAGGTCGTGAGTCCGCGGAAGACCCGCCGGTCGACGCCGGGGGTGGTGTAGCCGGGCACCTGCATCAGGCTCTCGAGCACGACCGGGCGGTGCCAGCCGACGTCGTCGGTGCGGGTGAGGTCGAAGCCGATGCCATCCGCGCCCGGCAGCGACGCGCCACCGGTGGCGGCCAGGGTGACGGCGAGGTCGGGGACGGTGACCGGGTCGAACCGCTGCCCGTGAGGGATGCCGGGGCCGGCCACGATCAGCGGCACCCGGATCGACGGCTCGTGCAGGTTGGTCTTGCCCAGCCGGCGGCGGTGCTCGCCGAGGAAGAAGCCGTTGTCGGAGGTGAAGGCGACGACGGTGCGCTCCAGCTGCCCGGTGCGCTCGAGCGTCTCGAGGGTCTCGGCCACGCGACGGTCGAGCACCGCGAGGCTCTCGGCCCGCTGCCGGGTGAGCTCGGTGAGCGCCACCTGCTCGGCCCGGTTCAGCATCGGGTTGAGCCGCATGAACCGCGGCTTGTCGGCGATGTCGGGCTCCGGCTGGCCCGAGGACGGGATGCCCGGCCCGCGGGTGACCTCGTCGTCGAAGCGGCCCTTGACCCAGTCCGGCCGCGCCGGCGTGGGCCAGGTGATGGTGGTGCCGTCGCGGCGCACGACCGGGCGCGGGTCGTCGGGCTCGACCGGTCCACCGTGGTGCGGTGCCACCGGCGCCCACCACACGAACCACGGGTCGGGCCGGCGTCCGAAGGCCGTCACCAGGTTCTGCGTGGTGCGGGCGGTGAGGTCGGTCGTGTAGACGCCCGGGTGCGGGACGAGCCGGCCGTCGACGTTGAGGGTGGTGTCGAAGTACTGATAGGTGCCGCCGTGGCCGGGGTACTGCCCGTTGCTCCACGCACTGTCGGTGCTGCCTCGCCACCGGGTCCAGCCCGGCGGCACGTAGGTCAGCGACGGGTCGCCGGCGGGGGTGTCCTGCCGGCCGTAGCCGTTGAGGTACTTGCCGACCAGCGCGGTCCGGTAGCCGGCCCGCTGCAGCTCGGTGGCCAGCGTGGTGGAGTCGTCGAAGGCGCCGAAGCCGTAGGGGTCGACGTGGCTCAGCACCCGGTGGTTGTGGGAGTAGCGGCCGGTGAGGAAGCTGGCGCGCGAGGGGCAGCACAGCGGGTTCGGCGCGAAGGAGTTCTCGAAGGTGAGCCCGGTGTCGGCCAGCAGCTCGCGGGTGCGCGGCATGAACCGCAGGTCGTCGACCCGCATGTCGTCGGCGGTGATGACGAGCAGGTTGGGCCGGGGGTCGAGCTCGGCGCGGGGGAGCGGCCCACTGGTCGGTGTGCCAGTGGTCGGTGCCCCGCGGCCGAACACGCCGTCGGCGTCGGCCCCGTCCGCGGGGGTCGCGTCCGGGACGGCGGGCAGGGGCGCGGCCTGGTCCCGGTCCGCGCCGGACGCCGAGCCGCACGCGACCAGGGCGAGGGACACGAGCGCGAGTGCGATCGCGCGACCCCGAGACCCTCCGACTGCCACCGTTGCTCCCTGGGACGAGTGCCGAGTGCTCCGCGTCGGCGGCACACCCCTGATGCCAAGGAGACGCGCGGGAGGGCGCTGAGGTTGCACGGGATCGACGATCAGTTCCGACGGGTCCTCCAGGAGAAGGGGACCCGCGGGCTCAGGAGACGACCGCCACCAGGTCGCCGCCCTCGACGGCCTGGGTGCCGCTGAACGCGAGCCGCTCGATGGTGCCGGCCACCGGCGCGGTGATCGAGGCCTCCATCTTCATGGCCTCGATGGTGGCCACGGTGGCCCCCGCCGCCACGGCGTCGCCCTCGCCGACGACGAGCGTGACCACGCCCTGGTACGGCGCCGCCACGTGGCCCGGCTTCCCGGGGTCGGCCTTCTCGAGCGCGGTGACGTCGGCCGACACCGAGCGGTCGCGCACGCTCACCGGACGCATCTGGCCGTTGATCGGTGCACATGACCGTGCGGAAGCCGCGCTCGTCGGGCTCGCCGATCGCCTGGACGCCGAGGATCAGCGTCTTGCGGCCGTCGTCGAGCTCGACCTCGTGCTCCTCGCCCTGCTGCAGGCCGTAGAGGTAGTCGCGGGTGGGCAGCACCGAGATGTCGCCGTACCGCTCGCGTGCCTCGGAGAACTCGCGGGTCGGGCCGGGGAAGAGCAGCTCGTTGAGGGTGCGACGCCGGCTGGGGCCGCCGCCGGCGAGCCCGGCGGACTGCTCCTCGGTGAGCTCCTCGGCCGGCGGCTCCCACGTGCGCCCCTCGAGCGCCTTGGTGCGGAACGGCTCGGGCCAGCCGCCGGGCGGGTCGCCGAGCTCGCCGTGCAGGAACCCGACGACCGAGTCGGGGATGTCGAAGCGCGACGGGGTCCTCGGCGAACTCGGCGGGGTCGGCGCCGATGCCGACGAGGGAGAGGGCGAGGTCGCCGACCACCTTCGAGGACGGCGTCACCTTCACGATGTTGCCGAGGATGTCGTTGGCCGCGGCGTACATGTCCTCGACCTGCTCGAACTTCTCGCCCGAGGCCGAGCGCGATCGCCTGCTGGCGCAGGTTCGAGAGCTGACCGCCGGGGATCTCGTGGCGGTAGACCCGCCCGGTGGGCGACGGCAGCCCCGACTCGAACGGCGCGTAGACCCGCCGGGTGGCCTCCCAGTAGGGCTCCAGGTCGTTGACGGCGGCCAGCGAGAGCCCGGTGTCGCGCGGCTCGGAGTGGTCGGTGGCCGAGACCAGCGCCGACAGCGCCGGCTGCGAGGTGGTGCCGGCCATCGCGGCGCAGGCGGCGTCGACGGCGTCGACCCCGGCGTCGATCGCGGCGAGCAGCGTGGCCAGCTGGCCGCCGGGGGTGTCGTGGGTGTGCAGGTGCACCGGGAGGTCGAACCGCTCGCGCAGCGCGCCGACCAGGGTGCGGGCGGCCGGGGCGCGCAGCAGGCCGGCCATGTCCTTGATGGCGAGCACGTGGGCGCCGGCGTCGACGATCCGCTCGGCCAGCCGCAGGTAGTAGTCGAGCGTGTAGAGCTGCTCGCCCGGGTCGGAGAGGTCGCCGGTGTAGCAGAGGCACACCTCGGCGACGGTGCGTCCCGGTGGCGCGCACCGCCTCGATCGCGGGCCGCATCTGCTCGACGTCGTTGAGGGCGTCGAAGATCCGGAACACGTCGATGCCGGTCTCGGCCGCCTCCTCGACGAAGGCGGTCGGTGACCTCGGTGGGGTACGGCGTGTAGCCGACCGTGTTGCGGCCGCGCAGCAGCATCTGCAGGCAGATGTTGGGCACCGCCTGGCGCAGCGACGCCAGCCGCTCCCACGGGTCCTCGGAGAGGAACCGCAGCGCGACGTCGTACGTGGCGCCGCCCCACGCCTCCAGCGACCACAGCTCGGGCGTGGTGCGCGCGACGTGGCCGCCGACGGCGAGCAGGTCGCGGGTGCGCACCCGGGTCGCGAGCAGCGACTGGTGGGCGTCGCGGAACGTGGTGTCGGTGACCGCCACCCGGGTCTGCGCCCGCAGCCGGCGGGCGAACTCCTCGGGCCCGACCTCGAGCAGCAGCTGCCGGGTGCCGTCGGGCGCGGGCACCTCGAGGTCGATGTCGGGCAGCTTGCTGACCGGGTCGATGCTCACCGGCGCCTCGCCGTGCGGCTGGTTGACGGTGACGTCGGCCAGGTAGTGCAGCAGCTTGGTGCCGCGGTCGGCGCTGCCGCGGGCCTGGAGCAGCTGCGGGTGGGTCTCGATGAACGACGTCGTGACGCCACCGGCGGCGAAGTCGGGGTCGGCCAGCACGGCCTGGAGGAAGGCGATGTTGGTGGTGACGCCGCGGATCCGGAACTCGGCGATCGCGCGCTGCGCCTTCTCGACCGCGAGGTCGAAGGTGCGGCCGCGGCAGGTGAGCTTGGCCAGCATCGAGTCGAAGTGCGCCGACACCTCGGCGCCGGTGTAGGTGGTGCCGCCGTCCAGGCGGACGCCGCCGCCGCCGGGGGAGCGGTAGGTCGTGATGACGCCGGTGTCGGGGCGGAAGTCGTTGGCCGGGTCCTCGGTGGTGATCCGGCACTGCAGGGCCGCGCCGCGCAGCCGGATGGTGTCCTGGGTGAGCCCGAGGTCGGCGAGGGTCTCGCCGGAGGCGATCCGCAGCTGCGACTGCACGAGGTCGACGTCGGTGACCTCCTCGGTGACCGTGTGCTCGACCTGGATGCGCGGGTTCATCTCGATGAACACGTAGTTGCCGGCGGGGTCGAGCAGGAACTCGACGGTGCCGGCGTTGCGGTAGCCGATCTCGCGCGCGAAGCGGACGGCGTCGGCGCAGATCCGCGTCGCGGAGCTCGGGGTCGAGGTTGGGGGCCGGCGCGATCTCGACGACCTTCTGGTGGCGCCGCTGCACCGAGCAGTCGCGCTCGAAGAGGTGGATCACGCCGTCGTCGGTGCCGGTGCCGTCGGCGAGGATCTGCACCTCGATGTGGCGCGGGTCGACCACGGCCTGCTCGACGAAGACGGTCGGGTCGCCGAAGGCGCCCTCGGCCTCGCGCATGCAGGTCTCGATGGCCTCGCGCAGGTCGCTCGCGGTCGTCGACGCGGCGCATGCCTCGGCCGCCGCCGCCGGCGACCGCCTTCACGAACAGCGGGGTGGGGCATCTCCTCCGCCGCCGCGACCAGCGCGTCGACGTCGGTCGCACGGGGTCGACGCTGCGCCAGCACCGGGACGCCGGCGGCCTTGGCCGCGGCGATCGCGCGGGCCTTGTTGCCGGTGAGCTCGAGGACCTCGGAGGTCGGGCCGACGAAGGTGATGCCGGCGTTGGCGCAGGCCTCGGCGAGCGTCGGGTTCTCGGAGAGGAAGCCGTAGCCGGGGTAGACGGCGTCGGCCCCGGCGCGCACCGCGGTCTCGACGATCGCCTCGGGGTCGAGGTAGGCCCGCACCGGGTGGCCGCGCTCGCCGATCTCGTAGGCCTCGTCGGCCTTCAGCCGGTGCTCGGACCAGCGGTCCTCGTAGCGGGAAGACCGCGACCGTGCGGGCCCCGACCTCGTAGGCCGCCCGGAACGCCCGGATCGCGATCTCGCCGCGGTTGGCCACCAGCACCTTGGAGAACATGCGGGCCAACCTAGTAGCTGCGGCGCGTCTCCTCGTGGGGCCGGTCATCTCCAGTAGGCGAGGAACTGGGCGACCAGGCCCGGCAGTGCGTCGTCGGCGAGCCGGACGGCGTCGGCCTCCGGCACGTCGAGCACGGTGACGGCGCCGCTGCCGCCGGCGGTGGTGGCGACGCAGGGTGACCAGCCCGACCCGGCGCTGGAACCAGGTGGCGCGGAAGGTCCACCCGATGACGTGCTCGGCGTCGAGCGCCTCCCGACGGCGGGTGAGGCTGCCGGAGCGGGCCACGACGTGCGCGGCGACGAGGGCGTGGCCGAGACCGGCGGTGCGGTCGGCGGCGAGGCCGGCGGCCAGCAGCGGCGCGAGCAGGGCGGGCACGACAGGCCACCACGGTCCGCCGGCGACGCCCAGCACGACGGCGGCCCGACGGGCAGCGAGCAGCGTCGGCAGCAGGGCCCGGGTCCAGCGGCGCCGGGCGGCCGCCGGGCCGTGCTGGCGCAGCGGGGCGGTCGACCGGCTCCGCGGTGCCGAGCACGGCGGCGGCCACGGCCGGGGCGACGTCCTGGGGTGACGGCGGCACGAGCGTCGAGCTGCCGCTGCTCGCTCGGTTCACCCCGGTGACGATCGCGGTCAGGTGGCGCCCGCCGCGCCGACGCGCAGCGCGAGCGGCTCGCCGAGCCCGATGCCGGCGATCCGCTCCTCGTCGAGCGATGGTCTCGCGGGTGGTGAGCAGGCCGCGGCGCAGGTGCCAGGTGCCGGCGGTGTGGGTGAGCCGGAAGCCCCAGTTGGTCACGAGGTAGCCGAGCACCGACAGCAGGCCCACGCCCGACCAGCAGCGGCGACGACGAGGGCGGCGACGACGAGCCAGCGACGGCCCGCCGTCGATCCGCTGCGCCTCGGGATCGACGTCGTCCCAGAGACCGAGGCTGTCGGAGCAACTGGGCGAGCAGCGCCGAACCCGGCGGCGGCGACACCAGCCCGCTGCCCGTGAACGGCGCGAACCGCAGCCACGACGGCCGGAAGCGCGGCGAGCGGCTCCTCGGGGTCGGCCGGTGCGGCCCCCTCCGGCAGCGGGTCCGCGGTGACCGCGGCGAGCAGCTCGGACCGCAGCGCGCGCGCCTCGGCCACCCGCAGGCCGTCGAGGTCGACGCCGTCGTCGTCGGCCGCGCACGCCGGTGCCGATGCGCACCGTGGTGAGGCCGAGCACGCCGGTGGATCGGCGAGGCGGTGAGGTCGACGGTGCGCACCCGGTCGAGCGGGCGTGGACGAGACGGTGCGGCTGAGCAGGCCGCGCTTCAGCTCGATCCGGCCGGCGGTGATCCGGAAGCTGGTGGTGAGGTAGCGCAGCATGCCGAGCGCGATCGGGACGACTACGCCGAGGTAGCTGCCAGGTCGAGCCGCCCGGACGGCGGACCCGGCCACGCCAGCGCGATCAGCGCCGGCAGGAACCGCAGCAGCTCACGCACCGGGTGCACCAGCAGCATCCGCGGGTCGAGCCGCTGCCAGGGAGCCTCGACAGGGGGAGCGTCGACGGGGGAGCGTCGAGCGGGAGGGGCTCGGTCACGTGGCGTCGCCCTCGACGGCGTCGGCCTGCCGGGTGAGCTCGTCGACGAGCGCCCGGGCGTCGGTGCGGTCGAGGCCCGTCGATCCGAGGGCCCCGGCGGCCGAGGCGGTGGTGACCGTGACGGTGGCCAGCCGGAACGCGCGCGCGAGCGGACCCTCGGCGCAGGTCGACGGTCTGGATCCGGCTCATCGGCGCGATCCGCCGCTCGCGCGACCACCAGCCGGTCTGGGTGTAGACCGCCGTCTCGGTGACCTCCCAGCGGTGCACCCGCGTAGCGCCACTGCGGGCACCACCACCGCGTAGGCGATGTCCGCGGCTCCGAGGAGGGCGACCACCCACCAGTGGAAGCCGAGCCCGTCCCAGAGCAGCATCACCGCGCCCAGCACCACCAGCGTGAACGCCGCCTCAGTGGCCGCGCCGAGGCGCCACATGATCCGCGCGCGGGGGTCGACCCGTCGGGCCGGCTCGCGCAGGCGCGGGGGAGCGGGATCAGCGTCGGCCACCGTGCAAGGCTCTCACCAGGTCGAAGTCGATCGCGCCGTAGCCCGTGGAGGCCCACGGCTCCACGCCGGTCTCGAAGTAGTGCCGGGCCCGGTCGCGCAGTCCGGGTGAGCACGACGTAGACCGGGAACTCGGCGCGCTCGTCCTTGGCGGTCAGCGCGGCGTCGATCTCACGAGCACGGGGTCCTCGCGCAGCCGGGCGGCGATCCCGTCGACCGTGGCCGGGACGGGGTCGGGCGCCGCGGCTCCGGGCGGGGAGGTGGCCGTCGTCATCGCGGGGCCAGTCTTCCGGCCGGGTGGTGGCGCCCGGGTCATGGGGTCGGCGGCCCGTGACCAGCGCTGATCGGGGCCGAACTCCTGCCCAGCACCGAGCTCTCCAGTACCACCCCACGCGCTCGGAGTGGGCCCACGCGCCCTGCGGGTTCCCGTAGCGGGCGGCGATGTACGCCAACCCCCACGCGATCTGGGTCTCCGGGTTGGTGCGCCAGTCCGATGCGACGACGGCCATCTTCGAGCCCGGCAGCGACTGGGGAATGCCGTACGCGCCCGACGACGGGTTCTCCGCGAGATGGTTCCAGCCCGACTCCCGTCGCCACAGCGCGTCGAGGTAGGGCCACTGCTCGGCGTCGAAACCGAACTCCTGCATCGTCCGGTAGCCGAGTCCGCGGTTGGAGTCGGGTTCGACGTCGGTCGGCACCGCGGCCGGAGGCTGGCTGGCCAGGTTCTGGGCGATCCGTTCGGCGCGGTCGCGTAGCTGCTCGAGGATCACGGTCCGCGGGACGCGGGCGATCGCGCCGGTCCGGGCCGGCGCGGGCGGGGAGGGCGTGGGGGCCTCCGGGGCCGGAGTGGCCTCCGGTGTCGGGGTGCCCTCGGTGGTCGCAGCGAAGTCGGACGCCGCCGGGGTGTCCGGCGCAGCGCGGCGATCCTGGGCAGCCTCCCTTCCCCGCCGCAGCCGGCGATGAGGAGCACCCCCAGACCGGTTCCCACGACCCGTGTCACACGCACCAGTCCCACCGGCGGGAGGCTACGCGACGACGAGCCCCGCTCGAGCTGAACCAGCGGGGGCTAGGCCGAGGAGCTGCCTGCGTGGGGTTCCTTCGTGGGGTCCATCGTCTTCGGCGGCCACACTGGCGACCAGTCGCCTCATCCCGACGCCGAGCCCGAGATGGCGGCGCCTCGACTTCGTCGTCACCCCGGTCGCCGCTGGATCGCGCAGATCCGTCCTCGGCGGACCGATCACTGCTCACTACGGTCGGTGCCGCCCACAGCCTCTACCAGGTAGTTCGACGGACGCGTGCCACGGCGTCCTCGCCGATGGAGCCCCGCCGGGCTAGGGCGGGGTGCGGAGGCGGGGCCTGCAGCGGTTCCTGGTGGGAGGGCGATCGAGCCGTGGCGGTCGGCGCGGAAGCGGGTGCCGGTGGGGCTGGTCCAGGTGAAGGCGGTCGGGATGCCGTGCTCGGGGGTGTCGGCGGGTTCGTAGGTCCAGCCGCTGAAGGTCTTCATGCGGTGGTGGGTCCGACACAGCGGGGCGAGGTTGGCGCTGCTGGTGGGACCGTCGGGCCAGGGTTCGCGATGGTCGAGGTCGAGGCGGGCGCGGCGGGTGCAGAACGGGAAGACGCACTGGGTCCAGGTGAGTCGGACGCGTTCGGCCACGGCCGGGGACGGCGTGTAGCCGGTGCTCGTCAGCGGGGTGTTGAGGTCGATGACCGGCTTGATCGTGACGGTGGCGCCGGCGCACCAGGTGGCGACCTGGTCGACCAGGACGGGGTGGCCGTCGTGGGTCTGGGCCGACGTTGCTGTCGTCGAGGTGGACGTAGAGCGTCACGCCCCGTCCGGTGCTCTCGGCGTCGTCGGGGTCGAGGGCGAGCTGGCCGCGGCAGATCTCGCCCAGGGCCATGGCGCGGCGAACCTCGAGGGGTTCGCCGCAGGTGTCGGCGAGCTGGACGGCCCGCTTCGCGACGGCGGCCTCGACGTCGCGGGCATCGGCCAGGTCGAGCAGGCCGTCGATGGGGACGTAGCCGTCGACGCCGGTCTGGTCGAGGTGGAGGTCGAGGCGGCGGGGGTCGCGGTGGCGACGGCGCTCGAACTCCTCGGGGTCGTGGAGGGCCCGGGCGGCCTCGACGGTGCGGCCGAGCTGGGCCCACGACAGGTCGTGGGCGTGCGGGGCGACGGCGGTGTCGACGAACGCGGCGCCGTCGAGGGGCAGGGAGAGGGTGAGGTCGGCCATCCGCATCGCCCGCCAGACCTCGACCTCGCCGTCCAGGACCCGCTGCCAGAGCCGGGGAGGCGGTACTTCAGCTCCAGGGCCCTGCCCAGCCAGGGGCGGCCGGCGGAGTCGGACCTGCCGAGGGTGGTGAGCAGCTCGACCACCTCGGCCTCGGAGACCGCGGGGACGCCGTCACCGCCGAGGAGGAGCTCGCCGTCGCCGTAGTCACGCAGCGCGGCCCGGCCGAGACCGTCGCTGGTGCGGGGGTCGACCTGGTGCTGCTCGATCCACGCCACGGCGGTGACCAGCTCGGTGACCTCTGCCGCTCGGCGATCACCGGTGGCGGCGCGCACGTCGGCCAGCGACGGCGGCTGCTCGGTGGTGGTCATGCCCCTATCCCAGCACAGCCCACCGACACTGATCCCGCTCAACCACGGGGCTTGTGGACAACTCCGAGGAGCTCTTCCTGTGGACGGTTCGGGGGTACTCGTGGTCGGTCGCCACGTCGCCCCCACGGGTGGGGTGCGGCGGGCCGGCGGCGGGGACGGTGGAGCGATGACCACCACTCCCGCCGAGAACCCCGACCAGCCGAACCCGGACACCGAGCACCCCGACGTCGTGCCGAGCCTCGACCCGGACCAGCCGATGGCCGACCCGCAGACCCACCCGGCCCCCGCACCCCGACCCGCAGCCCTAGGCCCACATCCGCTAGGCGTAGGGGCGGCGCCCGATGAAGCCCATGAGCCGGGCGACGACGGGTGCCGCGTCCGGGACGTCGACCCGCGGGCCGTACTGCCCGCTGCTGCGGAGCAGCTCCTCGATCGGCTGCATGCCGGCCAGCATCTCGGCGGCGAGCCGCTCGTCGAGCGCCTCGGACTGCCCGGTGGCGCGCGCCAGGTCCCAGGTGTGCAGGAACACGTCACCGGTGTAGAAGCGCGAGACCGCCTCCGGCACCGGTACCTCCCCGATGTGGGGGTTGGCGAGCACGAGGTCGGCGGAGGCCGGGTCGTCGAGCACCGCCTGCACGCCGTCGGCGTGCACCCGCCAGGCCGCCACCGGGTCGTCGTCGACCGACGGCCCGGCCGGCAGCGTGATGCCGGCGCCGCCCTCGAGGAAGGCCGGGAACGCACTCCACGAGGTGGCGGACGACGTCGCGCGCCGTCCAGCCCTCGACGGGTGCCGGGGCGTCCCAGTCGCGGGCGCCCTCGACCCGCGTGGTGAAGCCGGCCGCGATCGCGCGGTGGAAGTCGGCGGGGTCGTCGTCGGGGCTCATGCCGCTCCGACCCGGGAACTTGGCAGAAGTCATCGGGTCGGTCGGGTGGATCGGCTCGGTGGTTTCGACTGCGGCTCCGCGGATTCGTTCCTCACCCGCGGCGTCGCTCAACCTGCGCTCGCCACGCGACCCGGCTCGTTCCTCGCCGGGTCGCTGCTCACTTGATCTCGCAGATGACGGCGCCGTTGGTGACGGTCTCGCCGACGCCCGCCTGGAGCCCGGTGACGGTGCCGGCCTTGTGGGCCTTGAGCGGCTGCTCCATCTTCATCGCCTCGATGACGACCACGGTGTCGCCCTCGGCGACCTCCTGGCCCTCCTCGACGACGACCTTGACGACGGTGCCCTGCATCGGACTGGTGACCGCGTCGCCGGACGCCGCGGCGCCGGCCTTCTTGCCGGCCGTGCGCTTGGGCTTCCGCGCCCCGCCGGCCCCGCCGGAGAGCCCGCCGAGCCCGGCCGGGAGGGACACCTCGAGCCGCTTGCCGCCGACCTCGACCACGACGGTCTGCCGCTCCACCGGCTCGTCGGCCTCGGCCGTGTCACCGCCGTACGGCTCGATCTGGTTGTCGAAGTCGGTCTCGATCCACTGCGTGTAGACGCCGAACGTGCCGTCGGCGGCCACGAAGGCGGGGTCGCGCACCACCGCGCGGTGGAACGGGATGACGGTCGGCATGCCGTCGACGACGAACTCGTCGAGGGCACGCCGCGAGCGCTCCAGCGCCTGGGTGCGGTCGCGGCCGGTGACGATCAGCTTGGCGATCAGCGAGTCGAACGCGCCGGGGATCGTCTCGCCGTTCTCGTAGCCGCCGTCGATGCGGACGCCGGGCCCCTGCGGCGGGCTCCACGCCGACAGCGTGCCGGGGGCGGGCATGAAGCCGCGGCCGCCGTCCTCGGCGTTGACGCGGAACTCGATCGAGTGCCCGGTGACCGTGGGGTCGTCGTAGCCGAGCTCCTCGCCGGCGGCGATGCGGAACATCTCGCGCACCAGGTCGAGCCCGGTGACCTCCTCGGAGACGCAGTGCTCCACCTGGAGACGGGTGTTGACCTCGAGGAAGGAGATGGTGCCGTCCTGGGCGACGAGGAACTCGCAGGTGCCGGCGCCGTAGTAGCCGGCCTCGCGCAGGATCGCCTTCGACGACTCGTAGAGCCGCGCGACCTGGTCGTCGGTGAGGAAGGGCGCGGGCGCCTCCTCGACCAGCTTCTGGTTGCGGCGCTGCAGCGAGCAGTCGCGGGTGGAGACGACGACCACGTTGCCGTGCTGGTCGGCGAGGCACTGGGTCTCGACGTGGCGCGGCTTGTCGAGGAACTTCTCCACCAGGCACTCGCCGCGGCCGAACGCCGAGACCGCCTCGCGCACCGCGGACTCGAACGCGTCGGGGATCTCCTCGATCGTGCGGGCGACCTTGAGGCCGCGGCCGCCGCCGCCGAAGACCGCCTTGATCGCGATCGGCAGACCGTGCTCCTCGGCGAACGCGACCGCCTCGTCGGCGCTGTCGAGGGCGTCCTTGGTGCCGGGCGCGAGCGGGGCGTTCGCCGCGCTCGGCGATGTGCTTGGCCTTGGCCTTGTCGCCCAGCGCCTCGATCGCGGCCGGTGGCGGGCCGATCCAGGTGAGCCCGGCGTCGATGACGGCCTGGGCGAAGTCGGCGTTCTCGGCGAGGAAGCCGTAGCCCGGGTGCACCGAGTCGGCGCCGGACTCCTGCGCGACGGCCACGATCTTCTCGATGTCGAGGTAGGAGTCGGCCGGCGTCGAGCCGCCGAGGGCGTGGGCCTCGTCGGCGACGCGCACGTGCATCGCGTCGCGGTCGGGCTCGGCGTAGACGGCGACGCTGCCGATGCCGGCGTCCTTGCACGCCCGGATCACCCGGACGGCGATCTCGCCGCGGTTGGCGACCAGGACCTTCTGCAGCGGCTTCACGTCGGGCACGTGGACGACTCCTGAGGACGGGGACGGACTCCGCCCGGCAGGCTACTGCGCCGGGCCGACGCACCTCGCCCGGGCTCCCTCGGTGGACGGCTCCTATGCTCGTGCTCGTGTCCGGTTTGGTCGAGTACACGCAGGAGCGCAAGGGGTTCTGGCGGGAGCCAGCGGCACGCCCACCTCGGAGGTGAACGCGCTGGCCGCGTGGTGCCGGAGGCGCACGAGCTGCTGCTCGACACCGCAGACCGCTATCACGCGCACCTCGACGTCGCCGAGTTCGCCGAGCAGCTGCAGGCGCGGTCCTCGGTCCGCACCACCCGACCGCCCGAGCGCTGGGTCGACAAGGTGCTGGGGCCGGTGGCGCAGCTGTGCGAGCAGGCGGCGAGCCGCCGCTGACCTCGCTCGTCGTGCCCGACCCGCGCAAGGACGACCTCCAGGCCGCCCGGCTCCGCCTGGAGTGCTACCGCTGGGCCGGCTCGGCCCCCGCGGACGGCGGGCTGCCTGCGCCGCTGGTCCCGACCCGTCCGACCCGGGCCCGGGCCGCGTCGCGGCCCTCGCGGGTCCCGGGAGCGCCCCGCACCGAGCGTGAGGACCGCCCGGTGCCGAAGCCGCGCGTCGCCGCCTCCGACCGGCCGGTCGCCGTCTGCCCCACCTGCTTCATGGCGCTCCCCGCCACCGGCCGCTGCGACAACTGCGACTGAGCAGGGAGACGGCGAGGCACGAGCCGACTCCCGTCGCGAAGGAGGGTTCGAGCGAGCGCCGGCGGAGTCGAAACCGCGGGAGGTCAACGGCCACGCTCCCGTCGCCGCTGACCGCACGTGGTCTCGAACCCGCGGTCACGAACTCGTTCCTCGGCCGTGCGCGCACTCGACCTCCCGTGCGACGCGGAGGTTAACAAGCGCTAACCACCAGAGGTAGCATCCGGACCATGACCTACGAGCTGTCCCGTGAGCACGAGGAGTTCCGCCGCAGCGTGCGGGACTTCGCCGAGTCCAGATCGCACCGCACGCCGGCGCCAGTGGGACCGCGACCACCACTTCCCGGTCGACGTCGTGCGGCAGATGGGCACGCTCGGGCTCTTCGGGCTGCACGCTCCCGAGGAGTACGGCGGCGCGGGCGAGGACGGCGACTTCACCAGCCTGTGCGTCGCGATCGAGGAGATCGGCCGGGTCGACCAGTCGATGGGCATCACGCTGGAGGCCGCCGTCGGGCTCGGCATCAACCCGATCCTGACCTACGGCACCCAGGAGCAGAAGGACCGCTGGCTCCCCGAGCTGGTGGCCGGCGAGGAGCTCGCCGGGTTCGGCCTCACCGAGCCGGGCGCGGGCTCCGACGCCGGGGCCACCCGCACCAAGGCGGTGCTCGACGGCGGCGAGTGGGTGGTCGACGGTGCCAAGCAGTTCATCACCAACTCCGGCTCCGAGCTCACCCGCTGCGTCACCGTCACCGCCCGGACGGGCCAGCGGGAGTCGGCGCACGGCGAGGCGGGCAAGCCGGAGATCAGCGCGATCATCGTGCCGAGCGGCACCCGCGGGTTCACCGTCGAGCCCGCCTACGACAAGCTCGGCTGGCACGCCAGCGACACCCACCCGTTGACCTTCGAGGGCGTGCGGGTGCCGGAGGAGAACCTGCTCGGCGAGCGCGGCCGCGGCTACGCCCAGTTCCTCGCCACCCTCGACGACGGCCGGGTCGCGATCGCGGCGCTCGCCGTCGGGTGCATCCAGGCCTGCCTCGACGTGAGCGTCCAGTACGCCGGTGAGCGGCAGACCTTCGGCGGCCCGATCGGACGCAAGCAGGGCGTGGCGTTCCAGATCGCCGACCTCGAGGTCATGCTGCACGCCAGCCGGCTGCTCACCTACCGCGCCGCGGCCATGAAGGACGGCGGTGCGCCGGTCCAGGAGTTCAAGCAGGCCGCCGCCGTGGCCAAGCTCTACGCCACCGAGTCCGCCGTCACCGCCACCCGCATCGCCACCCAGGTCTTCGGCGGCTACGGCTTCATGGAGGAGTACCCGGTGACCCGCTTCTACCGCGACGCCAAGGTGCTCGAGATCGGCGAGGGCACCTCCGAGGTTCAGCGGATGCTGATCGCCCGGGGGCTGGGTCTGCCGGTCGAGGACATCGGCCCTCGCGGGTGAGTCGCGACGGCGGCGACGGCGGGGAGGGTGTCCCCGACTCCTCGGAAGGTCGAGCACATGGCCCCCTCGGTTCCCTCGTTCCTCGCGCGCGACCGGATCATCGCCGGTCCCGGCTTCAGCCGCTGGCTGATCCCGCCCGCGGCGCTCGCCGTCCACCTGTGCATCGGGCAGGTCTACGCGAGCAGCGTCTACAAGAACTCGCTGATCGAGCACTTCGGTGCGAGCCAGACCACGATCGGCCTGATCTTCTCGGTCGCGATCGTGATGCTCGGCATCTCGGCCGGCTTCGGCGGCACCTGGGTCGACCGCAACGGTCCCCGGGCCGCGATGGCGCTGTCGGCCACCTGCTGGGTCACCGGCTTCCTCGTCGCCGCCGCCGGAATCGCGCTCGGCTGGCTGTGGCTGGTGATCCTCGGGTACGGCGTCCTCGGCGGCATCGGGCTCGGCATCGGCTACATCGCCCCGGTCTCGACGCTGATCAAGTGGTTCCCCGACCGCCCGGGGCTCGCCACCGGGATGGCGATCATGGGCTTCGGTGGCGGCGCGCTGGTCGCCAGCCCGCTCAGCGGCCGGCTGATGGCCCTCTACGACAGCGGGTACGACCCCACCGACACCGGCTCGGTCGCCGACGGCCACGCGGTGGCGCTGCTCTTCGTGACGCTCGCGGCGCTGTACGCGATCCTCATGTCCTTCGGCGTGCTCACGGTCCGCGTGCCGGCCGACGACTGGCAGCCCGCCGGGTGGGACGCCTCGCAGGTCAAGGACAAGCCGCGCGTCACGACGGCGAGCGTGTCGGCGTCCAGCTCGATCCGCACCCCGCAGTTCTGGCTGCTGTGGGTCGTGCTGTTCTGCAACGTGACGGCGGGCATCGGCATCCTCGAGCAGGCCTCGCCGATGATCCAGGACTTCTTCCGTCAGGGCGACGAGACCACCGTGGCCGCCGCGGCGGCGGGCGGCTTCGTCGGCGTGCTCTCGATCTGCAACATGGCCGGACGGTTCGTGTGGTCGACCACGTCCGACGTCGTCGGCCGCAAGCCGATCTACATGCTGTTCCTCGGCGGCGGCCTCGTCCTCTACTTCCTGCTCGCCCTGTTCGGCTCCTCGTCGACGGCGATGTTCGTGCTGCTGGCCGCGGTGATCCTGTCGTTCTACGGCGGCGGCTTCGCCACCGTCCCGGCCTACCTGCGCGACCTGTTCGGCACCTACCAGGTGGGCGCGATCCACGGCCGGCTGCTCACCGCCTGGTCGGCCGCCGGCGTCGCCGGACCGCTGATCCTCAACAGCGTGCTCGACCGCTCGGGCGAGCCCGGCACGCTCACCGCCGACGCCTACCAGCCGGCCCTGTTCATCATGTGCGGGCTGCTCGCGGTCGGGCTGCTCGCCAACGCGTTGGTGCGCCCGGTCGCGGAGCGGTTCCACGAGCCCGACGAGCCGGTCGAGCGCGAGCGCGAGGGGAGCAGCCGATGAGCACGAAGGCCCGACTGGTGGTGGCGTGGACCCTCGTGGCGGTCCCGCTCGCCTACGGACTCGTGGAGACCGTCAACAAGGCGGCCAAGCTGGTCACCGGCTGACCGGCTGACCGGCTGACCGGCTGACCGGCGGCCGGGCCGGTCAGCGACGGGTGGCGATCGTCCGGGTGGCCGAGGACCGGGCGGCGACGGCGTTGCCGAGGTAGGTGGCGGTCACCCACCACGGACCCACGCCCAGGGCCGGCAGCCGCAGCGCCACCCGGCCGCGGCGCAGCGCCTTGGTGCGCAGCGTCCGGCCGTTGAGGGTGAACGTGACGCTGCCACTGGCGCGGGCGGTGCCCATCCGGACGGTGGCGGTCACGACGGGCCGCGCGCCCCGCGTCACGCGGGTCGGGGCGGCGAGCGTGGTGCGGGTGGCGACCCGACGCACGGTGACGGTCCGGTCCGGCGAGGTCGACTGCGCGTAGCGGTGGTCGTCCGGCACGAAGACCGCGCGATAGGTGTGCCCGCCCGGCCTCACGCCCGCGAGGGTGCGCACGGCCAGGCCGTCGGCCGCCGTGACCGGGACCACGCCCCGGCTCACGGTGCCGTCGAAGAACTCCACCTGGCCCGGCAGGCCCGCGTCGGACGCCGGGTCGTCGACGACGGCGCGCAGGGTGACGGTCCGGCCCGACGCCGAGCCGGTGAGGGCGGTCGTCGTGTCGAGCGGTGCTGGCACCTGCTCCCAGGTGAGGGTGAACGGGCCCATGGTGCGGAGCTCGTAGGCGTCGACCAGCAGGTGGTAGGTGTGGCCGGCGGCGGCCGAGATCCCCACCAGCGAGCCGGTGGCCGGTCCGCCGTCGTCGTCCTCGGCGAGCGGGCGCAGGTGCGCGAGGGCGGTGCCCTCGAAGACGCGCAGCACGGTGTCGGTGCCGGCGCGCGTCGGGGTGGCGGTGAACTCGAACGAGCCGTTGGACGGTGCCACCCAGCGGTACCAGACCGACGTGTCGGCGACCGACGGCAGCGCGGTCGGCGGGGTGCCCGCGTCCGCCGTCGCGCCCTGGGTCGTGCCTGCGACGCCGGCCGGGGGCGATGCCGGGCCGCTGATCGTGCGGGCGCTCGCGAACGGGTCGTTCGCCGGCGGCGGGTCCGCGCTCACCGTGACCTGCCGGGGCTGCGACGACGACGGCCGGACCCCGTCGTGCGCCGGGTAGAACTCGGCGACGACGGTGGACGCCCCGGGGCGCTGGAAGGTCAGGTCGCTGCGGGCGTGACCGTCGACGGTCTCCACCCGGGAGACCACGGCGCCGTCGCGCAGGAACACGACCGTGCCCTCGGCGGCGCCGCCGACGACGGCCTCGAGGCGAAGGGTGTACGGCGCGGTCGAGTCGGCGCGGGTCAGGTCGAGGGTGGTGTCGGTCCCGCCGGCGCGTGTCCACGCCAACGAGGCGGTGCCGGGCACGACGGCGTCGACCAGCAGGTAGTAGGCGCGGCCCCCGATCGCGGAGAACGTGATCGACGAGGACGGGCCGGCGGGCGCGCGGGCGGACCGGAGCACGGTGAGGTCCCGCAGCTGCGAGCCGCGCAGGGCGCCGACCAGGGTGTCGGCCGCCGGGTCGCTGCTCGAGGCCGTGAACGTGAAGCTGTCCGAGACCGGCGCGGTCCAGCGGTACCAGACCGACGCGCCGTCGCTGTCGCCGTCGAGCACCGGCTCGCCGAGCTGGCGGGAGGCGCCGAGCAGGTCGACGGCGGGGGCGGTGCCCGTGCCGCCGCTGAGCGCCGTGGCGTTCGCGAAGTCGTCGTTGGCGGGGCGGGGTCGCGCGACCACGCTCACCGGAACCGCGGCCGAGGTGGACGCGGCCTGCAGGCTCGTGTCCGGGACGAACTCGGCGGTGTAGCTGTGCGGGCCGCCGGCCTGGCCGCGCAGTCGCCGGGCGGCCGTGCCGCCGACCAGGTCGAGACGGGCGACCTCCGCCGCCCCGTCGCGGATCCGCACGCTCCCGGTGCCCGGCCCGCCGTCGGCCCTGGCCACGCTCGCCGTCAGGTCGACGACACCCGGCACCGGGCTGACGGCGGTGAGGGTGGTGGTGGTCGCCTCGGGGGCGGCCTCGCCCCAGGTCAGCGTGAAGGGTCCCCGGGGACGCGCCGGCCAACCGTCGACCATGACGGAGTAGGTGGTGCCCGCCGTCGCCTCGACCAGCACCCGAGAGGTGACGGCGGAGCCGTCGGCGTCGTCGTCGAAGGCGACGGGATCGCCCAGCGCGCCGAGGTCGGTGCCCGCGAAGACGGCGAGCACGGTGTCAGGTGGGGCGGACCCGGGGGCCGCCGCCGTCGCGAACCGGTACGGGCCGTCCGCGGGGGCGGTCCACCGGTACCAGAGCGAGAACCCGCCGCTGGTGCCGGGCAGGTCCGGGTCGCGCGGCTCCGCGGAGGCCCGCTGGAGGTCGTCGTCGACCCGGCTGAGCGTGCCTGCTGCGTCGAGCACGGTCGCGTCGGCGACGTCGTCGTGGACGGCGTGGGTGGGCGCCTCGGTCGACTGCCACGACAGCGTGAACTCCCCGTGGCCGTCGCGGGTGCCGGCGAGGATCCGGTAGGTCTGCCCGGCCACGACCTCGACGACCAGGCGCGAGCGGCGGTCGCCGCCGTCCTCGTCGACGTCGTCGCTGAACTCGAGCGCGTCCGCGAGCGTGGTCGGGCCCGTCGCCGGGAAGGCGTAGAGGAGCGTGTCAGGGGTGGCCGAGGTCGACCCGGCCGCCTCGAAGGAGACCGCGCCGTCGGCGCTGGCCTCGAAGGAGTACCAGAGGCTGCGGTAGGTCGCGGTCGGGCGCGACGGGTCGCCCGTGCCGTGGGTGGCGTGCGTGGTGTCGACGGAGATCGTGCCGGGAGCGGCGCCGAGCCCGGTCGGCGTGCTCGCGTCGTCGTGGGGGGCGGCCTCGACGGCACTCAGGTGGAGCTGGAGCGGACCCGGGCCGGGGTCGCCCGACTGCGGAGCGCCCCCGTAGTGGCCCACCTGCAGGTAGTAGGTCGTGCCCGCGGCGGCCGGGAACGTGAGCCGCGAGAGCCGGCCGATGCCGGTGGCGTCGTCGTTGCAGCCCACCGTGGTCAGCGGGTAGGTCCCGGGCGTCGCCGCGGTGTGAGCGGCGAGGACGGTGTCCAGCTGGGGGGTCGTGGCGCTGGTCTCGACGGTGAGGAGCTGGGAGTCGACGGCGGTGTAGGCGACCCAGACGGTGCTCGTGATGGTGCCGCACGGCGTCGGCTCGTCACCCTCCCTGGTCGCCTCCGCCGTCGTGAGGTCGAGGGTGCTGTCGGATCCGGCGCTCAGCGAGACCGCGAGCGCGTCCGCCAGGTCGTCGTGCGCCGGCGCCGCGGCCGAGCTGGGCGGCGCCGCCACCACGAGCAGACCGAGGGTCGACCAGGATGGTGGTCACCACAGGCGTGGCGGCCGCGCGCCGGGAGCGGGCGCGAGCGGGCATGACGGGTCCCCCGGACGTCGCGTGATGGGAGCGGGCCCCAGCATCGCCCCGGCGACCCTCGGACCGACATGGCCCGAACGGGTCAATTCGACTAGCCCGGCCGGGCGGTCCTCGACGGTCCTCGGGCGCCGGGCCGCGCCCGACCTAGGCTCGCCGCGCCGCCCGTGACGCGGCGGCAGGACAGGAGGCATCCCATGGGCACGCGGCTCGCAGCTCTGCTGGTGGGTGCGCTGGTGCTCGTCGGCGGGTGCGGCGACGACGGCGGCTCGGACGGCTCAGGGGACGGGTCCGGCGGCGGGGCCGACGAAGCATCGGGACTCGAGGCCGATGCCGAGGCACTCGTGAGCTGCCTGGGCGAGGCGGACGTCGACGCCGAGGTCGAGGACGCCACGGCGTTCGGCGTCGAGGTCGACCACGTCGGTGTGAAGGTCGACGACCTGCCCCCCGAGCTGCTGAGGTACGACAGCGGGTCGGGGACCACCTCCGGGGTGGCGATCTGGCTCTTCGACGACCAGTCCGCGGCGGAGGACTCCCGGACCGCGATCACGCTGAAGACCGCCGACGACGAACGCAGCTGGGTCGACGGACGGACCGTCGTCGCCTGGGAGTACCCGGTCGACCGCGAGCAGCCTCAGGCGGTCGCCGTCGACGCGTGCGTGGCCGAGCTCAACGGCTGAGGGTCCACAGGTCGGTCCACCGGTGCCCGAGGTCGGCCACCAGGGTGCGCAGCAGCGGCAGGCTGACGCCCACGACGTTGTGGTGGTCGCCCTCGATCCGGGTGACGAACGCGCCGCCCAGGCCGTCGACGGTGAAGGCGCCGGCGACGTGCAGCGGCTCGCCGGTCGCGACGTAGGCGGCGACCTCGTCGTCGTCGAGGCTCGCGAAGTGCACCGTGGTCGAGGCGGTGGCCGCCGCCTCGTGACCGGGATCGACGTCGCGGAGGCAGTGGCCGGTGTGGAGCACCCCGCTGCGGCCGCGCATCGCGCGCCACCGGGTGACGGCGTCGGCGGCGTCGACCGGCTTGCCGAGGGCGGCGCCGTCCAGCTCGAGCACCGAGTCGCACCCCAGTACCAGCGCGCCGGGCGGCACCTCGGCCCGCCCCGCGACGGCCGCGCACTTGAGCCGGGCCAGGCCGAGCGCGAGGTCGGCGGGGGGCAGGTCGGCGAGCTGGGACTCGTCGACGCCGGACACGATCACGGTCGGCTCCACGCCGGCGCTGCGGAGGGTCGCGAGCCGCGCCGGTGACGCCGAGGCGAGCACGAGCGGCACCGCAGGGGAGGTCACCGGCCAGACGCTACTGGTGTCTACGCTGGCGGCGTCATGGCAGCGGAGGTGGACGGGTCCGCGCCGCCCCGCACCGTCGCACGCCCTTCCCGTCCCCGCTGGGCCCTGGCGGTCGGCGGCGTCGTGGTCGTGCTCGTCGCGATGGGGGTCGGGGGGCGGCTCGAGGACGCGCCCACCGGGGGCCAGTACCGGCCGGCTATCCCGCCGAGTCCGTTCGGCACGATCTGCGACCCGCTCCCGGACGGCGTCGTGCTCGACCTGCCGGTGCAGCTGCGCACCGACCGGTGGGCGCCCGCCGGCACGGTGCGGCGTCTCACGCTGCACTACGACCTGCGCGACGAGGCCGACGCCGAGGCCGACGTGACCGCCGCGCTCTGGCGGGCCGGGTTCCGGCCGGTCGCGCCCGCGGAGGGGGCCGATCCCGTCGTCGAGCAGTGGTACGACCGACCCGACTACGGCCGGGTGGGCGTGACGATCACGCCGTTCGACGTCGACGCCTCCTCGGTGGTGCGGGGCCGGCTCGACCTCGACCTGCCGCCGGGCTCGCTCGACGACACCACGGCGTCGGCCTGCACCGACTACGTGCAGACCAAGCGCTTCCCACCGGGGCTCGAGACCTATGACGACTGAGCCCACGACCGAGCCGGTGACCGGGGGGCGGCGCGACCGCCTGGTCGGCTGGGCGCGCGGGCTGTCGGAGCGGCAGGTGCTGCTGCACCTCGGGGCGGCCCACGTCGTGCTGGCGCTGGTGCTGCTGCCGCGGGTGTGGCACGTGCCGGTGATCGGCGACGAGGCGCAGTACGTCGACGGCGCGAAGGCGCTCGGCAACCTGCTGCGCGACTGGGGGGCGCTGCGCTCGCCGAACACCGCCGAGCTCGACCGCAGCGTCGTGGCCAGCGGCTGGTTCATGCCCGGCATGTCGGCGGTGCTCTCGCCGCTCTACCTGCTCGTCCCGCACGCCCCGATGGGCCTCGCCCGTGCCTACCTGGCGGTCTTCCACACGCTGCTGCTGTTCGCCGCCGTCCGCTCCGTGCACCGCACCTTCGGCTACCGCTACGCCGCGGCGCTGCTGGTCCTCCCCGGACTGGTGCCGGTGTGGGTGCTCTTCGGCAGCGGGGCGTGGGGCGACCTCGCCGCCGGGATGCTCGTGGTCCTCCTGCTCTGCGACGTCGTGCGGATCTTCCGCGGCTTCATCGCCGGCGAGGCGCCGGGGTGGAGGGCCGGGCTGCGGTTCGGGCTGCTCGCGATCGGCACGCTGTACCTGCGGGCCAGTGCGGTGCCGCTGCTGGCCGGGCTGTTCGTGCTGTTCCTGCTCGGGCTCGTGGTGTTCCTGCGGGGCCGGGTGAGGCTGCGGGCGCTCGGCGCGCTGGTGCTCGCCGCCGTCGCGTTCGTCGCCGTCCTGCTGCCGTGGTCGCTGTACGCCTCGCAGGCGCTCGACAGCCGGGTCGTCACCACCACCACCCTGCCCACGGTGCTCGCCCAGTCCTTCGGCGACCGGGACCGGGTCTGCTACGGACCGTGCGACCCCGGATCCACGCTGTGGTTCGCGCCGGTGCGCTACGCCCGGGAGACCGACCGGGCGAGCGGGGTGAGCGAGACCGAGATCCTCGGCCAGATGTCCGACTACGCCCTCGAGGACGTCACCCTCACCGGCTACGCCCGCGACGTCGGTGCCGGCTTCGGGCGCTACACGCTCCAGGCGTCCGGCTACGAGTTCTGGTTCCGGCCCGGCACCCGGCACCGCGAGATCGGTCCCCTCGACGCCGCCACCCGTTCCTGCACGCCGGCACCTGGCTGCTCTACGGGCCGGCGCTGCTGTGCGGCCTGGTCGCGATGTTCGCCGTCACCCGCGGCCCGCGCGAGCGGCAGCTCACCCTGGTGGCGGTCAAGCTGTTCACCGCCGCGCTCATGGTCTTCCCCTTCGTGCACGCCGGCAGCTCGCGCTACTGGCCGACCTTCGCCCCGCTCCTCGCCTTCGCGGCGGTGCTGCTGTGGGAGATGCGCCGCGACCGCGGCCGCCATCCCGCGCCCGCCGGCCCGCTCGAGGCCTGGCTGTTCCGCAGCCAGGTGCTGCTCTCGGTGCTCACCGGCCTCGTCGCCCTCGCGCTCGCCGTCCTGTCACTCCTCGACGTCCTATAACGCCGACCCGTCAGCTTTGCGCTGACCCGTCACTTCGTACAACTGACGGGTCAGCGCATTGTCGCGACGGGTCAGCGGGGGAGGTTGCTGGCGCGCCAGGCGCCGGGGCCGTGGGGGAGGGTGGTGCGGACCAGCCGGCCCGGCTCGTTCCACACCGGACGGCGCGGGGCGGGGCCTGGTCGCCGCCGCCGAGGGCGGCGAAGACCGCCACCAGCGCGGCGACCTCCTCCGGGGTCGCGTGCGGGCTGACGACGCGTAGCAGTGGCTGCTGCTCGGGGTGCTCGGGTTCTTCAGGCATCGGTGGTCATCTCTCCGTCCTGCCCTCGGTTGGCCCTCGGGCGCCGACACGTCGCAAGCTGCTCCCCCGCTTCGCTCCTCCGCAGCTTCCGACGGGTCGGCTGTCATCCCCCTGTTCGGGGACCCTTCGGGCCCCGCTCACAGGGGGATGTTCCCGTGCTTCTTCGGGGGCAGGGTGGCGCGCTTGGTGCGCAGCAGGCGCAGGGCCCGGACGACCTCGCCGCGCGTCTCGTGCGGGGTGATGACGGCGTCGACGTAGCCGCGCTCGGCCGCGATGTAGGGGTTGGCCAGGGTGGTCTCGTACTCGTCGATGAGCTCGGCCCGCCTCGACTCGACGTCGCCGCCGTCGGCCTCGATCTTGGCCAGCGCCTTGCGGTGGACGATGTTGGCCGCGCCCTGGGCGCCCATCACCGCGATCTGGGCGGTGGGCCACGCCAGGTTCACGTCGGCGCCGAGGTGCTTGGAGCCCATCACGTCGTAGGCGCCGCCGTAGGCCTTGCGGGTGATGACGGTGACGAGCGGGACCGTGGCCTCGGAGTAGGCGTAGATGAGCTTGGCGCCGCGCCGGATGATGCCGTTCCACTCCTGGTCGGTGCCCGGCAGGAAGCCCGGCACGTCGACGAAGGTGAGCACCGGGATGTTGAAGGCGTCGCAGGTGCGCACGAACCGCGCCGCCTTCTCCGCGGCGTCGATGTCGAGGGTGCCGGCGAACTGCATCGGCTGGTTGGCCACGACGCCGACCGAGCGGCCCTCGACCCGGCCGTAGCCGATGATGATGTTGGGCGCGAAGAGCTCCATCACCTCGAGGAACTCGCCGTCGTCGAGCACGGTGGTGATGACGTCGTGCATGTCGTAGGGCTGGTTCGGCGAGTCCGGGATGATGACGTCGAGCGCGCGGTCCGCCTCGCCGGCCTCCAGGTCCGCCGGGCCCATCTCGGACTCCAGGTAGACCGGCGCGTCGTCGAGGTTGTTCTGCGGCAGGTAGGAGAGCAGCGCCTTCACGTAGTCGATGGCGTCGTCCTCGTCGGAGGCCATGTAGTGGGCGTTGCCCGACTTCGTGTTGTGGGTGCGGGCGCCGCCCAGCTCCTCCATCGTGACGTCCTCGCCGGTGACGGTCTTGATGACGTCGGGGCCGGTGATGAACATGTTCGAGGTGCCGTCGACCATCACGGTGAAGTCGGTGACGGCGGGGGAGTAGACGTGCCCGCCGGCGCAGGAGCCCATGATCATCGAGATCTGCGGGATGACGCCGGAGGCGTGCACGTTGCGGCGGAAGATCTCGCCGTAGAGGCCGAGCGAGACCACGCCCTCCTGGATGCGGGCGCCGGCGCCCTCGTTGATGCCGACGATCGGGCTGCCGGTCTTGATGGCGAGGTCCATCACCTTCGTGATCTTCTCGCCGTAGACCTCGCCCAGCGACCCGCCGAAGATCGTGAAGTCCTGGCTGAACACGCACACCTGGCGGCCCTCGACGGTGCCGTACCCGGTGATGACGCCGTCGCCGTACGGGCGGTTCTTCTCCAGCCCGAACGCCACCGACCGGTGCCGCGCCAGCTCGTCGAGCTCGACGAAGGAGCCCTCGTCGAAGAGCAGCTCGATCCGCTCCCGGGCGGTCTTGCGGCCCTTCGCGTGCTGCTTCTCGACCGCCTTGGCCGAGCCGGCGTGGATCGCCTCGTCGAGACGGCGGTCCAGGTCGGCGAGCTTCCCGGCCGTGGTGTGGACGTCGATGTCGTCGGGGATCTCGGTACCGGCTCCCGGGTTGACGCTCACTCGTGCTCCTCAGACAGATCGGTGCAGATCGGTGCAGATCGGTGCAGATCGGCTGCAGATCGGGTGCTTTGCGATCGCGGTTCGGTAGGACAGGCTAGGGCCCGTGACGACGGACCCGGCCGAGCGCCCACCCCTGGACCCCACTCGGCTCTCCGCCGACAACCCGGCGCTCATGCCCGATCTCACGGTGGAGGTGCTCGCCAGCTCGCCGTCCACCAACGCCGTGGTCGCCGAGCGGGCCCGCGCCGGCGCTCCCGACGGTCTCGTCGTGGTGGCCGACCACCAGACCGACGGGCGCGGCCGGCTCGACCGCACCTGGCAGACGCCGCCCGGCACCGCCGTCACGTTCTCGATGCTGCTGCGCCCGCAGTCGCCGACCCGCGCCTGGCCGTGGCTCCCGCTGCTCGCCGGCTACGCCGTCGACAAGGCGCTGAAGGCCCGCGGTCTCGCCGCGGGGGTCAAGTGGCCCAACGACGTGATGATCGGCGACAAGAAGGTCGCCGGGATCCTGGTCGAGCGGGTCGAGACCCCCGAGGGCCCCGCCGCCGTCGTGGGCATCGGTGTCAACACCGGGCTCACCGCCGACGAGCTGCCCGTGCCCACCGCCACCTCGCTCGCCCTCGAGTCCGGGCAGCCGGTCGACCGCACCGAGGTGCTGGTCGAGGTGCTCAACGCGCTGCGCGAGGCCTACACCGCCTGGGAGGCGGGCGAGGACGCCGGCGGCATGCGACTCGCCGAGTCCTACACCGCCGCCTGCGTCACGATCGGGCAGGACGTGCGGGTCGAGCTGCCCGACGGGTCCACGCTCGAGGGTCGGGCCGTCGAGATCGACCCCGGCGGTCGGCTCGTGGTCGAGGGCCCCGAGGGCCGCACGCCGGTGGCCGCGGGCGACGTCGTGCACGTGCAGGCCCTCACCGCACCCTGACCAACGCACCCTGACCAACCTCACCGGGGCCGACAGGGCCGGGCCCTCCGGAACCGGGCCCATCGGCGCCGTTTCGGTGCCATGATCGAGCCGTGGTCATCTCCCAGAAGCTGCTGAACCCGGGCGAGAAGATCGTCGTCAGCACCCGCACGCATCCCAAGGCGCTGCTGCTGCCACTGCTGATCCTGGTGGTCCTGCTCGCGGCCGGGGTCGCGGTCACGATGTTCGTCGACAACGGCACCGCCCGGCTCGTGGCGTGGGTGGTGGTCGCGGTCCTCGCGGTGTGGCTGGTCGTGTGGCCGTTCCTCACCTGGCTCACCTCGTCCTACACCGTCACCGACCGCCGGCTCATCACGCGGCACGGCGTCGTCACCCGGCGCGGCCACGACATCCCGCTCAGCCGCATCAGCGACGTCGCCTACGAGCTGGGCATCATCGACCGGATGCTCGGCTGCGGCACGCTGGTGATCAGCGACGCCAGCACCCACGGCCAGGTGCTGCTGCCCGACATCCCCCGGGTCGAGCAGACCCAGCGGCAGATCAACGAGCTGCTCCACGGCCTCCACACCCGCGAGACCCGTGCCCACGAGGGGCACTGACCTGTCCGACGACAGCGGCCCCGCCCAGCCCGAGAGCCAGCCCGAGAGCCAGCCCGACGGCCAGCCCGACGGCGCCGACGTCGTCGCGGAGCTGACGGCCCGGATCCTCGGCGAGGAGCCGGTCTACAGCGCGGCCGAGGTGGCCGCCGAGAGCGGCGTCACCCTCGAGCAGGCCCGCCGGCTGTGGCGGGCCCTGGGCTTCCCCGAGAGCGGCGGGACCCGCGCCTACACCCCGGGCGACGTCGCCGCCGTCACCTCGCTGGTGCAGGCGGTCGACGCCGGGCTGATGGACTTCGACCTCGCGGTCACCCTCACCCGCGCGTTGGGTCAGACCATGGCGCGGCTGGCGGACTGGGAGGTCGGGGCGCTGGTGCACCGCGTCGTGGAGCTCGCCGGTGACGGGACGTCGGTCGGCGGCGAGCGCCGCGAGGCGGCCCGCCAGCTGCTCGACGACTTCGCGGAGAACTTCGAGGAGCTCATGGTCTACGCCTGGCGGCGTCACCTGGCCGCCGCGGTGGGCCGGATGAGCGTGCTGGTCGACGACGGCGACTCCGACCTCTCGACGACGCAGCTGACCGTCGGGTTCGCCGACATCGTGGCCTTCACCGCACTGAGCAACGAGCTCAGCCGGGACCGGATCGGCGACCTGGTGGAGCTGTTCGAGTCACGCTGCGCCGACGTCGTCACCAGTCACAACGGCCGCGTCATCAAGACGATCGGCGACTCGGTGCTGTTCGTGAACACCGACGCCGTGGCCGCCTACGACACCGCCGAGGGGATCATCAACGTGGTGGGCCGGGACTCCCGGATGCCGGACGTGCGGCTCGGGCTGGCCAGCGGCGCCGTCGTCCTGCGGCTCGGTGACGTGTTCGGCCCGCCGGTCAACCTCGCGGCCCGGATGACCGCCGTCGCGCGTCGCAACCGGGTCATCGTCGACCAGGACACCGCCGACCTGCTGCCCGCCGACCAGTTCGAGTCCCGCCGGCTCCCGGCCCGGCCGATGCGCGGCTTCGGGGTGATCGAGCCGGTCACGGTGCAGCGGCAGTAGCACCGGGCCGGGCTGGGGTGCGGCCCTGGTGCGGCCCTGGTGCGGCCCTGGTGCGGCTGGTCCAGACCATTGCTCGCCGTGGGACCGTTCGGACCCGGCTGCCCCGGTTCCCGGCCTACGGTCGCGGGGTGTACGACGTGCAGGGCGTGCGACTCGACCCTGTGGACCGTCGCGTGTGGGTGCGTGACGTCGAGGTCACGTTCTCCCGCAAGGAGTTCGACCTGCTGTGCGCCCTGATCTCGCGGGCGGGGCAGATCGTCTCGCGCGACGACCTGATGCAGGAGGTCTGGAACACCACGTTCTACACCTCGTCGAAGACGATCGACGTGCACCTGGGCTGGGTGCGCCGCAAGCTCGGCGACGACACGAGGCGCCCGACGCTCATCACCACCCACCGCGGCAAGGGGCTGCGGTTCGAGACTGCGCCGGGCGGGACCGGCGCCTCGACGGGTGCCGCCTCGGACGTCACCGCTGGTGACCACTAGCCCGACCACTAGCCTGACCGCGTGCCTGACCGCGTGACCGAGCCCGCGCCCACCGTCGCGGTCGTCGGCGGCGGTCAGCTGGCCCGGATGATGGCCGAGCCGGCCGCGGCGCTCGGGGTCCCGCTGCGGCTGCTCGCCGAGGCCGAGGGCGTCTCGGCCGCCCAGGTCATCCCCGACCAGGTGGTGGGCCACCACACCGACCTCGCCGCACTGCTCGCCGTCACCGAGGGCGCGACGGTGGTGACCTTCGACCACGAGCACGTGCCGACCGAGCACCTGCGCGCGCTGGAGCGCAGCGGCGTCGCCGTCCGGCCCGGCCCCGACGCGCTGGTGCACGCCCAGGACAAGGCGGTGATGCGGGCACGGCTCACCGAGCTCGGAGCGCCCTGCCCGCGGCACGCGGTGGTCTCCGCACCGGCCGAGGTGACGGAGTTCGGGTTCCCGTGCGTGCTCAAGACCACGCGCGGCGGCTACGACGGGAAGGGCGTGTGGTTCGTCGACGACGAGGCCGGGTGCGCCGAGCCGTTCCGGGCCGCCGCTGCGGCCGGCGTCGCCCTGCTGGCCGAGGAGCGGGTCGACTTCCGCCGCGAGCTGTCGGCGCTCGTGGTGCGCTCGCCGAGCGGGCAGGCGGCCGCCTACCCCGTGGTGTGGTCGACCCAGCGCGACGGGATCTGCCACGAGGTGGTGGCACCGGCGCCCGACCTCGACCCCGACCTGGCGGTGCACGCGCAGCAGATCGCGCTGCGGCTGGCGGGCGAGCTGGGCGTCACCGGGGTGCTCGCCGTCGAGCTGTTCGAGACCGACGACGGTCGCGTGCTCGTCAACGAGCTGGCGATGCGGCCGCACAACACCGGCCACTGGACCCAGGACGGCGCCGTCACCTCGCAGTTCGAGAACCACCTGCGCGGCGTGCTCGACCTGCCGCTCGGCTCGCCCGCCCCGCGGGCGCGGTGGACGGTGATGGTCAACATCCTGGGCGGCCCCGAGCAGGCGGGGGCCGGCGTGGGCCGGCTCTACGACGGCTACCCGCACGCGCTGGCCCGCGACCCCCACCTGCGGGTGCACCTGTACGGCAAGGGGCTGCGGCCGGGTCGCAAGGTGGGCCACGTCAACGCCTACGGCGACGACCTCGACGAGTGCCTCGAGCGGGCGCGGCACGCCGCCGCCTGGTTCCGCGGCGACCTGGGCAACGAGAGTGAGTGAGGTAGCAGTGACCGCAGACGCACGCGTCGGCATCGTGATGGGGTCCGACTCCGACTGGCCGGTGATGAGGGCGGCCGCGGAGGCGCTCGCCGAGTTCGACGTGGCCCACGAGGCCGACGTCGTCTCGGCGCACCGGATGCCGCACGACATGCTCGACTACGGCAGCGGGGCCGCCGGCCGCGGGCTCTCGGTGATCATCGCCGGGGCCGGGGGAGCGGCTCACCTGCCCGGCATGCTCGCCGCGGTGACGCCGCTGCCGGTGATCGGGGTCCCGGTGCCGTTGCAGCACCTCGACGGCCTCGACTCGCTGCTCTCGATCGTGCAGATGCCGGCCGGCGTGCCGGTGGCCACCGTCGCCGTCGGCGGCGCGCGCAACGCCGGGCTGCTCGCCGTCCGCATCCTCGCGGCCACCGATCCCGACCTGCAGCGCCGGATGGTCGAGTTCCAGGGCGCGCTGCGGGAGACCGCACGGGCCAAGGGCGACGCCGTGCGCGGTGGCGCCGGTGGCGCGCGGCGGCTCGGGTTCTGAGCTACTCGCCCTGCACCCGGCCGCGCAGCGACTTGGTCTCGCCGCGCTGCCTCTTCGCCTCCAGCCGGCGCCGCTGGGAGCCGCGGGTGGGCCTGGTGGGGCGTCGGGGCGGGGGAGGCGGCGCGAGCGCCTCGCGCAGCCGGGCGGCCATCCGCTCCCGCGCCGCCACCCGGTTGCGGTGCTGGGAGCGGTGCTCGGAGGCCGTCACCACCAACCGGTCCCCGACGGCCGCGACCGCACGGGCGCGCTGGGCGTCGGTGAGGGCGGGCGAGCCGGCGACGTCGAACTCGAGCTGCACCCTGCTGTCGGTGGTGTTGACCGACTGACCGCCCGGCCCGGGGGAGCGGGAGAACCGCTCGGTCAGCTCGGCCGCGGGCACCACCAGGCCGCGGGGCAGACCGGGGCCCGGCGCGACGGTGAGGTCACCCAGCTCCACGGCCAGCTCCACCCCACGGCCGGCTCCACGGCCGGCTCCACGGCGCCACTCGATGGCGGGACAGGTGTCCATGACCATCGGCACCCCGGCCGCCGTGGTGCGGTCGAAGGCGGCCTCGTCGACGACGCCGAGCTGGAACCACACCGCCCGGGCGCCCACCGCGACCGCCTGGTCGGCGAACTCGCCGGCCGCCTCGGAGCGGCGGAACACGTCGACGACGTCGATCGGGAACGGGACGTCGGCGAGGGTGGCGTACCCCTGCTCGCCGAGCACCGTCGGTGCATCGGGGTGCACCGGCACGACCCGCTTGCCGCGCTGCTGCAGCAGTGCGGCGATCTCGTAGGCGGTGCGCGAGCGGTTGCCGGAGAGCCCGACCACGGCCCAGGTCTCGCAGTCGTCGAGCATGAACCGGACCGCCTCGGGGTCCTGCCAGGACGTCATGGTCCCGAGCCTAGAGTTCGCGCCATGACCGACATGTTCGCCCTCTCCGAGGAGCACCGGGAGATCCGGGCCGCCGTCCGCGACCTCGTCGAGGCCAAGGTGGCGCCGTTCGCGGCCGACGTCGACGAGCAGGCCCGCTACCCGGAGGAGGCCGCCGCGGCGCTGCAGCAGGCCGACTTCCACGCCCCGCACGTGCCCGAGGAGTACGGCGGCGCGGGGGCGGACGCGCTCGCCACGGTGATCGTGATCGAGGAGGTCGCCCGCGCCTGCGTGTCGTCGTCGCTGATCCCCGCGGTCAACAAGCTCGGCTCGCTGCCGGTGCAGCTGGCCGGCTCGGAGGAGCTGAAGAAGAAGTACCTCGGCGCGCTGGCCCGCGGCGAGGGCGGGTTCTCCTACTGCCTCTCCGAGCCGGAGGCCGGGTCCGACGCCGCGTCGATGCGGACCAAGGCCGTGCGCGACGGCGACGGGTGGGTGCTCGACGGCGTGAAGCGCTGGATCACCAATGCCGGCGTCAGCGAGTACTACACCGTGCTCGCCGTCACCGATCCCGAGAAGCGCAGCCGGGGCATCTCGGCGTTCGTCGTCGAGAAGTCCGACCCCGGCGTCACGTTCGGCGCCCCGGAGAAGAAGCTCGGCATCAAGGGCTCGCCCACCCGCGAGGTCTACCTCGACAAGGTCCGCATCCCGGCCGACCGCATGATCGGCGCGGAGGGCACCGGCTTCGAGACCGCCATGCGCACCCTCGACCACACCCGCATCACGATCGCCGCCCAGGCCGTCGGCGTCGCCCAGGGCGCCCTCGACCACGCCCTCCGGTACGCCCAGGAGCGTCAGCAGTTCGGCAAGGCGATCGCGGAGTTCCAGGGCCTGCAGTTCCTGCTCGCCGACATGGGCATGAAGGTCGAGGCCGCCCGTCAGCTCACCTACGCCGCGGCCGGCCGCTCCGAGCGCAACGACCCCGACCTCACCTTCCACGGCGCGGCGGCCAAGTGCTTCGCCTCCGACACCGCCATGCAGGTCACCACCGACGCCGTCCAGGTGCTCGGCGGCTACGGCTACACCCGCGACTACCCGGTCGAGCGGATGCTTCGCGACGCGAAGATCACCCAGATCTACGAGGGCACCAACCAGGTGCAGCGCATCGTCATGGCCCGGCAGATGCTGTCGGGCAAGGCGTTCGCCTGAGCGGTCAGTCGCAGGTGTCGCAGGCGCCGCTGGGGAGCACGGCCATGTGGCACTGGGGGCAGACGGGCACGGGCCGGTCGCGCAGCGCCGCGGCGCGCAGCCGGCTCCGGGCGGCCCCGAGCTTCGGGGTGAGGGCGGCGCGGCCGCCGTCGTCGGGCATGTCGGCGCCGTGGGCCCGGTAGCACTCCAGGCGCACCTGCGCGGCGTGGGCGTCGGGGTCCTCCGGCGCCGAGCCGGTGAGCTCCGTGACCACCTTGCGGTAGCTCTCGCCGACGCTGCCCTGGGCGTTGACGCAGAGCGACGACAGGTTGGGCTCGTCACGACGGAGGCACTCCGCCGCGACCCGGGCGAGGACGTCGCCGATCCAGTGCTGCTGCAGCTGGCGGGTGTGGATGCCGGTGCGCTCCTGCACCGCGGCCGCCACCTCCTTGTAGGTCAGCACCGAGTGGTAGGTGCTCGCGACCTCGGTGAGCACCTCGCGGGCGGCGACGGCCCACTGGTCGCGCGCGTCGTCGGGGACCTCGCGGGTGGGGGAGGCGGTGCTCGCTGGGTCCGTCGGGCCCGCTTGCGCGTCGCCTGCCGGGAGGTGGTCGACATTCTCGAGTTCCGGCATACCCACAGCCTAGGCGCGACCGGGTGCGATCCAGCAGTCGCGGGCCTCTGCCCGCCTCAGCCGGGCAGGATCCGCGGCAGCTCGGAGGCCTTGCCGGTGAACGTCGGGTCGCGCTTCTCGAGGAACGCGGCCACGCCCTCCTTGCCGTCGCCGACCGACGTGTGCCACATCGCCAGCGAGTCGGCGAGGTGGGCCTCGAGCGGGTGCGGGGCCGCGCTGCCGGCGTACAGCAGCCGCTTGGCGAGGCCGAGGGCGACGGGGGAGCGGCCGACGACGAAGGAGCGGGCCAGGTCGAGGGCGGCCGGCAGCAGGTCGTCGGGCTCGTGCACGGAGCGGACGAGCCGGCCGGCGAGCGCGGTCTCCGCGTCGAGGACGTCGGCGGAGTAGACCCACTCCAGCGCCTGCTGCACGCCGACGATCCGTGGCAGGAACCACGAGGACGCCGCCTCCGGCACGATGCCGAGCCGCCCGAAGACGAAGCCGATGCGCGCCTTCGTGGAGGCGAGGCGCAGGTCCATCGCCAGCGTCATCGTGGCGCCGATGCCGACGGCGGGGCCGTTGATCGCGGCGATCACCGGCTTCGGCAGGTCGTGGATGGCGAGGGTGACCCTGCCACCGGTGTCGCGGACGCCGTCGACCCAGGCCGGGTCGTCGAGGTGCTCGCGCAGCGACTCCGGCGTCGGGTCGAGGGTCTCGTCGAGGCCGAAGACGTTGCCGTCGGCCGAGAGATCCATACCGGCGCAGAACGCACGACCGGCACCGGTGACGACGACCGCGCGGACGTCGTCGGAGCGGGCCTCGGTGGTGAAGACCTCGTGCAGCTCGCGCGCCATCGTGAGGTCGAAGGCGTTGAGCGCGTCCGGCCGGTCGAGCAGCACGGTGGCGACGCCGTCGTCGTCGACGCTCCAACCGAGCGTCTCGAACCGGTCGCTCACTCCGCTCCCACGATCCCGGCCGGGGTGCACTGCTCCTTGGTGATCGCGTCGGTCTCGTCGTCCTGGATCGCCTTGAACAGCGGGTCGGCGCGGTCGCGGTCCCACTGCGTGGCGGAGCCGTCGGTGACGGGCACCGTGCAGGTCTTCGAGTCGCCGCCGCTGGTCTGGCTCATCGCGAGCGCCCACCGGCCGGCGTCGATCGTGCTCATGCCCTCGCCGAAGGCGAAGAAGTCGGGGACGGCGTTGTTGAGTCGCCACCACCTGACCGGGTTCACGACCGTCCACGGCGAGCGGACCTTCGACCCGATCGCTGCGACCACCTCGCGCTGCCGCTGCACCCGCGCCAGGTCGCCGAGCGGCGACTTCTTGCGGGAGCGGGAGTAGGCGAGCGCCGTCCGGCCGTCGACCTCCTGGCAGCCCTTCTTGATCTTGAGGCCGGCCAGCTTGTCGGTGATGTTCTGCTTCGGGCACACCTCGATGCCGCCGACGGCGTCGACGACGCCGGCCACGCCGCCGAGCCCGATCTCCACGTAGCCGTCGACCCGGATGCCGGTCTCCTGCTCGACGATCCGGGTGAGCAGCTTCGCCCCGCCGCTGGCGTAGGCGCCGTTGATCTTGCCGACGCCGTAGTCGCCGCCGGGCTCGGTGTCGCGCGGGATCGAGAGCAGCGTCGTCGGTCCGGAGCCGGTGTGCAGCAGCATGATCGTGTCGGTGAGCTCGCTCTTGGGGTTGCCCGTGGCGAGCTCCTTGCGCTGCGCCTTGGTGAGCCCGGCGCGGGAGTCGCTGCCGACGAGCAGGTAGGTCGTGCCGTCCTGCTCGGAGGGTCGGTCGCCGTCGGGCTCGTAGTCGACCTTGTCGACGCTGCGCCAGGCGAAGAACGGCACGACCGCGGTGTAGATCAGCCAGAGCACGAGGAGCAGGAAGAACGTCTTGACGTAGAAGCCGGGACGGCGCAGCCGTCGTGCCCAGAACCCGCCACCGGTGCGGCCGGGCGGCTGCTGCGGGCCGCGCGGCGGCGGGACGGCGCCGGGCGGGGGCCCGGGTGCCGGCGCGGGCGGAGTGGCGCGGGTGGGGCCGCCCGGGGCGGCGTCGGGGCGCGGCTGGACGGGGAGGACCCGGGTGGCGTCGGGCGACGGCTCCGGCGGCGGGGGGCCCGATCCGGACCCCTTCGAGCCGTAGAGCCAGCCGAACTCTGCGCCCTCGTCGGGGCCGTTCCCCGGGCGGTCGGTCATGGGCGGTGACGCTACCGTGCGGCGCCCGGCCGGCCGCGGACCCCACCCGCACGAGATCGGGGGCGGACGGCGCGCCTGCGGTGGTGTGACGGGTGTGGCTGGTGATACTCGGGCTCTCTGGATCCTTCCCCGACAGAGAGCGTCCGCATGACCCCCGTAGCCGTGAGCACCGCCGACCGTGCGGCCAAGGTCCGGTTCCGCCGCGCGATGTCGTTCATGGCGATGACACTGGTGGCGCCGGGCAGTGCCCAGCTCGCCGCGGGCAACCGGCGGGTGGGGCTGGTGGCGCTGCGCACCTGGCTCGGGCTGTGGGTGGTGCTGACCGGGACCGTGCTCGCCGTCGCCGTGCACCGCGAGCTCGGGTACTGGATCGTCGCGAACACCGCGCTCCTGCTGTGGCTGCGGCTGGCGCTGCTGGCCGGCGCCGTCGGCTGGGCCCTGCTCTTCATGGACGCCTGGCGGATCGGCAGCCCGCTCAGCTACGGCCTGCAGCACCGGCGCGTCGCCATCGGCGTCAACGGCCTCCTCTGCTTCTCGGTGGCCGGCATGCTGCTCTTCGGGGCGCACCTGGTGGGCGTGCAGCGCGACTTCCTGATCACCACGTTCGGCGACGGGAAGGTGGTCGGCGCCCACGACGGCCGCTACAACGTGCTGCTGCTGGGCGGCGACTCCGGGGTGGGCCGCTGGGGCCTGCGCCCCGACTCGATCACCGTGGCCTCGATCGACGCCGAGACCGGCCGCACCGTGCTCATCGGACTGCCGCGCAACATGGCGAACTTCCCGTTCGCGCCCGGCTCGGTGATGGCGGAGCAGTTCCCCGACGGCTTCGACTGCGACGAGTGCTACCTCAACGGCGTCAGCACCTGGGCCGGCGACAACACCGAGCTGTTCCCCGGCTCCGAGCACCCCGGCACCGACGCCACCGTGATGGCGGTCGAGGGGATCACCGGGCTGCGGATCAACTACTGGGCGATGGTGAACCTCAAGGGGTTCAAGGGTCTGGTGGACGCCGTCGGCGGCGTCGAGCTCACCGTGCGCGACCGGATCCCGTACGGCGGGCTCGGGAGCGACGTCAAGGGCTACCTCGAGCCCGGCACCCGCACGCTGAACGGGTGGGAGGCGCTCTGGTACG
Organism: uncultured Actinomycetota bacterium; assembly: GCA_963845795.1. Classification (GTDB taxonomy): domain Bacteria; phylum Actinomycetota; class Actinomycetes; order Propionibacteriales; family Nocardioidaceae; genus Nocardioides. The sequence goes on along the minus strand of CAWJTG010000004.1, from coordinate 38,071 downwards.
CCCGGGCCCGCGAGGGGTCCGACGACTACTCGCGGATGGCCCGGCAGAAGTGCGTGATGAACGCGCTGCTCGAGCAGGTCAGCCCGCAGGCGGCGCTGCGCAACTTCGAGAAGATCACCCGCGCGTCCTCGGAGATGATCTCGACGAGCCTCCCGGCCTCCGAGGTCGACCGCTTCATCGACCTGTCGGTGAAGGCCAAGGACCAGCGGATGTCGACGCTGTCGCTGGTGCCGCCGATGATCGACACCGCGCACCCCGACATCGACCTCGTCCATGCCAAGGTGCAGACCGCGATCGACCGCGCCGAGGGGAAGGCGCCGAAGCCGGGCAAGCGCAAGGTCCGGGCCGACGCGCCGGTCACCGGCGGCTCGGTCGGCTCCCTCAAGGACGGCTACGCGGCGAACGAGTCCGACGACCTCGCCGGGGTCTGCTGACAGCGCCAGGCCCGTCCGGCACGCCAGGCGGCCGGACGCCGAGCGGTCAGGCCGGCTCGGCCCAACCGGTGGTCTCGAGCGCGCGGCGCACGACGTCGAAGACGGCCCGGTCGGGTGCGACGACGAGCCCGGTGCGGGCCGACCGGTCGGCGGTGTAGTCGGTGCCGTCGGGGCGGCCCACGATGCCGCCCGCCTCGGTGACGATCAGCGAGCCGGGGGCGTGGTCCCAGGGCTTGGTGTCGCGGTAGACGAGGTAGTCGGCCGCGCCCTGCACCAGCATCGGGTAGTCGATGCCGCAGCTCACCCACGACAGCTCGAAGGGGCGCATCGTCGGCAGTGCCCGCCCGACCCAGCCGCGGCGCGAGGTGCGGCCCCGCCAGGTGTCCGGTGGCCCGGACGGCGGCGTGGTCGTGAGGCGGACGCCGTCGGCGAAGGCGCCGGCGCCGCGCTCGGCCACGAACATCCGGTGGTGCTGCGGGTGCCAGATCCAGGCGCGCACCACCACGCCGACCGGCGCTCTCCCACCATCACGGCGTGGTCGGGGGAGCCGTTCACGAAGTTCTTGGTGCCGTCGACCGGGTCGATCGTGAAGGCGTGCTCGGCGCGGGTGTAGGCGTCGGCCAGACCGTCGTCGGCGGAGTAGGCCTCCTCGCCGAGGATCAGCGCGTCGGGGTAGGCGGCTCCGAGCGCCCGGGTGAGCAGCACCTCGGCCTCGGCGTCGGCCTGCGTCACGAGGTCGCCCGGGCCCTTCTCCCAGACCTCGTCGGAGCCCAGCGCGCGGAACCGCGGCGTGACGACCTCGGCGGCGACCTCCTGCACGAGCGAGGTGATGGCGTCGGTCTCCATGGCCTCACCGTAGGGTCAGGGCCGTGCTGGTCGCGGTGGTGGTCACGTTCGACCGGCTGCCCCTCCTCGAACGGCTCGTCGCGCGGCTGCGCGAGGTGCGCGGCGCTCGACGAGGTGCTCGTCGTCGACAACGCCTCCACCGACGGCACGGGGGAGTGGCTGGCCGGTCAGGCCGACGACCGCCTCCTCGTGCGCACCCTCGACACCAACACCGGCGGTGCCGGTGGCTTCCACGACGGGCTCGCCTGGGCGATGGAGCGCGGGCGCGGACCTCGTCTGGCTGATGGACGACGACGGCCTGCCCGACGCCGACTGCCTCGACGCGGCTGCTCGGCCACGAGGGGCTCGACTTCTGGGGCCCGGTCGTCGTCGACGAGCACGACGCCGAGCGGCTCGTCTTCCCGATGCGGCTGCCCGGCGGCACCCGCGCCGTCGGCGACCGCACGGCGGCCGGGGCCGCCGCCCGCGACGGCCTGGTCGAGGGCGTCGTGATCCCGTTCAACGGCGTGCTCGTGACCCGCGACCTCGTGGAGCGGATCGGGCTGCCGCGGGCCGAGTTCTTCATCTGGGGCGACGACGTCGAGTACCTGTGGCGCGCCGAGCGGGAGGGCGCGCGGGTGGGCACCGTGGTCGATGCCGTCGTGCGGCACCCGTCGGTGGGCGAGCTCGGCACCCGGATGATGTTCGGGCGCACCACCTACAACTTCACGCCGAGCGACCTCAAGGCCTACTGCATGGCCCGCAACAACACCGTCAACCTGCGCACCTACCGCGGCTGGCCGCACGTGCTGATGTTCTGGGTGAAGACCGTGTGGTTCTACCTGCTCACCCGCCGCCGGCCCGGCCGGATCGCGCTCAGCGCCCGCGCCGCCCGCGCCGGGCTGCGCGGCGACTTCACCGGACACCGGAGGTACCTGAGGTGACGACCGAGACCGTCGCCGTCGTCGTCGTCACCTACAACCGCGCCGACCTGCTCGCGGGGATGCTCGACGGCCTCGCCGCCCTCGAGCGCGCGCCGGACGCCGTCATCGTGGTCGACAACGCCAGCACCGACCACACCGCCGAGGTGCTCGCGGCGAGCACGCTGCCGGGGCTCGAGGTCGTGACCAGCGAGCAGAACGTCGGCGGGGCCGGCGGCTTCCACCGCGGGGTCGAGGCCGCCCACGAGCGGGGGTTCGACCGGATCTGGCTGATGGACGACGACGTCGTGCCGGCCCCGGACTGCCTCACGGTGCTGATGAGCCATGACGAGGCCTGCCTGGCCGCGGTCCGCGAGGACTCCGCGGGCCGGCTGGTCGAGAAGGCCGCCACCCGGTTCGACCTGCGCAACCCGCTCGCCGTCCGGCCGAAGACCTCGATGGTCGAGACCGACTACGGCACCCGCGAGGCGATGCCGCCGCTGGTGGAGATCGAGAACGTCGCCTTCGAGGGCTTCCTGGTGCGGCGCGACGTGATCGACGCGATCGGGCTGCCCGACCCGTCGTTCTTCATCTTCTACGACGACGCCGACTTCGCGATCCGCGCCCGCCGGGCCGGGTTCCGCGTGTGGGCGGTGCGCGACGCCGTGCTCGTGCGGCAGCTCGACTTCAGCCAGCAGCACGACCTGGCGGGCTGGAAGGGCTACTACATGTACCGCAACCTGTTCGCGGTGCACCGGCGCCACGGGGAGAACGCGCTGGTGCGCCACAAGCCGCTGGTCATCGCGCTCGCGGTCGTGCTGCTGAGCCCGCTGCGCGGCGGCCGGCGCGAGGCGGCGAACGTCGTGCGCGCCTGGCGCGACTCGCGCCGGATGGTCAGCGTGCCTGGTCCTGACGCGGGCGCGAGCCCGTCAGCGTCGGGGTCTCGGTAACGCGTCGCAGGCGAGGTCGTAGCCCGTCGTGGTTGCCGGTGGCCAGCGCCGCCGCCCACACCGTGACCGAGCCGACCGCGGCACCGGCGACGGTGTCGATGAAGAAGTGCCAGCCGAGGTAGACGGTGGCGATGATCGTGAGGACGAGGAACGCCCAGGAGGCCAGCCGGATCCAGCGGGACAGCCCGACGTACTCCACGATCAGGCAGATCGTGACCATGATGCCGACGTGCAGCGACGGGAACGCCGCGATCGTCTGCAGGGTGCCGGCGGCGAACCGGTCGTCGAGCACGGCCAGCCGGGTGTCCCACATGTCGGAGGCGAGCCGGGTGACCAGGGTGTCGGGGAGGTCCTGGAACTTCTCGGGCTCGCTGTAGATCGGCCCCACCGAGGGCAGCAGGATGTAGAACAGCGCGCCGAGCGCCCAGTCGAAGGCGACCGCGGTGACGTACCAGGAGCCGGCGCTCGTGTGGCGGGTCCAGACCAGGGCGATCGCGATGCTGGCCGGGATCAGCACGATCCAGGCCATGTAGGCGGTGCTGAACACGTGCGCGGCGATGCCGGTGCCGAAGACGTCGTGGGTGAGCTGTGCCGGGTCGTGGTCGAAGAACAGCACCCGGTCCAGGCGCGCCATCTCGGAGTCCCAGTTCCGGTCGTTGATGAACGGAGCCATGCTCTTGAGGTTGCGGAACGTGGCGTAGCAGAGGTACCAGGCGCTCACCCCGCCGACGGCGAACAGCAGGTGCGACGTCGGCCAGCGCTCCCGCCACACCGCGAGCCAGGTGCGGGGCAGCCTGCGCAGCGCCCGGCGCGAGCGCCAGACCACCCGGGGGACGACGTCGGCCAGGATCGCCAGGGCCACGATGGCCGGCATGCGGATGTAGCCGGGGACGATGCTGTCGGGGTCCCACACGGGAAGCTCCAGGATCGCCGCGAAGACGACCATGGCCACCGCCATGACGATGCCCGCGGCCCAGGCGAAGCCGAAGTTGCGCTGGAGCAAATCCAGCACCGAGCGACCGCCTGCTTCCGAGGGCAGCTCGCGGGTCTCACCCTCTCCCACGCCCCCAGGGTAGGACGTCCCGCCCCGAACGGGGAGTCCGCACCCCGGGGCGTGTGATCCGACGCACCGGGACGGGGAATCGCCGAACCCCGTGCCGACCTCCGTAGACTGGCCGACCGTGTCCGAGGCCCACGCCCCCGAGGCGACATCCGAGTCCGACCTGCCCGACCTCCTCATCGTGGGGTCAGGGTTCTTCGGCCTGACGATCGCCGAGCGGTGCGCGACCGAGCTGGGGCTGCGCGTGCTCGTGCTGGACCGCCGCCACCACCTCGGCGGCAACGCCTACAGCGAGCGCGACCCGCAGACCAACATCGAGGTGCACAAGTACGGGGCGCACCTGTTCCACACCTCCAACGAGCGGGTGTGGGAGTACGCCAACCGCTTCACGTCGTTCACCGACTACAAGCACCGGGTCTTCGGCAAGTACCAGGGGCAGGTCTACTCCCTGCCGATGAACCTCGCGCTCATCAACCAGTTCTTCGGCCGGAGCCACACGCCCCAGGAGGCGCGCGAGCTGATCGCCGGCCAGGCCAGCGAGATCCGCACCGAGGACGCCTCGAACCTCGAGGAGAAGGCGGTCAGCCTCATCGGCCGGCCGCTGTACGAGGCGTTCATCAAGGGCTACACGGCCAAGCAGTGGCAGACCGACCCGACCCAGCTGAGCGCCGACATCATCACGCGCCTGCCGGTGCGCTACACCTTCGAGAACGGCTGGTTCAGCGACACCCACGAGGGGCTGCCCACCGACGGCTACACCGCGTGGCTGACGCGGATGGCCGACCACCCCAACATCGAGGTCCGCCTCGAGACCGACTTCTTCGACGTCGCCGACGACTTCAAGGGCAAGGTCCCGATCGTCTACACCGGTCCCGTCGACGAGTACTTCGGCCACCGCGAGGGCCGGCTCTCCTGGCGCACCGTCGACCTGCGGGAGTCGGTCGAGGACGTCGACGACTTCCAGGGCACCGGCGTCGTGAACTACAACGACCAGGAGGTGCCCTTCACGCGGATCATCGAGTTCAAGCACTTCCACCCCGAGCGCGTGAAGACGCACCTGCCCGGCAAGACCGTGATCGTCCACGAGTACTCCCGGGCCGCGGAGGAGGGCGACGAGCCCTACTACCCGATCAACACCGCCGAGGACCGCGAGATCCTGCTCCGCTACCGCGAGCTGGCCAAGGCCGAGCCGATGGTGCTCTTCGGCGGTCGTCTCGGCACGTACAAGTACCTCGACATGCACATGGCCATCGGGTCGGCGCTGTCGATGTTCGACAACATGCTCAGGCCGCACTTCGCAGACGGCGCCGAGCTCACGAGCGGAGGCGTCGCCGAATGACCACCACCACGACCCGCAGGCTCCTGCAGCGGCAGATCATGCCGCTCGACCGCGACCTCGACGTGCTCGCGCTCTACGTCGACCCCGAGGAGGCCCGCCTCGACGCCGACCGCTACGAGATCGGCGGCAACCGGGCGGCCAAGGACCTCAACAACGCCGCGATCCGGCAGTCCACCTCCACCGGCCGCACCATCCACCCCGACCAGGTCGTCTCCCGCACCGCGCTCCGGGTCACCTCCGGTGAGCGGCTCTCGCTCGGCACCTACTTCAACGGCTTCCCGGCCAGCTACTGGCGCCGCTGGACGGTGGTGAGCGACGTCCGCCTCACCGTCAGCCTGCAGGGGCGCGGCGCCAGCGTCGTGGTCTACAAGTCGATGGCGAACGGCCGCTCCCAGCGGGTCGACAGCGCCACCACCGGCGACCAGCCGGAGGGCCGGTTCGTCTTCGACCTCTCGCTGAAGCCGTTCGTCGACGGCGGCTGGTACTGGTACGACGTCGTCGCCGGCGACGACGACGCCGTCGTGGAGGCCGAGTGGACCGCCGAGGTGCCGGAGGACCGCGCCCAGCACGGCACCACCGACATCGCGATCACCACGATGAACCGGCCCGACTTCTGCGCCAAGCTGCTCGCGCAGATCGGCGAGGACACCGTGCTCGCGCCGTACCTCGACGAGGTGCTCGTGATGGAGCAGGGCACCCAGAAGGTCGCCGACTCCGAGGAGTTCCCGGCCGCCGAGAAGGCGCTGGGGGAGCGGCTGCGGATCATCGAGCAGGGCAACCTCGGCGGCTCCGGCGGCTACGCCCGCGGGCAGCTCGAGTCGGTGCGCAAGGGCACCGCCACCTACGCGATGATGATGGACGACGACGTCGTCTGCGAGCCCGAGGGCATCATCCGCGCCGTCACCTTCGGTGACCTGGCCCGCCGTCCCACCATCGTGGGCGGCCACATGTTCAGTCTCTACTCGAAGTCGCGGCTGCACAGCTTCGGCGAGATCGTGCAGCCGTGGCGGTTCTGGTGGATGACGCCGCTCGACGGCTACTCCGACTGGGACCTCGCGGCGCGCAACCTGCGCTCGGCGCGGTGGCTGCACAAGCGCACCGACGTCGACTTCAACGGCTGGTTCATGTGCCTGATCCCGCGGCAGGTGCTGGCCGAGATCGGCCTCTCGCTGCCGCTGTTCCTGAAGTGGGACGACTCCGAGTACGGCCTGCGGGCCAAGGCCGCCGGCTACCCGACCGTGACGTTCCCGGGCGCCGCGGTGTGGCACGTGCCGTGGACCGACAAGAACGACGCCGTCGACTGGCAGGCCTACTTCCACCTGCGCAACCGGTTCGTGGCCGCGCTGCTGCACTCGCCGTACCCGAACGGCGGCCGGATGGTGCGCGAGACGCTCAACCACCAGGTCGCGCACCTGGTGTCGATGCAGTACTCCACCGCCGAGCTCCGCATCCTCGCGATGCGTGACGTGCTGGAGGGCCCGCGCCGGCTGCACGAGAAGCTGGCCACCCGGCTGCCCGAGGTCAACGCCCTGCGCAAGCAGTACAGCGACGCGCGGCTCGAGCCCGACCGCGAGGCGCTTCCCGAGGTGCGTCGCACCAAGCCGCCCCGCAAGGGCCGCCAGGGCAACGAGGTTCCCGGGCGGGTCGCCCAGCTCACCAGCGCGGTGCTCCAGCCGCTGCGGCAGGTCAAGCCCCCGCGGCCGCTGTCGCGGAGCTTCGCCGAGGCCGAGGTGCGCGCCCAGGACGCCCGCTGGTACCGCCTCGGCTCGCTCGACGCCGCCGTCGTCTCGATGAACGACGGCGCGTCGGCCGCCTTCTACCAGCGCGACCCCGCGGTGTTCCGGCGCCAGATGGGCGAGACCCTCGCCCTGCTCGGCCGGTTCCGTCGCGAGTGGCCGGCCCTGGCTGCCGAGTACCGCGCGGCGCTCGGGGAGATCACCTCCCCGGAGGCCTGGGACGTGACCTTCGAGCCGTGGACGGGCGGAGCGCAGGACGACTCCCGCGATGACTGAGACGGTCACGGCCGGGGCCGACGACGGGGCCGAGGACGGGGACACCGTCGCGCTGGCCCCGCTCGAGCCGCCCACGGCCGACAACGGCCTGCTCGGCGTCTTCCACCGGCGCTACCTGCTGAAGCTGCTGGTGCGGCGCGAGATCAGCGCCCGCTACCAGGGCTCGTTCCTCGGGCTGCTGTGGAGCTACATCAACCCGGTGTCGCAGTTCTGCATCTACTACTTCATCCTCGGCAAGATCCTGGTCCGCGACATCCCGAACTTCGCCATCCACATCTTCTCGGCGCTGGTGATCGTGCACTTCTTCACCGAGACGCTGTCCGCCGGCACCCGCTCGATCGTGCGCAACAAGGCGATCGTGCAGAAGATGGCGATGCCGCGGGAGATGTTCCCGGTGGCCTCGATGCTGGTGTCGCTCTACCACGTGGGCCCGCAGATCCTGATCCTGCTCGGCGTGTGCCTCGCGGTCGGCTGGGCGCCCGATCCCACCGGCCTGGTGGCGATCGCGCTCGCCCTCGTGATGATCATGGTCCTCGGTCTCGCGCTCGCCCTGCTGTTCAGCGCGGCCAACGTGTTCTTCCGCGACGTCGGCAGCGTCGTCAACATCCTCACCAACCTGGTGCGGTTCGGCGTGCCGATGATCTACAGCTACTCCATGGTCGACGACCGGTTCGGCTCGCTCGCCCAGTACTACCTGCTGAACCCGATCACCAACGCCGTGCTGCTCTTCCAGCGCGGGTTCTGGATCGGCACGGCCGACGATCCGACCGCGCTCGCCCGCACCGACCTTCCCGACCACCTGCTCGAGCGCGGCCTCGCGATGCTCGGTGTCTCGCTCGTGCTGCTCGCGATCGGGCAGCTGGTGTTCAGCCGGCTCGAGAACAAGGTCCCGGAGCGCCTGTAGAGATGACCGAGTCCATCCGCCTCGAGAACGTCACCAAGACCTTCTCCCGCCGCTACCAGCGCACCTTCAAGCAGGTCACCGTCGCGAAGATGCGCGGCCAGGAGACGATCAGGCACTTCAACGCCGTCGACGGCGTCGACCTGTCGGTCGCGCAGGGGGAGTCGATCGGCCTGATGGGCCTCAACGGCTCCGGCAAGAGCACCCTGCTCAAGCTGATCAACGGCGTGATGCGCCCCGACAGCGGCCAGGTGCTCACCCGCGGCCGGATCGCGGGCCTCATCGCCACCGGCGCCGGCTTCCACCCGCAGCTCAGCGGCCGCGAGAACCTCGTGCTGAACGCCGCCATCCTCGGCATGACCGAGGCCGAGACCCGCCGCAAGTTCGACGAGATCGTCGACTTCGCCGAGCTCGGCGACAAGCTCGACAGCCAGGTCGGCCACTACTCCTCCGGCGAGAGCGCCCGTCTCGGCTTCTCCATCGCCATCCACGTCGACTCCGACATCTTCCTGGCCGACGAGGTGCTCGCGGTGGGCGACCGCCCGTTCAAGCGCAAGTGCCTGCAGCGGATGGAGGAGATCCGCGACAGCGGCCGCACCCTCTTCTACGTCAGCCACGCCGCCGGCTCGGTCCGCCGCATGTGCACCCGCGTCGTCGTCCTCGAGCACGGGCCGCCTGGTCTTCGACGGCGACGTCGACGAGGGCATCCACTTCCTCCACTACGACGACGAGGACGAGACCCCGCCCAACGCCCACGACAAGCGCAAGCGGGATCGCGCCGAGTCGCTCGACGACGAGCTGGGCGCGGACATCTGACCCACCCCCCGGCGGGGCCCTGCAGCCGGCCTCCCGAGATGCCGACACCAGAAATATGCGTGGGCACGGCGTGTCGACTGGAAATTACACATCTGTAGTTACTCACGAACCCTTCCCAGGTCGTGTGACTGGTGTGAAAGTTGCTTCCCGTGTGACTCTTCCCCGCCGCACTGGAGCCTTTCTGATGTCGTCTCGACACCCCCGTTTCACCACCCTGTGCCAGCAGCTGCTGACGCTCGCCGTCGTCTGCGCCGCGCTGACGCCGGCCGCCACCGTGATGACCCTCGAGCTGGTGCCCGAGGGCCCCGGCGTCGCCGGGGCGTCCGGGCCCGGAGGCCAGGACAGCGCCTACGTCGCCGCCAACCGGGTGCCGACCCGGGTACCCACGGGCGCCGTCGACCCGGCGGTGCGTGAGGTCCAGCTGACCGCGCCGGCCGGAGCCCGGCTCGCGCCGGGGGCGCTCAAGGCACGGGCCCGCCGCGTGGCCACCGGCACCGAGCTCGTCAGCACCCCGCAGCCCGTCGACGGCTACGGAGCGATCGGTGTCACCTGGGCGCACGGCGTCCGGCTGAGCGAGAGCCAGATCGGCGTCCAGGTGCGCACTCGCCAGGACGGTGCGTGGTCCGCCTGGTCCGAGGTCGAGTACCACGACGAGCACGGCCCCGACCCGGACAGCGCCGAGGGGCTGAAGGCCCGGCCGGGCACCGACCCGGTGGTGGTCGGCGACGTCGACGAGGTGCAGGTCAAGGTCGACACCCGGCAGCTGCCGCCGTCGGACCTCTCCCTCGCGGTGATCGACCCGGGCACGCCCGAGCACACCGCGAAGGAGCTGCCGGCGATCGACACCGGCGCGCTGCCGAGCGCGCAGACGCTGCCCGACGCCGAGCACCTCCGGGGGCGAGGGCGAGGCCGCGCTGGCCAAGGCGCGGGTGACTCCGCGTCCGGTGATCTACTCGCGAGCCCAGTGGGGCGCCAACGAGAACATGCGCGACAGGAGCTCGCTGCACTACTACGAGGTGCACGCCGGGTTCGTGCACCACACGGTGAACGCCAACGACTACCGGCCGAGCGACGTCCCCGGGATCCTGCGCGGCATCTACGCCTACCACACCCGCTCCAAGGGCTGGAGCGACATCGGCTACAACTTCCTCGTCGACCGGTTCGGCCGGATCTGGGAGGGCCGCGCGGGCGGCGTCGACCGCCCGGTCGTGGGTGCGCACACCCTCGGCTACAACGACTACTCGTTCGCGATGTCGGCGATCGGCAACTTCGAGACCGCCCGCCCCAGCTCGGCGATGCTCCAGGCCTACGGGGCGCTGTTCGGCTGGAAGCTCTCGCTGCACGGGGTGGGCGCGGCCTCGGCCTCGCAGCGCGTCGGCGACCGCAGCTTCCGGGCGATCAACGGGCACCGCGACGCCGGCTCGACGGCGTGCCCGGGCCGCTACCTCTACGACCAGCTGCCGCAGATCCGCCGGCTGGCGGTGCGCGCGCAGGTCGGCTTGGCGGGCCGGCAGCTGGAGTCGAACCTGGTCGGCACGCCGCAGCCCGACCTGGTGGCGCGGCGCAAGAGCGACGGCCGCGCCGCGATCCTGCCGATCGTGCAGAAGCGCGACGGCGGCTTCCGGCTCGGCCGTGCCGATCACCACCACGATCGACCTGTCGCAGGTGAACCGGGTGTTCAACGCCGGCGACTGGGACCGCGACGGCTACGGCGACATCATCACCCGCAACCGGGCCAACGGCGCGCTCTACCTCCGCACCGGCAACGGCAACCGCACCTTCGACCGGGTGCGGCGGATCGGTCGCGGGTTCGGCAGGATCGGCCTGCTCGCCGCGGTCGGGGACGTGACCGGCGACGGCTACCCCGACCTGATGGGGCAGCCGCCGAACGGCGCGATGCGGATCTACCCGGGACGCGGCCTGCGCGGCTTCAGGCAGAGCTTCGTCGCCTACAGCCGCATCACCGCCGACCGGCAGATCCCGATCGGCCGGTGGACCGGCGACGGCGCGCCGGACGCGCTCTACCGGCAGGGCAGCAGCCTGGTGGCGCGCACGGGCAACGGCCCCGGCGGCCTGACGGGCAGCGCACGCACGGTCGGTCTCGACCTGAGGCCCTACGACTGGGTGGTCGGCATCAGCGACGTCGGCCTCACCGGTCACCCCGACCTGGTGGTGCGCACCCGCAGGCACCGGCGAGGTCTGGCTGCGGCGCGCGACGGTGCGCCGGGTCGCCGCCCCGCAGTTCCTGGGCATGGCCGTCGGCTACGACATGGTCGGCTGAGTCGGCGCCGGGGTCGAGGACGAGGAGACGTGATGGGTCGCTCAGGCAGGGAAGCGGGCGGTGGCACGCTCGGCGGCGTAGGTCGTCTCGAGAAGCTCCCGTCCGGCCCGAGCCACCAGCACGAGGGAGCCGCCGCGTAGCAGCGGCTCCGTCACGGTGGCGATCCCCGGTGGGGAAGCCGGGTTCGCCACCGACAGGAGGCGGCCGCCGTCGGTGAGGAGACTCCCGGCGGCGGCCGCCGTCCACAGCTCGTCCTGGGTCACCGCGACGCCCGCCGAGGTCGTGCGCGACGTCGTCGGCGGCCGGCGGGTCCACCGGCACGAACGCGTCGGGCTGCGACCAGATCTCGACGCCGAGGTCGTGCACGCCGTCCGGCACGCCCTCGGGGAACCGGACGCCGAGGGGGAGCAGCGCGCTCGCGAGCACCGTCGGCCCGCCGCCGGCCGCCCGGCCGATCGGTCCGCCCAGGACGCGAGGGACGCCGGGCCGCACACCACGACGTCCGGGTCGGCGGCGCCGGTCACGCGCAGCCCGGCGGTCCACGCCGCGCCGAGCAGCACCGGCCCCAGCCAGTGCGCCGGCAGGTCGACGCGCAGGCTGTCGCCGCGGTCCAGGCCGATCTCGTCGACCAGGAGCGAGGCCGCCTTGGCCACCCAGTTGGCGTAGGTGGTCACGGACAGCTCGATGCGCTCCCCGCTCTCGCCGTCGTAGAAGGTGACCAGCGGGCGGCCGGGGTCGCGGCGCAGCTGGGCGGTGAGCACCTCGGAGAAGACCGTCACGCCACCCAGCCTGTCACCGGGCCGGCGCCGGGGTCGCCCCCGGCGGCTCTCCGGGCCTCGGTGGCCCAGCACTACTGTTCCGGCCATGACTGACACCGGTCCGGGTCCCGGGCCCGTCGAGCGGCTCTGGGCGGTGGTCCCGGCCGGCGGAGCGGGAACCCGGCTGTGGCCGCTCTCGCGCGCGGCCGAGCCGAAGTTCCTGCGCGACCTCACCGGGTCGGGTCGCTCGCTGCTGCAGAGCACGTGCGACCGGCTCGCCCCGCTGGTGGCCGACCGGGTGCTGGTCGTGACCGGGCGCGCCCACGCGGACGCCGTGCGCGCCCAGCTGCCCGAGCTGCCCGACGACGCCGTGGTCGCCGAGCCGTCGGCCCGCGACTCGATGGCCGCGATCGGCCTGGCGGCCGCGCTGCTGGAGCGACGCGACCCGGACGCCGTCATGGGCTCCTTCGCCGCCGACCACGTGATCACCGGCGCGGACCGGTTCGCGGGCGCCGTGCGCACCGCCGTCACCGCGGCCCGCGACGACTGGCTGGTCACCGTCGGCATCGCTCCCACCTTCCCCTCCTCCGGGTTCGGCTACATCCACGTCGGCGACCCGCTCGCCGGTCAGGCCGGCGTGCACGCGGTGCGGGAGTTCGTCGAGAAGCCGTCGGTGTCGGTGGCCGAGGGCTACCTCGCCTCCGGTGAGCACCAGTGGAACGCCAGCATGTTCGTGGTGCGGCCCACCGTGCTGCTCGACCTGCTCGCCGAGCAGCACCCCGAGTTCGCGGCCGCGCTGCGCGGCATCGCGGCCGCGCCGGAGACCCTCGAGGAGGTCTGGCCGACGCTGCCGCGGATCGCCCTCGACCACGCCGTGGCCGAGCCGGCCGCCGCGGCCGGCCGGGTCGCCGTCGTCCCCGCGGACTTCGGCTGGGACGACATCGGCGACTTCGACTCCCTCGCCACCCTGCTCGAGGACGACACCACCGCTGCCGCCACCGTGCTCGGCGACCCCGCCCTCGTCGAGGCCGTCGTCGCCACCGGGCTCGTCGTACCCGGCTCCGGCCGGGTGGTGGCCGTCGTCGGCCTCGACGACGTCGTCGTCGTCGACACCCCCGACGCCGTCCTCGTGACGAGCCGGGCCCACGCCCAGGCGGTCAAGCAGGTCGTGGCCAACCTCCAGGCCCGCGGTCGCGGCGACCTGACGTAGCCGCGACCTCAGAGCGCGTTGGGCTCGGGGGCGTCGGTGTAGGGGTACTCCTTCATGAAGGAGTCGAGTGCCTCGCCGCTGACGTCGGAGCAGTACTGCCACACGCCGGTGGACTTCTCGGCGTCGCCCTTCCAGTGGGTGAAGGCGACGTGCTGGCCGTCGGGGAAGGTCGTCGCCGACCTCGTCGCTGTCCTGCTTGGTCCAGGGCGCGGCGATGAACTTGAAGCGGAAGTTGTCGTCGTCGACCTTGAACTTCTTGGCGATCGAGGCGATCTGGGCCATCTGCTCGCCGTCGTCGGCGACGGTCTCGTCGTACCAGAGGATCGTGTAGCCGTGCTCGAGGTTGTGCACCAGCGACTCCAGCTCGGGGCGCTCGTCGTTCTCGTCGTAGAGCTTGTCGTCGAACGGCGCGGGGGCGAGGTTGGCCTCGTTCCAGTGCGGTCCGTAGGCGGGCGGGGAGTCCTCGTACTCGACCTGGCTGTCCGGTGGCCACGTGCTCGGAGACGCCCGTGGCCTGCTTGGTGACGATGTCCTGGCACGCCGACGGCTTCGCGCCGACGTCCGTGAGCTCGAGGTAGTTGTACTGGCGCAGGTCCCACCAGTCGGTCACCGGCTTGTAGGCGGCGGCGCCGATGATCAGCAGGGCGACGGTCGCGGCGACGGCGACGATGGCGTAGCCGCGGCGCTTCTCGGCGCTGCGCTGCTTCTTCATCGCGTCGTCGATGCGCTTCTGGCGCTCGGACTTCGCGGACTTCGCGGACTTGGACGACTTGGCCACGACGGGTGCTGTTCCTCGGATCGGTGGACGGGATCGGTGGACGGTCACCCCGGGGGATGGCCGCGGCGAGTCTACGGAGTGCAGATGTGGAACCGGAGGTCGCCGTCGACCCCGTCGGCTCCGGGGCCGCCCGCGACCCGCCAGCCGTGGGCCCGGGCGACGGCGACCGCGCCGTCCGGGCGCCCGGGGCAGCGCACCTCGCCGGCGTCGACGACGTGGGTCTCGGCGCCGGTCGCCCGGTGCAGCGCCGCGGCGAGGTCCGCTGCGGGGGCGGGCGTGCCGAACAGCCGCACCTCCTCGGGCGCGCCGGCGACCGCCACGACGACGGCCTCGCGCGACCCGAGCCCGAACATGTCCGCGCCCTCGGGCCGCACCAGAGCGGCCGCGCCCGGGCCGTCGTCGTCGGGGGGGAGCACGAGGTCGGCACGGCCCCGCACCACGGCGAACGGCCGGCCGCCGAGCTTGCCCTGGGCCAGCTCGGCCAGGCCGGCCAGCTCGTCGGCCACGGCGGGCGCGGTGACCGCCAGCTCGTTGCCGTGCTCGTCGACCCGGCCGGCGTGGTCGTCGAGCACCACGAGGCCGGCGGCGCCGACGGCCAGGTCGGTCTGACCCTCGCGCCAGGCCCGGCCCGCGGTGTCGGTGACGACGACGCCGACCGTGCGGCCGGTGCGTGCGTGCAGGTCGGCCCGCAGCCGACCGGCCGAGGCGTCGGGGTCCAGCGGCAGCAGCACCGAGCGGCCGGGCTCGACGTTGGAGCCGTCGACACCGGCCGCGGCCAGCACCAGGCCGTGCCGGGTGCGGGCGATCGTCGTCGGGCCGCGGCGTGCCACCACCCGGGCGGTCTCGCCGGCGACGTGCTCCTCGCGGGGCCCGTCGACCACGCGGCCCTCGGCCTTGCTCACCACCTTGCTGGTGACCACGACGACGTCACCGTCGGCCAGTGCGTCGTCGCCGTCGAGCGCGGCGAGCAGCAGCGCGGCGAGGTCGTCACCGGCGGCCACCGCCGGTACGCCGTCGGGTGCGAAGGCGCAGACGCGGCGACCGGTCACGAGACCAGCCGGACGGCGGCCGCGGCCATGGCCGCCGTGGCGGCGGGGTCGGTCATCATCAGCGGCACCGCCTCGCAGGCGATGCCGGCCGCGCGCACCGCGTCGACGTGGTGGGCGTCGCGCTCGTCGACCAGCCACCCGTCGAGCACGCCGGCTCCGGCGCCACGCGAGCCGTAGTGCCGGGCCACCGCGCCCGCGGTGACCTCGACGCCGATCGAGGTGAGCATCTGCTGGGCCATGCCGTGCACGTGGGTGTCGCCGACGATGGGGGAGAGCCCCACCACCGGAGCGGCGGTGGCGCCGATCGCCTCGCGCACCCGCGGCACCCCGAGGATGGTGCCCACCGACACCACCGGGTTCGACGGCGGCAGCACCACGAGGTCGGCGTCGGTGATCGCGTCGACCACCCCGGGGCCGGGGGTCGCGTCGTCCAGCCCGACGACGACGACGGTCTCGGCGGGCACCGAGGCCCGCAGCCGCACCCAGTACTCCTGGAAGTGCACGACCCGGCGGCCGCTGGCGGCGTCCGGGTCGGCGATGGCCACGTGGGTCTCGACCCGGTCGTCGGTCATCGGCAGCAGCCGCACCGCCGGCCCCGGGGTCGAGGCGAGCCAGCGCCGGCACAGCGCCTCGGTGACCTGGGAGAGCGGGAACCCGGCGTCGAGCATCTGGGTGCGCACCAGGTGGGTGGCGAGGTCGCGGTCGCCGAGGCCGAACCAGGTGGGCTCGACGCCGTAGGCCGCGAGCTCCTCCTTGGCCCGCCACGACTCGTCGCGACGGCCCCACCCGCGCTCGGGGTCGATGCCGTCGCCGAGGGTGTACATGACGGTGTCGAGGTCGGGGCAGACCTTGAGGCCGTGCATCCAGATGTCGTCGGCGGTGTTCGCGACGACCGTGATCTCGGCGTCGGGGGCGACGCCCGGGATCGTGCCGGTGGCGATGCCGTGCCGCAGCCCGACGAGGAACCGGGCACCCCCGACACCACCGGAGAGCACCGTCAGCTTCTTCACGCGGCTACTGTGCCGCACCCCCTGTTGGTCCAGACCAGGTGGTCCCCGGGTCAGCCCATACCATCCCGGCCTTGACGAATCGCGTATGACAGGCATGTAATTCTCATCAAGTTGTTCCGGTTGCATGCCCGTGCAGTCGGGGTCGAGCGGGTCGAGTAGAGCGGGAGCACCATCATGAGAGAACTCTTCCTCCTGGAGCCGGAGGCCGAGGACGGCGGCTGGCAGGAGCGGGCGCTGTGCGCCCAGACCGACCCGGAGGCCTTCTTCCCGGAGAAGGGCGGGTCCACCCGCGAGGCGAAGAAGGTGTGCCTCACGTGCGAGGTGCGCGGCGACTGCCTCGAGGCCGCCCTCTTCAACGACGAGCGCTTCGGCATCTGGGGCGGGCTGTCCGAGCGGGAGCGGCGCAAGCTGAAGAAGCGGGCCGTCTGAGCGCACGTCACGGCGCGGCGCGCCGCCTGTGAGGAGACCCCGGTCGTGAGACCGGGGTTCCTCGCTTTTCGGGCTCCGAGACCTGGGTGGTTAGCGTGTCGGACCGTGCCGCCCCCCGACGCGCCCTCCGTGGCCGTGCTCCTCGTGAGCCACGACGGCGCCCGCTGGCTGCCGGCGGTGCTCGCCGGCCTGGGTGCGCAGACGGTGCGACCCGGTCTGGTCGTCGGCGTCGACACCGGCAGCCGCGACGAGAGCGCCATCCTGCTCGAGGGTGGCTGCCACGAGGTCGTCCGCACCGGGTCCGCGGGCTACCCGGAGGCCGTCCGGCTCGGGCTGGAGCGGATCGGGCTCGCCGAGCACGACCACGAGTGGGTCTGGCTGCTCCACGACGACGCCCGGCCCGACGACGGCGCGCTGGCCGCCCTGCTCGCCGCGGCCGAGGCCAACCCGCGGGCCGACCTGCTCGGCTGCAAGCTGCGCGAGTGGCCCTCGCTGCGGCGCCTGCTGGAGGTCGGGGTCACCGTCACCGGCACCGCACGGCGCGAGACCGGCCTCGAGCGCGGCGAGTACGACCAGGGCCAGCACGACGACGTCCGCCGCGTGCTCGCCTGCAACACCGCCGGGCTGCTGGTGCGCCGCCGGGTGCTGGAGGACCTCGGCGGGCTCGACGAGACGCTGCCGGTGCTCGGGGGCGACCTCGACCTCGGCTGGCGTGCCGCCGCGGCCGGCCACACCACGCTGGTCGTGCCGGACGCGGTCGTGTTCCACGCCGAGGCCACCCGCCGCGGCCAGCGGCCCACCGCGGTCGCGGGGCGGCACCCGTTGCGCGAGGAGCGCCGCGCCACCGTCCACACGCTGCTCGCCAACGGCAGCGGCGCCCTGCTGCCGCTGCGGGTGCTGCGGCTCACCGTCGGCGCGGTGCTGCGCGCGCTCGGCCTGCTCCTGCTGCGCGCGCCGCGGGAGGCCGCCGACGAGGTGACCGGCCTCGCGGCGGTGCTCGCGCACCCCGGCCGGCTGCGCGCCGCCCGGGCCGCCCGCGGCCGGCCCGGCCGCCCCTCCGGACAGGTCGCCCACCTGCTGGCGCCGTTCTGGCTGCCGCTGCGGCACGGTCTGGACGCCGCCGGCGACGCCCTGGCCTCGGTCGGCATGATCGCCGGCGAGTCCGCCGAGCGACGCCGCCTCGCCCGGCTGGTCACCAGCCCCGTCTCCTGGGCCACCGCCGCCGTCGTCGTGCTCGCCCTGGTCGCCTGCCGCGCCGCGTTCGGGGCCGTCTCCGGCGGCGGCCTGTCGCCCGCCCCGGACGGCCGCGGCGCGTGGTGGTCGCTGCACCTGGAGTCCTGGCACGCGCTCGGCACCGGCACCGACGTCCCGGCGCCGCCGGAGGTGGGGCCGCTCGCGCTGGTCGGCAGCGTCCTCGGGCCCGGCCCGACGGTCTCGCTCCTGCTGCTCGCCGCGGTCCCGCTGGCGCTCGCCGGGACCTGGCGACTCCTGCGCGCCGTGTTCGACCGGGTGCTCCCGGACCCGCGGGTGCCGTCGTGGGTGGTGGCCCTCGGGGCCGCCGCGTACGGGCTGGTGCCGCTCGCCTCCGGCGCGTGGGGCGACGGTCGGCTCGGCACCACCGTCGCCGCGGCGCTGCTGCCCTGGGCCGCCCGCGCGGCGCTCGGCCTGCTCGCCGCGCACGCCGAGGCTCGGCAACGGGCCGGCTGGCGCACGGGCCTCCTCCTGACCCTCGTGGTCTCCTTCGCCCCGGTGCTCTGGTGGCTCGCCGTGGCGCTGGTGGTGCTCGCGCTCGTCGGGGGTCTCCTGCGGGCTCGCTGGCTGGTGCGCGACCGCACCGTGTGGCGGCCGGCGGCGATCGCCGTCCTCCTGCCCGTGGTGCTGCTCCTGCCCTGGTGGGTGCTCGCGCTGACGCACGACGCGGCCGCCCAGCTGTTCCTCGAGGCCGGGCGGGTCCCCCCGCCCGCGCTCGACGGCCTCGACCTGCTCGTCGGCCGCGTGGGCGACTCCGGTGCACCGGTGTGGGTCGGCCTGCTGCTGCTCGGGTCGGCCGTGGCCGCCCTGGTGCCGGCCGCCACCCGCCGGGCGGTGGTGGTCTGCTGGGTGGTGGCCCTGCTGGCGGTCGGCACGGCCCTCGTGCTCTCGCTCCCCGGCCTGCAGCTCGCCCGCACCCAGGCCCCGGCCGCCCTCGGCGGCGTGGTGGTCGCCCTGCAGGTGGCGCTGGTCAGCGCCGCGGCCCTCGGGATCGCCGGACTGTCGCGCGTGCCGCGGCTGCCGCGGATCGCCGTCGTGGTGGCCGGTCTCGCCCTCGCGGTGGTGCCGGTCGCGGGCCTGGCCGCCGCGCTGACCGGCGAGGACGACCTCGGCCCCACCACCGACCGCGGGCTGCCCGTCTACCTGGCCGAGAGCGCCGCCGAGGCGCCGCAGCACGGCGTGCTGGTGGTGCGCGGCGACGTCGAGGGCGGCTTCACCTGGACCATCGACCGCGGTGACGGCGTCACCCTCGGCGAGGACCAGCTGCTCGCCACCGCCGTCACCGACCCGGCCGACGCGGCCGTGGTCGAGGAGCTGCTGACGTCGTCGACCACGTCCGACGGCACCCGGCTGCGCGCCCTCGGCGTGCGGCACGTCCTGCTCACCGACCCGGCGGACGGCCGGCTGGCCGCCGTCCTCGACGCCACGCCCGGCCTCACCCCGACCGGTGCCGACCCCGGCGCCCGTGCCTGGCAGGTCGACGGCGACGACCCGGCGCCGGGCACCGTCGCCGGGCCGGGCTCGCCGTGGCGGGTGGGGCTGCTCGTGGTGCAGGGCCTCGTGCTGCTCGTCGTCCTCGTGCTCGCTGCCCCCACGATCCGGCGGGCCGACCCCGCGACCGAGGGGAGGACGCGGTGACCTCCCCACCTGCCCCGACCCCGACGGGGGGCCGCCGGCGTGCCGTGCCCGCGCCGCGCCGCCGCAACCCCGGGGCGCTGCTGGTGGTGCTGCTGCCGCTGGCGACCGTGCTGCTCGCGCTGCTCGTCGACCCCGACCCGGCCTCGTCGCCGGCAGCCGCGCCGCCGCAGACCCGGCCGGTCACCACCGCCGTCGTGGTGTGCCCGTCGTCCGACGGACCCGGATCCGCGGCGGTCGCCTCGCTCACCGGCGAGTCGGGCAGCGTCGACGCCGCCGTGGGAGGCGAGGACGACGTGGCCGTGGAGCTCGGGTCCGACCGTCCGGCCGAGGTCGACGCGGGCCCGGCCTGGTTCGCCGTGACCGGCCGCGACGCGCTCGCCCCGCTGCTGGTGGCGGGCCGGTTCGCGACGCCGGCCGCGGCCGCCGACTGCCGCGAGCCGGTCTTCGACCAGTGGTTCACCGGGGTCGGCGCCGGCGCCACCCACGGCTCGGTGCTCGAGCTCGCCAACCCCGACCGCGGCCGCGCCGTCGTCGACGTCGAGGTGCTGGGGCGGGACGGGCCGGTCGAGGCGCCCGAGCTGCTCGGCCTGGCCGTGCCGGGCCGCGACGTCGTGCGGGTCGACCTGTCCACCACGCTGCCGCGCGCCGACGACCTGGCCCTCCGGGTCCGGGTCGTCCGCGGCCGGGTGTCGGCCCACCTCGCCGACACCTACGACAAGATCGGCTCGACCGCGAGCAGCACCGACTGGCTGCCCGGCCAGGCCGCGCCCGCCACCACCCACCGCCTGCTCGGTCTGCCCGAGGGCGAGGGCCGGCGGCTGCTCGTGCTCGCCAACCCCGGCGACGACGAGGGCCGCGCCACCGTGCGCCTGGTCACCGGCGGGTCGACCTTCGCCCCGGACGGCGTCGAGGAGGTCCGGCTGCCCCCGAGGTCGGTCACCCGCGTCGACCTCGGCCGCGTGGTCGGCGCCGCGCTCCGCGGCCCCGCAGCGGACCGGGCCGTGGGCGTCGAGGTGGAGACCACCGTGCCCACCACCGCCGACCTGCTCCAGGTCGTCGACGACGACCTCGCCCACGCCACCTCGCCACCGGCCCTCGACGGCCGCGCCGGTGCCCTGCTCCCCGGCGGCCCCCAGACCCTCGTGCTGGCCGGCGCCGACCGGGCGGGCACGGTGACCGTCGTCGTCCGTGACGCGGACGGCGAGCGGCTCGAGCGGCGGCGGGTGGACCTCACCCCGGACCGCGGCGCCACCCTCGACCTGCCCGACGCCGCCCGCCTGCTCACCGTGGTGCCCGACGGCACCACGGTCCAGGCCGCCGTCGTCGCCGGTGCCCGGCGCGGCGTCGCGGTGATCGTCGTCCGTGAGCCGGTGGACAGCCGTCCGGTCCCGGCCGTCCGGGCCGAGTAGCCCGCCGCGCCCCGGGGCAGCGGTGAGCTACAGAGGTTTGTCCGGGCTGAAAGGCTCAGCGACTCACCGCTGCCCCGCCGCGCCCCGGGGCAGCGGTGAGCTACAGAGGTTTGTCCGGGCCGAATGCCTCAGTAACTCACCGCCCACCCGACTGACCCCGCGTCGGTCAGTCCTCGCCGGCCAGCCGCGGGTCGACGACGTCCGGGTCGAGGCCGAGCAGGTCCGCGACCTGCTCGACGAGCACCAGGTGCACGAGGGTGGCGAGCTCGGCGCGGGTGCGGGCGCGCTGCTCGATGGGGCGGCGGAACACCACGATCCGGGTGGGGCGGGTGCCGGCGCCGCGCACCAGGCTGGCCAGCGGCACCTGCTCGGACTCCCAGTCGTCGGGCACCTGCGGCGCCTCCTCGACGGCGTACTCCACGAGGCCGAGGTGGTCGCGCCAGCGGTCCTCGAGGTCGGCGACCACCGCGAGCACCATCTGGTCGAACCGGTCCCGGCGCGGGTGGGTGCGCGGGCGGCCGGGGTGCTCGGGCACCACCCCCGGCCCGCGGGGTCCCCGGCCGCGGCGATCGCGGGACCGGCCCGCTCGGTTCGTCACGGCCGCGAGCCTAAGCAACAACCCCGGTGCTCGGCGGTACGGTCACCGCGTGAGTCACGCCCGCCGCTGTTCGCGCACCGCGTGCGGTCGCCGAGCGGTCCAGACGCTCACCTACGTCTACGCCGACCAGACCGCCGTCCTCGGCCCGCTCTCGACCTTCGCCGAGCCGCACGCCTACGACCTCTGCGACCAGCACGGCGAGCGGCTCTCGGCGCCGCGGGGCTGGGAGGTCGTCCGGCTCGCGTTCGACCCCGCTGACCGGGGGCCGACCGAGGACGACCTGCTGGCGCTCGCCGACGCCGTCCGGGAGGCCGCGCGACCCGCGCCGGTCGAGCGGGTCGACCCGGCCGCGGAGGCCGGCAGCAACGTCGGTCGCGAGTCCGCGCGGCGCGGCCACCTGCGCGTCCTCACCACCGACTGACCACTGGCTGACGACCGCTGTACCGCGACCGGGAGCCCACGGCCTAGGGTCACGCCCATGGCCGCCACTCTCGCCGCCGCGAACCTCGGCGCGATCTTCAAGGCCTACGACGTGCGGGGCACGGTGCCCGACCAGCTCGACGACGACCTGGCCCGCGCGGTCGGCCGGGCCTACGTCGAGGTGCTCGGCGTCGACGAGGTCGTCGTGGGCTACGACATGCGGCCCAGCTCACCGGGACTGGCCGGAGCCTTCGCGGACGGCGCCACGCTGGCCGGCGCCGACGTCACGATGATCGGCCTGGCCTCCACCGACCAGCTGTACTTCGCCTCGGGTCACCTCGGCAAGGCCGGCGCGATGTTCACCGCCAGCCACAACCCGGCGCAGTACAACGGCATCAAGATGTGCCGCGCCGGCGCGGTCCCCGTGGGTCTCGACACCGGCCTCGCCGCCATCCGCGACCTGGCCGTCTCCGGCCACTTCGCGCCCGCGGGCCGGGAGGGCTCGATCAGCGAGCACGACGTGCTGGAGGCCTATGCCGCCCACCTGCTCGCCCTCGCCCCGGTCGGGGTCGGCGGTCGCGGCCGGCCGCTGACGGTCGTGGTCGACGCCGGCAACGGCATGGCCGGCCACACCGCGCCCGCGGTCTTCGGCCGGATCGGCGACGCGGTGTCGGTCGTCCCGCTCTACTTCGAGCTCGACGGCACCTTCCCCCACCACGAGGCGAACCCGATCGAGCCAGCGAACCTGGTCGACCTGCAGCGGCGGGTCGTGGCCGAGCGGGCCGACGTCGGGCTGGCCTTCGACGGCGACGCCGACCGCTGCTTCCTCGTCGACGAGACCGGCGTGGCGGTGTCGCCGTCGGCGCTCACCGCGCTCATCGCCGAGCGTGAGCTGGCCAAGCACCCGGGCGCCGCCGTGATCCACAACCTCATCACGAGCCGGGCGGTGCCCGAGCTGGTCCTCGAGCGCGGGGGCGTGCCGGTGCGCACCCGGGTCGGCCACTCCTTCATCAAGGCCACCATGGCCGAGACCGACGCCGTGTTCGGCGGCGAGCACAGCGGCCACTTCTACTTCCGCGACTTCTGGCGGGCCGACTCCGGCATGCTCGCCGCCCTGCACGCCCTCGCCGCGCTGGCGGAGTCCGAGCAGCCGCTCTCCGAGCTGCTCGCGCCCTACGAGCGCTACCCGCTCAGCGGCGAGATCAACTCCGAGGTCGCCGACCCGGCGGCCGTGGTCGCCGCCGTCGAGCACGCCTACGCCGGGCAGGACGGCGTCACGACCGACCACCTCGACGGTCTCACGGTGAGCCACCGCGACTGGCAGCTCAACGTCAGGCCGTCGAACACCGAGCCGCTGCTGCGGCTGAACGTCGAGGGAAGGGACGAGGCCACGATGACCCGAGTGCGCGACGAGGTGCTGGGCCTGATCCGCGGAGGAGCGTCATGACCGAGCCCACCCAGCACGGCCTCGACCCGCAGCTGCTCGAGATCGTCGTGTGCCCCGACTGCCACGGCGACCTCGCGGTGGTGGCGGCGCCGAGCGGTGACGGCGTCGAGCTCGTGTGCCAGGCCTGCGGGCTCGCCTACCCGGTGCGCGACCGGATCCCGGTCCTGCTCGTCGACGAGGCCCGCCGCCCGTAGGGCGGGCCGGGGGAGGGACGTCATGGCCTGGTTCGACGAGTCGCGGCTGGACGACGAGCGGGCGCTCGGCGCGGTCGACCTGCGGCTGCGCACCCTGGCGGAGTCGGGCGCGCGGGTGCGGCGGGAGTCCGCGGAGTCGACGGCGGCCGTGGCCGAAGCGGTCTCCCGGGCGGAGGACACCCGGCCGCGCGCGGTGATCGCCGCCGGACCGGACTCGCGGCTGCTGCGCGCCGTGCTGGAGCCGTGGTGCCCGGTGCCGTTCGTGGCCTGGCCCGGGCACGCGCTGCCGGGCTGGGCGGGCAGCCTCGACCTCGTGGTGGTGCTCGCGCCGTCCGGGGCGGACGCCGGCACCGCCTCCGCCGTGGCCGAGGCCGCCCGCCGTGGCTGCCAGCTCGTGGTGGGCTGCCCGCCGGTGTCGAGCGTGGCCGAGCACGCCGGGGGCCGGTGGACGACGATCCTGCCCGCCTCCACCGACGACCCGCTGGCCATCGCGGTCGTGATGCTCACCTACCTGCACCAGGTCGGGCTCGGCCCGGCCGCCGACGCGGACTCGGTGGCCGAGGCGCTCGACGCCGTCGCGATCGCCTGCTCGCCGCACCGCGACATCTCGATCAACCCGGCGAAGATGCTCGCGATCGGGCTGGCCGACGCCAACCCGGTGGTGTGGGGCGGGTCGGTGCTGGCCGCCCGTGCGGCGCGCCGCGTCGCGGAGTCGATCCGCCGGACCTCGGGGCGCACCGCGCTCGCGGGCGACGCCGAGGTGCTCCTGCCGGTCATCGAGGCCGCCCGCCCCCACAACGTCTTCGAGGACCCGTTCGCCGAGGGCAGCGGCGAGCTGCGACCGGTGCTCGTCGTCCTCGACGACGGCGCCGACGACCCCCTGGTGCACGACCAGCGCGGGCGGCTGCTCGACGCGGCGCGGGAGCGCGACGTCCGCGTCGAGACGATCTCGGCCGGGCAGCTCGCCGGTGACGCCGGCCGCACCGAGGTGGCCTGCTACGCCTCGCTGCTGCTGGCCGGCACCTATGCCGCCGAGTACCTGCGCCTGGGGATCGTCGACGACTGACGTCGCAGGTTTCACCGGCCCCCGTCGGGGGAAGACCGACCCATCGTGGTGTCGGTAGCAACGCGGGGCACGTCGTCCGCCGGCTCGTCGCAACGCGATCCGTGGCTCGACAACGCCAAGTTCCTGCTGGTCACGCTCGTGGTGCTCGGTCACGCGTGGACGCTGCTGCCGTCGCGGCCGGTCATCGACCAGCTCTACGACTGGCTCTACCTGTGGCACATCCCGGCCTTCGTGCTGGTCACCGGCTACCTCTCGCGACGCACGGCGTGGACCCGCGCCAAGATCTGGCAGAACGTGCGCACGCTGGCGGTGCCGTACCTGCTCTTCGAGGCCGTGATGGCGCTGTTCCGCATCTACGTGGGCGGTGAGGTGCTGGCGGACCTGTGGCTCGACCCGCACTGGCCGTTCTGGTACCTCGCCGCGGTCCTTGTCTGGCGGATGACCGTGCCCGCGCTGCGGGCGATCCCGGGTGTGGTGGTCGTGTCCGTCGTGGCCAGCGTGCTCGGTGGACTCTGGTCGCACGAGGTCCTCGACTACCTCGATCTCTCCCGCATCCTCGGGCTGCTGCCGTTCTTCGTCATCGGCGTCACGGTCCGTCCCGAGCACCTCGCACTCCTGCGACGACCGGCCGCCCGGGTCACCGGTGGCGTCCTGCTGCTCGCCGCGCTCGCCGGCGCGCGCTTCCTCGACAGCGTCGGTCCCACCGAGTGGCTCTACTACCGCACCAGCTACGGCGAGCTCGGCGTCGACACCTGGACCGGCGTCGCGATGCGGCTCCTGACTCTCACCGTCGGGCTGGCCGGCGCCCTCGCGTTCCTCTCCCTCACCCCGACCCGGCGCACCTGGGTCAGCGCCATGGGCGCGGCCACGATGGTCGTCTACCTCTTCCACGGCTTCGCCGTGAAGGGCGCCGAGTTCGCGGGCTTCGCCGACTGGGCGGCCGGCCACCCGTACCTCGCGGTGCCGCCGCTCGTGTCCTGCGCGATCGGCCTCACCCTCCTGCTGGCCCACCGTCCGGTGGCCTCCCGCCTGGACCGCGTCGTCGACCCCCTCGGTCACGTCGAGCAGCGGACCCGCCAGGCGGTCGCTGTCGCGGCCGTGGCCGCCGAGCCGGTCCCCGAGGTGGTCCGGGCCGTCGTCGAGGCGGCCGAGTCCGAGCCCGCCGCGACCCGGTAACTATCCTCGGCGCATGAGCGCGGGCCTGTTCGGACTTCTCGACGACGTCGCCACGCTGGCCCGGCTCGCGGCGGCGTCGGTCGACGACGTCGGGGCCGCCGCGGGCCGGGCCAGCGCCAAGGCCGCGGGTGTGGTGGTCGACGACACCGCCGTCACCCCGCAGTACGTGCACGGCGTGGATCCCGAGCGCGAGCTGCCGATCATCAAGAAGATCGCCGTCGGGTCGCTGCGCAACAAGCTGCTCTTCATCCTCCCGGCGGCGCTGCTGCTCAGCCAGTTCCTGCCGTGGCTGCTCACCCCGATTCTGATGGCCGGTGGCACCTACCTCTGCTACGAGGGCGCCGAGAAGGTGTGGGGTCGGCTCGCGGGCCATGACGGGCACGAGGAGAAGATCGCCGCGCAGGTCGGCCCTGAGCAGGAGCAGACGATGATCGCGGGCGCGATCCGCACCGACTTCATCCTCTCTGCCGAGATCATGGTGATCGCCCTCAACGAGGTGGCCGGCGAGGCGTTCGTGGCCCGCGCGCTGATCCTGGCCGTGGTGGCCGTGGGCATCACGCTGCTCGTCTACGGGGTGGTCGGTCTCATCGTGAAGATCGACGACATCGGCCTCGCCCTGGCGGGGCGCAGGTCGGCCGGCGCCCAGCGGTTCGGACGAGGCCTGGTGCACGCGATGCCGCGCCTGCTCGCGGTGATCTCGGTGGTGGGCACTGCCGCGATGCTGTGGGTCGGCGGGCACATCCTGCTCGTCGGCACCGACGACCTCGGCTGGCACTGGCTCTACGACCTCGTGCACCACCTCGAGGAGGACGTGCACGACGCGGTCGCCGGCGTCGGCGTCGCACTTGCCTGGCTGCTCAACACCGCCGTCTCCGCCGTGATCGGGCTGGTCGTCGGCGCGGTGGTCGTGGCCGTGCTGCACGTGCTTCCGTTCGGTCCGGGTGGGCACACCCGGAAGGACGAGCACGCGGCTGGGGTGACCACCCACGACCACTCCGAGAGCGTTCCTCAGGATTCTTCGAACGCCGAGGACCGGATCTAGCCTGGAAGTCCTCCAGCCGCGCACACCCCAGGAGCACCTCGTGGACTTCAAGGTCGCCGACCTCTCCCTCGCCGACTACGGCCGCACCGAGATCCAGCTCGCCGAGCACGAGATGCCCGGCCTGATGGCGATGCGCGAGCGCTACTCCGCCGAGCAGCCCCTGAAGGGCGCGAGGATCGCCGGGTCGCTCCACATGACGATCCAGACCGCGGTGCTCATCGAGACCCTGGTCGCGCTCGGCGCCGAGGTGCGCTGGGCCTCCTGCAACATCTTCTCCACCCAGGACCACGCCGCCGCCGCGGTCGTCGTCGGTCCCACCGGCACCGTCGAGGCCCCGGCCGGCGTCCCGGTGTTCGCCTGGAAGGGCGAGACGCTGGAGGAGTACTGGTGGTGCACGCAGCAGATCCTGCAGTGGCCGGGCGACACCTGTCGCCAACATGATCCTCGACGACGGCGGCGACGCGACCCTGCTCGTGCACCTGGGCGTCGAGATGGAGAAGTCCGGCGTCGCTCCCGACCCCGCCTCGGCCAAGAGCCACGAGCAGCGGGTCATCTTCGACGTCCTCAACGCCTCGCTGGCCGAGACCAACGAGCGCTGGACCCCCATCGCGGGTGAGATCAAGGGCGTCACCGAGGAGACCACCACCGGCGTGCTGCGTCTCTACGACATGATGCGGGAGGGCTCGCTGCTCTTCCCGGCGATCAACGTCAACGACTCGGTCACCAAGTCGAAGTTCGACAACAAGTACGGCTGCCGCCACTCGCTCATCGACGGCATCAACCGCGCCACCGACGTCCTCATCGGCGGCAAGGTCGCCGTGGTCTGCGGCTACGGCGACGTCGGCAAGGGCTGCGCCGAGTCGCTCCGCGGCCAGGGCGCCCGGGTGATCGTCACCGAGATCGACCCGATCTGCGCGCTCCAGGCCGCCATGGACGGCTACCAGGTCTCCACGCTCGACGACGTGCTCGACATCGCCGACATCATCATCACCGCCACCGGCAACAAGGACGTCGTCACCGTCGACCAGATGGCGCGGATGAAGCACCAGGCGATCGTCGGCAACATCGGCCACTTCGACAACGAGATCGACATGGCCGGTCTCGAGGCCGAGGGCGTCGCGGTCCGCAAGAACGTGAAGCCGCAGGTCGACGTGTGGACGCTTCCCCGGCGCCGACGGCCAGACCGGCTCCTCGATCATCGTGCTCTCCGAGGGCCGCCTGATGAACCTGGGCAACGCCACCGGCCACCCGTCGTTCGTGATGTCGAACTCCTTCACCAACCAGGTGCTGGCGCAGATCGAGATCTTCACCAAGCCCGAGGAGTACCCGATCGGCGTCTACGTGCTGCCCAAGCACCTCGACGAGGAGGTCGCCCGCCTGCACCTCGACGCGCTGGGCGTCAAGCTGACCGAGCTCACCGCCGACCAGGCCTCCTACCTCGGCGTCGCCGTCGAGGGCCCGTACAAGTCCGACCACGTACCGGTACTGAGCGCCTGGCACAGCTGGACGACATGACGGCACCCGCGAACGACCTCGCGACCCACGGTCGCGTCCTGGTCGTCGACGACGACGCCGCGCTGGCCGAGATGCTGTCGATCGTGCTGCGGCAGGAGGGCTTCGACTCCCTCACCGTGGGCCGGGGCGACCTGGCGCTGGAGGCGGTGCGCGACTACAAGCCCGACCTCGTGCTGCTCGACCTGATGCTGCCCGGCCGTGACGGCATCGACGTCTGCAAGGAGATCCGCGCCGAGTCGGGCGTGCCGATCGTGATGCTCACCGCGAAGGGCGACACGATCGACGTCGTGGTGGGGCTGGAGTCCGGCGCCGACGACTACGTCGTCAAGCCGTTCAAGCCCAAGGAGCTCGTGGCGCGGATCCGGGCGCGGGTGCGTCGGCAGGAGACCAGCGCCCCGCAGCAGGAGACCCTCACCATCGGCGACCTCGAGATCGACGTCGCCGGGCACGTCGTCAGCCGCGACGGCGCACCGCTCGTCGCTGACGCCGCTGGAGTTCGACCTGCTCCTCTGCCTGGCGCGCACCCCGTGGCAGGTGTTCACCCGCGAGGTGCTGCTGGAGCAGGTCTGGGGCTACCGCCACGCCGCCGACACGCGACTGGTCAACGTCCACGTCCAGCGGCTGCGGTCGAAGGTGGAGCACGACCCGGAGCGTCCGGAGATCGTCGTCACGGTCCGCGGCGTCGGCTACAAGGCCGGCAAGGCCTAGCGACCGACGATGGTCGCCTCGCGCGTGCCCTCCCAGCTGCGCCGGGCGCTGCGTCGGGCGTTCACCTTCTGGCGCCGCTCCATCCAGGTGCGGGTGGTCGTGAGCAGCGTGCTGCTCTCGGCGGTCGTCATCACCGCCGTCGGCTGGTTCCTGCTGGAGCGCACCCGCGACGGCCTGCTGGAGCAGCGGGTCGACGTCGCGGTCGGCGAGGCGAACGGCGAGGTGCGCGAGGCCGAGCGGCGGCTCCGGGCGGCCTCGGGCACCGAGGTCGACGCCTCGCGCCAGCAGCGTGAGCTGGCCGAGCCGATCATCCGGCGCGGCGACGACCGCGGCTTCGGAGTCGTGTTCGCGGGGCCCGGCAGCGAGGGCGGCAGCCTCGGCGACGTCCGCACCGACACCACCCGTGGCCTCGACCTGAGCCGCAGCATCCCCGCCTCGATGGTCCGCAGGTTCGCCGAGCCGGGGTCCTCGCCCGCCTGGACCTACACCTCGATCGTCACCCGGACCTCCTCCGGCACCACCGAGCAGTCCGGCGTCATCGTCGGCTCGCAGATCCAGCTCCCGGCCGACGGCCGCACCTACACGCTGTACTTCCTCTTCCCGCTCGACGAGCAGGAGGACACGCTGGCCCTGGTGACCAACGCACTGCTCACCGCGGCGGTGCTGCTGCTCGCCCTCGTCGCGGGCCTCACCTACCTGCTCACCCGGCAGGTCGTCGCCCCGGTGCGGATGGCGCGCCAGGTCGCCGAGCGGCTGGCGGCCGGCCGGCTCCAGGAGCGGCTGCGGGTCACCGGCGAGGACGACCTCGCCCGGCTCGCGACGTCGTTCAACCAGATGGCGAGCAACCTGCAGCGGCAGATCCGGCAGCTCGAGGAGCTGAGCCGGCTGCAGCGGCGGTTCGTCTCCGACGTCTCCCACGAGCTGCGCACCCCGCTCACCACGGTGCGGATGGCCGGCGACGTGCTGCACGACGCGAGCGGCACCTTCGACCCGGTGACCCGGCGCGCCTCCGAGCTGCTGCAGGCCGAGCTCGACCGCTTCGAGAACCTGCTCGTCGACCTGCTCGAGATCAGCCGGTTCGACGCCGGCGCGGCGCGGCTCGAGGTCGAGGAGGTGAACCTCGGCGACGTGGTGCGCCGGGTGGTGGACGCGACCCGGGTGCTCGCCGACCAGCGCGGCGTGACGGTCGAGCTCGTCGACGCCCCCGAGCCCTGCCTGGCCCAGGCCGACGTGCGGCGGGTCGAGCGGGTGGTGCGCAACCTGGTGCACAACGCGGTCGACCACGCCGACCCGGGCAACGGCGAGGCGCCGCGGGTCGTCGTCCACCTCGGCGTCGACGCCGACGCCGCCGCGGTGGCGGTGCGCGACTACGGGGTCGGGCTCCAGCCGGGGGAGTCGTCGATGGTGTTCAACCGGTTCTGGCGGGCCGACCCCGCCCGCGCCCGCACCAGCGGCGGCACCGGCCTCGGTCTGTCGATCTCGCTGGAGGACACCCACCTGCACGGCGGCTGGCTGCAGGCCTGGGGCCGGCCGGGCGAGGGCGCCCAGTTCCGGCTGACGTTGCCCCGCCGCGCCGGCGCGGCGCTGCGGCGCAGTCCGCTCCCGCTCGAGCCGGCCGACGCCGGTCCGGTGCCGGCGCCGGTGCCGGCACCGGTGCCCGCCCGTCCCGGCCGGGGGCGTCGATGAGTCGCCCGGCCCGCATCGCCGGGGCCGTCGTGGCGCTGGCGCTGCTCGTCGCGGGCTGCGCGAACGACCTCCCGGACGAGGGTCCGGTGGTCACCGCCGACCTGCCCTCGCGGGTCGAGGACCGCCGCCCCTCCGACATCAACGTCACCCCGCCTCCCGAGGACGCCTCGCCGCTCGAGATCGCCCGCGGCTTCCTCGACGCGATGACCGCCTCGCCGATCCGGCTGGACGTGGCGCGCGAGTACCTCACCCAGCGGGCGGCCACGCAGTGGGACCCCGCCGCTGCCACCGTCACCTACGCCGACAGCCTGCCGCCGCGGATCGAGGGCGAGGACGTGACGGTGCAGCTCACCGACGCCGAGCTCATCGGCCGGTCCGGGGATCGCCGTGGGCCGCTGTCGGAGACCGAGACGCTGCGGTTCGACCTCGAGCTCGAGGACGGCGAGTACCGGATCGCCAACCCGCGCGACGCGCTCGTCGTCCCCACCTCGTGGTTCGCGCAGCGGTTCCGCCAGGTGTCGCTCTACTTCTTCGACCCCAGCGGCACGGTGCTCGTGCCGGAGCCGGTGTTCGTGCCGGTGGGGGAGCAGCTGGCCTCCACCCTGGTCTCCGGGCTGCTGGCCGGGCCGGCCGACGACCTCGACGGCGTCACCCGCACCTACCTGCCGGGCGGGCTGAGCGTCGGGCTGTCGGTGCCGGTCTCGCCCAGCGGCGTCGCGGCGGTCGACCTCGGCGGGCAGGCCTCGCCCAACGCCGCGCAGAGCGAGCGGCTCTTCGCCCAGGTCGCCTGGACGCTGCGGCAGGAGCCCTCCATCTCCGCGGTCAGCATCGCCGTCGGCGGGCAGACGCTGCGCGCCCCGAACGGCGACACCGAGTACCCGCTGGACGACGCCGTGCGGTACGACCCGACCGGCTTCGGCGCCCCGACCCGGATCTACGGCCTGGTCGGCGGCCGGCTCGGGGTGGCGGACGGCACCGAGCTCCAGCCGCTCGGGGGCCCGCTCTCGACTCGGCGATTCCCCCTCGAGCACGTCACGGTCGGCCTCACCGGCGAGCGGGCGGCCGCCACCACCACGACCGGCCGGCTCCTGCTCGCAGCCACCGACGGCGACCTCGTCCGGGTGCTCGCCGAGGGGCTCGAGGCCCCGCTGCGGCCCGCTTGGGACGCCACCGGCCGGGTGTGGGTGGTCGACCGGACCTCCGCGGGGGCGGTCGTGCAGCTACGCCCAGCCCGGGCGTCGCGCCCTGCTCCGGGAGGTGCGGGTCGACGGCGTCACCGGCACGCAGGTCGTCGCGTTCCTGGTGTCGCGCGACGGGACCCGGTTCGTGGCCGTGGTCCGCGGGCGGGGCGGTGACCAGGTGCGGGTCGGCCGGGTGCGCGTCGGGGGCGGCGGCCGGGTGATCGGCGTCGTCGACCCCCTCACCCTGTCCGGCGACGAGCTCGACCCGCCGCGGATCCGCGACCTCGCGTGGAGCTCGCCCACCACCGTCGCCGTGCTGAGCCCGGTCTCGCAGGGGCTCTCGGAGGTGCGCACGATCGGGGTCGACGGCGCCGACCCGGCCACCGGCGCGCTCAGCACCACGGTGACCGACGCCGTCGGCCTCACCGGCACGCCGCAGTCGGGCCAGCCGCCGTACGCGGTCACGCCGACCGGGCTCGTCGACCTCACCACCGGTGTGACGCTGACGTTCGGCGACGACGTCCGCGAGCTCGCCTACGTCGGCTGATCCACAGGCGGGCGCGCGCCGCTGGCGGCGGCCCGCCCGCGCTGGTGGCATGGGCGGGTGCCGATCCCGCTGCGCGCCGCCGCGGCCGACCTGCTGCTCGGCGGCCGGTGCGTCGGGTGCGCACGGCCGGGGCGGGTGCTGTGCCCGTGGTGCCGCGACCTCGTGGGGAGGTCGCCGGTGTTCGTCGCACCCGTGGACCTGCCGGTGCCGTGCCACGCCGCCGGCGTCTACGCCGACGTGCTGCGCGAGGTGGTCACCGGCCACAAGGAGCGTCGGCTGACCGCGCTGCGTCCGGTGCTCGCAGCCCGGCTCGCGTCCGCCGTCGCGCACGCCCTGGGAGGCGCCACCGCGCCGGTGACGCTCGTGCCGGTGCCGTCGCGTCCCGGCAGTGCCCGGGCCCGCGGCTACGACCCCACCGACGCCCTCGTCGCCACGGCCCGCACGCTGCTCGTGGTCGCGGGGCACGACGTGCGCCTGGCCCGGGTGCTCCGCTCGCACCGCGGCGTCCGCGACCAGGCCGGCCTCGACGCGGCCGAGCGCCGTCGGAACCTGCACGGCTCGATGGCGTGCTCGGGTCCCGCGCTCCGGACGCTGGCACGGCGGCCGCCGTCCCTGGTGGTGGTCTGCGACGACGTGCTCACCACCGGCAGCACCGCGGGGGAGGCCCGGCGCGCGCTCGCCGCCGTCGGGGTGCGGGTTCACGCGGTGGCCGCGGTCGCGGCGACGCCTCGGCGGGGCGGTGGATCCAGGACCCGGTCTGGTCTCTCCCTTCCACCATGACCACCGCCCGGCTAACGTCGGTTCATGGAGTCCCCCGGGATCCGCCGTGTCGATCCGACACCTCGCCCGCACTGTTCGAGCGGGACTCCGTCCGGCGCCTGCAGAGGCGCACGCCGGGGGACCGGTGTGGTGCCGGTGCCCTGGCGTACCTGACCGTCACACCCACCGGAGGTTCCCCCATGGATGTCGTCGTCACCGGCCGTCACTGCGAGATCAGTGAGTCGTTCCGCGGTCACTGCACGGAGAAGCTCGCGAAGCTGGAGAAGCACGACCACCGGATCATCCGGGTGCACGTCGAGGTCAACTGCGAGCCGAACCCGCGCCAGCACGACACGGCGGTGCAGGTGGAGCTGACGGCGTTCTCCAAGGGGCCGGTGATCCGCGCGGAGGCCGCGGCCGACCACCAGATGGGTGCCCTCGACCTCGCGCTGGACAAGATGGCCTCGCAGATGCGGCGGGCGGCCGACCGCCGCCGGGTGCACCGTGGCCGCCGCGCCCCGGTCTCGGTGGGCCAGGCGCTGGCCGACGTCCCGGTCGACGGGCTCGCCGACGTCGGCGGCGACGACGACGGCACCGAGGAGCGTCTGGTGGGGCCGGTGGCCGTCGACGGCGACGGTCCGATGGTGGTGCGCGAGAAGTCGCACCCCGCCTCGCCGATGACCCTCGACCAGGCGTTGTACGAGATGGAGCTGGTCGGTCACGACTTCTACCTGTTCGTCGACAAGGAGAGCGAGCGGCCCTCGGTGGTCTACCGGCGCCGGGGCTACGACTACGGCGTGATCTCGCTCGACCTCGGATCCGACTGATCGCCGCGTGCCATGATGTGCCGGTGGCTGCCCCCTCCCCGCGCGACCCCGATTCCGACGAGCCCATCCGTGTGCTCGTCGTCGACGACCAGGAGCTGTTCCGCCGAGGACTGACGATGCTGCTCGCCGTCGAGCCGGGTCTGGAGGTCGTCGGCGAGGCTGGGGACGGCATCGAGGGAGTGGCGTTGGCCGAGACGGCGGCGCCCGACGTGATCCTGCTCGACGTGCGGATGCCGAAGCAGTCCGGCATCGAGGCGTGCCTGGCGATCAAGGAGGCCGTGCCCTCCACGAAGATCATCATCCTCACCGTCTCCGACGAGGAGGCCGACCTCTACGAGGCCGTCAAGAGCGGCGCCTCCGGCTACCTGCTCAAGGACTCCTCGATCGAGGAGGTCGCCCAGGCGATCCGCGTGGTGGCCGACGGCCAGTCGCTCATCAGCCCGTCGATGGCGATCAAGCTCATCGACGAGTTCAAGCAGATGTCGCGCCCCGAGCGCGACACCGGCCCGGCGCTGCGCCTCACCGAGCGCGAGCTCGACGTGCTGCGGCTGGTGGCCCAGGGCCTCTCCAACAAGGAGATCGCGGCCCGGCTGTTCATCTCCGAGAACACCGTCAAGAACCACGTCCGCAACATGCTGGAGAAGCTGCAGCTGCACTCGCGGATGGAGGCGGTCATGTACGCCGTCCGCGAGAACCTCCTCGAGCTCCCCTGACCCCGGCGTGGGGTAGACAGTCGGCGTGCTCTCGTTGTCGCGCGCCCAGGCCCGGCGCACCGCGTTGGCGGCGCAGGGGTTCCTCGACCCGCCGCACGACCCGCCCACGCTGCGCACGCTGAGCCGCACGGTGGCGCGCACCGGGGTGCTGCAGGTCGACTCGGTCAACGTGCTGCAGCGGGCGCACTTCATGCCGCTCTACTCACGGATGGGTCCCTACGACCCGACCCTGCTGCACCGGGCGGCCGGGGGACGGGCGCAGCGGCGGCTGGTCGAGTACTGGGCGCACGTGCAGGCGCTGATGCCGGTGGAGCTCTGGCCGGCGATGGCGCACCGCCGCGACTTCTACCGGGCCCGGCGCGGCAAGTGGTGGCGGCAGGTCGGTGACCAGGCGGTGGCCCGGGCACTCGCCCAGGTGGCGTCCGGTGGCGCCGTCACGGCCCGCGACCTCGACGACGGTGCACCGCGCAACCGCGACCACTGGGGGTGGAACTGGTCGGAGGCACGCCAGGCGCTCGACTACCTCTACACGGTCGGTGACCTCGCGATCGCCCGCCGCACCCACCAGTTCGAGGTGGTCTACGACCTCCCCGAGCGGGTGCTGCCCCCCGCCGTGCTGGCCGCGCCGACCCCGCCGGTCGAGGAGCAGCACCTCGAGCTGGTGCGCCGCGCCGCGGTCTCCCACGGCGTCGCCACCCTGCGCTGCCTGGCCGACTACTACCGGATGCGCACCGACGACACCCGCGCCGCCGTCGCGGTGCTGGTGGAGTCCGGCGAGCTCGAGCCGGTCGTCGTCGAGGGGTGGTCGCGGCCGGCCTACCTGCACCGCGACGCGCGCCGGCCGCGGCGGGTCGACGCCCGGGCGGTGCTCAGCCCGTTCGACCCGCTGGTGTGGGAGCGCGAGCGGGCCGAGCGGCTCTTCGACTTCCACTACCGGATCGAGATCTACGTGCCGAAGGACAAGCGGGTGCACGGCTACTACGTGCTGCCGTTCCTCCTGCGCGACGAGATCGTGGCGCGCGTCGACCTGAAGGCCGACCGCGCCACCGGCCGGCTGCTCGTGCCCGGCGCCTTCGCCGAGGACGGCGCCCCGGCCGACACCGCCGAGCAGCTCGCGGCCGAGCTGCACCGGCTGGCGGGGTGGCTCGGCCTCGGCCACGTCGTGGTCGGCGACCGCGGCGACCTCGCCACCGGGCTCCGCGCCGAGGTGCCCCGGCAGGCGACCTGACCGCGCCTCGGCGGCGATTCGGCGGCGCGGCGGCGGCCGGTCAGCAGGCGTGGCGACCCGACGTGGTCGCCTCGTCGCCGACCAGCTCCTCGATGGCGTCCGCTCCGAGCACGGCGCCGGGCAGGCGCCGCACCTCCGCTCCGAGACGCGCCGCGGCGGTCCGGTGCGGGCCGTCCGCGAGCAGCTCGGCGAGCACGGGGGCGATCGCCTGGGGCGACGCGCCCTTGCGGACCCGGCGGCCGACGCCGGCCCGCTCCAGACTGCGACCGACATGGGGTTGGTCGGAGAGCCTGTCCATGGGCATCACCACCACCGGCAGGTCGTGGGCGAGGGCCTGCATCGTGGTGCCGTGACCGCCGTGGCCGACGACGAGCGTGGCGCGCGGCATCAGCTCGACGTGCGGCACGAACCGCTGCACCTCCACGCCGCTCGGCACCCGGAGCTCCGACGGGTCGACGGCAGGTCCGGTGGTGACCACGACGTCGGCGTCGAGGCCGGCGACGGCGTCGACGATCGACTGCAGGCACTGCCGCATCCGGGGGAAGCCGAAGGTGCTCAGACTGACGAGCACGAGAGGTCGGGGGGCGGGCTCTCGGTCGGCGACGGCGACCACCGGGCCGATGCGTCGCAGGTTGGGCGGCGGCTCGGGCAGCGGGTCGAGGGAGGGGATCGTCGTGAGGAGCCGGGCCGCGGCGGCGTCGAGGGCCTGCTGCGGCCGGAGCCGGCGCAACCGCAGGTTGAGGCCCATCGGCCCGCCGAGGATCCCGCTGCGGTAGACGGCGTCGTACATGTGCTCGAGCACGGCGTACCTCAGCCCGGAGTCGGCCGCCGCGCGCAGGGCGCCGAACGCCAGGGCGTCCACCACGACCAGGTCGGCCGGCCGGCGGCTCATGATCTCGACAAGGTCGCGGCCCAGCCCACGGTCGCCGAAGAGCGACATCATGCGCAGTGCCGTGTAGTCGCTGCGGTTGTCGAAGGTCTGCGCGTGCCGTGGCCTCTCGACCGTGAACCCGGCGCTCGAGAGCGCCTCGCGCTGCGAGTCGTGCCCGAGGAAGCGGACGTGGTGGCCACGGGACCGCAGCTCGCGGCCGATGCCGAGCGCCGGCGGGACGTTGCCGCCGCCGTCCCAGGTGACGAAGAGGATGTCGGACACGGTCACTCCTGCGGGATCAGGGCGGTCACCAACCGGTGGATCCGCCGTTCGGTGGTGGTGCGGTCGAGCCCCCGGTCGCGGCGGAGGAGCTTCCAGGTGTAGACGTCGGTGACGACGGTCAGCAGGTCGACCAGGGCCTCCCGCTCGGCGGCGTCGGTCGGGAGGTGAGGGCCGAAGGCCTCCTCGTTCCACTCGCGGTGCATCCGCCGACCGGTCGCGGTGATCCGGGCGACCCCGGGATCGTCCTCCTGGGCGAGCAGGAGCACGACGCGGTCGCCGCGCCGCTCGTAGTGGTCGACGATCACCGTGACGCACGCGGCGACGTCACCCACGGGTGCGGTGCGCTCGGCGGCGATCTCGGCGGTGGCGTGGGCGAACGCGGCGTCGACCAGTCCGGCCCTGCTGCCGAACCGGCGCAGCACCGTCTGCACGCTCACGCCCGCCGCCGTGGCGACGTCGTCGAGGGAGATGTCGCTGAGCAGGTGGGTCTCGGCGAGCTGGACCATCGCGTCCAGGATCCGCAGCCGGGTCTGCTCGGCGGACTCCGCGCGGGCGGTCATGGTGTAGGGGCGGGTGGTTTTCATGTCACTGCACGGTGACACGAACGAAAGATTGATGTCAATAGAGGCTGACATGAAAAAGGCGACGGTCGGTGGAACGCCGCCCGCAGGTGGCTCGTTATGCTCGCCAGTGGCCCGAAAGGGCCATCACGACTTCCTCGGACCCGACAGAAAGCCGAAC
>CAWJTG010000003.1:0-55325 GCA_963845795.1 uncultured Actinomycetota bacterium | reverse complement strand
GATTCACCACCGTGACGTGTTTCCGCGGCCAGTTCCGCGCGTGCGGTGGTGAAAGTCGCGCTCCCGCTCGGCCTCGTTCTCGGTGCCCCCGCCCGACAGCCGATGCACCAGCTCCGTTCAGCGACGGCGGCTTCAGGAAGACGAACAAGGCGTTGGGCATCGACCGCCGCACCTCCTGGAGGTCGAGCAGCACGAGGTGTGCCTCGCGCAGCGCAGCCTCCACCGGGGCGCGCGGGGTGCCGTACTGGCCACCCCGTGGTTGACCGCCCACTCCAGCAGCTCGCCGTCCTCGACCATCCGGTCGAACTCGCGCTCGCCTCGACGAAGTGGTAGTGCACGCCGTCGACCTCACCGGGCGGGGCGGGCGGGTGGTGGCGGAGACCGACAACCACACGCGCGGGGTGCCGTTCGCGGACGGCGGCGCGACCGTGCCCTTGCCGACCGCGTGGACCGGCGAGGACGACGAGTCGTCTCGCGGCTCACTCGGGCGCGAACTCCCGCTCGAGCGCAGCGACCTGCTTGGTGCCGAGACCGCGCACCCGGCGCGACTCCGCGATGGCTCAGGCGTTCCATCACCTGACGGGCCCGCACCTTGCCGAGCCCGGGGACCGCCTGGAGCAGGTCGACGACGCGCATCTTGCCGATGACCTCGTTGCCCTGGACCCTGTGGATCACGTCGATGATCGGCGCCCGGAGTTCTTGAGCCGATTCTTGACCTCGGCCCGCTCACGACGGGAGGCGGCTGCCTTGTCGAACGCCGCCTGGCGCTGCTCGGGAGTCAGCGGGGGCAAAGCCACGTCGGGTCCTTCACGTCGGTCGAGCACACGCGATGGTCACGACCTTGCGGCACGAGGCAGCACGGGAGCAGGGGTCAGGATGGTCAATCTAGTCAGAGACCGCACCCAACGGCGGATGGGCGAGAAGCCGTGATCGACGGAGGAGGTCGGGGCGTGGTCGAGCCAGATTGAGCGAGCGCCTGTGGGCGAGCAACGAACCCGCAGTGCGCACGTCACAATCACGGAGCCGATCCCGGACGCCGGTGAGACCGGTCCTACGCCCGACGGAGCTCGACGAACGGCGTCGTCGCACCGGCTCAGCGGGGTGTTGCACACGTCGCGCACCTCCTGCTGCACGGTGTCGAACGCGTCCCGCGTCCCTCGCGGTCGGCGATCGCGGTGGCCGCGGCTGCGATCGCGGCCTGCTCCGCCTCGGTGACGCCGTTCGGCGGTTCTCCGAGCGTAGGAGGAGGGGTCGACGCCGGCGTCGTCGAGGGCGTCGGCAGCACGGTGATGCGGCGGACGACGGCGGCCAGGCGTCGACGATGTCGGCGGGAGCCCTCGCGCGGAGCGCCTCGAAGCTCGGCAGTGCCTCGAGCACGCCGGTGGTCGGCCCCTGGCGAACGCCTCGGTCAACGCCGCTGCTGGGCCTCACCTCGTCGCAGTAGGCGGAGAACCGGTCCTCGGAGTCGCTGATCCCGGGATCGCCGCCGGCGGTGTCGCAAAGACCATCGCGAGCACGGCCCCGATCAGTGAGCACGGTGAGGGTCACGAGCACCGCCTGCTCGTCACCGGGCAGGGCGTCGTTGGCCCGTCGTACGACGTCTCGCATCGCCGCGGCATCGGGGCCGGCGCGCAGGACCTCGCGACTGACGAGGAGGCCGCGACGTTGGTCGCGGCCGCCCCGAAGATCCGGCGGATGTCGGCGGTGGTGCCGCCCTGGGCGCCGTAGCCGGGCGCCAGGATCGGCCCGTTGAAGGCGAAGTCGGCGCCGGTGTCGGCGTCGCCGATCGTGGCGCCGACGACGGCGCCGAAGGAGCCCAGCGGCTCTGCGTCGGCGTTGAGGACGCGCAGGTGCTCGAGCATCCGCAGCCCGACGCTCTCGCCGGTGGCTCGACCGTGGCGTGCTGGACCTCGGGTCCCTCCTTGTTCGAGGTCAGGGCGAGCACGAACAGGCCCGCGTCGTGGCGCCGCGCCGCGTCGACGAACGGGGTCGAGCGAGCCGAAGCCGAGGTAGGGGCTCACGGTGATCGCGTCGGCCGCCAGCGGGCTGGCGGGGTCGAGGTAGGCGTCGGCGTAGGCCTCCGAGGTGGAGCCGATGTCGCCGCGCTTGACGTCGAGCAGCACCAGCGCGCCCGGCGGCGCGGGAGGCGGCGATGACCTGCTCCAGCACCGCGATCCCGCGGGAGCCGAACCGTTCGTAGAACGCCGACTGCGGCTTCACGACCGAGCAGTGCGGCGCCACTGCCTCGCACCACGGTGCCCATCGCGAACCGCTCCAGCCCGGCGACGTCGTCGTCGAGGCCCCACGCGTGCAGCAGCGCGGCGTGGGGGTCGATGCCGACGCAGAAGGGTCCGCGGTCGGCGAGGGCGGCGAGGAAACGGCGCGCCGAAGTCGGCCACTCATGGGACCCGCAGCCGACGACGGCGTCGCGCGTCAGGTCGGCGCGCGTCGGGTAGCCGTCGACCGCCATGATCAGGTCGGCCTCGGCGAGCAACGAGCGCAGCACGTGCACGACGCCGCGGCACGCCGCCGATGGCGAGGCCGTAGGCGTACGGCCGCCCGATGCCGACCGCGGTGGCGCCCAGCGCGAGCGCCTTGACGACGTCTGCGCCGCGGCGCACGCCGGAGTCGAAGATGACCGGCGCGTCGCTCGCTGCCGCGGCGTCGACCACGCCGGGCAGCAGTCGATCGCCGCGCCGCCGCCGTTGGCCTGGCGGCCGCCGTGGTTGGAGCAGTAGATGCCGTCGACGCCCTCGTCGATCGCCCGGCGCGCGTCGTCGGGGTGGCAGATCCCCTTGAGCACCAGCGGGAGATCGGTGAGCGAGCGCAGCCAGGGCAGGTCGTCCCAGGTCAGCGGGTTGCCGAAGGTCGCCGACCCAGGTGCAGCACCGCGTGCCGCGGATCCTCCTCGGGCGCCTGGTCAGCTCGCCGGAAGACCGGGTCGGTGAAGTAGTTGGCCAGGCCTTGCCGCGCAGCTGCGGAAAGTTGCCGGTGGCGCAGGTCGCGCGGGCGCCAGCCCGGCACCCAGGTGTCGAGCGTGACGACGATGCGCCTTGAAGCCGGCGCTCGGCGCGCTTGACGAAGCTCGCGGCGAGGTCGCGGTTCGTTCGGCGTGTAGAGCTGGAACACGCCGGGGTGTCGCCGAGCGCGGCCGCGACGTCCTCCAGCGGGTCGACGATCAGCGTCGAGGCGATCATCGGCACGCCGGTGGCGGCCGAGGCCTCGGGCCGTGGAGGTCGCCGTGCCCGTCCTGGGTGACCAGACCGATCACGCCCGATCGGCGCCAGCATCAGCGGGGTCGGCAGCCGCATGCCGAACAGCTCGACCGACAGTGTCCCGCTCGGTCGCGGCCGCGCAGCATCCGCGGCATCAGCGCCCACCGGTCGAACGCGGTGACGTTGGTCCGCTGGGTGAACTCGTTGCCGCTGCCGCCGGCGACGTAGGACGCAGCTCCGGCGGCAGCGCCGCGAGGGCGGTGGCCTCCAGGTCGGCGAACACGATCGGGTGCGTCGGCAGGCGACGCCGATCGCGCCGAAGTAGAGCTCGTTCTGGAAGTTGCCGAAGTCACCGCGGGGCTCGCGAGGAGGTCGACGGGGGTGACGGAGGCGCCGGGGCCAACCTGGCCGCTCGTACATGAACGCGGTGTAGCCCTGCAGCAGGTCGGCTCCCGCCGCGAGCCGCCTCGGGCGTCCTCGGCCGTGGTGATGCCGCCGGCCCCGATCAGCGTGGGGTCGGGTCCGACCCGCTCGCGCAGCAGCCGCACCACCTCGGTGGCCCGGACCGTGAGCGGCCGACCCGAGAGCCCGCCCGCCCCGACCGCGTCCATCTCTCGGATGGCTGCGCAGACCCTCGCGGCTGATCGTGGTGTTGGTGGCGATGAGCCTCGAGCCCATTTCGAGCACCAGGTCGGCCACGGCGACGGCGTCGTCGTCGACGAGGTCGGGGCGACCTTCACCAGCAGCGGCACCGGGGTCGGCGGCGCGGTCGGAGCGGCCCGACGTACGTGATCGAGCAGCGGGCTGGAGCCGTTCGACCGCCTGCAGGGTGCGCAGGCCCGCGTGTTCGGCGAGCTCACGTTGACGACGAGGTAGTCGGCGTGCGGCGCGAGGAGATCGGGTGCTGCGGCCGTAGTCGGCGAGCACCGCGGCCACGTCGTCCTCGGGCACCACCTCGGTCTTGCCGACGTTGACGCCGAGCACGAGTCGCCGCCGGCACGCGCCGCGAGCCGCTCCGCGACGGCTGCGGCGCCGTCGTTGTTGAAGCCCATCCGGTTGACGACGGCGTTGTCGGCGACAACCAAACAGCCGGGGCTTCGGGTTGCCGGGCTGGGGCTGGGCGGTGACGGTACCGATCTCGATGTGCCCGAAGCCGAGCCCGGCCAGCGCGTCGATCGCGCGGCGTTCTTGTCGAACCGGCGGCGAGGCCCGCAGAGCGGCGTGGCCGGAACGCCGGCCAGCGGCCCGGATGCCCACCGCCGACGCCGGTGGTGGGCTCGTGGGGTCGAGGCCAGGACCGAACCCGTGCTCGAAGAGCGGGTAGACGCGGCCATCAGTCACCGTGGGCCCACTACTGCAGGCTCCGGACCTCGATGTCGCCCCGTAGCCGGGCCTCGATGCCCGGACTGCGGCGCGAGACCCTGCACGGTGGTGATGCACGAGACGTCGGCGAGCACTGCCGCGGTGCGGATCTCGTAGCCGTCGAGGCGGCGTCGCCTGCCGTGCCGGTGCCGTAGGGCGTGTTGACGATGAGCTGGATCTCGCCGTCGAGGATCAGCTGCACGGTGGTCTTCTCGCCGTTGCTCGCGCCGCTTGCGGACGACGGTGCACGGCACCCCGTTGCGCCGCAGCACCTCGGCGGTGCCCTGGGTGGCGAGGATGTCGAAGCCGAGGTCGGCCAGCGCCTCATCGGGAAGATCATCGAGTTGCCATGCTCACGAACACCCCGCCGCTGGCGCGGGGTGTTCGTGAGCATGGCCACGCGAGAGCGCTCGATGATCTTCCCGATCAAGGCGCTGGCCGACCTCGGCTTCGACATCCTCGCCACCCAGGGCACCGCCGAGGTGCTGCGGCGCAACGGGGTGCCGTGCACCGTCGTCCGCAAGCAGCACGAGGGCCCCGGGCCGAACGGCGAGAAGACCACCGTGCAGCTGATCCTCGACGGCGAGATCCAGCTCATCGTCAACACGCCCTACGGCACCGGCACCGGCGGCAACGCCCGCCTCGACGGCTACGAGATCCGCACCGCGGCGGTGCGCGCCAACGTCCCGTGCATCACCACCGTGCAGGGTCTCGGCGCCGCGGTGCAGGGCATCGAGGCGCGGATGCGGGGCGACGTC
Organism: uncultured Actinomycetota bacterium; assembly: GCA_963845795.1. GTDB lineage: Bacteria > Actinomycetota > Actinomycetes > Propionibacteriales > Nocardioidaceae > Nocardioides. Next base: position 49,990 of record CAWJTG010000003.1, on the reverse strand, counting down.
GAGGTGCGGAGCCTGCAGTCGTGGGCCCGAGGTGACTGAGTGACCGCGTACTCCCGGCTCTTCGAGCACGGGTTCCGTCGCCTCGACCCCGAGCGCGCCCACCACGTCGGCATGACGGCGATCCGGGCCGCCCGGCCGGCCTTGGCGCGGCGGCCACGGCCCGGCTCCCCGGTGCGGGCGCTCGGCCTGGAGTTCCCCAACGTGCTCGGCCTCGCGGCGGGGTTCGACAAGAACGCCGTCGCGATCGACGCGCTGGCCGGGCTGGGCTTCGGGCACGTCGAGATCGGTACCGTCACCGGCCGGGCCCAGCCCGGCAACCCGCAGCCCCGGCTCTTCCGGCTCCCGAACGACCGCGCCATCGTGAACCGGATGGGCTTCAACAACGACGGCGCCGCCGCCGTCGCGGAGCGGCTCGCGAAGCGTGCCGGCGGCGACGTCGTGCTCGGCGTCAACATCGGAAAGACCAAGGTGGTGCCCGAGGACGACGTGGCCGCGGTGCTCGACGACTACGGCCGCAGCGCGATGCTCCTCGCGCCGCACGCCGACTACCTCGTGGTCAACGTGAGCTCACCCAACACGCCGGGCCTCCGCAGCCTGCAGGCGGTCGAGCGGCTCGGCCCGCTGCTCGATCACGTGCGCACGGTCTCCGACCGCGCCGCCGGCCGGCCGGTGCCGCTGCTGGTGAAGATCGCGCCCGACCTCACCGACGACGACGCCGTCGCCGTCGCCGACCTCGTGCTCGAGCTGGGCCTCGACGGCATCGTGGCCACCAACACCACGATCAGCCGCGAGGGTCTGCGCAGCCACCCCGACCAGGTGGCCGCGGTCGGGGCGGGCGGGCTGTCGGGCCGGCCGCTCGCCGTCCGGGCCACCGAGGTGCTGCGGCTGCTGCGCGAGCGGCTCGGCCCCGCCCCCACGCTGATCGGGGTCGGCGGCGTCACCACCGCCGACGACGCCCGCGAGCGGCTCGCGGCCGGAGCCGACCTGCTGCAGGGCTACACCGCGTTCGTGTACGAAGGTCCGGGCTGGCCCCGGCGCCTCGTCACCGCCCTCGACCTCCAGGAGACCCCCGCGTGAGCTTCGGCGACTACCAGAACGAGCTCTACCTCGGCGCGCTCGGCGGCACCCTGCCGGCGCACCCGATCGCCTACGACGAGCTGGAGGCCGCTGCCCTCGCGGCACTGCCCCCGGAGCTGAAGACCTACATCGCCGGCGGCAGCGGCACCGAGGCCACCCAGCGGGCCAACGTCGCCGCGTTCGACCAGTGGGCGCTGGTGCCGCGGATGCTGCGCGCCACCGCGGAGCGCGACACCTCGGTCGAGCTGTTCGGCACCCGGCTCGCGAGCCCGCTGATGATGGCGCCGGTGGGCGTGCTCGGCCTGGTCACCGCCGACCAGCACGGCGACGTCCACGGCGCCGAGGCCGCGGCCGCCACCGGAGTGCCGTTCATCGGCTCCACGCTGATGTCCGACCCGCTCGAGGACGTCGTGCCGCACACCGGCGACACCCCGGCCGTGGTTCCAGCTCTACACGCCGAAGAACCGCGAGCTCGCGCAGAGCCTGGTCTCCCGCGCCGAGCAGGCCGGCTACGAGGCGATCGTCGTCACCCTCGACACCTGGGTGCCCGGCTGGCGGCCCCGCGACCTCGCCAGCGGCAACTTCCCGCAGCTGCGCGGCAAGGCCCTGGCCAACTACACCTCCGACCCCGTCTTCCAGGAGATGACCGGGCCCGACCCCGACCTCGGCACGCTGGTGCTCACCTGGGTGGGCACCTTCGGCGGCCCGGTCACCTGGGACGACCTGGCCTGGCTGCGCTCGCTCACCGACCTCCCGCTCGTGCTCAAGGGCATCTGCCACCCCGACGACGCCCGCCGCGCGCTCGACGAGGGCGTCGACGGCATCTACTGCTCCAACCACGGCGGCCGGCAGGCCAACGGCGGCGGGGGAGCGGTCGACTGGCTGCCCGGCGTGGTCGACGCCGTCCGGTCGGTGAGCGACACCGCGCCGGTGGTGTTCGACTCCGGCGTGCGCACCGGCGCCGACGTCGTCAAGGCGCTCGCCCTCGGCGCCACCGCGGTCGCCGTCGGTCGGCCCTACGTCTACGCGCTCGCCCTGGGCGGCGTGCCCGGCCTGGTGCACCTGCTGCGCTCGCTGCAGGCCGAGACCGACCTGGTGATGGCGGTCGACGGCTACCCGACGCGGGCCGACCTGGTGCGGGACGCCGTCGTCGACCTGCAGGCTCCCACGATGACCGGACCTTCGGCGCCCGCTTCGTCGCCGCCCTCGCCGACCGCGGCCCGTTCTGCGTCGGCATCGACCCGCACTCAGCGCTGCTGCACGCGTGGGGGCTCGACGACGACGTCGCCGGCCTCGAGACCTTCGCCCTCACCGTCGTCGAGGCGGTGGCGCCGGTGTGCGCGGTGGTGAAGCCGCAGTCGGCGTTCTACGAGCGGTTCGGCTCACGCGGGATCGCCGTGCTCGAGCGGGTGCTGGCCGACGCCCGCGCCGCCGGGGCGCTGGCCCTGCTCGACGTGAAGCGCGGCGACATCGGCTCCACCACGCAGGCCTACGCCGAGGCCTACCTCGACCCCGCCTCGCCGCTGGCCGCCGACGCGATCACCGTCAGCCCCTACCTCGGGTTCGGGTCGCTCGACCCGTTCGTCGAGACCGCCCGCCGCCACGACGCCGGCCTGTTCGTGCTCGCCCTGACCTCCAACGAGGAGGGACCGGAGGTCCAGCACGCCCGCGTCGACGCCACCGGCCGCACCGTCGGCGCGACCGTGCTCGACCACCTGCGCGAGCTCAACGCCGGCGCCGAGCCGCTCGGCTCGTTCGGCGCGGTCGTCGGCGCCACCATCGGCGACCCCGCCGCCATCGGCGCCGACCTCGCATTCAACGGGCCGATCCTGGCGCCCGGCTTCGGCGCCCAGGGCGGCACCGTCGCCGACATCGGCCGGATCTTCGGGCCCGGCCGCCGCCCACGTGACGCCGACCTCGAGCCGCGAGGTGCTGCGTGCCGGTCCCGACGTCGCGGCGATGCGCGACGTCGTCCGCGCCACCAACGAGGCCCTCGCCCGGTGACGGTCACCCGCGTGCTCGTGACGCTCGCCGTGCTCACGGTGATCGGCAGCGTCGATCGCGATCGTCGTCCAGAACACCGACGGCGCCGATCCCGGGCTCCGCGACGCCGAGGACCGGTTCTCCGCCTACTGCGCCGAGGTCGAGGAGCAGCAGGCGGCGCTCTCCGAGGCGTTCGCCCAGGGCGCCGACCACCGGCCTGCTGGAGGCGCTCCCGAGCTTCGAGGCGCTGCGCGAGAAGGCCCCCGACGACGTCGCCGACGACTGGGCCACCGTCGTCCGCCGGATCACCGTGCTGCGCGACGCCCTCGACGACGCCGGTGTCGACCCGTCCACCTACGACCCGAAGAAGCCGCCGACCGGCGTCACCGAGGAGCAGCGCGCCGCCATCGCGGCCGCGGCCACCGCGCTCGCCAGCCGCGAGACCCAGCAGGCGTTCGAGAGCGTGCAGCAGGAGGTGCGCGACGTCTGCGGCACCCCGCTGAGCATGTGACGACGCCGTCGCAGTTCGTCGAGCTCGTCGAGGCGTGGCGACCGGTCTCACCAGCGTTCCCGGATCGGCTCCGTGATTTCGACGTGCGCACTGCGGGTTCGTTCCTCACCCGCAGGCGCTCGCTCAATCTGGCTCGACCACGCCCCGACCTCCTTCGTCGCTCGCGGCTTCTCGCCTAGTCCGCCGTTGCCGCCCGGTGGGCGCTCTGACTAGATTGACCAGACCTGACCCCTGCTCCCGTGCGGCCCTAGCCGCGAGGTCGTGAGCATCTCGGTGCTCGACCCGACGTGAAGGACCTGTTTTGGCTCTGCCCCCCCTGACGCCCGAACAGCGCCAGGCGGCGCTCGACAAGGCCGCCGCCTCCCGGCGCGAACGGGCCGAGGTCAAGAATCGGCTGAAGAACTCCGGCGCCTCCATCCTCGACGTGCTCCACGAGGGTCAGGGCAACGAGGTGATCGGCAAGATGCGCGTGGTCGACCTGCTCCAGGCCGTCCCCGGACTCGGCAAGGTCCGGGCCCGGCAGGTGATGGAGCGGCTCGGCATCGCCGAGTCCCGCCGGGTCCGCGGGCTCGGCACCAAGCAGATCGCTGCCCTGGAGCGGGAGTTCGCCCCCGAGTGAGCTCCCCAACCGGCTCGTCGTCCTCGCCGGTCCCACCGCGGTCGGCAAGGGCACGGTCGCTGCCGCCGTCCGCGAGCGGCACCCCGACGTGTGGATCTCGGTCTCCGCGACCACGCGTGCAGCCACGACCCGGCGAGGTCGACGGCGTCCACTACCACTTCGTCGACGACGCCGAGTTCGACCGGATGGTCGCCGACGGCGAGCTGCTGGAGTGGGCGGTCAACCACGGGGTCGCCAAGTACGGCACCCCGCGGCGTCCCGGTGGAGGACGCGCTCGCGCGCCGGCCGCCTCGTGCTGCTGGAGATCGACCTCCAGGGCGCCCGCCAGGTGCGGCAGTCGATGCCCGACGCGCTGTTCGTCTTCCTGAAGCCGCCGTCGTGGGACGAGCTGGTGCGCCGGCTGGTCGGACGGGGCACCGAGACCGAGGCCGAGCGGGAGCGCAGACTCGCCACCGCGCGCGCAGGAACTGGCCGCCGAGGCCGAGTTCGACGTCACCGTGGTGAATCGTGAAGTTCATGAGGCTGCCGACGAGTTGGTAGCCTTGATGATGCTCGGTTGACCATCAACTCCGAGCCCCCGATGTTCTGAGTGAGGCTCACGCGTGTCTGCGCCCGAGATTGCTGCCGTGGGGGTCACCAACCCCCCGATCGACGACCTGCTGTCCAAGACCGACAGCAAGTACCAGCTCGTCCTGTACAGCGCCAAGCGCGCGCGTCAGATCAACGCCTACTACTCCCAGCTGGCCGAGGGCCTGCTCGAGTACGTCGGCCCGCTCGTCGACACCCACGTGCAGGAGAAGCCGCTGTCGATCTCGCTGCGCGAGATCGCCGCCGACAAGCTGACCCTCGAGCACGTCGACCCCGCCGAGCTGGCCGAGGAGGAGGCCGCCGCGAAGCAGGCGGCTGCCGACGCCGGCATCCCCTCCGGCGAGTGACATGACGACGTCCAGGCCGCGTGTGGTTCTGGGCGTCGCGGGTGGCATCGCTGCCTACAAGGCGTGCGAGCTGCTGCGCCGGCTCACCGAGTCCGGCCACGACGTCACCGTGGTGCCCACCGAGGCGGCGCTGCGGTTCGTCGGCGCGCCCACCTGGGCGGCGCTCTCCGGCAAGCCCGTGGTCGGCCGACGTGTGGGACGACGGTCCACGAGGTGCCGCACGTCCGCATCGGGCAGACCGCCGACCTCGTCGTCGTCGCCCCGGCCACCGCCGACCTGGTCGCCAAGGCCGCCCACGGCCTGGCCGACGACCTCCTCACCAACACCCTGCTCACGGCGCGCTGCCCGGTGGTGCTGGCCCCGGCGATGCACACCGAGATGTGGGAGCACCCGGCCACCCGGACCAACGTCGCCACGCTCCGCTCGCGCGGCGTGCTCGTGGTCGAGCCCGCCGAGGGCCGGCTCACCGGCGCCGACACCGGCAAGGGCCGGCTGCCCGACCCCGACGAGCTGTTCGCGGTGTGCGTCGAGGTGCTCGGTCCGGGATCGACGGGGGGCTCCGAGCGCGGCCACGACCTCGCCGGCCGGCACGTCGTCGTCACCGCCGGCGGCACCCGCGAGTACCTCGACCCCGTCCGCTTCCTCGGCAACCGCTCCTCCGGGCTCCAGGGCTACGCCCTCGCCCGCGCCGCCGTGGCCCGCGGCGCCGAGGTCACGCTGATCGCCGCCAACGTCGCGCTGCCCGACCCGGCCGGCGTCAAGGTCGTGAGCGTCGAGACCACCGCCCAGCTGCGCGACGAGACCGTCGCCGCCGCCGGGCACGCCGACGCCGTCGTGATGGCGGCGGCACCCGCCGACTTCCGGCCCGTCGACGTCAGCGGCACCAAGATCAAGAAGGCCGACGACGGCTCGGCGCCGGCGATCGAGCTCACCCAGAACCCCGACGTGCTCCGCGAGCTCGCCGCGCACCGTGCCCGGCCGGGCTCGGTGGTCGTCGGGTTCGCCGCCGAGACCGGCGACGAGTCCGGCTCGGTGCTCGACCACGCCCGCGCCAAGCTGGCCCGCAAGGGCTGCGACCTGCTCGTCGTCAACGACGTCAGCGGGGGCGCCGTGTTCGGCAGCCCCGACAACGAGGCCGTGATCCTCGGCGCCGACGGTTCGGCCGTCGATGTCGCGCGCGGGTCGAAGACCGCCCTGGCCCACGCCGTCTGGGACGAGGTCGTCCGGCGATTCGCGACCTGAGATGCCGTTCTTGCATCCTCGTCACTACCTAGTCTTCTGCTGAGCTTCTGCGCACCCACACGAGAGCGAGAGAAACCGTGGCTGGACGCCTCTTCACCTCCGAGTCCGTGACCGAGGGGCACCCGGACAAGATCGCCGACCGCATCAGCGACACCGTCCTCGACTACCTGATGGAGCACGACACGCAACAAGGCAGGACCTGCGCGTCGCGGTCGAGACCCTGCTCACCACCGGCCTGGTGGTCGTGGCCGGCGAGGTGCGCACCACGGCCTACGCCCCGGTCGCCGACATCGTGCGCGCCGCCGTCCTCGACATCGGCTACGACTCCTCCGAGAAGGGCTTCGACGGCACGACCTGCGGCGTCCAGGTCGCCATCGGTGCGCAGTCCAGCGACATCGCCCAGGGCGTCGACCACGGCCACGAGGCCCGGGTCGGGTCCTCCACCGACGAGCTCGACGCCCGCGGCGCCGGCGACCAGGGCCTGATGTTCGGCTACGCCTGCGACGACACCGACGTGCTGATGCCGCTGCCGATCGTGATCGCGCAGCGGCTGGCCGAGAAGCTCACCGAGGTGCGCAAGAACGGCACGATGGCGAACCTGCGCCCCGACGGCAAGACCCAGGTCACCATCGAGTACGACGCCGACGACCGCCCGGTGCGCATCGACACCGTCGTCGTCTCCACCCAGCACTCCGAGGACACCGACCTCGACCAAGCTCGAGGCCGAGATCCAGCAGCACGTGATCGACCCCGTGCTCGCCACCTTCGACCTGCCGTCCGAGGGCTACCGGCTCGCTGGTCAACCCGACCGGCCGCTTCGTCGTCGGCGGGCCGATGGGCGACGCCGGCCTCACCGGCCGCAAGATCATCGTCGACACCTACGGCGGCATGGCCCGCCACGGTGGCGGCGCCTTCTCCGGCAAGGACCCCTCGAAGGTCGACCGCTCCGCCGCCTACGCGATGCGCTGGGTCGCCAAGAACGTCGTCGCCGCGGGCCTGGCCCGCCGCTGCGAGGTGCAGGTCGCCTACGCGATCGGCAAGGCCGCAGCCGGTCGGCGTCTTCGTGCAGACCTTCGGCACCGGCGTCGTCGACGACGAGCAGATCCAGGCGGCCGTGCTCGAGGTCTTCGACCTGCGGCCCGCCGCGATCCTGCGCGACCTCGACCTGCTGCGTCCGATCTACGCCAAGACCTCGGCCTACGGCCACTTCGGCCGCGAGCTGCCCGAGTTCACCTGGGAGCGCACCGACCGCGCCGACGCGCTCAAGGCCGCGGTCGGAGCCTGAGGCTCGGCGTCGTCGCCGTCGGCGGCGCCGCGCCGTGAGGCGAGCTTGAACACCGGCCCGATCAGCCGGTCGTAGGCCCACGGGAAGGTCACGGAAGCCCGCGGTGAGCAGATGGTTGCTCCACGCCGTCTGCCGGCTGAGCAGCCCGCGGGTCGGCCCGTCGAGCTCCTGCACGACCACCTCGGCCACCCGTTCCGGGCTGATCGTCGGCGGCGGGGGCGAGTTCACGCCCGCGGAGTCGATGGCGTTGTCGTAGATCGGGGTGTCGACGCTGCCGGGCGTCACGTGGACGATGCGCAGCCCGCGACGGTCGACGTTCTCGACCACCAGCTGCCGGGCGAGCGCCCGCACGCCCCACTTGCTGACGACGTACGGCGTCATCTCCGGGATCGCGACGTGGCCCAGCAACGAGCCGACGATCACGAGCACCCCGCGGTCCTGGTCGCGCATGACGGGCACGACGTGGCGAGCCAGGTTGGCGGTGCCGGACAGGTTCGTTGCCAGCACCCGGTCGAACACCTCGGCCGAGATCTCCTCGACCCGTCCGTAGGTGACCTCCCCGGCGCAGTGGGCGACGCCGTCGAGCCGGTCGTGCTCGGCCAGCACCCGTTTCACGAGCAGGGCCACCTCGGCGTCGTCGGCGACGTCGGTCGGCACCACCTGCGTCGAGGCGGCCCCGGCCTCGCGGCACTCGCCGGCGACCTCGTCGAGCTTCGACTCGGTGCGCGAGACGAGCACGAGGTGGTGGCCGTCGCTGCGCGAGCCGCCGGGCGACCGCCCGCCCGATCCCGCTGGACGCACCCGGTCACCAGCACGACGGACCCCGGGCCGATGCCGGCCGCGTGGAGCACGCCGCCGTTCATCGGGCCACCCCGACCGTCGCGTCGGTCGGGGCCGTCGGCGCGGGGGTGAAGACGTCGGGCCTACCGTCGGCGGTGTGGTGGACGAGTCGCGGGTGGTCCTGGTCGTCGGCGGCACCTCGGGCATCGGGCTCGCGACGGCGAGGCTGCTCGCCGAGCACCTTCGGGTGGTCGGTTCCCACTGGTAGACACGCGCCCATGAGGCGCCGCCGGACCCCGAGCAGGGGGAGCTCCCCGGGCTGGTGCGCGCCTCGGCGCGGGAGGGCCGCGCCAAGGCGAAGGCCACCCGCGCCCGCCAGGCGGCCTCCGCCGCGATCACCGAGGTCGACCCGGTGGCGCGGGTGCTGGTCGACGTCCCGCTCGCCCACCTCGACCGCACCTTCGACTACGCGGTGCCGGAGGCGATGGCCGCCGACGCCCGGCCGGGCTGCCGGGTGAAGGTGCGGTTCGCGGGCCAGGACGTCGACGGCTTCCTGCTCGAGCGCCGCGCCGAGAGCGACCACACCGGCCGGCTCAGCCCGCTGCGGCGGGTGGTCAGCGCCGAGCCGGTGCTGTCGCGCGGCGGTGGCCGCGCTGGCCGCCGACGTCGCCGCGCGCTACGCGGGCTCGCGCTCCGACGTGCTGCGCCTCGCCGTCCCGCCGCGGCACGCCACCACCGAGAAGGAGCCGTCGCCGCCCGAGGAGCCGGTGTCGTTCACCGCCGGCCCGGGCTGGGCAGGCCTACCCCGCCGGCCCGGCCCTGCTGCGCCACGTCGCCGACGGCGGCGCTCCGCGGGCGGTGTTCACGGCGGCGCCGGGGGAGCAGTGGCCCGACCGGCTGGCCGAGCTCGCCGGTACCGCCCTCGCGGCCGGCCGTGGCGCGCTGCTGTGCGTGCCCGACCGCAAGGACGTCGACCGCGTCGACCGGGCGCTCACCGCCGCCCTCGGCCCCGGCCACCACGTCACCCTCACCGCCGACGCCGGCCCCGCCCGCCGCTACCGCGACTTCCTGGCCGTGGCCCGCGGCACCCGCCGGGTGGTGGTCGGCACCCGGGCCGCCGCCTTCGCGCCGGTGCTCGACCTCGGCCTCGTCGTCTGCTGGGACGACGGCGACGACCTCCACGGCGAGCCGCGCGCGCCCTACCCCCACACCCGCGAGGTGCTGCTGCTGCGCGCCGAGCGGGAGGGAGCGGCCGCCGTGCTCGGCTCGTTCGCGCGCAGCGTCGAGGCCCAGCACCTGGTCGACACCGGGTGGGCGCACGAGGTCGGTCGCTCGCGAGGTCCACCGTGCGCGAGCGGGTCACCGTGGCGGTGGCCGGCGCCACCGAGCACGACCTCGACCGCGACCCGCACGCCCTCACCGCCCGGGTGCCCAAGCAGGCCCACGACGCGATCCGCGACGGTCTCGCCACCGGACCCGTGCTGGTGCAGACGCCGCGCGCCGGCTACGCGCTGGCCCTGGCCTGCGAGCGCTGCCGCACGCCCGGCCCGCTGCGAGGCCTGCCACGGGCCGCTGGCCCTCACCTCGCCCACCACCCCGCCGGCCTGCCGGTGGTGCGCCACCCCGGCCACCGGCCGCTCCTGCCCGGTGTGCCGCGCCGTCGGGCTCCGGGCGCCGGTGCTGGGCGACGCCCGCACCGCCGAGGAGCTCGGCCGCGCCTTCCCGGCCACCCGGGTGCGGTCCTCGGCCGGCGACCACGTGCTCGCCGAGGTGGGCGACGAGCCGGCACTGGTCGTCGCCACCCCGGGCGCCGAGCCGGTGGCGGCGGGCGGCTACGCGGCCGTCGTCCTGCTCGACACCTGGCTGCTCCTCGGCCGCGACGACCTCCGGGCCGCCGAGGAGGCGCTGCGCCGCTGGGCCAACGCGGTCGGGCTGGTGCGCCCCGGCGGCCGGGCGCTCGCCGTCGGCGACCCCGCCCACCCGGCGATCCAGGCGCTGGTGCGGTGGGACGCCGGCGGGTTCGCGGCCCGCGAGGCCGCCGACCGGGCCGCCGCGCACCTGCCGCCCGCCTCGCGCGTCGCCACCGTGTCGGGCGAGGCCGGGCGCCGTCGACGACGCGCTCACCCTGCTCGACCGGCCGCGCCGGCCTCGAGGTGCTCGGTCCGGTGCCGCTCGGCGACGACGAGGAGCGGCTGGTGCTGCGGGTGCCGCGGGCCCGCGGCGGCGACCTCTCCCGCGCGCTGGCCGAGCTGCAGCGGGTCCGGTCGGCGCGCAAGCTCGACGCCGTCCGGGTGCAGGTCGACCCGCTCGCCTTCTGAGCGCCGCCGGCTGGCCCGGACGGGCCACCGTGGGGTGCCCGGTCGTGCCATGCCACGCACCCGGCAGGTGTCCTACGGTGCCGACATGTGCCGGCCGAGGCGGACCCGTGGTCAGCCACGGGACGCCGGAGAGGGGACTGGCCGTGGCGCCGATCCGTCGAAGTGGCATGACCCGAATCGCCGGCGCCGGCCTGCTGACCCTCGCGCTCCTCCTCACCGGCTGTGGTGCGTCCGCGGCGGACGACACCGCCGCCGACCCGGCGAGACCGGCGGGCCCGCCGACGGCCCGGTGGTGGCCGCGGTCTCCGACGACGTCGTCCTGCGCATCGAGACCGGTGGCGGCTTCGTGCCGGTCGACTACGCGTTCGCCACCCGGCCGACCGTCCTGGTCACCGGCGACGGCGTGGTGCTCCAGCCGGCGCCGCAGGCCGCCGACGCGCGCGCGCCGCGGCTGCTGTCGTTCGTGCAGCACACCGTCGACGGCGCCACCCTCCAGGACCTGGTGGGCCGCGCCGAGGAGGCCGGGCTGCTGGCGAGCCGCCGGACTACTCCCGAGGACGCGCCGCAGGTCACCGACATGCCGAGCACCACCGTCGAGATCACCGCCGACGGCGAGACCTGGACCCACTCCGCCTACGCCCTCGGGTTCGAGGACGAGCAGGGCGAGCGCGCCGCGCTGGCCGACTTCGTCGACGAGGCGATCGACCTGCTCGACGGCGGCGAGGCCGAGCCCTACGAGCCGGAGGCGATCCGGCTGGCGGCCACCGACCTCACCGACGCCTCGTCGCCCGGGAGCACCGTCGCCTGGCCCGACGTCGTCGACCTGCGCGACGTGGGGGAGTGCCGCGTGGTCGACGACCCCGCCGCGGTCGCCGCCGTCGCCGACGTGCTCGGCGAGCGCCGCGCAGGACGCGCTGTTCCAGCCAGGGCGACCGCACCTGGTCGGTCTCCGGCGCCGTGGTGCTGCCGGGGGAGACCCGGCCCTGCGCCGACTGGTAGTCCCCGCGCCTCCCTAGAATCAGCGCTGCGGTCGACCGGCCGCCGTGCGTCGAGGGGGGAGAGTGCGTGGCCGTCCAGCCGATCCGGCTCTTCGGCGACCCGGTGCTGCGCACCCGCGCCCGCGAGGTGGTCGACTTCGACAAGGAGCTGCGCACCCTCGTCAAGGACCTCACCGACACCATGCTCGAGGCGCCCGGCGCCGGGCTGGCCGCGCCGCAGATCGGGGTCGGGCTGCGGGTCTTCACCTGGCACGTCGACGGCGAGACCGGCCACCTGATCAACCCCGACCTCACGCTCTCGGAGGAGATCCAGGACGGTCCCGAGGGCTGCCTGTCGATCCCCGGCCTCACCTACGACTGCCGCCGCGCGCTCTGGGTCGCCGCCCGGGGCTTCGACGTGCACGGCGAGCCGGTCACCGTCGAGGGGTCGATGAAGCTCGCCCGCGCGATCCAGCACGAGACCGACCACCTCGACGGTGTCCTCTTCGTCGACCGCCTCGACTCCGAGGCCCGGCGGGTCGCGATGCGCGAGATCCGCGAGTCCGAGTGGTTCGGGCTCGAGCGGCCGACCGTCAAGGTCAGTCCCCACGCCACCCGCGGGCTCGGGCTGTAGTGAGGCGGTCGTCTTCGCCGGCACCCCCGAGGTGGCCCTCCCGTCGCTCGACGCGTCGCCGCGTCGTCGCACGAGCTGGTCGGCGTCGTCACCCGGCCCGACGCCGCCGCCGGTCGGGGCCGGCGGCTGGTGGCCAGTCCGGTGGCGCAGCGCGCCGAGGAGCTCGGCGTCCCGGTGCTCAAGCCCGGCCACCCGCGCGATCCGGAGTTCCAGGAGGCGCTGCGCGCGCTCGCGCCCGACTGCTGTCCGGTCGTGGCCTACGGCGCGCTGCTGCCGGCCTCGGCGCTCGACATCCCGCCGCTGGGCTGGGTCAACCTGCACTTCTCCTGCCTGCCCGCGTGGCGTGGCGCGGCCCCGGTGCAGCACGCGATCTGGGCCGGCGACGAGGTCACCGGCGCCACCACGTTCCGCATCGTCGAGGCGATGGACGCCGGCCCCACGTTCGGCGTGATGACCGAGCGCATCCGCTCCGGCGACACCGCCGGCGACCTGCTCGACCGCCTGGCCGAGGGCGGCGCCGGCCTGCTCGTCGCCACGCTCGACGGCCTCGAGTCCGGCGACCTCGTCGCGCTCGAGCAGCCGGCCGACGGCGTCAGCCTGGCGCCCAAGATCACCGTCGACGACGCCCGCGTCGACTGGTCCGAGCCGGCGGTCGCCGTCGACCGCCGGGTGCGGGCGTGCACCCCGGCCCCCGGCGCGTGGACGACGCTCGACGGCGAGCGGCTCAAGCTCGGCCCGGTGCGGCCGGTCGAGCGTCGCGCTGGCGGTCGGCGAGGTGGCCGTCGGCAAGCAGGAGGTGCTCGTCGGCACCGGCACCGCCGCCGTCCGGCTCGGCGACGTGCAGGCGGTCGGCAAGCGCCCGATGCCGGCGGCCGACTGGGCGCGCGGCGTCCGGCTGCCCGACGGCGCCGTCCTCGGGCGGGAGGCGGGATGAGCGACCGCCCCGCCCGGCCCGACGACGTCGACGAGATCTGCGCCGCCCTGCCCGACACCGAGCTCGGCACGTCGTGGGGCGACGTGCCCACCTGGAAGGTGCCGCGCGGCGACAAGGGCAAGGGGTTCGTGCTCTACCGCCGCCGCACAAGACGCGCCGTCGACCCGGAGACCGGCGAGATGTACGACGACCTGCGTCGTCATCCTCACGCCCACCGAGGCCGAGAAGAGACGCGCTCGTCGACGACGACGCCACGCCGTTCTTCACCATCCCGCACTTCGACGGCCACGCGGCCGTGCTGGTGCAGCAGTCGCGGCTCGGCGAGATCGGCCGCGACGAGCTCGCCGAGATCATCACCGACGCCTGGGCCAAGCGGGCGCCGAAGCGGCTGGTCCGCGGAGCTCGACGAGGACGGGGCGACGGTGCCGATGGCTGACGCCGCCCGGCGGGCGGCCTTCGAGGTGCTCAAGGCGGTCAGGGTGCAGGACGCCTACGCCAACCTCGTGCTCCCCGCGGTCATCGCGCACTACGCGCTCGACTCCCGCGACGCCGCCTTCGCCACCGAGCTCTCCGTCCGGCGCGCTGCGGCGCCGCGGCACCTACGACGCCGTCCTCGCCGCCTGCGTCGACCGCCCGCTGGGACGGGTCGACGACAAGGTGCTCGACGCGCTGCGGCTCGGCACCCACCAGCTGCTCGCGATGCGGGTGCCGGCGCACGCCGCCATCAGCACCACCGTCGACCTGGTGCGACAGGTCTCGAACCAGGGCGCCGCCGGCTTCGCCAACGCGGTGCTCCGCAAGGTCTCCGCCGACGACCTCGACGGCTGGGTCGCCACGCTCGCCGAGCGCCGAGAGCGACCCCGACCGGCGTGCCGAGATCGCCCACAGCCATCCCGGCGTGGATCGTCGGCGAGCTGCGGCGCGCGCTGGCCGCCGTCGACGCCGCCGACGAGCTCGACGCCGCTGCTCGCCGCCGACAACGAGCCGCCCCGGGTCACCCTCGTCGCCCGGCCCGGGCGCTCCGAGGTGGCCGAGCTGCCCGGCACGCCGACCCTGCTCTCGCCGTACGGCGTCGTGCTCGACGGCGGCAACCCCTCCGCCGTCCCCGCCGTGGCCGACGGCCGGGCCGGGGTGCAGGACGAGGGCTCGCAGCTGGTCGCGCTCGCCCTCGCCGCGGCCGAGGTCGTCGACGACGCCGGCGCCTGGCTCGACCTGTGCGCCGGGCCCGGCGGCAAGGCGGCGCTGCTCGCCGCGCTGGCCGCCGAGCGCGGCGGGTCGCTGACCGCGCTGGAGCTGCAGGAGCACCGCGCCGGCCTGGTGGCCCGCGCCCTCGCCGGCACCCCGGCCGCCGGCCGCGTGGTCGCCGGCCGACGGCGTCCGACCCCGCTGCGTCCCGCCTCGTTCGACCGGGTGCTCGTCGACGCCCCCTGCACCGGGCTCGGCGCCCTGCGCCGTCGCCCCGAGGCGCGCTGGCGCCGCCGCCCCGAGGACCTCGTCACCCTCGTGCTGCTGCAGCGCGCGCTCCTCAACTCCGCCCTCGACCTCACCCGCCCCGGCGGCGTCGTCCTCTACGCCACCTGCTCCCCGGTGCTGGCCGAGACCGTCCGCGTCGTCGGCTCGGTGGCCGAGGCCCGCGACGACGTCGCCGTCGAGGACGCCGCCGCGCTGCTGCCCGCAGCTCACCGACGCCGCCGGCCCGCTCCCCGGCACCCTCCAGCTCTGGCCCCACCGCCACGGCACCGACGCGATGTTCATCGCGCTGCTGCGCCGCACCGCCTGACGCCTCGGGACCGGGGGAGCGGTGGTCGTGAGACATTCCGAGCCACGGAACCTCATTCGCTCACCGCTGCCCGGACGCCGCACGCCGCCCGCACCGCCGTCCCCAGCCCCACCCCGGCCTTCCACCCGACTACCGTGGCGCCGTGGCCTCGAAGTCCCCGTCGGTCGAGATCGAGGTCGACGACCGGGTGGTGCGGGTGAGCAACCCGGACCGCGTCTACTTCCCGGAGTCCGGGGCCACCAAGCTCGACCTCGTCGAGTACTACCTCGCCGTCGGGCCGGGCATCGTGAACGCGCTGCTGCGAGCGGCCGTGCATGCTGCACCGGTTCCCGAAGGGGCTGGCCGGCGACAAGGTGCACCAGAAGCGGCTGCCCGCAGGGCGCGCCGCCGTGGGTCGAGACCGTCCGGCTGCACTTCCCGCGGTGGAACCGCACCGCCGACGAGCTCTGCGTCACCGAGCTGGCCAGCGTGATCTGGGCGGTGCAGATGTCGACCGTCGAGTTCCACCCCTGGAACAGCCGGCGCGACGACCCCGAGAAGCCCGACGAGTGGCGCATCGACCTCGACCCCGGCCCGCTGTCGGACTACGCCGCAGGTGCGGCGGGTGGCGGCGCGTCGTCCACGAGATCCTCGACGAGCTCGGCGCGGTGGGCTACCCGAAGACCAGCGGCGGCACGGGGCTCCACGTCTACGTGCGGATCCGGCCCGACCACGGGCACAAGGTGCGTCCGCCGGGCCGCGCTCGCCTTCGCCCGCGAGGTGGAGCGGCGGGCGCCGGACGACGTCACCACCACCTGGTGGCGCAAGGACCGCGACCCGCACCACCTGTTCGTCGACTACAACCAGAACGCCCGCGACCACACGATCGCCGCCGCCTACTCGGTGCGCGGGCTGCCCGACGCGCGGGTGTCGGCGCCGGTGGCGTGGGACGAGGTCGACGACGCCGACCCGCACGACTTCACGATCTTCACGATGCCGGCGCGGTTCGCCGAGCTGGGCGACCTGCACGACGACATCGACGACCACGTCTTCGACATCGCGCCGCTGCTGGAGTGGGCCGACCGCGACGAGGCCGAGGGGGCCGAGACGCCGGCCGAGCCCGAGGCCGAGGCGTGAGGCCGCGGCTGGTGCTGCTGAACGGGCTGCCCACCACCGGCAAGTCGTCGGTGGCCCGTGCCTACGTCGCCCGGCACCCGGGCGTGCTGCGGGTGGAGTCCGACGAGCTGCGGATCTGGATCGGCGGCGACCCGGCCGAGCACGCCGAGGCCTCGCGGCACCTGGCGCTCGCGCTCGCCGAGGCGCACCTGCGCACCGGCCACGACGTGCTGGTGCCCCAGCTGGTGGCCCGGCCCGACCAGGTCGACCGGTTCGCCGGCGCAGCCCACCAGGCGGGTGCGGCGTTCTGGCACGTCGTCCTCGACAGCGTCGACCTGACCGACCACTCGGTCTTCACCGCCGGCCTGGAGCAGGTGCTCGCACTGCCGGGGGTGCGGCGGCTGCCGCGCATCGACGGCGACATCGAGGCCACCGTCGTCCGCCTGGAGGCGCTGCTGGAACGCGTGGACGCCGAGTGAGGGCACCTGGGAGGACCTCAACCGGGCTCACCGTACGAATCTGTCGCCTACCCCACGAACCTTCGTGCCGGAAGCGAAAGATTCACCGCTGAGCCGGTGAATCTTTCACGCCCGGCCCTCCGACCCCGGCAACCCGGTCACTAGCCTGGTGCCGTGGGCATCCAGATCACCCCGAGCATCCTGTCGGCCGACTTCGCGCGGCTCGGCGACGAGGTGGCGCGGATCGGCAGCGCCGACTGGGTGCACGTCGACGTCATGGACAACCACTTCGTGCCCAACCTGACCTTCGGGCCGACGATGGTCGAGGCGCTGGCCCGGTCCACCGACCTCCCGCTCGACGCCCACCTCATGATCGAGGACGCCGACCGCCACGCGCCGGCCTACGTCGAGGCCGGGTGCGGCGTCGGTCACCTTCCACGTCGAGGCGGCCGCGGCCCCGGTGCGGCTGGCGCGCGAGATCCGGGCCAAGGGCGCGCGGGCGAGCATGGCGCTCAAGCCGGCCACCGCCGTCGACCCCTACGAGGACCTGCTCCCCGAGCTCGACATGCTGCTGCTGATGACCGTCGAGCCCGGGTTCGGCGGCCAGAAGTTCCTCGACCTGGTGCTGCCCAAGATCCGCCGCGCCCGCGAGCTCGTCGACGAAGCACGGCCTCGAGACCTGGCTCCAGGTCGACGGCGGCGTCTCGCTCGAGACCATCGAGCGCTGCGCCGAGGCCGGCGCCGACGTCTTCGTGGCCGGCAGCGCCGTCTACGCCGCCGACGACCCCGACGCCATGGTCGCCGCCCTGCGCGAGCGGGCCGCCGCGCCTCGTCGCCCGGGTGACGTCCGTCGCGCGACGACCGGCGCCCGACGTCCGCCGCGAGCCATCGTGGCGGCCACGGTCGGGACGTCCCGGGCGCGGAGCAGTGACCGAGACGACACGGGAGGCCGGACGCGACATGTGGCAGGCTGGGCCGGACGAGCAGACAAGCTCGCGTGCTCTGGGGTCGGTGAAATTCCGAGCCGGCGGTGACAGTCCGCGACCCGATGGCAGCCAGCCATCGGTTGACCAGGTGAAAGTCCTGGACCGACGGTGAGAGTCCGGATGGGAAGCGCACGCAGGTGACGTCGCGGCACGCAGCGCGTGTCGGCGTCCCGTCGCCCCGGAGTCCGTGACACACCACCGGACCGGAGAGAGCGATGGCGCACAGCGCCGCCGAGCAGGCCGCGATGACGCGCGCCCTCGAGCTCGCCGCCACCCCGGGCGTCCCGCTCGGCCCCAACCCGCGCGTCGGCTGCGTGCTGCTCGACGACGACGGCCGCACCGTCGCCGAGGGCCACCACCGCGGCGCCGGCACCCCGCACGCCGAGGCCGATGCCCTCGCGCGGGCCGGTGACGCCGCCCGCGGCACCACCGCCGTCGTCACCCTCGAGCCCTGCAACCACCACGGCCGCACCCCGCCCTGCGCGCAGGCGCTGATCGAGGCCGGCGTGCGCCGCGTCGTCGTCGCGATGCCCGACCCCAACCCGGTGGCCACCGGCGGCACCGAGACGCTGCGCGCCGCCGGCATCGAGGTCGAGACCGGCCTGCGGGAGGACGACGCCCGCCGGCTCAACCGCGCCTGGCTGTTCGGGCTCGAGCACCACCGGCCGTTCGTCACCTGGAAGCTCGCCACCAGCCTCGACGGCCGCAGCGCCGCCGCCGACGGCACCAGCCGCTGGATCAGCGGGTCGCGAGTCGCGTCGCGACACCCACCGGCTGCGCGCCGCAGGCCGACGTGATGCTGGTCGGCACCGGCACCGTGCTGCTCGACGACCCGCCGGCTCACCGTCCGCGACGACGACGGACCGCCCGCTCGCCGCACCAGCCGCTGCGCGTGGTGATGGGGGAGCGCGACGCTCGACGACGGACCGCCGCGTGTTCGACGGCGACGCCGAGAGTCCGTCCACCTGCGCACCCGCGACCCGGGCGAGGCCCTCGCTGGAGCTCTTCGCGCGCGGCCGCCGCCACGTCTTCCTCGAGGGCGGCCCCACGCTCGCCGCCGCGTTCCTGCGCGCCGGGCTGGTCGACGAGATCGTCGCCTACGTCGCCCCGTGCTGCTCGGCGCCGGCCTCCCGCCGTCGCGCGACCTCGGAATCACCACCATCGGCGACGCGTTCCGTCCCGTGGTCACCGACGTGACCCGGGTCGGCGACGACGTCCGCTACACGCTCATCCCGCGCAACCCGCAGGCCCCAGAGGAGGCCTGATGTTCACCGGCATCGTCGAGGAGCTCGGCACCGTCGCCGCGGTCGAGGACCAGGGGGACGCCGTCCGCCTGACCGTGCACGTCGCCGCTCGTGCTCGAGGACGCCGCCCCCGGCGACTCGATCGCCGTCAACGGCTGCTGCCTCACCGTCACCGAGCACGACGGCACCACGTGGACCGCCGACGTCATGCAGGAGACGCTCGACAAGACCAGCCTGCACGGCGTGCAGCCCGGCGACCGCGTCAACCTCGAGCGCGCCGTCACCGCCGACAAGCGGCTCGGCGGCCACATCGTGCAGGGCCACGTCGACGGCGTCGGCCGGGTCGTCGAGCCGGCAGCCCGAGCGAGCACTGGGAGGTCGTCGAGGTCGAGCTGCCGGACCCCGCGATGGGCCGCTACCTCGTCGACAAGGGCTCCATCACCGTCGACGGCGTCAGCCTCACCGTGGTCGAGGCCCGCGACGGCTCGTTCACCGTCAGCCTCATCCCCGAGACGCTGGCCCGCACCACGCTCGGCACCCGGCAGCCCGGCGACCGCGTCAACCTCGAGGTCGACGTGCTCGCCAAGCACGTCGAGAAGCTCCTCGCCCACCGAAAGGACGCGTCATGATCACCAGGCCCGAGGACCAGCACGGTGGCGTGCGCCTCGACACCGTCGAGCGCGCCATCGCCGACATCGCCGCCGGGAAGGCCGGTCGTCGTCGTCGACGACGAGGGCCGCGAGAACGAGGGCGACCTGATCTTCGCCGCCAGCAAGGCCACGCCGGAGCTGATGGCGTTCACGATCCGCCACTCCAGCGGCGTGATCTGCGTGCCGATGCCGGGCGACATGCTCGACCGGCTCGAGATCCCGCTGATGACCCCGCACAACAAGGACGCCTACCGCACGGCCTACACGATCTCGGTCGACGCCCGCGACGGCGTCACCACCGGCATCTCGGCCGCCGACCGCGCCCACACCGCCCGGGTGCTGGCCGACTCCGCCACCGAGCCGTGGGAGATCACCCGGCCCGGCCACGTCTTCCCGCTGCGCTACCGCGACGGCGGCGTGCTGGCCCGCCGCGGCCACACCGAGGCCGCCGTCGACCTCGCCACCCTGGCCGGGCTGACGCCGGCCGGCGTGCTGGTCGAGCTCGTCAACGACGACGGCACCATGAAGCGCGCGCCCGAGCTGCGCGCCTTCGCCGACGAGCACGACCTCGCGATGATCTCGATCGAGGACCTGGTGCGCTACCGCCGCCGCCACGAGAACCTCGTCGAGCGGGTCGCCGAGACCCGGCTGCCGACGCAGTACGGCGACTTCACGGCCTACGGCTACCGGATCACCGTCGACGGCTCCGAGCACATCGCGCTGGTGCACGGCGACGTCGGCGGCGACGAGCCGGTGCTCACCCGGGTGCACTCCGAGTGCCTCACCGGCGACGTGTTCGGCAGCGCCCGCTGCGACTGCGGCCCCCAGCTCGACGAGGCGCTGGAGCGCATCGTCGCCGAGGGCCGCGGCGTCGTGGTCTACCTGCGCGGCCACGAGGGCCGCGGCATCGGGCTGGTGGCGAAGCTGCAGGCCTACCAGCTGCAGGACGGCGGCCGCGACACCGTCGACGCCAACCTCGACCTCGGCCTGCCCGCCGACGCCCGCCACTACGGCACCGCCACCCAGGTGCTGCGCGACCTCAAGATCGGCAGCGTGCGGCTGATGACCAACAACCCCGACAAGGTCGCGCAACCTCGAGGACTTCGGCATCCCCGTGGCCGAGCGGGTGCCGCTCACGCCGCACCCCAACGACCACAACCTGGCCTACCTGCTCACCAAGCGCGACCGGATGGGCCACGACCTGCCCGACCTCGAGACGCCGGAGGCCCACGCAGTGAGCGGCCACGGCGCGCCCGCGGTCGAGCCCGTTCGACGCCGAGCGACCTGCGGGTCGCCGTCGTCGCCGCGAGCTGGCACGTGCCGGTGATGGACGGCCTGCTCGCCGGCGCGCAGCGGGCCTGCGCCGACTATCGGTGTCGCGGCCCGACGGTGGTGCGCGTGCCCGGCACCTTCGAGCTCCCGGTCGTCGCGTCGGCGCTCGCCGCGCAGGGCTACGACGCCGTCGTCGCGCTCGGCGTCGTGATCCGCGGCGGCACCCCGCACTTCGACTACGTGTGCAACGCGGCCACCGACGGCCTCACCCGGGTCGCGCTCGACCACACCGTCGCCGTCGGCTTCGGCGTGCTCACCTGCGACGACGAGCAGCAGGCGCTCGACCGCGCCGGGCTCGCGGGCTCGACGCGAGGACAAGGGCTACGAGGCCACCTCGGCCGCCCTGCTCACCGCCCGCACCCTGCGCGAGGTGCGCGCGCTGATGCTGGGCCCCGGCTACGCCGCGGCGACCCACCGCCTAGCCTGACCGTGAAGACGTTCGACGCGCTGTGGGCCGAGCTGTCCGACAAGGCGCGCACCCGCCCCGACGGCTCGGGCACGGTGGCGGCGCTCGACGCCGGCGTCCACGCCATCGGCAAGAAGCTGGTCGAGGAGGCCGCCGAGTCGTGGATGGCGGCCGAGCACGAGGGCAAGGAGCGCGCCGCCGAGGAGATCAGCCAGCTGCTCTACCACGCGCAGGTGCTGATGCTGGCCAGCGGACTCGAGCTCGACGACGTCTACGCCCACCTGTGAGGAACGCCCGATGACGGACGCCGTGACCGACACCCCCCTGCGGATCGCCCTCCCCAACAAGGGCTCGCTGTCCGCAGGCCGCCGCCGAGATGCTGCGCGAGTGCGGCTACCGGCAGCGCGACGACGGCAAGCAGCTCACCGTGGTCCGACGCCGAGAACGGCGTCGAGTTCTTCTACCTCCGCCCCCGCGACATCGCGCTCTACGTCGGCGAGGGCACCCTCGACGTCGGCATCACCGGCCGCGACCTGCTGCGCGACTCCCGCGCCAAGGCCGAGGAGGTGGTGCGGCTCGGCTTCGGGCGCAGCACCTTCCGGTTCGCCGGCCCCCAGGGGCGGTTCGGCGACGACGTCGACCAGCACGGCGACCTGGCCACCCAGCTCGCCGGCACCCGCATCGCCACGTCGTACGTCGGCGTCGTGCGGGCCTTCCTCGAGGAGCGCGGGATCGAGGCCACCGTGGTGCGGCTCGACGGTGCGGTGGAGTCGAGCATCCAGCTCGGCGTCGCCGACGTCGTGGCCGACGTCGTCGAGACCGGCTCCACGCTGCGCCAGGCCGGGCTCGACGGTCTTCGGCGAGCCGATCCTGGAGTCGGAGGCGGTGCTCATCACCCGGGCCGGCGCCGACCTGCCCGGCCGGGTTCACGGTCTTCGAGCGGCGGCTCCAGGGCGTCCTGGTGGCCCGCAGCTACGTGATGATGGACTACGACATCGCCCAGGCGAACCTCGACGCCGCCGTCGAGCTCACCCCGGGCATCGAGGGCCCGACGATCTCGCCGCTGGGCCGCGAGGGCTGGGTCGCCGTCCGGGCGATGGTGCCGCGCGAGGGCGCGCAGCGCCTCATGGACGCGCTCTACGACCTCGGGGCGCGGGCGATCCTGCTCACCGACATCCATGCCTGCCGACTCTGACCCGCCGGCCCGCCCTGCCGGCCCTCCCCGTGACGTGGCGGCCGCTGGGCCCGCGCATCGCCGGGCTCGTGGCCGGTGGCGCGCTCCTGGTGATCACGGCGATGCTGTGGCTCGGCTTCGACGACGCCACGCGTGCCTCGGTCTCGCCGCTGCAGCGGGGCACCGTGATCGGGATCGGGCTGCTCGGCTTCGGGTGCCTCTACGCGCTGGCGCGCTCGCGGGTGCAGGCCACCACCGAGCGACTGGTCGTCGTCAACGGCTACCGCCGCCACGAGTACGAGTGGGCCGAGGTCATCGCGGTCCGGCTCGACGCCGGCGCTCCCTGGGTCACCCTCGACCTCGCCGACGGCACCACCGCGGCGGCGATGGGCATCCAGAGCTCGGACGGCCAGCGCGCGAGGGCCGCCGTCCGCGACCTGCGAGCGCTCATCGACCGCGCCTAGCCTCACCTCGGGTCAGCGGTGACCTACTGAGGTTTCGGGCCGCCAGTTTCCTTCGTAGCTCACCGCTCGTCGGCGGCACCTCGGGTCAGCGGTGACCTAGTGACGTTGTCGGGATCGATTCTCCTCAGTAGGTCACCGCTCGACGGCGGCCTAGGTAGCGACGACGACGTCGGCGCGCTCCCGGGTCCGCTCGCGCGCGAAGAGCTCGACCTCCTCGCGCATCAACTGCTCCCAGTGGGCGCGCATCTGCTCGCCGTCGCGGGCCATGCCGCGCGCCAGCCGGCGCTCGTCGTCGGCCTCGACCCACACCAGCACCGTGTGCCGGGCCGCGTGCGACCGCGACCCCGACCCGACCCCCTCGACGACGAGCAACGGGGTCACCGGCACCGGGACCGTCTCCGCGAACGCGCCGGCGTGCCAGTCGTAGCGTCGGTAGCTCCCGGGCTCGCCGCGGCTCGAGCGGCAGCAGGAAGGAGTCGAACTGGTCGGTGACGCCGGGCAACCCGTCCCAGCCCTCCAGCAGGTCGTCGACGTGGATCACGACGGCGGCCGGCTCCAGTGCCGCGAGACTGGCCGCGAGCGTCGTCTTCCCCGACCCCGCCGGCCCGTCGACGCACACCAGTCGTGTCCCGCCGACGGTGGGCGGACGGCTCCGGGCCAGCTCCCACACCCGTCGAGCGTCGTCCACGCGGGTCAGGGTGCCAGGCACTCCGGGGTTTCGACACCCGCTCGCCGGCGCTCCCGAGGCTCGACCACCGGCCGGGGGTTTCGGGATCGGGGACGCGCCGGGTGAGACTCGGTGGGTGCGTGACCTCGCCGCCCCGGCCTTCCCCGACGACGACGGCGGCGCCGACCCGGCCGTCGTCGCGGCCCTGGCCGCCTACGAGGCGGGCACGGGTGACCACGCCGCCGCCGTGGCCGCCCTCGCGCCGAGCCGGCTGATCGTGCCCGTCGTCGCGGTGCTCGGGGAGGTCGAGGTCGACGAGCAGGGCCTGGCTCGTGACAAGTCCAGCGACATGGCCGCCGTCCTGATGCAGGGTCGCGACGGCCGCACCGCCCTGCTCGCCTTCACCAGCCTCGCCACCCTCGCCGCCTGGGACCCCGAGGCCCGGCCGGTGCCGGTGCCGGCCCCCACCGCGGCCCTCGCCGCCGTCCAGGAGCAGGCGGCCGCCGTCGTCGTCGACATCGCCGGTCCAGTGACGTTCGTCGTCGAGGGCGACGCCCTGCGCGCTTGGCCGCTGGTGGTTGAGGCGGCCGCGCTGCACCGACTGCACGCCCCCAGCAGCCGCTTGACATCGGAGCATCACGCGTCGCTCAGTCGCTCGGCCCGCTTCGGGACCGAGCCGACGCTACCCAACCTTCGCGCCTGATCCTCAGGTATTCGCTCGCAGGCCGCGAAGCACCTGGGGGCGCTCGATTCGCCGTCGGAGGCGTGAGGGCCTAGTCTTGTGTGTTGACCGATCAGGCGCCCGTCCCCGGACGAGCGGCTGGTCCGCAAGCGGAGATCAGGCTCGATCATCTCCCACCCGCACCGACCGCCCGCTCCATGCCTTTTGTGGGGTGACAGGTCGTCGGGTCCGGTCCCAGGCTCCGGCTCCGCCCAGGGCACGTCCGCCAGACGTGCAGGGGGCAGGTACCGGTGGTCGTGACTGGCCTCCGCTCGCACCGGCGGAGGCCTCGTGCTTTTTCCGCCGGGGATCGCCTGTCACACCCGCCGAACCACTGGAGGCACCATCAGCACCGAGCTGCGCATCAACGATCGGATCCGGGTCCCCGAGGTCCGTCTCGTCGGACCCAACGGCGAGACCGTCGGCATCGTGCCGACCGACCAGGCCCTCAAGCTGGCGCAGGAGGCCGACCTCGACCTCGTCGAGGTGGCCCCCACGGCTCGTCCGCCGGTCTGCAAGCTCATGGACTACGGGAAGTTCAAGTACGAGAACGCCCAGAAGGCCCGTGAGGCTCGCCGGAACCAGACGAACGTCGTCATCAAGGAGATGAAGCTTCGTCCGAAGATCGACGCGCACGACTACGAGACGAAGAAGGGCCACGTCGTCCGCTTCCTCAAGGCCGGCGACAAGGTCAAGATCACGATCATGTTCCGCGGTCGCGAGCAGCACCGCCCCGAGCTGGGCTTCCGCCTGCTGCAGCGGCTGTCGGAGGACGTCACCGACCTCGGTTTCGTCGAGTCCGCGCCGAAGCAGGACGGCCGCAACATGGTGATGGTCCTCGGACCGCACCGGAAGAAGGCCGAGGCCAAGGCCGACCACCTGGCCCAGAAGGCCGAGCGCGAGGCCGAGCGCGAGGCCGCCCGCGCCGACGAGCAGGCCGAGCGCGACGCCGCGCACGCCGCCGGGCCGGTCGCCCAGAAGAAGGCCCGAGGACGTTCGGAGAACCTCGACCCCGAGATCGAAGCCTGATCGCGAACGTCTGACCCGGTCAGCACCACTGTCCGGGCCACAGCAGGACTCAAAGGAGAAACACGAGATGCCGAAGAACAAGACCCACTCGGGCGCCAGCAAGCGCTTCAAGGTGACCGGCTCCGGCAAGATCCGCCGGCAGAAGGCGGGCCTGCGCCACAACCTGGAGAAGAAGCCCTCGAACGTCACCCGCCGGCTGTCCGGCACGACCGAGGTCGCCAAGAACGACGTCAAGCGGGTCAGGAAGATGCTCGGCCGCTGAGCGCGGGCACTCCACTCTCTCCCAGCACATCGCTGATCTAGTCACAAGGAGCTCTACCCATGGCACGCGTCAAGCGGGCGGTCAACGCCCACAAGAAGCGCAAGACCACCCTCGACCGCGCCAGCGGCTACCGCGGCCAGCGCTCGCGCCTGTACCGCAAGGCCAAGGAGCAGGTCACCCACTCGCTGGTCTACAGCTACAACGACCGCCGGAAGAAGAAGGGCAACTTCCGCAAGCTCTGGATCCAGCGCATCAACGCCGCCGCGCGTGCGCAGGGCCTCACCTACAACCGGTTCATCCAGGGCCTGCACCTGGCCGGTGTCGAGGTCGACCGCAAGATCCTGGCCGACCTCGCCGTCAACGACATCGCCGACGTTCAACGCGCTGGTCGAGACCGCCCGCGCCGCGCTGCCCGACGACGTCAACGCGCCCGCGCGAGCAGGCCTCCGCCTGACCTCGGTCAGCCCCCTCGCCGCGGGCAACGCCCGCGTCAAGGAAGCCCGTCGGCTCAGCCGTCGTTCGGTTCGCACCGAGCGGCGGCTGTTCCTCGCCGACGGCCCGAAGGCCGTCGAGGCGGCCCTCGGCGTGCCCGGGTGCGTGGTCGAGGTGTTCGCCACCGCCGGCCGGCGCCGCCCTGGTGCCCGGCAGGCACCGAGGTCACCGCTGGTCGACGACCGTGCGATCGCCGCGCTGTCGGACTCCGTCACCCCGGCCGGCGTCGTGGCGGTGTGCCGGTTCCTCGACGTGCCGCTCGCCGACGCCCTGACGGGTGCCCGGCTGGTCGCCGTCTGCGCCGACGTGCGCGACCCCGGCAACGCCGGCACCGTCATCCGCACCGCCGACGCCGCCGGCGCCGACGCCGTCGTGCTCGCCGGCGAGGCCGTCGACCTGCACAACCCGAAGACGATCCGGGCCAGCGTGGGCAGCGCGTTCCACCTGCCGATCGCCGTCGCGCCCGACGCCGCGGCCGCCGTGGCGCCGCCTCGCGCGCCGCTCGGCCTCACCGTCGTCGCCGCCGACGGCGCGGGGGAGACCGAGCTGTTCGCCGCCGCGCGACCTGCTCGTCGGTCCCACCGCCTGGCTGTTCGGCAACGAGGCCTGGGGCCTGCCGCCCGAGCTCGCCGAGCTCGCCGACCACCGGGTGCGCATCCCGATCGCCGGGCGCGCCGAGAGCCTCAACCTGGCCACCGCCGCGGCCCTGTGCCTGTTCGAGTCGAGCCGCCGCGCTCAGTCGGCTGAGGTCGGCGGGCGTCATCCCCGCGAGGAGCGCCGCACCGTGCTGGGAGAGCCGCAGCTCCGCGGCGGTCCGAGCGTCGGCCGGAGCCGGTGCACCGGCCGCCTCGCAGAGGTGCCAGGAGGCCGTGTCGAGCTGCAGCATCCGGCGGAGCAGGAGGACGCTGGGAGGGTCCTCGCCCGTCAGCGCACCGGCTGCCCGCACCAGCTCGCGGCACCGCCGCCGGACCGCCGCACGAGCAGCACCGGTGCCGCCAGCAGGAGCACGAGGCCGAGGACGGACCAGGCGCCGAGGGCGGCCGTGACCCAGTTCCAGTCGCGGGGGTCGGCCCCGCCGCTGGGGTCGGCGGCCCACCAGAGGAGCCACGCCGCCGCGAGGTAGACGGTGCCGTAGACACCGGCCCACGAGGCCGCGACGCCGTCAGGGTCGTCGACCGGCTCCCAGACGAAGGGTCCGGCCACGCCCGGCGGTGCCGCGGGCAGGTCGGTGGCGGTGTCGGCCGTGCGCCAGCGGCGCGCCCAGGTGCTGGTGCGGTGCGACAGGAACAGCCCCGCCGCGATCGCGACGAGGGTCGCGGGCACGAGCAGCCACCACGGCGCCTCGGCCCACGCCACCGCGACGCCGTAGCTGGCGCCGGCGAGCGCCAGCAGCACCAGCAGCGTGAGGGCGGTTCGCCGGGCTCCGGCGGCGAACTCCGGGGTCCTCACGTGCGCGCGGGGGGATCGCAGCGGCCAGGGGATCCGCGCGAGCAGGTACAGGGCCACGACGAGGGCCACCACGGCCAGGAGCCCGCCGGCGGCCGCACCGGCGTCCTCGCCCGGTCTCTCGTCGAGGGCGTAGGCCGTGAGCGGGACGACGGGCCCGAGCAACGCCACCCCGTGCAGGAGGCTCCCGGTCCGCAGCGCCGAGTACCCGACGGCGGCGAGGAGGGTGGCTGCCCCCACCGCGCCACCGACCGGTCCCGCCCACCCGAGCACTCCGAACAGGGCGAGGGCGAGCAGCATGCCGCCGAGGACCAGGCCGAGCGTCGCGAGCATCCGCCCCAGCGCGGCGCCGCCGGCGAGGCCGTTGACGATCCAGTACGGCAGGATCGCGGCGCCCCGGACGGCCCCGGTCAGGGGGCGGATCGCCTTGAGGCCGAAGCGGGGACTGTCGGCCACGGTGGCGAGCACGCCCGCTGCCTTGGCCGTCGTCCGCACCAGGGCGTCGCTCCCGGCCTCGTCGACGAGCGGCTCCCGCCCGACGCCGGCGGTGTCGAAGGCGCGAAGCGCCTGGGCGCCGAGGTCGAGCCACCCGGGCGCGGTCGGGTCGCAGGCGCGGGCCTGCTCGCACAGCGGTCCCTCGGCGGCGAGGAAGCGCATCCCGCGCGAGCGCTTGCTCGCACCCTCGACGTCGTCCTGCCGGATCGCGGCGGCGAGCTCCGGCAGCTCCTCGAGGGCGATGCGCGCCTGGAGGGGGTAGGCGGCGAACGCCGCCAGGGCCGGGAGGTGGCTGCGGCGCTGGTCGCCGGAGAAGGTGTCGGTCAGCTCCAGGAGCGCTTCGGCGCGGAGGTCGGACATCGCGGGCGGCTCGGGCTCCCCCTCGAGGAGTCCGGTCGCGAGCCGGTCGAGCTCGGCGGCCGCCAGCACCTTGACGCCGGCGACGTCCTCGGGGTCGGCGCCGAGCACGGTGCCCACCCGGTAGAGGCGCTCGGGGTCGAGCACGGTGCGGCACAGCACGGCCGCGGCGTCGAGGCGTCCCCACCACCAGTCGTTCATGCGCCACGAGCGCTTGAGGAACCCGCCGAACCGGGCGAGCTCGGTACCGGCCGCCTTGGCATCGGGGGAGTCGCTGTGCACGACCCACGGGTGGGTCGCCTGGAGGCTGAGCTGCACCAGCTTGATCGGGAGCGCGGTGCCGGTGGCCGGGCCGTCCGCCACGAGCCACACGGCGACGTCGAGGGCGAGGAGCCGCTGGGTGAGCTCGGTCGTCCGGTCGCCGGGCGCGACGCCGGGCATCGTCAGCAGGTGCCGCCAGGTCTGGAGCGCCGGCACCGCGATCCCGGCGGGGCCGTCGGCGATCGCCAGCACGCGGTCGATGGCCGTCACCAGCACCTCGACGAGGACGAGGACCGCGGCCCGGGTCACCGCGCCCTGGGTGCCGTCCCGGGCCAGCAGCAGGTCGCGGCTCGCGTCGGGCACGCCGTGGGTGCGGCAGTAGGCCTCGACGGCCAGCCGGTCGTCGTCGTCGGCACCGTGCATCGCGAGCCGGTACGCGAGCAGCCGGGTGCGCCAGTACGCCGTGGTGGGGTCGAGGCGGTGCAGCGCGGCGTCGTCGCGCCAGATCTCGTCCACCTCGCCGCGCGCGCTCTGGATGAGGGTCCGCTGCTCGGTCACCGTGGCGAGGGCCGCGGACAGCGGGCCGGCCTCGTCGGTGCTGGCGACGCCGAGGGCGGTGCGGAGCACCTCGGCGGCCGCGTCGGCGATGCCCAGGGCGGTGGTGAACCCCCAGTGCCAGCCCGGACCGGCGATGGCCGCGTCGTGCGGCGGCGGCCGGCTCGGCACGTACGGGCACGGCACCACCTGGCACTGCGCGTCGTAGGCCATCCGCCGCACGTGCTCGAAGGGCCGGCGTGCCTCGGTGACGAAGAACGGGACCCGGGTGGCGAGGTCGAGGGCGGCCCGCCGCTTGCGTAGCCGGTGGTAGTGCTCCCAGGCCACCCCGGCGAGGGCGAACAGCGACGGGATGTCGCTGCCGACGTCGCCGAGCACCTGGAGCCGGCCCCCGCGCCAGTCGGCCGCGGCCCGGTTGTGCGCCTCGATCCGGTCGACGTAGGTGCGACCGCCCTGGGACTGGAGGGCCACCAGCAGCGAGGACAGCCCGCCGACGGTGGTCGGCGGCTGGTCGCGTGGGTCCGCTGGATCGTCGTCCGCCCCGGGGGCGTGGGGGAACACCAGCAGCATGGCGCGGCGGACGGGCCCCTCGGCGCCGCGACCGTCGATCGCCGTGCAGTGCCGCCTGGGTGGGCGTGTTGGCCAGCACGCCTCCGTCGACGGCGAACCGCGAGGCGTTGCGCCCCTGAGCGGACTCCTGGCGCCCAGCTCGCGAACGCCCCGAGGTCGTCGCCGGGGCCGGCCCCGGGGTCGTTCACCGGGAGGTAGACCGGCTCGAACGCGAACGGGAACGACGCGGTGGCCCGCGCGGCCATCGCCATCGCACTGGCCTGCCCGAGTGCTTCGGCGGCGTGGGCGGCGGCGGTCTGCTCGGCCTGGGTGAACTGGAAGTGCAGCGAAGCGTCGTGCAGCCGCTGGGGGAGATCTTGACCGAGGTCGTCGACGGTGAGCAGCTGGGAGCCGGAGAGCAGCGTGGTGGTGATCGTGAGGTCGACGGTGGTGGGTTGTCCGTCCGGGTAGCAGCGCCGCTCGAACGGAACGGCCAGCGACCGCAGCGCCCGTCGCAGCTCGGGCAGGAAGTAGTCGTCGCCGCGCAGGAGCGCAGGACGGCTCGCCCTGGAAGGGCTGCCGCAGCAGGTCCTCCATCCCGACCCTGGTCCGACCAGAGGCGGCGGAGCTTGCGCAGGTCGGCCCTGCTGTTGACCTGGGCGCAGGGCGAGTGCGGCGCCGTTGATGCCACCGGCCGACGTGCCGGAGATGACGTCGGTGATCGACCGAGGTGCGGGCCGAGCTGGAGGATCGGGCCGTAGGCCGCCGCCTCGGTGAGCCGCTGGATCTCGAGGGCCACGCCGCCCATCCACACGGCGAGGCTGACGCCGCCGTTGAGGACCAGCGCCAGGCGCAGCTCCTCGGTGGGCACGGGCGCGGGTCGCGGGTCGGCGTCAGTGGTCATCAGCACCTCCCGAGCAGCAGCGTAGGACGCCCGCCGGGGCGGCAACCATGGTCACGAACGGGCCAGTTCGGGCGGTGGCGGTCTGGACTGGCAGGGTGACCCGTGCTTGCCCAGAACGTCGTCGACGCGCTACCGGACGGCGTGCTGGTGGCGCGGGCGCCGACGGCACCGTCGAGATCGCCTCGGCGGTGGCCGCGCGGATGCTCGGCGTCGACGACGCCGCCACGCTGGTCGGGCGTCCGCTGGCCGAGGTGCTGCGGCTGCAGGACACGGACGGCAACGCCTGGGTGACCTGCAACAAGCCGTACGACGGGTTGCGCACCCGCACGGCGATCACCGAGCAGTCGTGGCTGCTGACCGACGGCACCGAGGTGCTGGTCGCGGCTCGCCTCGGGCGCGACGTGCCCCTGGGCCCGGTCACCGTCGTCGCCGTCAGCATCCGGTCGGGTCGGGGCCGGGCCCGGCTCGACCGCGAACGCTCCGACCTCGTCGCCACCGTGGCCCACGAGCTCCGCTCGCCGCTCACCGGCGTCAAGGGGTTCGTGCAGGCCCTGCTGAACCGGTGGGACAAGCTCAACGACGACCAGAAGAAGCTGATGCTCCTCACGGTCAGCGTCGACTCCGACCGGCTGAGCCGGCTGATCGCCGAGCTGCTCGACGTCGCGCGCATCGACACCGGGCGGCTCCAGATGTACCCGCGCCCCGCGGACGCCGAGGTGCTGGTGCGCCGGATCGTGGAGTCCGTCGCCGCCGGCACGGCGCGCGAGGTCGAGCTCGAGGTCGACGACCTCCCCGCGGTCTACGTCGACCCCGACAAGTTCACCCAGGTCGTCACCAACCTGGTCGAGAACGCGGTGCGGCACGGTGAGGGCACGGTGCGGGTCGACGTCGTCCGCGAACGGCACGACGACGCCCCCGACGGCGTCCGGGTCACCGTCGCCGACGAGGGCGACGGGATCCCGGTCGAGCTGCGGCGCCGGGTCTTCACCAAGTTCTGGACCCAGGGCGTCCGCGGCGGCTCCGGTCTGGGTCTCTACATCGTCAACGGGCTCGTGCGCGCGCACGGCGGCGTGGTCACCATCGACGACGCCCCCGGCGGCGGGGCGGTCCTGTCGTGCACCTGGCCCGGCGTCCCGGCCGAGCTCACCGAGACCCTCGGCACCTAACCGGTTCGCTGCCCACCACGGCCCGTTCCTAGACTGCGGGAGTGTCAGGACCCAACACCGACTACGACCCCGTCGAGGTGACCGCGTTGCAGCCCGAGGAGGTCGAGCGGGCCGCCGGTGCCGCGCTCGCCGCGATCGCGCGGCCGCGAGCGACCTCGAGGAGCTCAAGCGGGTCCGCATCGAGCACACCGGCGACCGCTCGCCGCTGGCGCTGGCCAACCGCGAGATCGGCGCGCTGCCGCCCCGGGCGCGCAAGGAGGCCGGCCAGCGGGTCGGCCGCGCCCGCGGCGACGGTGCAGCAGGCGCTCGCCGCCCGCCAGACGGCGCTCGAGGCCGAGGCCGAGGAGCGGATGCTCGTCGAGGAGACGGTCGACGTCACGCTGCCGACCGCAGCGGGTCAGCCGCCGGGGCCCGCCACCCGCTCACCACCGGCTCCGAGCTGATCGCCGACATCTTCGTGGCGATGGGCTGGGAGGTGGCCGAGGGCCCGCTCGTCGAGGCCGAGTGGCTCAACTTCGACGCCCTCAACCTCGGGTCCCGACCACCCGGCCCGCACCATGCAGGACACGTTCTGGGTCGATCCGCCCGAGCACCACCTGGTGCTGCGCACCCACACCTCGCCGGTGCAGGCGCGCACGATGCTCGAGCGCACCCCGCCGATCTACGTCGTCTGCCCCGGCCGGGTCTTCCGCACCGACGAGTTCGACGCCACCCACTCGCCGGTCTTCCACCAGGTCGAGGGGCTCGCGATCGACGAGGGCATCACGATGGCCCACCTCAAGGGCACCCTCGACCACTTCGCCTCGTCGATGTTCGGCGAGGGCATCGTCACCCGGTTCCGGCCGTCGTACTTCCCGTTCACCGAGCCGAGCGCCGAGGTCGACCTGGTCTGCTTCGTGTGTCGAGGTAGCGCTGTGGTCAACGTCGGGCGACGTCGTGGTCCTGCCGCACCTGCCGCGGCGAGGGCTGGATCGAGTGGGGCGGCTGCGGCGTGGTGAACCCGCGGGTGCTGCGCGCCTGCGGCGTCGACGACGCCCGCTACACCGGGTTCGCGTTCGGCATGGGCATCGACCGCACGCTGATGTTCCGCCACGGCATCGAGGACCTGCGCGACGTCTTCGAGGGCGACGTCCGCTTCACCACCGCCTTCGGGAGCGAGCTGTGAGGGCCCCGGTCTCCTGGATCCGCGAGCACGTCGACCTGCCGGACGACGTCACCACCGAGCAGCTCGCCGACCGCCTGACCGCGCTCGGCCTCAAGCTCGAGGCGCCTGCACCGGCCCGCCGACGCCATCACCGGCCCGCTCGTGGTGGGTCGAGTGCTGTCGGTCGAGCCCGAGCCGCAGAAGAACGGCAAGACGATCAACTGGTCGCCAGGTCGACGTCGGCGGGGCCAACGGCACCGGCGAGCCGCAGGGCATCGTCTGCGGTGCCCACAACTTCGCGCCGGCGACCTCGTCGTCGTCGTGCTGCCGGGCGGTGTGCTGCCCGGCGGACTTCGCGATCTCCGCGCGCAAGACCTACGGCCACGTCAGCGCCGGCATGATCTGCTCGGCCCGCGAGCTCGGCCTCGGCGACGACCACGAGGGCATCATCGTGCTGCCCGAGGGCGCCGGCGAACCGGGTGACGACGCGTTCGGCGTGCTCGGCCTCGACGACGACGTCATCGAGTTCGAGATCAACCCCGACCGCGCCTACGCGCTCAGCATCCGCGGCGTGGCCCGCGACGCCGCGCTGGCCTACGGCGCGTCGTTCACCGACCCCGCCGACCGCGCGGTGCCGGCGGCCGACGACGCCGGCTACCCGGTGGTGCTCGACGACACCGACGGCTGCCCGCTGTTCGTGGCCCGCACGGTCTCCGGGTTCGACCCCGCCGCGCCCACGCCCGGACTGGATGGCGCACCGGCTCGTGCAGGCCGGGATGCGACCGATCTCGCTCGCGGTCGACGTCACCAACTACGTGATGCTCGAGATCGGCCGGCCGATCCACGGCTACGACGCCGACAAGCTCACCGGCACCGTGCGGGTGCGCCGTGCCGAGGAGGGCGAGCGGCTCACCACCCTCGACGGCACCGAGCGGGTGCTCGACGCCGCAGCGACCTCGTGGTCACCGACGACTCCGGCGTCATCGGTCTCGGCGGCGTGATGGGCGGCGAGGCCACCGAGATCTCCGAGACCACCACCCGGGTGCTCGTCGAGGCCGCCCACTGGGACGCCACCTCGATGTTCCGCACCGGCCGCCGCCACAAGATCACCTCCGAGGCCGGCAAGCGCAACGAGCGCGGCGTCGACCCCGCCGTCACCGAGGCCGCCGCCGACCGGGTGGTCGAGCTGCTCGTCGCCCACGGCGGCGCGCACCGCCGAGCCCGGCGTCACCGTCGTCGGCGCGCCCCCGGCGGCCGCCCGCGATCGAGATGGCCGCCGACCTGCCCGCCCGCATCACCGGTCTGCCCGTCGACGCCGCCACCGCGGTCGGCCCACCTGCGCGCCGTCGGCTGCGAGGTCGAGGAGCGCGGCGACGTGCTCGTCGCCGTGCCGCCGCCGTGGCGCCCCGACCTCACCGACCCGCACGACCTCGTCGAGGAGGTCGCCCGCGTCGTCGGCTACGACCAGGTGCCGTCGGTGCTGCCCACCCCGCCGGCGGGCCGGGGCCTCACCCGCGGCCCAGCGGCTGCGGCGTCGCGTCGGACGCACGCTCGCCGGTGCCGGCTACGTCGAGGTGGTCGGCTTCCCGTTCCTCGGTGACGCCGACCTCGACAAGCTCGGCCTGCCCGCCGACGACGCCCGCCGCGACGACGGTGCGGCTCGCCAACCCGCTGTCGGCCGAGAAGCCGTCCTACAGCACCACGCTGCTCCCGGGACTGCTCACGCACGGCCGGACGCAACCTCGGCCGCGGCGCCGACGGTGTGGCGCTGTTCGAGACCGGCCAGGTCGCGATCCCCGTCGACGGCGGCGCCGCCCCGATCCTACGGCGTCGACCGCCGTCCCGACGACGCCGAGCTCGCCACGCTGCTCGGCGGCCGTGCCGGCGCAGCCGCTGCGCCTCGGCGTCGTGCTCGCCGGCGAGCGGGAGCGCGCCGGCTGGTGGGGGGCCGGGCGCGAGGCGTCCTGGTCCGACGCCGTCGGTGCCGTCACCGCCCTGGCCGCCGAGCTCGGCGTCGACCGCCGCAGGTGCGGGCCGGCCACCGGATGCCGTGGCACCCCGGCCGCTGCGCCGAGGTCGTCGTCGGCGGGGGAGGTCATCGGGCACGCCGGCGAGCTGCACCCCACCGTCTGCCGCGCCTGGGGCCTCCCGCCGCGATCGGCCGCCGCCGAGATCGACCTCGACGCGCTCCTGGCCGCCGCGCCCGACGTCGTCCCGGGCCCGGACGTTCTCCACGATGCCGGTGGCCAAGGAGGACGTCGCGCTGCTGGTCGACGCCGCGGTCCCCGCCGCCGACGTCGAGGCCGCCCTGCGCGCCGGCGCCGGCGACCTGCTCGAGTCGGTGCGGCTCTTCGACGTCTACACCGGTCCGCAGGTCGGGGCGGGCCGGCGCTCGCTGGCCTTCGCGCTGCGGTTCCGCGCTCCGGACCGCACCCTCACCGAGGAGGAGACCGGCGCCGCCCGCGACGCCGCGGTCGCCGCGGCGGCCGAGCGCTGCGGCGCCGTCCAGCGCTGATCTCGGCTCCCCACCGGTCCCGTTCCTCCATTGCGGCCTCGCCCGGTCGGCCAAGCACTACGCTCGGGCGGCACTGGAGGAGGTGGGATGCCGGTCCACGACCTGCTGCGCGAGCTCGTCGAGACCCGGGGTGCCGGCGTCGTGACGTGACGCCGACCAGTTCCGGGGCGCCCTCGACGACTTCCTCGACGAGCACGAGGCCAGCCGCGGCGAGATCAACCTGCTGGTCGACGCCGTGCGGCTCGGTGCGGTCACCCGCCTCGTCGCGATGCTCGACCACGGCGCCGAACCCTCCGCCGCGCTCGACGAGGTCGCCATCGGTCTCGCCCGTGACCGCGGAGCCGACAGCGCGACCGGTGCCCGCTGGGCGCTCGGCGTGATCGGCTTCGCCCTCGGCAAGATCCCGGCCCGCACCTGCGCCTCCGACCGACCTTCGAGCATCCCGGCGCCACCGTAGCGCCCGATCACCGGACCCCGCCGCCGCCCGTGCCGGAGCGTCTCCACCGGCCCGCCACCGCGCCGCCGTCGCCGCCCTCGTGCCCACGCCCGAGCCGGCCCGAGCCGGCACCTGAGCCGCCCGGCCCCGTGCGCCCCGGCGGCCCCCGTGCCGGAGCCGGCACCCCGCCCGCCCCGGACCGACGGCGCCGGCGCCCCGCCCGACCGCCGGCCCGGCACGATGACGATCCCTGAGCCTGGCCACCGAGCAGGTCCCGGACGACCCGCCGCCGCCGGTGCGCCGCCGCGCAGCCGCCGCCGTCCTCCCCGGCGTCCCCGCCGCAGCCCGGACGGCGGGGCCGCGGCCGGCTGGTGGCGATCGTGACCGCGCTCCTGCTGGTGGCGGCGGCCGGCGTCATCGGCGCGATCCTGCTCACCCAGGGTGCCGACGACGACCCCGACGAGGCGACCGACCGCGCGCTCGGACGGCTCCGGTCGACACCACGCTCCCCGGCGACGACACCGAGGAGCAGCGCGTCCAGCCCCACCGACGACCTCGGCGTGGGCGACTCGCTCCCCGCCACCGCGGTGGTGCTCCCGGTGACGGTGGACGGCGCCACCAGCCTGTACGTGTCGACTTCGCCGACGAGAGCGGGGCCCAGCTGACCCCGGGTCCCAACGACCGACTGCCGAGCATCTCTCCCGACCGCACGACCGTGATCTTCCTGCGCCCCGACCGACCCGGCACCGGCCTGCGGGCGCCGATCGTCCTCGACCTCACCACCGGCGAGGAGCGGCCGCTGTTCGACGACAGCAGTCCGTGCGTCAGCCACGTCCCGGCCGGCGTGGAGCCCGGCCGGCGACCGGCTCGCGATCACCTGCGCCGACGACGACGGCGACTACACCGGCATCGTACATCGTCGGGCTCGACGGCCAGGAGCAGAGCCACGCTGGCCCTCGACGGCACCCCGACGGCGGCTTCACCTGGTCCAGCGACAGCACGCTGATCTACGGGCGGTCCGACGACTCCCGGGATCGCCCACGACGCTGTGGACGCTACAGCCTCGGCGACGGCGCCTCGATCCAGGTCACCTTCGGTCCCGGGCTTCGACACCCACCCCGACTGGTCCGACGAGAACGGCGTCGTCGATCTTCCAGCGGTCGGCCGAGGACGGGCCCGACGTGCGCGGCGACCTGTGGACCATCTCGCCCTCGAGGGGGAGGCGAAGCTCGAGATCGGCCAGCCGGTGGCGCACGGCGCGCTCTCGGGCGACGGGTCGACGCTGCTCTTCGTCGTCGACACCGACGACGGCGAGCGGTTGGCCTCCGCGCCGTTCGGCGACCCGTCCGACGTCACCCTTCGACCAGGGGCTGCCCGGCGAGCCCGGCGCCCCCGCCGGCGGGACGCTGTAAGAGCGCAGGTCAGGGGCCGGGTCCTAGGTGACGCAGGGCGCGGAGACGATCGCGGACGAGCCGGGCCCGCACGTCGGCGTCGCCGCTCACCGAGAGCCGGTCGGCCTCGACCCGGTGCCAGAGCCACGCGTCGACGTCGCCCGCGGTGCCGGTGACCACGACGTCGGGCTCGGCGCCCGGGTCGTCGACCAGCGCCACGTCGTCCTCGTCGGCGTACGTCCTGCCCGAGTCGGGGTCGGTGCCGTTGAAGACTCCCAGCTGCGCCCACACGCTGGTGCCGACGTCGGAGAGGTCGAAGCGGAGGCGCTCGGGGAGCGGGTCGAAGTGACCCCACGACGGTGCGCCGCCGTACATCACGCCGATGGCCTCGGCCACGCCGTCCGCGGCGAGCAGGGGGTCGAGCGCGGTCGACCTGGCCGGCAGTCTGCTCGGCGTCGAGGCGGTGGATCAACGCCTCGTGTGCCTGGCGTCGGAACGTGAAGCCCGACGGTCTGCTCGTCGGCCCAGGTCCACGCGGCGTCGGCGGGGTCGGCGGCGGCGAGGGCGTCGAGCAGCGCGGCAGAGGCGGCGTCGAAGGCGGCGAGCCGGCCCTCGTGGGTGTCGGGGCGCGTCGCGGTCGTCGATCGACTCCTCCGTGCCGCTCCCGCTCGGGGCGTCCGGGCGACCGGCGACGACGCCCGCCCAGAACGCCTGCACGCCGGTGAGGTGCCACAGCAGGTCGGCGGCGTCCCAGTCGGGACAGCCCGGCACCCGAGCCGCCGGGTCGCAGGCCTCGAGCACCTCCCGGAACCGGGCGGACTCGGTCTCGAGGTGGCGGAGGTAGGTCGGGAACGGCAGGCGGGTGTGATCAGGACATCGCGGCGACGGTAGCCCCCCTGAGTAGACATACGCGACCGTGTATAGTGATGCGACATGACGATCAAGGTCGCTGTCGCCGGCGCCAGCGGGTACGCCGGGGGCGAGGTGCTCAGACTCCTCCTCGGCCACCCCGATGTCGAGATCGGCGCGCTCGACCGGCGGGTCCAACGCCGGCCAGCCGCTCGGAGTGCTCCAGCCCCACCTGCTCCCGCTCGCCGACCGCACGCTCGAGCCCACCGAGCCCGAGGTGCTCGCCGGTCACGACGTCGTCGTGCTGGCGCTGCCGCACGGGCAGTCCGGCCCGCTGGCCGAGGCGCTCCCGGACGACGTCACGGTGATCGACTGCGGCGCCGACTTCCGGCTCGACGACGCGCCGCGTGGGAGACGTTCTACGGCAGCGCCCACGCCGGCACCTGGCCCTACGGCCTGCCGGAGCTGTTGCTCGCCGACGGCACCCGGCAGCGCGAGCGCCTGCGCGGCGCCCGCCGCGTCGCCGTCCCGGGCTGCTACCCGACCATCTCCACCCTCGCGCTCGCTGCCCGCGTCGCGGCCGGCCTCGTCGAGCCCGACGTCGTCGTGGTCGCCGCGTCGGGCACCAGCGGCGCCGGCAAGGCCCCGAAGGCGCACCTGCTCGGCAGCGAGGTGATGGGCAGCGCCAGCGCCTACGGCGTCGGCGGCGGGCACCGGCACACCCCGGAGATCGTCCAGAACCTCAGCGGTGCCGCTGGGCGCCCGGTCACGGTCAGCTTCACGCCCGTGCTCGTGCCGATGTCGCGCGGCATCCTCGCGACCTGCTCGGCGCGGCTGGCCGGCGCTGTCGGAGGGCCGGCGGGGTCTCGGCCGACGACGTGCGGGCCGCGTACCTCAAGGCCTACGCCGACGAGCCGTTCGTCGCACGTCCTTCCCGAGGGGCAGTGGCCGCAGACCCAGTCGGTGCTGGGCTCCAACGCCGTGCACCTCCAGGTCGCGGTCGACGAGGCCGCGCGACGGCTCGTCGTCGTCGGCGCGGTCGACAACCTCGCCAAGGGCACCGGCGGCGCCGCCGTCCAGTGCCTCAACCTGGCCACCGGTCTCGACGAGTCGGGCCTCGCCACGTCGGGCTCGCGCCTGACCTCCACCCCCGCCGGTCCGGCCTTCGCTCCGCCGATGAGTGTCACCCACCCGGCCGGGTTCCGGGCCGCCGGCGTCGGCGCCGGACTCAAGCACAGCGGCGGCCGCGACGTCGCCCTCGTGGTCAACGACGGGCCGCACCACGACTCCGCGAGCGTCTTCACCGCCAACCGGTGCCTGGCCAACCCCGTGCTGTGGAGCAAGGAGGTCGTCAAGGACGGCGTCGTGCGCGCCGTCGTCCTGAACTCCGGCGGCGCCAACTGCTACACCGGCCCCGAGGGCTTCCAGACCACGCACGCCACCGCCGAGCGGGTCGCCGGCCACCTCGGCATCGGTGCCGGCGACGTCGTGGTCTGCTCCACCGGGCTCATCGGCGCTCAGCAACGACCGCGAGCACCTGCTCGCCGGCGTCGACGCCGCCCACGCGGCCCTGGCCGACCACGGCGGCGAGGACGCCGCCGCTCGCGATCATGACCACCGACTCCGTGCCCAAGCAGACCGTCGTCGAGGGCGCCGGCTGGAGCATCGGCGGCATGGCCAAGGGCGCCGGCATGCTCGCGCCCCAGCTGGCCACGATGCTCGTCGTCCTCACCACCGACGCCGTCGCGTCGGCGCGCCGACCTCGACGCCGCGCTCCGGGCCGCCACCCGGGTCAGCTTCGACCGCCTCGACTCCGACGGCTGCATGTCCACCAACGACACCGTCACCGTGATGGCGAGCGGCTCCAGCGGCATCACGCCGTCGCTGCCCGACCTCACCGAGGCGCTCACCGCAGGCCTGCGTCGACCTGCGCATGCAGCTGATCGCGCGACGCCGAGGGCTCCGAGCACGACATCGTCATCACGGTCCTCGGCGCCGACACCGAGGACGACGCCGTCGAGGTCGGCCGCAGCATCGCCCGGTCCGCCCTGTTCAAGGCGGCCGTCTTCGGCAAGGACCCGAACTGGGGCCGCATCCTCGCCTCCGTCGGCACCACCTCCGCCGCGTTCGACCCGGCCGACCTCGACGTCGCCATC
Organism: uncultured Actinomycetota bacterium; assembly: GCA_963845795.1. Lineage (GTDB taxonomy): Bacteria > Actinomycetota > Actinomycetes > Propionibacteriales > Nocardioidaceae > Nocardioides. The sequence continues at coordinate 9,711 of CAWJTG010000003.1, read as the reverse complement.
AACGGCATCTGGGTCTGCCGCCACTCCACGCCGGCCGAGGACCGCTCGCTGGTCGACCTGAGCGGCCGCGAGGTCAGCGTCACCGTCGACCTGAAGTCCGGCGTCGAACGGGCCACCGTCTGGACCAACGACCTCACCCACGCCTACGTCCACGAGAACAGCGCCTACTCCTCCTGAGAAGAAGATGAGCATCGACCACACAGCCCACGAGCCCGGCAAGCCCGACCCCGCGAAGGCCCGCACCCTCGCGGCGGCGCTGCCGTGGCTGAAGCGCTACCACGGCAAGGTGGTGGTGGTGAAGTACGGCGGCAACGCCATGATCGACGGCGAGCTCAAGCGTGCGTTCGCCGAGGACATCGCGTTCCTGCGGTTCGCCGGCTTCAAGCCCGTCGTCGTCCACGGCGGCGGGCCGCAGATCTCGGCGATGCTCGACCAGCTCGGCATCGAGTCGGAGTTCCGCGGCGGCCTGCGGGTCACCACGCCCGAGGCGATGGACGTCGTCCGGATGGTGCTCGTCGGCAAGGTGCAGCGCGAGCTCGTCGGGCTGATCAACGACCACGGCCCGCTCGCCGTCGGCCTCTCCGGGGAGGACGCCGGCCTGTTCACCGCCACCCAGACCAACACCGTCGTCGACGGCGAGGAGGTCGACCTCGGCCTCGTCGGCGAGGTCACCAAGGTGCGGCCCGAGGCCGTCATCGACCTCATCGAGGCCGGCCGCATCCCGGTGGTCTCCAGCGTCGCGCCCGACGCCGACGGGCTGGTGCACAACGTCAACGCCGACTCCGCCGCCGCCGCACTCGCGGTCGCCCTCGGACGCCGAGAAGCTGCTCGTGCTCACCGACGTCGAGGGCCTCTACCTCGACTGGCCGAGCTCCGACGACGTCATCGGCGAGATCAGCCCGGAGGCGTCTGGCCGAGATCCTCCCCACGCTGGCCAGCGGCATGGTGCCGAAGATGACCGCCTGCCTCCAGGCCGTCGAGGGCGGCGTCCCGCGCGCCACCGTCGTCGACGGCCGGCGAGCCCCACGCCGTGCTGCTCGAGCTGTTCACCCAGGAGGGCATCGGCACCCAGGTGCTGCCCGGTGTCGACACCCTGACCCGCAAGGCGCGCGACGCTCCGCGAGCGCCCCCGACGACTGCGGGAGCGCTACGCCGGCGCCCTGATGAACACCTACGGCCCGCCCGAGGCTCGTCCTGGAGCGCGGTGAGGGCGCCCGGGTGTGGGACGTCGACGGTCGTGAGTACCTCGACTTCCTCGGCGGCATCGCCGTCAACACCCTCGGCCACGCCCACCCGGCGCTGGTCGCCGCGGTCACCGAGCAGCTGGGTCGGCTCGGCCACGTCTCCAACTTCTTCGCCACCGAGCCGCCAGGTCGCGCTCGCCGAGCGGCTGCTCGCCCTGATGGCGCCCGGTCACGACGGCCGGGTCTTCTTCTGCAACTCCGGCGCCGAGGCCAACGAGGCCGCGATCAAGATCTCCCGCCGCACCGGCCGCACCCGGCTGGTCGCGATGGAGGACGCGTTCCACGGCCGCACGATGGGCGCGCTCGCGCTCACCGCCAAGGCCGCCTACCGCGAGCCGTTCGAGCCGCTTGCCCGGTGACGTCACCTGGGTGCCCTACGGCGACGCCGACGCCCTCGCCGCCGCGGTCGACGACCGCACCGCCGCCGTCGTGATCGAGCCGCTGCAGGGCGAGGCCGGCGTCAACGTGGCCGATGCCGAGTTCCTGCGGTCGGCCCGCGAGACCACTGCCGCCGCGGGCGCGCTGCTGTGGTTCGACGAGGTGCAGAGCGGCATGGGCCGCACCGGCCACTGGCTGGCCAGCCACCCCAGCGGCGTCGTGCCGGACGTCGTCACGCTCGCCAAGGGCCTCGCCGGCGGACTCCCGATCGGTGCCGTCCTCGGCCTGGGCCGGGCGGGCTCGCTGCTCGAGCCCGGCAACCACGGCACCACCTTCGGCGGCAACCCGGTCGCCTGCGCCGCCGCGCTCGCCGTCCTCGACACCCTCGAGCGCGACGGGCTGCTGCAGCGAGCCGTCGAGGCGGGGGAGCGGCTGCGTACCGGCCTCGGTGCCGACCCGCGGGTGCTCGAGGTCCGCGGCGTCGGCGTGCTCGTCGGGCTCACCCTCAGCGAGGGCAAGGGGCCCGACGTCGTGGCGGCCGCCCAGGACGCCGGCCTCATCCTCAACGCCACCGGCCCGACGAGGATCCGGTTCGCGCCGCCGCTCGTCGTCACCGACGCCGAGATCGACACGCTGGTCGCGGCCTGGCCGGGCATCCTCGACGCGGCGGGGGTGAGCGCGCCGTGCATGCGTCACTTCCTGCGCGACGACGACCTGTCACCGGCCGAGCAGGCGCAGGTGCTCGACCTCGCGGCCAAGCTCAAGGCCTCGCCCTTCGACGTCCGGCCCCTCGCGGGACCGCGGTCGGTCGCGATGATCTTCGACAAGCCCACCCTGCGCACCCAGGTGTCGTTCGCCGCCGGCATCGCCGAGCTCGGGGGCAACCCGATGCTCGTCGAGGGCCGGCTCGCCGGGATCGGCGTCCGCGAGTCCGTCGAGGACGTCGCCCGCGTGCTCGGCCGCCAGGTCGCCGTCGTGGTGTGGCGCACGTTCCACCAGTCCGACCTCGACACGATGGCCGCGTTCGCCGGGGTGCCGGTCGTCAACGCGCTCACCGACGACTTCCACCCCTGCCAGGTGGTCGCCGACCTGCTCACGGTCCGCGAGCACCTCGGTGCGCTGGCCGGGCTCACGGTGGCCTTCGTGGGCGACGCCGCCTGCAACATGAGCAACTCGTGGCTGCTTGCCGGCGCCACCGCGGGGATGCACGTGCGGGTCTCCGGTCCATCGGGCTACCTCCCGTCTGCGGGCATCGTGCAGCGCGCCACCGACATCGCGGTCGACACCGGCGGCTCCGCCGTCGTCGAGCCCGACCCGGAGGCCGCCGTCACCGGCGCCGACGTGGTGGTCACCGACACCTGGATCTCGATGGGCAAGGAGACCGAGGAGGCCGACCGCGTCACCGCCCTCACGCCCTGGTCGCTCACGCCCCGGCTGATGTCGCTGGCCGCACCGCACGCGATCGCCCTCCACTGCCTGCCGGCCTACCGCGGCATGGAGATCGACACCGACGTCCTCGAGGGCCCACGGAGCGTCGTCTGGGACGAGGCCGAGAACCGCCGCCACGCCCAGAAGGCGGTCCTGACCTGGCTGCTCGACCAGGAGGAGCTGCGATGAGCCGGTTCCCCGCCACGAAGAACGCGCGCCAGCAGCGCATCGTCGACCTCGTCAGCCACCACGAGGTGCACTCCCAGACCGAGCTCGCCGAGCTGCTGGCCGCCGAGGGGCTGCGGGTCACCCAGGCCACCTTGTCGCGCGACCTCGTCGAGCTCGACGCCATGAAGGTCCGCGCCGCGTCCGGCGATCTCGTCTACGCGGTCCCGGGCGAGGGCGGCGACCGACGTCTCGCCGCGCCCGCCGGTAGCGAGGCCGCGCACCACCGGCTGTCCCGGCTGTGCGGCGAGCTGCTCGTCAGCGTCGACACCAGCGCCAACCTCGTCGTCGTCCGCACCCCGCCGGGCGCCGCGCAGTTCCTCGCCTCGGCGTTCGACAAGGCCGAGCGCGACGACGTCCTCGGCACGATCGCCGGCGACGACACCGTGCTGCTGATCTCCCGCGACCCCGCGGGCGGCGCGCCGCTGGCGTCCGCCCTCCTCGCCCTCACCAAGGAGCACTGAATCCCATGAGCAAGGTCCTCACGTCCCTGCCGGTCGGCCAGCGCGTCGGCATCGCGTTCTCCGGCGGCCTCGACACCTCGGTCGCGGTCGCCTGGATGCGCGCCAAGGGCGCCGTCCCGTGCACCTACACCGCCGACATCGGCCAGTACGACGAGCCCGACATCGAGAGCGTCCCGGACCGCGCGATGGAGTACGGCGCCGAGCTGGCCCGCCACGTCGACATCAAGTCGCAGCTGGTCGAGGAGGGGCTCGCGGCGATGGCGTGCGGCGCCTTCCACATCCGCTCGGGCGGCCGCACCTACTTCAACACCACGCCGCTGGGCCGTGCGGTCACCGGCACCCTGCTGGTGCGGGCGATGCACGAGGACGGCGTCGACATCTGGGGCGACGGCTCGACGTTCAAGGGCAACGACATCGAGCGCTTCTACCGCTACGGTCTGCTCGCCAACCCGGACCTGCGCATCTACAAGCCGTGGCTGGACGCCGACTTCGTCGCCGAGCTGGGGGGCCGCACCGAGATGAGCCAGTGGCTCACCGAGCGGGGCCTGCCCTACCGCGACTCGCAGGAGAAGGCCTACTCGACCGACGCCAACATCTGGGGCGCCACCCACGAGGCCAAGACCCTCGAGCACCTCGACGTCTCCCTCGAGACCGTCGAGCCCATCATGGGCGTGAAGTTCTGGGACCCCGCGGTCACGATCGACACCGAGGACGTCACCCTCCGGTTCGAGAACGGCCGTCCGGTCGCCATCGACGGCAAGCCCTACGACGACGCCGTCGAGCTGGTCCACCAGGCCAACACGATCGGCGGACGCCACGGCCTCGGCATGTCCGACCAGATCGAGAACCGGGTGATCGAGGCCAAGTCGCGCGGCATCTACGAGTCACCCGGCATGGCGCTGCTCTGGATCGCCTACGAGCGGCTGCTCAACGCCGTCCACAACGAGGACACGATCCACAGCTACCACCAGGAGGGCCGTCGCCTGGGCCGGTTGCTCTACGAGGGCCGCTGGCTCGACCCGCAGGCGCTGATGCTGCGTGAGTCGATCCTGCGCTGGATCGCCTCGCTGGTCACGGGCGAGGTCACCCTCCGGCTGCGCCGCGGCGAGGACTACACCGTGCTCCGCACCGAGGGACCGGCGTTCTCCTACCACCCCGACAAGCTCTCGATGGAGCGCACCGCCAACGCGGTCTTCGGCCCGACGGACCGGATCGGCCAGCTCACGATGCGCAACCTCGACATCGCCGACTCCCGCGCCAAGCTCGAGCAGTACGCCGACCAGCCGCACGACCAGGGCCACGTGCTCGTCGAGCACGGCACCCTGTTCGGCGAGCTGCCGGCCGGGGGAGCGGCGCGCATCGCCGACCGCGACCTCAGCGAGCGCGAGCACGACGAGGCCCTGGACAATGCCGCGATGGAGTTCGGCACCGACTGATGGGCACCACGAACGAGGGAGCGCTCTGGGGCGGCCGCTTCGACGGCGGGCCGTCGCCGGAGCTCGAGGCCCTGTCCCGGTCGACCCACTTCGACTGGCGGCTCGCGCCCTACGACATCGCCGGGTCGCACGCCCACGCCAAGGCGCTGGGCGCGGCCGGCTACCTCACCGCCGACGACGAGGCCGAGATCCACCGCGGCCTCGACGTCCTCGCCCGGCGTTTCGCCGACGGCGACCTACGGCCCGACCCCACCGACGAGGACGTCCACGGTGCGCTGGAGCGGCTGCTGCTCGACGAGGTCGGGGTCGGGGATCGGTGGCCGGCTCCGCGCCGGGCGCAGCCGCAACGACCAGGTCGCCACCCTGTTCCGCTCCTACCTGCTCGACCACGCCCGGGTCGCGGCCCGCCTGGTCCTCGACCTCGTCGACGCGCTCGCCGTCCAGGCCGAGCACCACCTCGGCGCCGTCATGCCCGGCCGGACCCATCTCCAGCACGCCCAGCCGGTGCTGCTGTCGCACCACCTGCTCGCCCACGCCTGGGCCCTGCTGCGCGACGTCGACCGGCTCTCCGACTGGCAGCGCCGGACCGCGGCCGAGTCGCCCTACGGGTCCGGGGCCCTGGCCGGCTCCAGCCTCGGGCTCGACCCGCAGCTCGTCGCCGCAGAGCTCGGCTACGCCGGCTCGGTGCCGAACTCGATCGACGGCACGGCATCGCGCGACTTCGTCTCCGAGCTCGCCTTCGTCGCCACGCAGGTCGGGATCGACGTCAGCCGGATCGCGGAGGAGGTCATCCTCTGGTCCACCGCGGAGTTCGGCTTCGTCGCGGCTGCACGACTCCTGGTCGACGGGGTCGAGCATCATGCCGCAGAAGAAGAACCCCGACATCGCGGAGCTCGCCCGGGGCAAGGCGGGCCGGCTGGTCGGCAACCTCGCCGGCGTCCTCACGACCCTGAAGGCACTGCCGCTCGCCTACAACCGGGACCTCCAGGAGGACAAGGAGCCGGTCTTCGACTCCGTCGACACCCTCGAGGTGCTCCTGCCGGCCTTCACCGGCATGGTCGCCACCCTCACCTTCGACACCGAGCGGATGGCGGCACTCGCGCCGCAGGGGTTCTCACTGGCCACCGACGTCGCCGAGTGGCTGGTCCGCCAGGGCGTCGCGTTCCGTGAGGCCCACGAGCTCGCGGGCGCCTGCGTACGCCGGTGCGAGCAGCTCGGCGTCGACCTGCCGGGGCTCCCCGACCACGAGTACGCGGCGATCTCGCCGGCCCTCACCCCGGCCGTGCGCGAGGTGCTCAGCGTCGACGGGTCGGTCGCGCCCGCGACGGCCGCGGTGGCACGGCGCCCGCCCGCGTGTCCGAGCAGCTCGCCGAGCTGCGGGGGCGTGCCACGGAGCTCCGTGACCGGCTGGCCTGAGCTCGAGGGCCCGGTCCTCGAGGTCGCGCCACGGCTGCTGGGCGCGGTCGTCCGGCACGGTGACGTCGCGGTGCGGCTCACCGAGGTGGAGGCCTACGACGGCGGGCACGACCCCGGCTCCCACGCGCACCGTGGCCGCACCCGCCGCAACGCGGTGATGTTCGGCCCGGCGGGGCACCTGTACTGCTACTTCACCTACGGCATGCACGTCTGCGCCAACGTCGTCACCGGCACCGACGGCGCCGCCGCGGCCGTCCTGATGCGGGCAGGGGAGGTGGTCGACGGTCTCGACGTCGCCCGCGCCCGTCGGCCGGGCTCCTCCGACCGCGACCTGGCCCGCGGGCCCGCCCGGCTCTGCCGGGCGCTCGGCATCGCGCTCGACCTCGACGGCACCGACCTCGCCGCCGGCCCCGTCTTCCTCGCCCTCGCCCCGGCCGCGCCTCCCGAGGTGGCCTCCGGACCCCGGGTCGGGCTGCGCCTGGCGGCCGACCGGCCCTGGCGGTTCTGGCTGCCGGACGAGCGCTCCGTCTCGACCTACCGACGGCACCCCAAGGCGGTGGCCGCCCCGGATTTGGACGGGTCCGGGCGGACCCCGTAATGTTCCCTCTCGCGTCCGGTACCGGGCGGCAGGGGAGCGGCTCGATCCCGAGTTGACTCGCCCCGAGGCGCCGTCGGTAACGTTTCGCAGGTTGCCCCGGAGGCGGTCGAGAGGCCAGCGCCGGGTGCGTCTGATGTTTGAGAACTCAACAGTGTGTAGTCGACGAGATTATGGTTTGTGTGCCTGATTGTTTTTTGGTTGGGTTTCGTGAATTCGTTTTATTTTCGGCAATGATTCTGGCGATTTTGTCAGGGTTTGTTTTGTCGGGAGCAGATTGTTTCATGGTTACTGTTTTATGGTTTTCTATGGAGAGTTTGATCCTGGCTCAGGACGAACGCTGGCGGCGTGCTTAACACATGCAAGTCGAGCGGTAAGGCTCCTTCGGGGGTACACGAGCGGCGAACGGGTGAGTAACACGTGAGTAATCTGCCCTTCACTTTGGGATAAGCTTCGGAAACGGGGTCTAATACCGGATATGACATCGATAGGCATCTGTTGGGGTGTGGAAAGTTTTTTCGGTGGGGGATGTGCTCGCGGCCTATCAGCTTGTTGGTGGGGTAATGGCTCACCAAGGCTTTGACGGGTAGCCGGCCTGAGAGGGTGACCGGCCACACTGGGACTGAGACACGGCCCAGACTCCTACGGGAGGCAGCAGTGGGGAATATTGGACAATGGGCGGAAGCCTGATCCAGCAACGCCGCGTGAGGGATGACGGCCTTCGGGTTGTAAACCTCTTTCGTCATCGACGAAGCTCCACCGTTGTGTGGGGTGACGGTAGGTGAGGAAGAAGCACCGGCCAACTACGTGCCAGCAGCCGCGGTAATACGTAGGGTGCGAGCGTTGTCCGGAATTATTGGGCGTAAAGGGCTCGTAGGCGGTTTGTCGCGTCGGGAGTGAAAACACTGGGCTTAACCGAGTGCTTGCTTTCGATACGGGCAGACTTGAGGCATTCAGGGGAGAACGGAATTCCTGGTGTAGCGGTGAAATGCGCAGATATCAGGAGGAACACCGGTGGCGAAGGCGGTTCTCTGGGCAATGTTCTGACGCTGAGGAGCGAAAGTGTGGGGAGCGAACAGGATTAGATACCCTGGTAGTCCACACCGTAAACGTTGGGCGCTAGGTGTGGGATCCATTCCACGGGTTCCGTGCCGTAGCTAACGCATTAAGCGCCCCGCCTGGGGAGTACGGCCGCAAGGCTAAAACTCAAAGGAATTGACGGGGGCCCGCACAAGCGGCGGAGCATGCGGATTAATTCGATGCAACGCGAAGAACCTTACCTGGGTTTGACATACACCCTGCCGCTCCAGAGATGGGGCTTCTTTTGGGGGTGTACAGGTGGTGCATGGCTGTCGTCAGCTCGTGTCGTGAGATGTTGGGTTAAGTCCCGCAACGAGCGCAACCCTCGTCCCATGTTGCCAGCAAGCCTTCGGGTGTTGGGGACTCATGGGAGACTGCCGGGGTCAACTCGGAGGAAGGTGGGGATGACGTCAAGTCATCATGCCCCTTATGTCCAGGGCTTCACGCATGCTACAATGGCCGGTACAGAGGGCTGCGATCCCGTGAGGGGGAGCGAATCCCACAAAGCCGGTCTCAGTTCGGATTGGGGTCTGCAACTCGACCCCATGAAGTCGGAGTCGCTAGTAATCGCAGATCAGCAACGCTGCGGTGAATACGTTCCCGGGCCTTGTACACACCGCCCGTCACGTCACGAAAGTCGGCAACACCCGAAGCCCATGGCCCAACCACTTTGCGGGGGGAGTGGTCGAAGGTGGGGCTGGCGATTGGGACGAAGTCGTAACAAGGTAGCCGTACCGGAAGGTGCGGCTGGATCACCTCCTTTCTAAGGAGCAGCACACGGTGCGTGGCGAGTGTTCACGTGCGTTCGTGGTGCTTCGGAAAGTGGAACACGAACACTGGCCTTGGATGCTGTCTGATGGTGGGGCGTATGGACCGAGCGCTTTCGTGACTCGTTGATCGTTTGAGTTGGCTACACGCTGTTGGGCCCTGAGACATCAGGCCTGCGCCCTGGACGGAGTGCCGGGTGGCGCTGAGTGGTTTCTTGGTACTTGTTTTATGGATAGTGGACGCGAGCATCACCACCCGCGAGCTTGTTTGTTGGGTTGTGTGGGTGGTTGGTGTGTAGTGCTTTGAATGTGTCTTCTGCGGATTGTGTTGTTGCAGGGTTGGAGTTGGCTGATGCTGGTTGATCGTCAGAATGTGTTTGTTGGTCCGGTTGGTCGTTGATTGTCGATCGACCGGTTTTGTGTTGTGTCTGGAGTGGCGCACGTGAGTGTTCCGCGCTGTCGCAGCTGCATTTGCCTGTTGTGTTGGGTGTGGTGTTGTTGTGTGGTGTGGGGTGTTTGTGTGGGCAAGCTGGACAGGGCGCATGGTGGATGCCTTGGCATCGAGAGCCGATGAAGGACGTGGGAGCCTGCGATAAGCCCTGGGGAGTTGGCAACCGAGCGTTGATCCGGGGGTGTCCGAATGGGGGAACCCAGCCGCAGTTATGTGCGGTTACCTGC
>CAWJTG010000002.1:0-122136 GCA_963845795.1 uncultured Actinomycetota bacterium | reverse complement strand
AAGCGACGAACTCGTGGACGGGTCGGGGTGGTGCTGGTGGGTGGTGCTGTCGGGTGGAGCGGCTCGGTGGTTTCGAGGCTCGGCCGTGGCCGGCCCCGCACCTCGGTCAGCGTCGAGGTGCGGGGACGGGTCGTGGTGTCAGCGGACCCGGACCTTGGCGGTGGGGCGGCTGGTCTTCGTCACCGTGAGGTAGCCCGGCTTCGAGGTGATCGTCCGCACCCGGATGCGGTCGCCGCGGTAGCGGGCCGGGATCCGGAAGGTGGAGCCGGTCGCCCTCGAGACCGCCTCGCCGTCGGCGAGCCACTGGTAGCGCACGACGGCGCCGTCGTCGTGGTTGCCGGGCACTGCCGTGAGCACGTTCCCGACCCGCGCGCCTCCGTTGATGGTCGGCACCGGTCGGAGCGTCATGACACCGCCAGGACGTCCTCGGCGACGACGTCCTTGCTGATGCTCGAGTACCCGGTCTCGCCGTAGGTGACCCGGGCGACGACGTCCTTGCCGAGGTCGGCCGCGACCAGCGTGTAGGTGAGGTCGGTGGCGTCGGCGATCGGCCGGGTGTTGCGGAACCACTGGACGTCGACACGTGCCGTCCCACAGCCGGGGTCGACAGTCAGCGTGCGTCCGACCCGGGCGACTCCCTCGAGTGCCGGGTCGGGCGTGCCGGTCACCGGCTGGCTCGGGACCCCGAGCTCGCTGGTGCAGAGAGGTCCGGCGCGCAGAACCCGCCGAGGGTGCGGGAGGTGGCCGCGGCCACGAGGTCGGCGTCGCTGGTGGCGTCATCGACCTCGACCGTGAACTCGGTCGCCTGGGTGCCGCGACGCGCCGTCGTGGGGATGGCCCACACCAGGGTGTCGCCGTCCAGCGTCAGGCCGTCCGGCAGCGATCCCTCGTCGAGGGTGGCGTCGTCCAGCACGTCGCTGAGGTCGACCTCGACCACGCTCGAGGTCAGCGGCGCGTAGCCCTTGTTGGTCGCCGTCAGGCGTGTAGGTGACCGTCTCGCCCGGCGCCAGCGGCGAGGACGACGCCTCGTCGGACAGGTTGAAGTCGTAGCGCTGCGGCCAGGCCGGCTTGTCGGCGTCGAAGATCCAGTCCTGGAAGAACGCCTCCAGGTCGCGGCCGGAGACCTCCTCGGCCAGCGCCCGGAGAGTCGGCGGTCCCGTGGCTCTCGCCGGCGTAGCGGACCTGCCACTCCTCGATGAGGTCGAAGAACGCCGCGTCGCCGATCGAGAGCCTCAGCGCCTCCCAGAACTGGGCGCTGCGGGTGTAGGTCTGGTAGCCGTACAGGTCGAGCGGCGTTGGTGATGCCGGCCGGCGGGGTCGGTCCAGTTCGAGCTCTCGCGGCGCGCTGCTCGACCAGCTCGTGAAGTAGGTGTACTCGGTGCCGGTGCCGGTCGTCGGCGGCTCGGCGACCACGGAGTTGTAGTGCACCGGGGCCCAGGTGGCCATGCCCTCGTTGATGTAGAGGTCGTTCCAGACCGTGGGGGCGACGTTGTTGCCGTACCACTGGTGCGCGGCCTCGTGCACGAAGGTGTCGGCGCCGATGCTGGTCGGGAAGAACGAGCGGTCCTGGGTCTCCAGCGCGTAGTTGATGGCGCTCGGGCACGATGTCGACCACGACGCCGATGCTGTTGCCCGGGTAGGGGCCGTAGATGCGACTCGAGCCCGTCCAGCACGCTCTTGAAGCGGGCGCGCTGGACGTTGATGTTGTTCTTGTTGGTGGTGGTGCTGACCGAGTCGACGAAGCTCCACTCGTGCAGCGTGCGGCCGCTGGCCAGCGTGACGTCGGACTCGCAGCACGTCGTACTTGCCGATCGAGATGATGACCAGCTCGCTGGCCATCGGCTCCTCCTGCTCCCAGTTCCAGGTGGTGCGGCTCGCGCCGACGTCCTTGCTGATCAGCTCGCCGTTGCTGGCGGCCGCGGCGTTGCCGGTGCCGGCGGTGTTGGTGATCGTGTTGGGGATGTCGATCGAGATGTCGTAGGTCGCCTTGTCGTTCGGCGTGTTGTTGTTCGGGAAGCCGGTCATCGAGCCGATCGGCTGGTTCACGAACGTGGCGCCGTCGGCGGTGACGTTCCAGCCCTCGAACGACCCGTCGGCGTCGGTGTGGCGCACCGGGACGCCGGAGTACTCGACGACGGTGGTGAAGGGGCCCTCGACCGGGACGGTCGGGTGTGACGACGAGCTTGTGCTTGATCGCCGCGACGTCCTCGTCCTTCGCGAACGCCGCGGGTGCGCCGTTCACCGTCACCGACTCGACGGTCATCGTCGGGTACTCGAAGTCGAGCGAGAACGAGCTCAACGGGCGACCCGGTGGTGACGGCGGTGATCGTCGTGGTGGCGTCGATGGTGCTGGTCGGCCAGCGGCGTTCCCGGCGTCCAGGCCAGGTCGATGTCGTAGTGCGAGACGTCGTAGCCGCCGTTGCCGACGTTCGGGAACAGCGAGTCGCCCGAGGTCTGCGGGCCGGCGATCGGGTCGGCGGCGCGAGGCCGGAGCGGGCAGAGCGCCGACGGCGCCTGCGGCGAGGGCGAGCGCGGCGAGCACGCTCACGGTGCGGGTCCGGGACCGGCTGGGACTATGACTGGGTCGCATGTCCGGAACCTAGGCGGCTCACGCGAGGAGTTGTCAGACAATCTCGCCAGTATGCGTGACCAGTGTTCACCCGGGGACGGCGCCGACCGCGACCTGGCCGTCGCCCTCGACGGTCAGCGCGCCGTCGGCGTGGCGGACGAACACCGACTGTCCCCGGCGCAGCGCGAGCGCGGCCGGCGTCGGTGATCACCTCCACCTCGCCGTCGAGCACGAGCACGGTGCGCGGGTCCGGTGGCGGGCAGCCGTCGCAGCGGCGGGCGGCCGACGGTGAGGCTGAACTCCGCGACCGGCGGCTCGGAGCAGGGTGCGGCTCGTCGCCGCTCTCGGCGGGCTGCCAGCGCGGCGGGGGGACCGGGGCGAAGCTGGTGATGGCGAGCAGCTCGGCGACGTCGCGGTGCTTGGGCGTGAGGCCGGCCCGCACGCACGTTGTCGGAGGAGGCCATGATCTCGACGCCGAAGCCGCTCGCGTAGGCGTGCACCATGCCGGCGTCGACGAAGAGCGCCTCGCCCGGGGTGAGCAGCACGTTGTTGAGCAGCAGCGTCACCAGGACGCCGGGGTCGCGGGGGTAGCGGCGCACCAGGTCGCCGAGCCGGGCGAAGACGCGCACGGCCTCGGCGTCGGGCGCCGACGTGGCGGGCCCGGTCGCGGACCGCCTCGCGGCGGGCGCGGGCCTCGGCGTGGCGGGCGGCGTCGCCCAGGTCGGTGAGGAGCGCGGGCCAGCGGGCGCCCCTCGGTGGCGAGGGTGTCGGTGACGACGGCGCGCAGCGCCTCGTGCGGGTCGCCGACGAGGAGCCGGTCGGCGCCGTCGTCCGGGCCCACGGCACCGGCAGCAGCCGCAGCAGGTCGGCCGAGCGGTCGACGTCGCGGAACCCGGCCATGCCCTCGAAGCGGGTGAGCGCGAAGAGCAGCTCGGGCTTGTGCGAGGCGGTCGTGGTAGTTGCGCTCGGGCGGCGTCGAGCGGGAGCCCGGCGGCGTCCTCGCGGGCGTAGCCGAGGCGGGCCTGCTCGGCGCTGGGGTGCACCTGCAGCGAGAGCGGCTCGTCGACGGCGAGCACCTTCATCAGGAACGGCAGCCGGTCGCCGAACTGGTCGCGCACCCGCGTGCCCGAGCAGGTCGTCGGGCTCGGCCCTGATCACGTCGTTGAGCCGGCGCCCGTCGGAGCAGGGCCGACGGGTCGTCGTCGTGGGCGCCGATCCAGAGCTCGGCCTCGTGGCCACCCGTGGGCTCACGGCCGAGGAAGTCGGCGAGCCGGGTCCGGGAGCCCCAGGCGTAGCCCCGGACGGGGTTGTCGAGGAGGAACACGGCGGGCCGTCAGGACTTCGGCGTGGGCGGGTGGTCCGGGCGGCGGTACTCGCCCTCGAGCTCGGCGACGGTGGGCGCGCCGAACATCGGGAGCCCCTGCTCCTTGCGCAGCAGCCCCCAGATCAGCGGGACGAGCACGATCGTGGCGACGCCGACGGCGGCGATGAGGAACGGGTGGGTCTCGTCGACCCCGAGCGGCGCCCAGCCGGCCTTGTCGAGCAGGGCGACGCCGGACATCGTGAGCACGACCACGATGCCGCGCCGGATGAACGACTGCGGCACCCGCGGCGCCAGCCGGCTGCCGAGGATCGTGCCGGGCACCGAGCCGATGACCAGCGGGATCAGCAGCTGCCAGTCGAGGCCGTGGATGGCGACGTTGGAGATCGCGGCCGCCAGCACCAGCGGCACCGCCTGCACCAGGTCGGTGCCGACCAGCCGCACCGCCGAGAGCCCGGGGTAGAGCATCAGCAGCGCGACCATGATCACCGAGCCGGAGCCGACGCTGGTGACGCCGACGAGCAGCCGCCCGAGCGCGCCGACGAGCAGCGTGGCGAGCGGACGGATGCGCGGGTCGGGGTCGCCGCCGTCGCCGCCGCTGCGCACCCGCCGCAGGTTGAGGTAGAGCCGCAGCGCGTAGGTGGCGGCGGCGAGCAGCAGGGCGAAGCCGATCGACATCTTGAGCACGAAGTCGAGCTGCTCGGGGTCGTCGGTGAGCGCCTTGACGACGTAGGGCCCGATCAGCGCCATCGGCACCGACCCGATGATCAGCCACTTGGCCAGCGTCAGGTTGGGCGAGCCCTCGCGGGCGTGGACCACCGCGCCGCCGGACTTGTAGATCGCCGCGGCGGTGAGGTCGGCGGCCACGACGGTGGCGGCCTCGCCCGAGCCGGCGCCGAGGAAGAGCAGGGCCGGCGTCATCAGCGCGCCGCCGCCCATGCCGGTCAGGCCGACGACGATGCCGACGAGGAACCCCGCGGTGAGGATGGCGAAGAAGTCGCCGGTCAGGAGGTCGATCACGTCGGCTCGCCCACGGGCGGCATTCTGACCGACGCGACGAGCCGCGGCACGACGTCCGCAGGAGCGTGTCGATGCGCTGGGCGCACTCCTCGGCCGCGGCGGCTCCGCGGCGGTAGGGGTCGGCGACGTCGAGGTCGGCCGAGGCGGTGCCGCGCCGCTCGCCGAGCGCGCGGAGCAGGTCGGGCAGCGGCGAGGCCGGGCTCGAGCCGGCTGCAACGCCTCGCGCCAGCTGGCCGAGCGTGAAGACCTTGCGGAAGGCGCTCGGGGCGTCGTCGAGGATGAAGCTGCGGTGCGCGGTCTCGGCGGTGATGACGAGGTCGGCCTCGAGCACCAGGGCCGGCGTGAGCGGTCGGCTGCGGAACGCCGGTCGGCGTCGATGTTGCGCTGGGCGAGCGGCGTCGGCCATCGGCGGGTCCATCGGCTCGGTCGTCGAAGCCGTGGGTGCCGGCGCTGGCGAAGGTCACGGCCGCGTCGCCGGCGAGGTGGCGGGCGGTGAGCTCCATGTACGGGGAGCGGCAGATGTTGGCGGTGCAGACGAAGAGGACGTTGAGGGGGTGGGGGGTGCGGTGGGGCCTGCGTGGTCTGGGGCCGGGGGTCTCGACACGGGCTCGCTGGCGCTCGCCCGGCTCGACCACCGGGTGGCGTCGGCGGCCGGGGGTCTCGACGCGGGCTCGCTGGCGCTCGCCCGGCTCGACCACCGGTGGCAGCGCGACGCGCCGGCTGCTCGGGTCCGGGCTCGTCGCGAGGTCGAGGTAGCCGGCGGTCGCGCGAGGGCGGTCGAGGACGTCGGCGAGGGCGTCGTCGATGGAGCGGCCGGTGGTGTCGACGCGGACGTCGGCGTCGTCGGGCTCCTCGTAGGGCGAGGAGATGCCGGTGAACTCGGGGATCTCGCCGCGGCGGGCCTTGGCGTAGAGGCCCTTGCGGTCGCGGCGCTCGCACTCCTCCAGCGGGGTCGCGACGTGCACGAGGAAGAACGCGCCGCCGGCCTCGTCGACCATCGCCCGCACCTGCTGCCGGGTCTCGTCGAACGGGGCGATCGGGCTGCACGACGGCCAGACCCCGCCGTGGCGGGCGATCTCGGCGGCCACCCAGCCGATCCGGCGGATGTTGGTCTCGCGGTCGCTCGCGGGAGAACGTGAGACCGGCCGAGAGATGGCGGCGCACGACGTCGCCGTCGAGGCTCGTGACCGTGCGGCGGCCCTGCTCGAGCACCCGGTCGAGGAGGGCGCGGGCGATCGTGGACTTGCCGCTGCCCGAGAGGCCGGTGAAGAACAGCACGAGCCCGACCTCGTCGGCCGGCGGCTGGTCGGCGTCGAGGATGTCGTCGAGCTCGGGCAGCACCTCGCCGCCGTCGGCCAGCCCCACGACCGGGTCGTCGCCGGCGTAGGTCGCCGCGACCGGTGACGCCGAGCTCGTGGTCGAGGTCGGGGTCGTCGTGGGTGGCGAGCGGCACGGCCACCACGGCGACGTCGGGCAGCGACTCCGCCACCCGCAGCGTCGCGCGGAGCAGCGCCACGGGGGAGAGGTCGGGGGTGCCGTGGCCGACGAAGGCGAGCAGCAGCGCGGGGCCGAGGTCGGCGAGCTGGTCGAGCTGGACGTCGGTGACGGGACCCGTGACGGGGACGACGGTGCGGCCGGCGTAGCGCTCGCGGGTCTCGGCGGGGGTGAGGTAGAGCCGTCGGAACGGGCCGTACTGGGGCCGGGTCAGCTCGGCGAGCGCCCAGCCGCCGTCGTCGCGACGGGTGGCGCGGGCCAGCGGCAGACCCTCCGGGTCGACCAGCTCGAGCGTCGGCCGCCGCGGCCAGGTCGTCCGGCAGCGCCAGCGTGAACGCGCTCCCGGGTCGTCCGAGCGCCGGCTCGCCCGGCACCGCGCCCGACAGCAGCAGCTCGAGGTCGTCGAGCTCCCGCGGCGACGGGCAGTGCTGGGGAAGGGGGCTCGACACGGCCGTCATCCTGCCAGTCGGCGGCCCCTGGCCCGTCGGTACCGTCGGCGCCGTGCCAGAACCCGTCGTCGTCGCCGAGATCGTCCGCTCCGGTTTCATCGAGGGCCACCACCGCGGCTCCGTGGTCGCCCTCGACCCCGACGGGTCGGTGGCGTGGTCGGTCGGCGAGGTCGACGCACCGGTGCTGCCCCGCTCCAGCAACAAGCCGGTGCAGGCGCTGGCGATGGTGCGGCTCGGCCTCGACCTGCCCGACGACCTGCTCGCCCTCGCCTGCGCCTCGCACTCCGGCGAGCCGATGCACCTCGACGGCGCCCGGCGGATCCTGGCCGGCGCCGGGCTCGACGAGACGGCGCTCCAGACGCCCCCCGACCTGCCCGCTCGACGACGCCGCCCGCGCCGACGTGCTGCGCGCCGGCGGCGCGCCGACCCCGCTGGCCATGAACTGCTCCGGCAAGCACGCCGCGATGCTCGCCACCTGCGTGCTCCAGGGCTGGGACACCGCCACCTACCGCGACCCCGACCACCCGCTGCAGCAGGCGATCGCCGCCACCTACGCCGAGCTCACCGGCGAGCCGGTCGAGGTCGTCGCGGTCGACGGATGTGGTGCGCCGCTGCTGTCGGCGTCCCTCACCGGGCTGGCCCGGGCGTTCCGGACCCTGGCGCTCGCCGGCTCCGGCGCGGAGGCGCGGGTGGCCAACGCGATCCGGCGTCATCCCGAGATGGTGTCGGGCAGCCGCCGCGACGAGCTCGCGCTGCTGCGAGCGGTGCCGAGCGCGATCGGCAAGGCGGGCGCCGAGGCCTGCTACGCGGTGGCGCTGCCCGACGGCCGCACCGTCGCGCTCAAGATCGACGACGGCGGCGCCCGCGCGCGGCCCGGTCGGTCATGGCCGCGGCGCTGGTGCGCTCCGGGGTGCTCGACCTGCCGGGGGTCGACGTCGAGGCGGTGCTCGGCCACCGGAGCGGGCGCCGGCTGCTCGGTGGCGGCGTGGCGGTCGGTGAGATCCGCTGCGCGTGCGGTGTGAGCAGGCGGTGTCGAGGCTCGCCGCTCCACGAAGGGGTGAGACCCACCTCACGCTTGCTGAGTTTGCATTTTGCTAGCTCTGCTAGCACAGTGGGGTCATGGCCAAAGGCATGGTCGGGCAGACCGTCGAGTCGCTCGGCGACTACCTCCGGGAGCAGCGCGTCGCATCGCGTCTCTCCCTGCGGCAGCTCGCCTCGCAGGCCGGCGTGTCGAACCCGTACCTGAGCCAGATCGAACGTGGTCTGCGCAAGCCGTCGGCCGAGGTGCTGCAACAGATCGCCAAGGCGCTGCGGATCTCCGCGGAGCAGCTCTACGTGCGTGCCGGGATCGTCAGTCCCGAGGACGGCGTGGGCGGCTCGGTCGAGCTCGCGGTGCTGAACGACACCGGACTCACCGAGCGGCAGAAGCAGTCGCTGCTCGACGTCTACTCGTCGTTCCTCGCCATGAACACAGATCAGGCCGAGAGCGCCGAGAGCACCACCCCGAACCCCGCTATTCCGGAGACCTCCGGAAAGAACCAGGAGTGATTCACATGGCCAAGGCCAAGACCAAGTTCGACCTGAAGTCCATCGACATCCCGACCGCGGCCCAGAAGCCGATCTACGCCGGCGTCGGCGCGGGCGACCTCGCCCTCACCGCCGTCAAGGAGTACGTCGCCGACGTGCAGAAGCTGGTCACCGACCCGAAGTCGCTGCGCAAGCAGGCCGCCGGCGCCGTCGAGACCCGCGTGTCCGACCTCCAGAAGGACGCCCGCGAGCTGCCGACCCGCGTGCAGACGCTGGTGAACGAGAACGTCGCGGTCGCCACCGCCACCTACACCGACCTGGCCAAGCGCGGCGAGGCCCTGGTGCGCGGCACCAAGCTGCCGTCGTCGATCTCCGCCGAGGTCAAGGTCAACACGACCAACCCCGGTGCCAAGAAGGCGAACACCAGCGCCACCAGCGGCTCCACCAAGAAGTCGGTGGCCAAGAAGTCGAGCGTCAAGAAGACCGCCACCAAGAACACCCCCGCGAAGAGCGCGGCCAACAAGGCCTGACCTCCGCACTGCCACGAGGCCCCCGCAGGTATGAGCTGCGGGGGCCTCGTGCTGCGCGGGTACCCTTTCGCGCCATGGTCTTCGTCGTCGAGAACTACGTCCACCTGCTGATCGCGATCGCCTCGCTCGCGGTCACGATCTTCGCCTTCGTGAACTCGCTGCTCTACAGCCGCGAGTCCTACGTCGCTGCGGGCAAGCTCACCAAGACCACCTGGTGCACCATCCTCGGCTTCGCCGTCGTGCTGCAGCTGGTGCCGCTGGGGCTGTTCATCATCTCGATCGCGCTGCTCATCGCCGCGCTCGTCTACCTGGCCGACGTGCGGCCCGCCTTGGCCGGGCTCACCCGCCGCTGACCTCCCTACGCAGAGCTGATCGGACGCGCAAGCTCGCCGAGCAGGTGGCCGACAACCTCGGTAACGAGTTCGACCCCGATCGACCTCGACCGGCGCGGTCCGCGCCGAGGTGACGCCGGAGACCGTCAACATCGTGATCACCGCCGAGGAACCCGACCCGGTGGTGGCGCGCGAGCATCGCCGCAGGCCTACGCCGAGGCCGATGAGCGCGCTCGTCGCCGAGATCGAGACGCCTGAGGGTCGCGAGATCGCGCCGATCAAGGCCTCGGTGGTCGACGACGCCGAGGTGACCGACGACGCCGGTCAGCCCGCAGCCGTTGCGCAACTACGGGCTGGGGACTCGCCCTCGGCCTGCTGCTCGGCATCGGCGCCGCCGTGCTGCGCGAGCTCACCGACACCACGATCACCTCGAACGAGGACGTCGCCCAGGTCACCGACGCGCCCGATCCTCGGCCGGCATCAACGCCGACAACGACCGCCGCCGAAGAAGCGGTCGCCTCGGCACTCGTCGGAGGCCTCGCCGTGGGCGGAGGCGTTCCGGGTGCTGCGCACCGACATGCAGTACGTCGACGTCGACCACGACGACGCGTGTTCGTCGTCTCCAGCTCGCTGCCGGAGGAGGGCAAGACCGACGACGTCGGCGAACCTGGCGGTGACGCTCGCCCAGGCGGGGCAGAAGGTGGCCCTGGTCGAGTGCGACCTGCGCAAGCCGAAGATCGCCGAGCGGCTGAACCTCGACAACGCCGTCGGCACCACCAGCGTCCTCATCGGACGCACCTCGCTCTCCGACGCACTCCAGGAGTACGTCGGCACCGGGCTCTACGTCCTCACCAGCGGCTCGATCCCTCCGAACCCCTCGGAGCTCCTCCAGTCGCAGGCGATGTCGGACCTCATCGAGGAGCTCCGCAGCCGGTTCGACATCGTGCTCCTCGACGCGCCGCCGCTCCTGCCGGTCACCGACGCCGCACTGCTCGCCGCCCGGTCCGACGGGATGCTCCTCGTCGTGCGGCACGGCAAGACCAACGTGGAGCACCTGCGCCACGCGCCCGCAGTAGCGCTCGAGCGCCGAAGTGGCATTCTCGGGCTCGAACCCGGTGGCACGCAGCTCGTCGAGCGCGAGCGTGCTGAGTCGCGGCCGGGGAGCCATCGACCTGCCGGCGGCGTAGGCCTCGGTGGTGGTCTCGGTGACATCGTCGGGGTCGCGTCCGGAGAGTGCGAAGACCCGGCGCGCGACGTCGGCCCACGACATCGGCTCCCCGCCGTTGCTCACGTGGTAGGTGCCGAACGGCGCGCCGACGTCGAGCAGGTGCCGGGTGGCCCGGGCCAGCTCGGTGGCGAACGTCAGCCGGCCCACCTGGTCGGCCACCACCGTCGGCGAGACGCCGTCGGCGGCCAGCCGCTGCATGGTGCGCACGAAGTTGCCGCCGTCGCCGACCAGCCACGAGGTGCGGAGCAGGTAGTGGCGGGGGGTGGCGGCCACGGCGAGCTCGCCGGCCGCCTTGCTCTGCCCGTAGACGCCGAGCGGCGCCACCGGCTCGTCCTCGCGGTGCTCGGCGCGGGTGCCGTCGAAGACGTAGTCGGTGGAGAAGTGCACCAGCGTCAGCCGGTGCTCGTCGGCGAGCCGGGCGAGCGCCGCCGGAGCGGTCGCGTTGCCCGCCCACGCCGCGCGCCGTCCCTCGGTCGTCTCGGCGGCATCGACGGCGGTGTAGGCGGCGGCGTTCAGCACGACGTCGTGGTCGCGCCAGGGCCAGGCGGCGAGCGCCTCGGGGTCGGTGACGTCGAGGTCGGCGCGGGTGGCCGCGGCGGCGTCCGGGAACGCGGCCAGCAGGGCCCGGCCGAGCTGGCCGCCGGCGCCGAGAACCAGCGGGCGGCGGGCGCGGAACGGCGTCACGTCGGCCAGGCGGGGGTTGGTGCGGTCCTTGTCGGAGACCACGGCCTCATCGAGCGGGATCGGCCAGGGGACGGCGGCGGTCGGGTCGCCCAGGTCGAGCGCCGGGTAGGTGGTGCCCGGCCGCCAGTGGTCGTTGACCAGGTAGGAGTAGGCGACGTCGTCGTCGAGGGTCTGGTAGCTGTTGCCGACGCCACGCGGCACGAACACGGCGGTGGCCGGGTCGAGCTCGACGTGGAACGTGGTGCCGAGGCTCGGCCCCTCCCGCAGGTCGACCCAGGCGCCGAAGGCGCGCCCGTTCGTGACCGAGACGAGCTTGTCCCACGGCTCGGCGTGGATGCCGCGGGTGGTGCCGCGGGCCGCGTTGAACGAGACGTTGTGCTGCACCGGCCCGAAGTCGGGCAGCCCCAGCGCCACCATCTTCTCCCGCTGCCAGCTCTCCCGGAACCAGCCGCGGGCGTCCTCGCGGACGTCGAGGCGGATGACGAGGAGGCCGGGGATCGGGGTGGTCTCGATCGCGGGGGTGTTCACGTGGTGGCTCCGGGGGTCTCGACACGGCCCTCGCTGCGCTCGTGCCGGCTCGACCACCGGAGCGGACGCTGCGCTCCTGGCATTTCGACCACCGGAGCCGGACGCGGCGCTCCTGGCGGACGACGAGGAGGCCGGGGATCGGGGTGGTCTCGATCGCGGGAGCGTTCACGTGGTGGCTCCGGGGGTCTCGACACGGCCCTCGCTGCGCTCGTGCCGGCTCGACCACCGGAGTCGGACGCGGCGCTCCTGGCGATTCGACCACCGGAGCCGGCCACGGCGAGCCTCGAAACCACCGTCACCGGCGCGCTCACTGGCCCTTGGCGGCGTAGGTGGCCTCGGTGGCCTGCTTGTGGGGGCGCCACCAGGCCTCGTGGGTGCGGTACCAGTCGACGGTGTCGGCGAGGCCGGCCTCGAAGTCACCGAACCGCGGCGACCAGCCGAGCTCGGAGCGGAGCTTGCCGGACTCGATCGCGTAGCGGCGGTCGTGGCCGGCGCGGTCGGTGACGAACTCGATCTCGTCGGGGCTGCGGCCGAGCAGGCGCAGCAGCGCGGTGACGACCTCGAGGTTGTTGCGCTCGCCGTCGGCACCCACCAGGTAGGTCTCCCCGGAGCGTCCCTTCTCCAGGATGCGGAGCACGGCCGAGGAGTGGTCGTCGGCGTGGATCCAGTCGCGCACGTTCAGCCCGTCGCCGTAGACCTTCGGCACCCCGCCGTCGAGCAGGTTCGTGATCTGGCGCGGGATGAACTTCTCGATGTGCTGCCACGGCCCGTAGTTGTTCGAGCAGTTCGAGATCGTGGCCCGCACCCCGAAGCTGCGCACCCACGCCCGCACCAGGTGGTCCGAGCCCGCCTTCGAGGCCGAGTAGGGGCTGCTCGGGTTGTAGGGGGTGTCCTCGGTGAACCGCTTGGGGTCGTCGAGGTCGAGGTCGCCGTAGACCTCGTCGGTCGAGACGTGGTGGAACCGGACGTCGTGACGGCGCACCGCCTCCAGGAGCGTGAAGGTGCCGACGAGGTTGGTCTGCACGAACGGCGCGGGGTCGTCGAGGGAGTTGTCGTTGTGCGACTCGGCGGCGAAGTGCACCACCGCGTCGTGCTCGGCGACGAGCCCGTCGACGGTGGCGGCGTCGACGACGTCGCCGACCACGAGGCTCACGCGCTCCTCCGGCAGCTCGGCCAACGACTCGCGGCTGGCCGCGTAGGTGAGCTTGTCGAGCACGGTGACGGCCGCGTCGGTGTGGCCCACCACGTGGTGCACGAAGTTCGAGCCGATGAACCCGGCGCCGCCGGTCACGAGGATGCGCTGCACGCTCGACACTCTAGGAGCCACTAGCCTCGCTCGACATGCGCGGGATCATCCTGGCCGGCGGGACCGGAAGCCGACTGCACCCGATCACCCACGCGGTGAGCAAGCAGCTCATGCCGGTCTACGACAAGCCGATGATCCACTACCCGCTCTCGACGCTCATGCTCGCCGGGATCCGCGAGGTGCTGGTGATCACCACGCCCCACGAGGCCGACCAGTTCGTGCGGCTGCTCGGCGACGGCTCGCGGTTCGGCATCGAGATCTCCTACGCCGTACAGCCGAGCCCCGACGGCCTGGCGCAGGCGTTCGTGATCGGCGCGGACCACGTCGGCGGCGACCCGGTGGCCCTCATCCTCGGCGACAACGTCTTCTACGGCAGCGGCGTCGGCACCAACCTGCAGCGGTTCCAGGACATCGAGGGCGCCGCCGTGTTCGGCTACCACGTGGCCGACCCGACGTCGTACGGCGTCGTGGAGTTCGACGCCGACGGCGTCGCCCTCTCGCTGGAGGAGAAGCCGGCCGAGCCGCGGAGCAGCTACGCCGTGCCCGGGCTGTACTTCTACGACGCCGGCGTGGTCGAGCGGGCGCGGGCGCTGCGGCCCTCGGCCCGCGGCGAGCTCGAGATCACCGACCTCAACCGCACCTACCTGGAGGAGGGCCGGCTGCGGGTGGAGGTGCTCCCACGCGGCACCGCCTGGCTCGACACCGGCACCTTCGACGACCTCAACGACGCCTCGAACTTCGTGCGCGCGATCGAGGCACGGCAGGGCACCAAGGTCGGCGCCCCCGAGGAGGTCGCCTGGCGGATGGGGTTCATCGACGACGCCCAGCTCGAGGAGCTCGCCGAGGGACTGCGCAAGAGCGGGTACGGCGACTACCTGCTGCGGGTGCTCGCCGAGGGCTGATTCGAGCCGCGCGTCCAACGGTGCAGATCGTCCGTCGGTCACATGGCGCTGGCGATGGCGATGACGGTGATGAGAAGGACCAGCGCGACGAGCGACACCACCAGGAAGTAGATGCCGTGCACGCGCAGGCCGTTGCCTTGGTGGCGGCCGCGGCTCATGTCGTCGGTGGTGGAGCCGACGTGTGGCCGCGAGTGCCTCCTGGGTGAGCAGGTGCTTGCGGCTTGTTGTCATGCAGGTGATTCGGAGCCGGCCGTCGCTCGGTCGGTCCGGGGTCGCGCCGCGTCCTACGTGAGCCGGTCGAGGTCGGCGTCGACCATGCGGCCGACGATCTCGGCGAAGTCGACCGTCGGCGCCCAGCCGAGCGCCGTGCGGGCGCGGGTCGCGTCGCCGACGAGCTCGGTGGGGTCGGCGGGGCGCACGTAGGCGGGGTCGACGGTGACGAGGTGCTCCCACTCCTCGATGCCGACCCGGGCGAAGGCCGCGGCGACGAAGTCGCGCACCGAGTGGGCCACGCCGGTGGCGACCACGAAGTCGGCGGGGGCGTCGGCGCGAGCCGCGGCCACCATCGCCGCCACGTAGTCGGGCGCCCAGCCCCAGTCGCGGCGGGCGTCGAGGTTGCCGAGCGCGAGCCGGCTCCGCCTGACCGCGGGAGATGGCCGCGACCGTCGAGGTGATCTTGCGGGTGACGAAGTGGATCGGCCGTCGCGGCGACTCGTGGTTGTAGAGCACCAGGCTGGCGGCGTGCAGGCCGCGGGTGCGGTAGACGTCGACCATCAGGTGGGCGTAGGCCTTGGCGGCGCCGTAGGGGTTGAGCGGATGCACCGGCGTGGTCTCGGTCCTGCGGCGAGACCGCGGGCTGACCGAAGATCTCGGCGCTGGAGGCCTGCACGAACGCCACCGGACGGCCCGCCTTCTCCTGCACGCGGAACGCCGTCTCCAGGAGCGCGACGGCGGCGGTGCCGTTCACCAGCGCGGCGAGGTCTGGCCACTCCCACGACTGCGCCACCGAGCTCATCGCGGCCAGGTTGTAGATCTCGTCCGGGGCGAGGTCCAGCAGCAGCGCCCGCGTCCCCTCGACGTCGCAGACGTCGCCCGCGTGCAGGACGACGACCCGGGCACCTGCGGAGCGTCGTCGTGAGGCAGAACCAGCGCGTGCACCTCGGCGCCCTCGGCGACCAGACGTTCGGCGAGGTAGCCGCCGTCCTGGCCGGCGACGCCGGTGACGAAGGCGGTGCGGGTCACCAGCCGGCCCGCGCCGCCTCGATGTCGGCGTCGACCATGAGACCGACCAGCTCGCGGAACCCGACCCGCGGCTTCCAGCCGAGCACCTCGCGGGCCTTGCTCGCGTCGCCGACGAGGTGGTCGACCTCGGCGGGGCGCACGAAGCGCGGCGTCCTGGCGCACGTAGCGCTGCCAGTCCTCGATGCCGACGTGAGCGAACGCCGTCGCCGACCAGGTCGCGCACCGAGTGGGTCTCGCCCGTCGCGACCACGTAGTCGTCGGCGACGTCCTGCTGGAGCATCAGCCACATCGCCTCGACGTAGTCGCCGGCGAAGCCCCAGTCGCGCTCGGCGTCGAGGTTGCCCATCACCAGCTCGTCCTGGAGGCCGAGGTGGATCCGGGCGACCGCCTGGCTGACCTTGCGGGTCACGAACTCCGGTCCGCGCCGCGGCGACTCGTGGTTGAAGAGGATCCCGGAGCTGGCGTGCATGCCGTAGGACTCGCGGTAGTTGATCGTCATGTGGTGGCCGAAGACCTTGCTGACGCCGTACGGCGAGCGCGGCCACAACAGCGTGCGCTCGTGCTGCGGCGACTCGTGCACCTTGCCGAACATCTCCGAGCTCGACGCCTGGTAGAAGCGCACCCGACTCGGGTCGTCGCCGCAGTGCAGCCGGACCGCCTCGAGGATGTTGAGCACGCCGGTGGCCGGTGACGTCCGTGGTGAGCCGCGCGTTCTCCCACGAGTAGGCGACGAACGACACGGCGCCGAGGTTGTAGACCTCGTCGGGTCGGCGACCGCGGAGCGCCCGGATCAGGCTGCTCATGTCGGTGAGGTCGCCGTTGTGCAGCGTCATGGTCGGCAGCAGCCGCGCGCACAGAGTCGCGCTTCGGATTGTTCTGGCCCCGGATGACGCCGTGGACGTCGTAGCCCTTCTCGGTGAGCAGCTCGGCGAGGTAGAGCCCGTCCTGGCCGGTGATCCCGGTGATGAGCGCGGTGGGCATGAGCGATCCGTCGTATGTGCACGGCGGGACACCAGGTAGCCGGTCCGACGCACGGAGCGATCGACGGTCGTGGGTTCGTCAGTAGGCGCCACGGGGGCGAAGCACCGCTGCGACCGTCTTGAAGAGGATCGAGAGGTCCTGGAGCGCCGACCAGTTGTCGACGTAGTAGAGGTCGAGGCGGATCGCCTCCTCCCAGGAGAGGTCGGAGCGGCCCGACACCTGCCACAGGCCGGTGAGACCGGGCCGGACGCGGAGCCGGCGCGACGTCGCTGTCGTCGTACTTGGCCACTTCGAGCGGGCAGCGGCGGGCGTGGGCCGACGAGGCTCATCTCGCCGCGCAGGACGTTCACCAGCTGGGGGACCTCGTCGACCGAGAAACGACGGAGCCAGCCGACCCGGCTTGGTGATGCGCGGGTCGTCCTGCATCTTGAACAGCCCCGTGGAGTAGCCGGTGTCGGCGTGCAGCTGCGCGAGCAGACCCTCGGCGTCGACCACCATGGTGCGGAACTTGAGGCAGGCGAACCGCTCGCCGTTGCGGCCCACCCGCGTCTGCCGGAAGAACACCGGGCCCCGGTCGTGGAGCTTGATGGCGGCAGCGCTTGCCAGGATCGCGGGTGCGAGCACCAGCAGGCATGAGGCTGGCGCCGACGACGTCGAAGAGCCGCTTGCCCCACCGGGCCGCCTCGGTGACCCGGGGCGGGTCGATGTGGATCAGCGGCAGCCCACCGACCGGACGAATCCGGACCCGCTCGCCGGAGACGTCGGAGACGCTGCGGGGCGACGATCGACCTGGACGTCGTCGTCCTCGAGGTCCCAGGCGATCTGCCGCATCTCGCGAGCGGAGGCGACACCCGCCGTCCGGCGAAGAACACGACGTCGGCACCGAGAGACCGGACGGTGGCGGCCACCTCGACGCTCGGGCCGACGATCGGGAGGCCTGAGCGGCGTCTCGTCGCCCGCTGTGCCGCTGGGTGTCAGGGCACCTGCCACCCGGTAGCCGAGCTGCGTCTCGCGGCGCAGCACCCGCGCGACGTCGTCGACCGCGCCCGCGGTGCCGGCGATGAGCACGGTGTGGCGGAACGACCCACGCCGGCGGGCACCGTTGATGACCGCGCGCAGCACCAATCGCCCCACGAGCAGAGCCGGGATGCCGATCGCGAACGCCAGGAGGAAGAAGCCGCGCGAGAGCTGCTGTTGGTGAGGAACGGCGACGACGCCGACCAGGCCGGCCGCCAGCAGGCTGCCGCGTAGCACCCGGGTGAACTCGGCCGTGCCGGCGTCGAACAGGGACTTGGAGTAACCCCCGACGAGGGCGATGCAGAGCACCCAGAGACCGACGATCACCGGCCCGGCCATGCCGAGGGTCTCGCGGACCATGGTCCGGGACTCGAAGACGCCCCAGGTGTCACGTCCGATCGCCGCCACGAGGGCGGCGAGGACGATGATCGCGGAGTCGAGGGCCAGGGCGGCTGGAGGGACGAGACCGAGGGCTCTCGACGGCAGCGGAACCCGGACCCGGGTCTCCCGCGAAGCCATCAGTGACATATTTCCCCATGAGTTGCTGTGGTCGTGGTCGGCGCACGGACGAGCGCAGCGCGGCCGCCCGTGGGGACGGATCACCGTCCGTTCCGATTATCCGCCGGTCCCATCAATGTCATTTCAGCCATCGAATTGACACGTCTTTGCAAACTTCCGAGAACGGGAAAACGCGGCGATCGGGTGCGCTGGCGAGAGATGGCCGAATTCTTTACCGAAGCTTTGCGGTATGCCCATACCGGCATGGGTCCTCCCCAGGTGTGACAGCCGAGGCCCGAACTGCGACCGCAAGCGCCCACTACGCTGCCGGGCATGAAGGTCCTCGTCACCGGCGGCGCCGGGTACATCGGGTCGGTCACCGCGAAGGCGCTGGAGGAGGCCGGTCACACGCCGGTGATCCTCGACTCGCTGCTGAGCGGGCCGCTGGCGTTCGTGCGCGACCGGATCTTCTACGAGGGCGACGTCGCGGACCGGTCGCTGCTGCGGCGGATCGCCGAGGAGCACCCCGACATCGACGCCACCATCCACATGGCGGCGCGGATCGTGGTGCCGGAGTCGGTGGAGAAGCCGTATGAGTACTACCGCGACAACGTCGCGAAGTCGTTGGAGCTCTTCGACGAGCTCGGTGCGCTCGGGCTCAACCGGGTGCTGTTCTCGAGCTCGGCGAGCCTCTACGCCACCAAGGAGGGGTTCGAGGTGGTCGAGAGCGACCCGCTCGACCCGACCTCGCCGTACGCCCGCACCAAGCACATGATGGAGCAGGTGCTCACCGACCTCGCGGCGGCGAGCGACCTGCGCGCGGTGATCCTGCGCTACTTCAACCCGATCGGCTCCGACCCCGACCTCGAGTCCGGCATCTACGCCAAGGAGCCCTCGCACGTGCTCGGCCAGCTCGTGCTGGCCGCCCGCGGCCAGAAGGACGCCTTCACCATCACCGGGGTCGACCACCCGACCCGCGACGGCACCGGCATCCGCGACTACGTGCACGTCTGGGACCTCGCCCGCGCCCACGTGCGCGCCGTCGAGCAGTTCGACGACGTGCTCGCCCAGGTCGGCGCGCCCAGCACGATCATCAACATCGGCACCGGAGACGGCGTCACGGTGCGCGAGCTCGTGGCCTCCTTCGAGAAGGTCTTCGGCAGCGAGGTGCCGATCAAGGAGGGGCCGCCGCGCCTCGGCGACGCCGTCGGCGCCTACGCGAACGCCGACCGCGCCGCCGAGCTCATGGGCTTCCGCGCCGAGCTGTCGATCGACGACGCCATCGCCTCCGCGCTGGCCTGGGCCGAGAAGCGGCACGAGGTGCTGGGGTACGAGTGAGGCGACCGCCGGCTCGGATCGCCGCCGGCGTCGCCGGGGTGCTGCTGACGGCCGCGTTGTCGGTCGCCGTCCAGCCGCCCGCGCAGACGCCGACGGTTCCGCCGAGCTCGCCACCGGTGAGCCCCGGCCCGCAGCCGCGACGACGGCGGTGACGACGGCCGACCGCCCCCTCGCCGGGAGGCTGGTCGTGCTCGACCCGGGCCACCAGCTCGGCAACCACCGGTTCCCGCGGCAGATCAACCGGCTGGTGCCGGCGGGTGGGTTCCGCAAGCCCTGCAACACCACTGGCACGGCCACCCGTGGCGGCTACGCCGAGGCCACCGTGGTCTGGCGGGTCAGCCTGCTGGTGGCGCGCCGGCTGCGCGCGCTGGGCGCCCGCGTGGCGCTCACCCGCGACGCCAACTCCGCACGCCGGTGGGGGCCGTGCGTCGACGTCCGCGGCCGCGCGGGCAACCGGCGCGACGCCGACCTCAAGCTGAGCATCCACGCCGACGGCTCGACGGCGCGTCGCGCGCACGGCTTCCACGTGATCGCCCCGCCCGACCGGAGGCCGTGGACCCACGACATCTGGCGCGAGTCCCGGGCCTTCGCCCGCGCCGTGCGGGCGGCACTGCGGGCCGAGGGCGTGCCGGTGGCGAACTACATCGCCGGCGGCGACGGTCTCGACGTCCGCGGCGACCTCGGCACCCTCAACCTCTCCGACGTGCCGGTGGCGATGGTCGAGCTCGGCAACATGAGGCACCGGGCCGACGCCCGCCGGATGGTCCGGCCCGCGGGGCGAGTGGTCTATGCCAGGGCATTGGTCAGCGCGGCGATCCGCCACCTCACCCGGTGAGGGTGGGTCGCAAGATTGCGCATCCTCGCAAACGCCCACGGGAACCCGCGGGCTCTGGTCTGATCCCCGCACAGGTGGCCGTCGGCTCCTGAGCTCGCCCCCCAGGCTCTCGACCAGGCCCAAGTCGCATATGTGCGAGAACGACAGGGGCTGGATCGTATGACGCCATCGAGATCGACCATTCCGGCCGACCACCACCGGCCCAGAGTTTTGGTGGCGGTCGCGGTCCTGGCGGGGGCACTGCTCCCGCTCGGTGGGCCGGGCACGGCCGCCGGGGTCCCGCCGAGCTCCGCTCCCTGCGTTCCGGCCGAGCTCGCCTTCACACCGACGGCGCACGGGCCCTCCGGTGTCGAACCACGCTCGCTGGTCGTCCGCGACCTCGATGCGGACGGCACCCCCGAGGTCGTCGTCGCCAACTCCGATTCCAACAACGTCACCGTCTACCGCCGCGGCACCGATGGCGCATACGCACCTACGGTGGTTGGGGGCACCGGCATCTGGCCGCTGTCGGTCGCGGCGGGCGACGTCAACGGCGACGGCCTCGTGGACATCGTGACGGCCAACTACGACAGCGAGAGCGTCACCCTGCTCACCCAGGGTGCGAGCGGCACCTTCACGCCCACGACCATCGGCGGCACCGGTGCGGGGCCGTTCGGCATCGCCGTCGGCGATCTCGATGGAGACAGCGACAACGACGTGGTGGTCACCGACTCCGTCGACGACGCCGTCACCGTGCTCACGCAGGGCAGCAACGGCTCCTTCTCCCGCACCTCCCACGGCACGGGCGGCGATAGCCCCACCTGGGTGGCCGTCGCCGACCTCGACGGTGCCGGCGGCCCGGAGATCGTCACGACCGACATCAACTCCGATGAGATCAGCATCTTGACCCGCGGCGAGGGCGGCGCCTACGCCGCCGTCACTGCCGATTCCACGGGGAACAGCCCACGCGGCCTCCGAGTCGTCGACATCGACGGCGACGGCGTCCTCGAGATCGTGGTGGCCAACTTCGCCTCGGCCACCGTCGACGTCTTCGAGCGTGGCACCGGGGGCGGCTACACGGCCACCGAGATCGGGGAGGTCGGCGCGGGGGCCACCGACATCACCCCGGCCGACTACGACGGCGACGGCGACCTCGACATCGCGACCGCGGGATCCACCAGCAACGACGCCACCGTGCTGGTGCAGGCCGACGACGGGACGTTCGCGCCCGTCACGCTCAGCACCGCCGGCCGGTCGCTGCACGCGATGACCGGTGGTGACCTGGACGGCGACGGCGATGCCGACCTCGCCGGAGTGGACCGGACGACGGGGAACCTCGTCGTTCTCACCAATGGCACCGTGCCCAGTGAGTGCGACCCCGGGGACACCACGGCTCCGACCACCACCGACGACGTGCCGGGCGGCGTCGTCACCAGTCCGGTCACGGTCACCCTGACCGCCACCGACAACGAGGGCGGATCGGGTGTCGAGGAGATCGCCTACACCATCGGGTCGGCCGTCAGCCCTCCCGGCGATCCGAGGGGTCCGTTCGGAACGCTCTACAACGAGACCGACCGGCCGGTGCTGTTCGACGGGCAGATCATCCGCTACGCCGCCACCGACGCGGACGGCAACACCGAGACGCCGAAGTCGTCGGCCGCCGCCCAGGTGACGGCCACGGTCACCGCGCCGGTCGTGACCGGGAGCCCCCAGGTCGGGCGCACCCTCCGGGCCGGCGTCAGCAGCACGCCCGACGACGCCGCCGTCACCTACCAGTGGTGGCGGCAGCTCCCGGGCGGTGAGCCGACGCCGATCGAGGGCGCGGTGGACGCCACCTACCGGGTGGTCTCGGCCGACGTCCGGCGGCGACTCAGTGTCGTCGCCAGCGCCGCCCGGGCGGGCTACCGCACCGCGTCGGCCACCTCCCCGCCCACGGCGGTCGTGTCCTTCCCGCCGATCGGGCCCTTCGGTGTGAGCGTGGTGGGCAGCGACCGGGTCTTCGGCACCAGGATCGCGCGCACCAGCCTGGACGACGACCGCTCGGTGAGGCTGCGGTACCAGTGGCAGATGGCTGTCGGGCGCAGGTGGGTCGACGTGGGCGGGAGCGACTCGAGCCAGCGCCTCGAGCTGCCGCCGCGGGCAGCGGACAGAAGGGTCCGGGTCGAGGTGACGGCCGTCCGCGGGGAGTCTCGCCGCGTGGTCGCCAGCGCGGCGACCCTCATCCAGCCGAACATCCATCGGGCCGCTCATCCCAGGATCGAGGGGAGACCCGCTGTCGGCAAGCGGGTGGTCGCCGGCTTCGACGACGCCGACCCGGCCAGGGGTCGGCGGGTCACCTTCCGCTGGTTGATCGACGGCAGGGTCAGGTCGAGGGCCCCCTCGATCGTGCTCCCGAGCGGCTCCGCCGGGCGACGGGTCCTCCTCAAGATCCTGCTGACCGCTCCGGGCTACCGCGACCAAGAGCTGGAGACCTCGACGATCATCCTCCGCCGCTGAGGGCGCGAGGTCCGCGTTCCGCCTGCGGTGACCCCGCGCGGGGTCATCTCCTAGTCTCGCCCGCATGCCGTTGGACGAGGGAACCGCTGCCCTGCTGAAGATGATCGAGGACGCCGGCTACCCGGCGATGCACGAGGGGACGCCGGAGACGGCGCGCCAGGCGCTGCGGGCGATGACGGTCGACTGGGTGACGCCGGAGACGCAGGTGCCCGTGGCGTCGGTCGACGCGGTCGACGCCGGCGGGGTGCCGGCGCGGGTCTACCGGCCCGAGGGGAGCGGCCCCCGGCCGACGCTGGTGTACCTGCACGGCGGCGGCTTCGTGATCGGCGACCTCGACACCCACGACCAGACCTGCCGGCGGTTCTGCCGCGACGCCGACGTCGTGGTGGTCTCCGTCGACTACCGCCTCGCGCCCGAGGCGCCGTTCCCGGCCGCCGTCGACGACGCGCTCACCGCCGTCGCATGGGCGAGCGAGCACGACGCCGACCTCGGCGGCGCCGGGCGGCTCGCGGTGGCCGGCGACAGCGCCGGCGGCAACCTGGCGGCGGTGGCGGCCCAGACGCTGCGTGACCGGGTGCACGCGCAGGTGCTGATCTACCCCGCCACCCACATGTCCGGCGACTACCCCTCGCGCACCGACAACGCCGAGGGCTACTTCCTCGACATCGCCACGATGGTGTGGTTCGGGGGCCACTACCTCGGCGACACCCCCGACCTCGAGGACCCGCGGCACTCGCCGTTGCTGGGCGACCTGGACGGCGTCGCGCCGGCCCTCGTCGTCACCGCCGAGTACGACCCGCTGCGCGACGAGGGCGAGGCGTTCGCCGACCGTCTCGAGCAGGCCGGTGTGCCCGTCGACCGGGTGCGCTACGACGGCCTCGTGCACGGCTTCATCGACATGACGCCCGCGAGCACCGGCGCCGAGGCCGCGATGGCCGACGTCGTCGCGCGCACCCGCACGCTGCTCGGCCGCTGAGGCGCGGCTACCGCACCGTGGCGGTCGGCCTCGAGGTGGCCCGGAGCGTCGTGTAGCCCACCCGCACGTAGGTGACCACCACCGAGATCCGCTTGCGGCGGTCGGCGGTGACGAGCTTGTAGGTGGCCCTGGTGGCGCGGGGGATCGCCCTGCCGTTGCGCAGCCACCGGAAGGTCGCCTTGGTGGCGGCCGGGCTCACCGAGCCCGCCGTCGCGCGCAGCACCTTGCCGACCCGGGCGACGCCGGTGACAGCCGGCTTCCGCACCAGACGGAGCACGCCGGCCCTGACAGCCGGCGTCGGCGCCGAGGTGACGGTGACGGCGGGGCCGGAGCCGGCGGCGGTCACGCGCACGGCCACCGTGCGGCGCAGCGCGCTCGGGGGCACGGTGAAGGTGCTGGCGGTCTGGCCGCTCACGGGCCTGCCGTTCACGAGCCACTGGTAGCCGTAGCCGAGCCCGGAGGGCGACCACGTGCCGGGCGCGGCGGTGAGCCGTCGTCCGACCTGCGGGGTGCCGGTGACGCGCGGGGCCACGGTGTTCGTGGCCGGCTCGTAGACCATGGCGGTGGGGGTCGACGTCCGGGTGGCGGGGGCGAAGCCCGCGCGGGTGGCGGTGACGCGCACCGCGACCGCCTTGCCGACGTCGTCGGCGGTGGGGGAGTAGGTGCTGCCCTCGTGGTCGACCGGGACGCCGCCGACGAGCCACTCGACCTGCTGGACGACGCCGTCGGACGGGCTCCACTCGCCGGTGGTGGCGGTGAGCGTGCCGCCGACCTGCGGGGTGCCGGTGACGGTGGGCATCGCGGTGTTGGCGAGCGCCGGCATCGTGACGGCGGAGGTGGGGGACGAGAGCCGGGACGCGGGCTGGTGGCCGGCCCGGGAGACCGAGACCAGCACGGTGACGGTCTGGCCGATGTCGCCCTCGACCGGGTGGTAGGTGGTACCGGTCGCGCCGTCGACAGGTGCGCCTCCCACGTACCACTGGTAGCCGACGGCGAGCCCGTCGTCCGGGCTCCAGGTGCCGCGGGCGGCCGTCAGGGTGCCGCCGACCTCCGCCGGGCCGCTGATCGACGGCGCCACGGTGTTGGTGAGCGGCGCGAGCGCGACGGCGCCGGTGGGGGCCGAGGTGGCGGAGGCGGGGGTGTGCATCGGCTTGGACGCGGTGACGCGGACGGTGACCGCCTGGTCGGCGTCCGCCGGGCGCAGGGTGTAGGTGCGGAGCGTGGCGCCGTCGACGGGCACGCCGCCGACGAGCCACTGGTAGGCGAAGGTGAGCCCGGTGCTCGGCGTCCAGGTGCCGTCGGTGGCGGTGAGGGTGCTGTGGACCTGGGCGGTGCCGGTGATCCCGGGAGCGGTCTGGTTGACGACGACCAGCTCAGCCACGGGCGCCGTCGGGGCCGACGTGGCGCCGGCGGGGGGTTCGCTGCCGCGGGAGGCGGTGACCCGCACCGAGATCGCCTTGCCGAGGTCGGCTGACCCCGGCTGGTACTGGGAGCCGGTGGCGCCCGCGATCGGCTCGTCGTCGGCGAGCCACTCGTACTCGTAGGAGAACCCGGTGCCGGGCTGCCACGACCCGGTGGTGGCGGTGAGGGTGCCGCCGACGACGGCGTCGCCGGTGACCGTCGGGGGCGAGGTGTTGGTGATCGGGGCGCTGGCGAGCTGGGCGTCGATGCCGGACACGGTGGCCGAGGAGCCGACCACGACGTCGGTGGCCTCGGCGAGGCTCCCGGCGTCCTGCCAGAACTCGGCGGCGTGGTCGTCGTAGGCGAACCCGACGCGGTAGGTGCCGGGGGCGAGGCCGCCCAGCGAGTACTCGCCGACCGCGTCGGTGAGCGCGCGAGTCCGAGAAACCCAGGTGTCCGTGGTCGCGTCGCGGCTGTACGCGGTCACGACCGCCCCGCTGACGGCCTCGCCGCCCATCCCGGTGACGGCGCCGAGGACCCGGCCCGCACCGGTCACGCTGGCCAGCACGGCGTCGATGCCGTTCACCGTGCTCGCCGGGGCGACCGTGACGTCGGTGGCCTCGTCCTTCGAGGCCGCGTCGTCCCAGTACTCCAGTCGGTACCTTCCCGACTGGGAGCCGTAGGGCCGGAACTCGACGAGATGGATGCCGTGGGACAGACCGGGGACGTCGTAGGCCCCGAGGTCGTCGGTGAGCGCGGTCTGGTCGGTGACCCAGCCGTTGACCGGGTCGAAGCGGAGCGCCGTGACGAGGACGCTGG
This sequence comes from uncultured Actinomycetota bacterium, assembly GCA_963845795.1. Taxonomy (GTDB): domain Bacteria; phylum Actinomycetota; class Actinomycetes; order Propionibacteriales; family Nocardioidaceae; genus Nocardioides. The sequence goes on along the minus strand of CAWJTG010000002.1, from coordinate 96,664 downwards.
GGATGCCCGCCCCGGCGGTGTCGCGGACGGTGCCGGTGATGTGGGAGGGCAGCCCCAGGGTCGCGTCGATGCCCGTGACGGTGGTCGTGCCGACCGGGACCGGCGTCGCGACGTTCAGCGAGGTCACGTCGTCGTAGTACTCGGTGACGTAGTTGCGGCCCGGGTCGACGAACTCGATCTGGTAGCTGCGGGCGGCGAGGCCGCTCAGCGTGTAGGACCCCGTGGCGTCGGTGCTGGTGGTGCCCACGATGTTCCACTCCCCGGCGTAGTCGGGGTGCGGCACGTAGGCGGTGACCTGGACGCCCGTGAGCGGTCCCTCGGGGCCGTTCACCACGCCGGAGATGGCCCCGGTGGTGGCGGCGGCGGTCGGGGCGACGGCGACGGCGGTGAGGACCAGCCCCACCACGGCCAGCAGGGTGAGCAGAGCCCGCAGGCGGGCACTGGCGTTGCTGGACGGGGACGCGGAGATCACGGGTGGTGAGCCTCTGACGATCGCGGGGTGGGGGGATAGGTGCGCGTGCCCGGCGCGGGGCACACGACCTCACCAGGTGTCTCGGCACCGCCGACCCCCGACTTGACCCGGAGCGTCCGCCTTTGTGGCGCGCTGCCTACGCTCCCTGGGGTGCGCACCCACCACTGGGACGACTGGTCCCTCCCCGAGCTGCTGAGCGCGCTCGAGGGCACGAGCGTCAGCCTGGTGGTGCCCGCGCGCAACGAGGCGGCGACGGTCGGCGACGTCGTGGGCCGGGTGCGGGAGGCGCTGGTCGACACGGTGGCGCTCCTCGACGAGATCGTGGTGATCGACAGCGACTCCACCGACGCCACCTTCGACGTCGCCACCGACGCCGGCGCCCGGGCGTACCGCGCGGCCGAGATCCGGCCCGACCTCGGCACCGTCGCGGGCAAGGGGGAGGCGATGTGGAAGTCGCAGTTCGTCACCTCCGGCGACCTCGTGGTGTTCATGGACGCCGACCTGCTCGACTGGGACACCCACTTCGTGCCGGGCCTCCTCGGCCCGTTCGTCGCCGACCCGCGGACCCGGCTGGTGAAGGGCTTCTACGAGCGGCCGATGGGTGCCGGGGACGGCGCGGTGCCGCACGAGGGGGGCCGGGTGACCGAGCTCGTCGCGCGACCGCTGATCCGGCTGCTGTTCCCCGAGCTGGGGTGGCTGCACCAACCCCTGGCCGGGGAGTGGGCGATCCGGCGTGCGCACCTGGCCTCGCTGAGCGTGCCGCACGGCTACGCCGTCGAGCTTGCCGCGCTCGTCGACACCGCCCGCGGGCCGGGGGTCGACGCCATCGCGCAGGTCGACCTCGGCACCCGCGCGCACCGCCACCAGTCGCTGCGCGACCTGTCCGGCATGGCCACCGAGATCCTCGCCGCCGCCCTCGCGCGGACCGGCGCGCGGCCCGCCGTCGACGAGCGGCCGCCGGCGGTGGGCGTCCGGTGACCCTGCGCCTGGGACGGCACGACTTCGCCGACGACGCCACGCTGATGATGGCGATCGTCAACCGCACCCCCGACTCCTTCTACGACCGCGGCGCCACCTGGGGCGAGGACCAGGCGTTCGAGCGGGTCGCGCTGGTGGCCGGGCAGGGCGCCGAGATCGTCGACATCGGCGGCATCAAGGCCGCACCCGGCGCCGAGATCGGCGAGGCCGAGGAGCGGGCGCGGGTGGTCGACCTCGTCGCCCGGGTGCGGGAGTCGTTCCCGCAGCTCGTGATCTCGGTCGACACCTGGCGGGCGCCGGTGGCCGACGCGGTCTGCGCGGCCGGTGCCGACGTGATCAACGACGCCTGGGGCGGCGCCGACCCCGACCTGGTCGACGTCGCGGCGGCCCGCGGCGCCGCGCTCGTCTGCACCCACACCGGTGGCGCGACGCCGCGCACCCGGCCCTACCGGGTCGAGTACGACGACGTCGTCCGGGCGGCGATCGACGACACCGTCGGCTACGCGGAGCGGGCGGTGGCGGCCGGCGTCGCCCGCGAGTCGGTGCTCATCGACCCCGCCCACGACTTCGGCAAGAACACCTTCCACTCCCTCGAGCTCACCCGCCGGCTCGGCGAGATGGTGGCCACCGGATGGCCGGTGCTGGTCTCGCTGTCGAACAAGGACTTCGTCGGCGAGGCGCTCGACCGGCCGGTGGGGGAGCGGCTGCTCGGCACGCTCGCCGCCACCGCCGTCTGCGCCACCGCCGGGGCGCGGGTCTACCGGGTGCACGAGGTGACCGAGACCCGCCAGGTCGTCGACATGGCCTGGACCATCGCCGGACGCCGTCCCCCGGCGCGCGCGATCCGGGGGCTCCAGTGACCCGCGTGGTGCTCGTGCCCGGCGCACTCGCCCTGCTGCCCGCCTACCGCGGCCTGGCCGACCCGGTGGCCGACCTGCGCGCCGCCTGCCGCGCCGCCGTCGGCGGGCTCGGCGCCGACGTCGAGGTGTGCGCGTCGTCGTCGCAGGGGGAGCGGGTGGCGGCGTCGCTGCTGGCCGACGTGCCCCGGACGGGCTCGTCGCCGTCGGTGCTGCTGGTGGGCAACGGCTCGGCCTGCCGCACCGAGAAGGCCCCCGGCCACCTCGACGACCGCGCCGTCGGCTTCGATCTCGCCGTGCGTGCCTGGCTCGGCGGCACCGGCACTCCCCCCGACCCCGCCCTCGCGCGCGACCTCTGGGCCGACGTCGACGCCCTCCTCGGCTGGCGCGGCGGGTTCGGCGAGCCGGAGGTGGTCTACGAGGACGACCCGTTCGGCGTCATGTACTGGGTGCTGGCCTGGGACCTGTAGGACTGCGGGGCCGGGGGTCTCGACACGGCCTCGCTGGCGCTCGGCCGGCTCGACCACCGGCCGGAGCGCGCCTCGAAACCACTCACCCACCAAGGAATAGATGACGGCGGCAACTGGTTGCGATGGGTCGTGACCTCCGACGACTCGCGCCGCGTGGCGGTGATGCTGGGCCTGTTGTTCGGGTTCGCCGGCATGGGGTCGTCGTCGGCGGCGGTGGCGGTGCCGCTGATGGCCGAGGATCTGGGCGTCGGCACCGGCCTGGCGACCTGGACGATCAGCCTCTACGTGCTGTTCCTCGCGATCACCACCGCGGTCTACGGACGCATCTCCGACCTGGTCGGCACCCGGCTGCCGCTGCTGGTGGGCGTCGCCCTGATGACGGTCGGTGCGCTCGTCGCAGCGTTGGCGCCGTCCTTCCCGGTGCTGCTCGGCGCCCGGCTGCTGCAGGGCGCGGGGGCCGCGGCGATCCCGACCATGGGCATCACCCTCATCAACGAGCGCTACGCCGGCCGGGTGCGCGGCCTGGCGCTCGGTCGGCTGGCCGGGATGGCCGCCGCGCTGAGCTGCCTCGGCCCGCTGCTCGGCGGCATCGTCGAGCACGTCTGGGGCTGGCGGGCCGTGATGGCGCTGCCGCTGCTCGGACTGCTGCTGGTGCCGTTCGTGCTGCCGTCGCTGACCCGGCACCGCTCCAGCGCCACCCTCGACGTCGTGGGCGCCGTCCTCGTGGCGGTCACCTCGGGCAGCGTCGTGCTGCTGCTCCAGGCGCCGGCCACCGGGATCGTGGTGGCGCTCGTGGGTGCCGCGCTGCTCGTCGTCGGGCTCCCGACCACCGTGGGCTGGGTGCGACGGCGGCCCGAGGGGTTCCTGCCCGTCGCGGTCGTGCGCAACGGCGCGGTCGTGCGCAGCGCGCTGGCAGCGGCCTCGGTGCCGGCGTCGTGGTTCGCGCTGCTCGTCGGCGTCCCCGCCCTCCTGCTCGGGGAGGGTGAGGAACCGTGGCAGGTCGGCCTGCTGCTCGTGCCGAGCGCCGTCGTGGCGCTGGTGGTGCCGCGCCTCACCTCCGCGCTCGTGGCGTCGGTGGGTCCGACCGCGGCCCTGGTGGGCTCGGCGCTGACCGCCACCGCCGCGCTCGGCATCGCCGCGCTCGGGGCCGCCCTCGTGTCGCACGTGGTGCTCGGCGTGGCGGTCGCGCTCGTCACCGTGGCCTTCGGCGTCGGTCAGCCCGCGATGGGCGCTGCCGTCGCCGACGCCGTCCCTTCCGAGGTTCGCGGTGTGGCGCTCGGCATCGGCACGCTGCTCTTCCTGGTCGGCGGCAGCCTGGGCTCCGCCGTCGTCGGCGGGCTCGGGCCGGTGCTCGGCATCGCCGGCAGCCTGGCCGTGCTGATGACCTTCCCGGTGGCGGCCGCCCTCCTGCTCGCCCGAGATCTGGTGGGCGTTCCCGCGCCGGTGCCGGTGCCGGACCCCGACCCGGTGGGATGAGATCGAGGTTTCAACCTCGTCGGCGCCGGGTTTCTGTGGTGGAGTGCCTGCGCACGCCGTCCCGCGCGTGCCCAGCTCACGTGAGGACCACACTCGGTGACCACTGCACCTCGACGTCTCTCGGGCCACCGGCGAGGCCGGGCTCGCGCCGTCCTCCTGACCGGTGCCCTCGCGCTCGCGACGCTGCCGCTGGTGGCGATCACCCAGGCCGGCGCCCAGGCGGCCCCTGCCGCCCCGGACGGTGACGACGTCTGGACGCCGATCGCCGGCCGGATCCCCGGCGGCGCCGACCGGCTCCTGAACCCCGAGCGCTACCGCGCCTTCGAGCTGGACGCCGCGGCGCTCGACGACCGCCTCGCCCGCGCGCCCCGGCAGGACGCCCGCCGGGCCGCGCCGGTCACGGTCACGGTGCCCGCCCCCTCCGGTGAGCTGATCGAGTTCGCCGTCACGCAGAGCCCGGTGCTGGAGGACGGCCTGGCCGCAGCCCACCCCGAGATCTCGACCTATGCGGGCACCGCCGTCGGCTTCCGCGACAGCATCCGCATCGACGTCAGCCCCGCCGGCTTCCACGCCTCGGTGCGCGGCGACCACGGCGCCTGGTTCGTCGACCCCGCCTTCCGGGACGCCGACGGCACCTACCTCAGCTACCTCGGCCGCAGCCTGCCCGCTCCCGAGCGCGCGCTGGTGGAGCCCGAGCTCGACGAGGCCACGCAGCAGCAGGTGCAGGAGGGGGCCCGCGTGGGCGAGGGGCCGGACGGACTCGTGCGTCAGCGCACCTACCGGCTCGCGCTGCTCACCGACTCGACCTACGCCGAGTACCACGCGCCGGGGCTCAACGACGGCACCCAGGACGCCGCGTCCGACGAGGCCGTCCTCGCAGCCAAGACCACCCTGATGAACCGCGTGAACCACATCTACGGCGACGACTTCGGCGTCACCATGGTGCTCATCGACGGCACCGACCGGCTCAACTTCAACACCCTCGCCGAGCAGCACGCCCCCGGTGGTCCCTGCGGCTCGGTCGGCTGCTTCCCGACCAGCGGGTCCGGCTCGATCAACAGCGGCTGTACCGGCGGGATCCTGAGCCGCACCCGCCTGGTGATCGGCCAGGTCATCGGCGCCCGCAACTTCGACATCGGCCACATCGGTCTCGGCCTCCCCGGCGGCGGCGTCGCCGGGCTCGGCGTCGTCGGCGGCAACAACAAGGCGCAGGGCTGCACCGGGCTGCCGTTCCCGACCGGCGACTTCTACGCCATCGACTACGTGGCGCACGAGATGGGCCACCAGTTCGGTGGCAACCACACCTTCAACGGCACCCAGGTCAACTGCTCCGGCACCAACCGCTCGTCGAGCACGTCGGTCGAGCCGGGCTCCGGCTCCTCGGTGATGGGCTACGCCGGCATCTGCGGGTCCGACGACCTGCAGGACCACACCGACCCCTACTTCTCGCAGCGCTCGCAGACCGAGATGGGCGCCTACATCACGAGCACGCTCGCCAACGTCAACGAGGTGCAGTCGTTCGGCCTCGTCGGCTTCGACGGCGTCGACGCCTTCCAGCTGAAGTTCGGTGACGAGCTCACGCCGGTCATCACCCGCGGCTCGAACTACAGCGTCGCCGACGTCAAGCTGGCGGTCGAGTCGGTCACCGGCGTCGGCACCGCCACCGTCAGCGGCTACTTCGGCAACTCCTTCAGCGACCTCGGCTTCCAGGTGACCTACGGCCTCACCCAGGCCGGCGTCGACGTGGTCAACCCGACCCTCGTCCCCGTCGCGGGTGAGTTCACCTCGCTCCTGAGCGACATCGCCAAGGGCGGCCCGGCCACGAACGGCGGCGGCACCGTCGTCGAGTCGGGCAACCACAACCCGACGGTCATGGCCCCGGCCGGGAAGTTCATCCCGCTGCGGACGCCGTTCACCCTCACCGGCTCGGCCACCGACTCCGACGGCGACGACCTCGTCTACCTGTGGGAACAGAACGACCGAGGTGGAGCCGCCGGCACCGCGCTCACGAGCCAGAACAAGCTCAACGGTCCGCTCTTCCGCGTGTTCGGCACCTACGCCGCGGTTTCGCAGGCGGACTCGTTGGAGTACGAGTCGCCGGGTCAGAACCTCGCCGACGGCAACCCGTCGCGGACCTTCCCCGACATGGCCCAGGTGCTGGCCGACGAGACCAACGCCGAGACCGGCACGTGCCCGAACTCGAACCCGACCGACACCCTCCCGGACGGTCCCGAGCTGCGGTGCCTCTCGGAGTTCCTGCCCACCGCCGCCTACATCGGCGACGGCACGGCCGGCAACACCGAGCCGTCGCTGAACTTCCGGCTCACCGCCCGCGACCTCGAGGGCGTGGACGGCGGGTTCGCGTGGGCCGACACCAAGCTGCGGATCGACAAGACCGCCGGCCCGTTCCTGGTGACCAGCCAGGACGCCGCCACCGAGTACCAGAGCGGCAGCACCCAGACCGTCACCTGGGACGTCGCGGGCACCGACTCCGTCCTCCTCGCCCCGCAGGTGAGGATCCTGATGTCCACCGACGGAGGGGAGACCTTCGAGGAGGTGCTCGCCGAGACCACGGCCAACGACGGCTCCGCCGACGTGGTCATGCCGGAGACGACCACGACCGAGGGCCGGATCAAGATCGAGGCCGTCGGCAACTACTTCTTCGACGTCAGCGACGGGGTGATCTCGCTGGTCGACGACGCCGCGCCGGACACCTCGATCACCTCGGGCCCGGCCGACGGATCGGTGCTCGTGGCCCGGGCGGCCACCTTCGGCGTCGAGTCGACCGAGGAGGGCGAGCTCTCCTGCTCGCTGGACGGGTCCGACGTCGACTGCGCCGACGGGTCTGCCGAGCTCACCGACCTCACCTCCGGCACCCACGTCTTCGAGGCCACCTCCTCCGACGGCGCCGGCAACGAGGACGCCTCGCCCGCCCGCCGGACCTTCACGGTGCCGGTCGACGATGCGCGGCTGCGCCGGATCCGCGGCGGCTGGGAGCGGGTCGTCGCGCCCAACGGCTTCGACAGCACGAACATCACGACGCGCAACGCGGACGCCGAGCTGCGCTACACCGTGACCGACGCGACGCAGCTCGACCTCGTGGCCGTCACCCGGTCGAACTACGGCCGGGTGCGGATCTTCCTCGGCGACCAGCTGCTCGGGGTGCGGAAGTTCGAGTCCGGCACCACCCGGAGCAAGGTGGTCATCCGGATCGCGCGGTTCTCCGAGCCGGCGAGCGGTGTGCTGCGCATCGTCACCACAGCCGACCGGCCGGTGCGGCTCGACGGCCTCGCCGTCACCACCGACCCGCCCGGACCGCCCGTGGTGAGCTGACGACCGAGCGGCCCCACGTCAGGAGCCCGGTGTCCGGTGGCCTCACGGCCACCGGCACCGGGCTCCGGCGCTCCCGTGGTCTGCCACAGTGACCGGATGCGGGTCGGGATGACACTGCCGGTGATGGAGCCGGACCTGTGGGTCGACGGGCCCGCGACGCTGGAGACGTGGGCGCGGGCGGTCGACGACGGGCCGTTCTCCTCGTTGTGCTTCGGCGAGCGGATGGCCTTCGACAACCCCGAGACGCTCACCTTGCTCGGCGCCGTCGCCGCCTGGACGACGCGGGTCCGGTTGGTGACCACCGTGGTGGTGCCGCAGCTGCACGATCCCGTGCTGCTCGCCAAGTCGCTCGCCACCGGCGACCAGCTGTGCGGTGGCCGGCTGACGGTGGGCGTCGGGGTGGGCGGCCGCGAGGAGGACTACCGCGCGGCCGGCGCCGACCCGGCCACCCGGACCATCGCCGGCATGGCCGAGCGGGTCGCCGTCATGCGGCGGGTGTGGGCCGGCGAGCAGGTCACGGAGGCGGTGCTGCCGGTGGGGCCGCCGTGCGTGCAGGAGGGCGGCCCCGAGCTGCTCGTCGGCACCATGGGGCCGCGGACGATCCGCGACGCCGCCCGCTGGGCCGACGGTCTGGCCGGCGTGACTCTCGACCTCGACGTCGCCGCCGTCGGGTCGCTGTTCTCGCTGGCCCGGGCTGCCTGGGCTGACGCGGGGCGTGGGACCCCACGGCTGACGACGTCGTTCTGGTTCGCCCTCGACGACGGCTCCGGCGACGCCCGCGCGCAGGTGCACCGCCACCTGCGGCACTACATGAACTGGCTGCCGCCGAGCCCTGGTGGACGCGATGGCGCCCACCACCGGGTTCGCCGGCACCCTCGACGAGCTGCGGGGCGTGCTGGAGCGGCTCGACGACGTCGGCGCCGACGAGGTGCACCTGATCCCGACGTCGTCCGACGTGCGGCAGGTCGACGCCGTGGGGAGCCTGTCGTGACCTCCTACCGCCGGGCCGACCAGCCTGCGACCTGGGCCCGCGCCGCCGCGATCTCGGTCGGCTTCGTGGTGCTCATCTGGGTGCTCGAGATCGCCGACACCGCCGCCGACCACCGGCTCGACGACCTGGGCGTCGAGCCGCGCACCGACGAGGGCCTCGTCGGCATCCTGCTCGCGCCGCTGCTGCACTTCGGCTTCGACCACCTCGGCGCCAACACCGCGCCGGCCCTCGTGCTGTTCTTCCTCGTGCTCGTCTCCGGGATCGGGCGCGGACTGGCCGCCACCGCCGTGATCTGGCTGGTCGGTGGCGTCGGCGTGTGGCTGGTCGGCCCCAGCGGCACCGAGCACGCCGGCGCGTCGGTACTGGTCTTCGGGTGGCTGGTCTACCTGATGGTCCGCGGCATCTGGACCCGCTCGACCGGCGAGATCCTCCTCGGCATCGTGCTGTTCCTCGCCTACGGCACGCTGCTGCTCGGCGTCCTCCCCGGCCAGCCCGGCATCTCGTGGCAGGGCCACCTCTTCGGCGCCGTCGGCGGCGTCCTCGCCGCCCCCCTCCTCGCCCGAGACCGCCGCCCCCGCCCCGTGGTCTGACGCCGCCCGCCATCGGGTTGGCTGTTTCAGCGCAATCGCGCCGTAGGGGCAGGGTCTCGGGGGCGGAACCTGTCAGAACCACGCAATTGCCGGAGCCCGTCACCGCGCGGCCAGGTCAGGGCACCAAGAACGTGAACGACTGGTCCGCGGATTCGAGGGTGGTCTCGACGAGGTCGCCCGAGGACGCCCGGTAGGTCCGTACGAAGGTCCGCACCGCCTGCGCCGAGTCCGGGCAGAAGCCGGCGCGGCTGTCGACCTCGACGAACGACTGCGAGTTGTTGACGCCGGCTCCGGTGCTGTTGGCCCCGAAGTCGGGAGCGGCCACGATCACGGACGAGGCGGGAGCCACGCCGCGCACGGCGATGCAGTAGACGCCGGTCGCTGCCTTGGTCACCGTGACCCCCGCCGAGTTCCGGGTCACGGTGCCGTCGGCGGCCACCCGGCCCCAGCCCCGCGCCAGGCCGGGTCTGCCTCGGGGCCCAGGTCGGTTGAACGATCGGACGGTGGCGGGACTGAGGTCGCGAGGGATGAGCGTCCCGTTGCGAACGTCGAGGGAGGTGATGGTGCCGTTCTTGATCTGGGCGCCGGTGATCAGGCGCGCGGCCACGGCGCCTCCGGAGGAGAACACCACGGCGGCGGCAGTGAGAGCGAGGACGGCGGTGATGAGGCGACGATGAGGCACGAAGGCTCCTCGGGTCAGGATCGGGCGGTCCGACTCCGGCAGCGTCCCACCGGCCGGCCCGGCTCGGTGGGGAATTCGGCAACCCCGGACGATGAGGCGCGGGTGAGCGCCGTCGCCAGGGCGGCGAGCTGGTCCAGCGGCACGTCGTAGCCGGGGAAGTAGCAGCAGACCCGGTCGGTGAGGTCGCCGAACCGGCGGTGCAGCTCGTCGGCGCACTGCTCGGGGGTGCCGCGGACGGCGAGCACGTCGACGAGGTCGTCGGGCACGGCGTCGAGCATTCCGCCGACGTCGCCGGTCTTGGAGAGGGCGTTCAGCCGGGGCTGGAGGTCGCCTCGTCCCTCGACCTCGAGCACCGAGCGGTAGGCGGGCGTCGAGCCGTAGAAGGCGAGCAGGCCGCGGACGCCGACGGTGGCGCGGGCCAGCTCGTCGTCGGTGCGTCCCATCGCGACGATCGCCTGCGGATAGATCGGCACCTCGCGGCGTCCGGCCGCCTCCAGACCGGCTGCGACGGCGGGCAGGGTGCGCTCGCGGACGTGGCGGTGGCTGTGGAACGGCATCACGAGCAGCCCGTCCGACGACCTCGCGCGGCCACGCGCGTCATCAGCGGCCCGAGCGCGCCGAGCAGCACCGGCGGCGGGCCGTGCGGGTGCGGGCCCGGCACGAACGTCGGCGGCATCAGCGTGTGGGTGGTGTGCTCGCCGCGGAAGTCGAGCCGGGTGCCGTCCTGCCAGGCGTCGAGGATCGCGCGGGTGGCGAGCACGATCTCCCGCATCCGCGCCGCCGGCGGCGACCACGTGGCGCCGTACCGCTTCTCGATGTGCGGCCTGATCTGCGAGCCGAGCCCGAGCCGGAACCGGCCGCCGCGACATCAGCTGCAGGTCCCAGCGCGGCGTGGGCGAGGTGCATCGGCGAGCGCGGCATCGCGATCGCCACGTTGGTCATCAGGTCGGTCTCGACGACGGTCGCCGCGCGGCCGCGAGCGGCAGGAAGACGTCGTGCGGGCCCTCGAAGGTGAACAGCCCGGCCGCCCCGGCGTCCACCAGCTCACGCGCCCGCGCGCGCGACGGCGTCGGGGGGCGCGTCGAGCTGGACGTCGAGGAGCACCTGCGCAGTATGGCGCGACCCCGGCGGCTCGGACTTCTCGTGCACTCCGCTGACTTCTCGGCCACTGCATGGGCCGAGAGTCAGGGAATCACCGGTGAACCGCGGATTCGCGACCCTCAGGTCGGCGGACCCTTGCGGACGCGGGAGGCCATCTTGGCGCGGTCGTTCTGCGTCGAGCTCGACCTTGCGGATGCGGACCGTCTCGGCGGTGACCTCGACGCACTCGTCCTCGCGGCAGAACTCCAGGCACTGCTCGAGCGACAGCCGGCGCGGCGGGATCAGCTTCTCGAAGTTGTCGGAGGTGGCGGACCGGATGTTGGTCTGCTGCTTCTCCTTGGTGATGTTGACGTCCATGTCGTCGGCGCGGGAGTTCTCGCCGACGATCATGCCCTCGTAGACCTCGCGTGGCGGGCTCGACGAAGAGGATGCCGCGCTCCTGCAGCGAGGTCATGGCGTAGGCGGTCGCCGCACCGGCCTGCGGTCGGCCACCAGCGAGCCGCTGTTGCGGGAGAGGATCTGGCCGGCCCACGGCTCGTAGCCCTCGGAGATGTGGTGGGCGATGCCGGTGCCGCGGGTGTCGGTGAGGAACTCGGTGCGGAAGCCGATCAGGCCGCGCGCCGGCACCAGGAACTCCATGCGCACCCAGCCGGTGCCGTGGTTGGTCATCTGCTCCATCCGGCCCTTGCGGGAGGCGAGCAGCTCGGTGATGGTGCCGAGGTACTCCTCGGGCGCGTCGATGGTGAGCCGCTCGACCGGCTCGTGCACCTTGCCGTCGATCTCGCGGGTGACCACCTGCGGCTTGCCGACGGTGAGCTCGAAGCCCTCGCGGCGCATCTGCTCGACGAGGATCGCGAGCGCCAGCTCGCCGCGGCCCTGCACCTCCCAGGCGTCGGGGCGCTCGGTGGGCAGGACGCGTGAGCGAGACGTTGCCGACGAGCTCGGAGTCGAGCCGGTCCTTGACGAGCCGCGCGGTCACCTTGTGCGCCCTTGACCTGGCCGACGAGCGGCGAGGTGTTGGTGCCGATCGTCATCGAGATCGCGGGCTCGTCGACGTGGATCAGCGGCAGCGGCACCGGGTTCTCGACGTCGGCCAGCGTCTCGCCGATCGTGATCTCCGGGATGCCGGCGACGGCCACGATGTCGCCCGGGCCGGCGCTCTCGCCCGGCTTGCGCTCGAGCCCCTCGGTGACCAGCAGCTCGGTGACCTTGACGTTCTTCTGGCGTGCCGTCGCGGCGCATCCAGGCCACCTGCTGGCCCTTGCGCAGCTCGCCCTGCCGGATGCGCAGCAGCGCCAGCCGGCCGAGGAACGGCGAGGCGTCGAGGTTGGTGACGTGCGCCTGCAGCGGCGCGCCCTCGTCGTAGACGGGCGCCGGGATGGTGTCGAGCAGCGTGCGGAACAGCGGCTCGAGGTCGGTGCCGTCGGGCATCGTGCCGTCGGCCGGCTGCGACAGCGAGGCGATGCCCGCCTTGCCGGTGGCGTAGACGACCGGGAAGTCGAGGGCGTCCTGGCTGTGGGAGTCGTCGAGCAGGTCCATGAACAGCTCGTAGGTCTCGTCGACGACCTCGGCGATCCGGGCGTCGCTGCGGTCGGTCTTGTTGACCACCAGGATGACCGGCATGTCGGCGTTGAGCGCCTTGCGCAGCACGAACCGGGTCTGCGGCAGCGGACCCTCGGAGGCGTCGACCAGCAGCACGATGCCGTCGACCATCGACAGGCCGCGCTCGACCTCGCCACCGAAGTCGGCGTGGCCGGGGGTGTCGATGATGTTGATCGTCATGCGCCTCGGGCGGCCGAGGGACCGGCGTAGTGGACCGCGGTGTTCTTCGCGAGGATCGTGATGCCCTTCTCGCGCTCGAGGTCACCGGAGTCCATGACGCGGTCGGCGACGCTCTCGGCCTGGTGCGCGGTGAACGCGCCGGCCTGCGAAGCATCGCGTCGACCAGCGTGGTCTTGCCGTGGTCGACGTGCGCGACGATCGCGACGTTGCGCAGGTCGGAGCGGGCGGTGGACATGCGGGAGCCTCGGGCTTTCAGATGGACGGCGGCCGCGGCGCAGGAAGGCGCCTGCGGGCCAAGATCGACTCCAGTCTAGAGAGCCGGGCCCGAGCCGCCGATTCGCCGCCGATTCGCCGCCGCCCCGCCTCGTCAGTCCGCGTCGAGCGTGAGCCGCAGGTCGTGGGGGTGCGGGCGTCCCGATCCCGACTCGACCAGCTGCTTGAGGCTGAGCAGGTAGCTCGCCCACTTCGTCGAGCAGTGGTGCATGAACTCCACCGGCTCGACCCAGCCCCGGTGGGCGAACCGGACGACGGTCTGGCCGGCGTCGTGGGTGAGGTCGAACTCGACGGTGGTCCCGACCCACTCCGGCGGGCCGTCGACCACGGTCCAGCGCACCGTCTCGCCGGGCACCACGTCGGTGACCTCCATGTCGAAGCCGCCGAGGGCGAACCGGAACGCGATCACCCCGCCGGGGCCGGGGTCGCCCGTGGTGTCGGTGGTCCACCAGCCAGTCAGTCCGTCGAGGGTGGTGAGGGCGGTGTGGACCGCCGTCGGGTCGTCGGTGCCGACACCGATGCGGTGCAGGATGTCGTGGCTCATCGTGTGGTCTCCTCGGGTGTGCTCGTTGCCGACTCGATCGACTCGGCGATCTCCTTGATCCGGCGCAGCCGGCCGTCCCAGGCCGCCTGGACGTCGGCCAGCTGGGCGGCGGCTCGGGCCAGCTGCTCGGGGTCGAGCTCGTAGCGGCGCTCGCGGCCCAACGGCGTCGACCGGACCAGGCCGACGCGGTCGAGGACGGCGAGGTGCTTGGCTACGGCCTGCCGGGTGACGGGCAGCTGGGCGCCGAGGCTGGTGGAGGTGCCGCCACCGTCGGCTAGCAGCAGGTCGACCAGGCGACGCCGGGTGGGGTCGCCGACGGCCGACCACAGGTCGTCGTCGAGAGCGACGCTCATCGCAGCGACGCCACGGTCGGCGCGTAGTCGCGCAGCCGCGGCAGGTAGAAGTCCCAGCCGGTCTCGTGGTCGTGGTACTCGCGCTCGAGCACGGCGACCTCCCAGCCCCGCTCGCGCCACCCGGTCTCGGTCAGCCGCAGCCGGGAGCCGGTGGCGGTGGGCTCGATCTCGAAGGTGACGAGCAGCGAGTTGCCGGGTCGGGCGGCCTCGTCCGCGGGGTAGACCCAGCGGAACGAGAAAAGCCGGCCGGGGACGGCGTCCACCACCGTGACCTGCGGCAGGTGTGCCCCGGGGGATTCCGGGTCACCGAAGACCAGCCGGCCCTCCGCGCCCGGTGTCGGGTCGAGCTCGCAGTCGTCGGGCCACCACTGCGTGAGGTGCTCGGGACTGGAGACCACCGTGAAGACGACCTCCGGCGGTGCGTCGATCTCGATCTCCCGCTCCAGCGACCCGTACTCGTCCTGTGCCATGCCGACTCCTTTGTGCAACTAGTGGTTGCACGTCAGCCTGCCAGAGCAGAGCAGATGATGCAACCATCGGTTGCACAAGGGGCCGGCGGATTCCGGCGCGTGGCTGCCGGCACCGGAAGCGTCAGGCGAGGGCGCGGGCGAGCGCGGCGGCGACGTGGAGCGTGGTGCAGGGGAACACCGGCAGCTCGACGTCGTGCTGGTGGATGAGCAGCTCGAGCTCGGTGCAGCCGAGGACGACGCCGCCCGCGCCCGCGTCCCACAGCTCCTCGACGAGACCGACGACGGTGCGGCGGGAGGGGTCGAGCACCTTCCCGTGCACGAGCTCGTCGTAGATGATCCGGTTCACCTCGCCGTGGTGGCGCGCGTCGGGCACGTGCACCTCGAGGCCGTGCTGCCGCATCCGGTCGGCGAAGAACGGGCGCGACATCGCGAACGTGGTGCCGAGGAACCCGACGGCGTCGAGCCCCTCGGCCCGGCAGGCCTCGGCGACGACGTCGGCGAGGTGCAGCAGCGGGATGTCGACGGCTGCCTGCACCTGGTCGGCGACCATGTGGAAGGTGGTCGTGCACAGCACGAGGAAGTCGGCGCCCGCGGCCTCCACCGAGCGCCCCGCGGCAGCGAGCACGGCGGCGACGTCGTCCCACCGCTCCTGCTCCTGCAGCGCGGTGACCTCGGCGAAGTCGACCGACGCCATCACGGTCCGCGCCGACGAGAGGCCGCCCAGCCGCGCCTCGACGCCGGTGTTGAGCATCTCGTAGTAGGCCGCGCTGCTCTCCCAGCTCATGCCGCCGATCAGGCCGATGGTCTGCACGGCGGAAGTCTGGCACGCCCCGCTCGGCAGGTGTCGGCGAAGCGGGCGATGGTGCGGCAGCGACCAGCCTCGTGCGCGAGCGGTCTGCCAGACTGACCGCCGTGTCAGTCCGGCTCGTCGCGACCGCGGCTGCCCTGATGGGGGGCGTCTGCTGGGTCGCCCACTACTTCGTCGACCAGACCGCCCTGCTCTGGGCGGGAGGCGTGCTGCTCGCCGTCGCGACCGCCGCTGTCGGGGCGAGCCTGGTGCGGCACCCGGGCATCAAGGTGATCGCGGCGCTCGGGGCCGTGCTGCTGGCCGGCTCGGTGGTCGAGCTGCTGCGGGGTGCTGCCGACGACCTCCTCGTCGAGCTCCTCGTCGGGGGTGCCGCGGCCCTGCTGGTCGCCGTGTCGCTCGTGCGGCGGCCCGCCCGCGGGAATCACTGACCGGCCCGCCGGTGTTGGGAATGGTCGTGCCCCCGGATCTGTCCCGCCTCGCCATGGTGAGCCTGCACACCTCGCCGCTGGACCAGCCGGGCACCGGCGACGCCGGCGGCATGAACGTCTACGTGGTCGAGCTCGCCCGGCGGCTCGCCGCCCGCGGGATCGAGGTCGACGTCTTCACCCGCGCCACCAGCTCGGCGCTGCCGCCGGTGGTGGCCCTCGCCGACGGCGTCCACGTGCGCCACATCCACGCCGGCCCCTTCGAGGGGCTCACCAAGCACGAGCTGCCGGCCCAGCTGTGCGTCTTCGCCCGCGAGGTGCTGCGGGCCGAGGCCGCGCAGCCGGTGGGCCACTACGACGCCGTGCACTCCCACTACTGGCTCTCGGGCCAGGTCGGGGCGCTGGCCCGCGACCGGTGGGGCGTGCCGCTGGTGCACACCATGCACACGATGGCGAAGGTCAAGAACGCCGCGCTGGCCGCCGGTGACACTCCCGAGCCGGCCGCCCGGGTGATCGGTGAGCAGCAGGTGGTCGACGCCGCCGACGTGCTGATCGCCAACACCGACTTCGAGGCCGCCCAGCTCGTCGACCTCTACGGCGCTCTTCCCGACCGGGTGGAGGTGGTGCACCCCGGTGTGGATCTCAACCGGTTCCGGCCGGTCGACGCCGCCGCGCTGCCCGCCGTACGGACCCGGCTCGGTCTGCCGGTCGACGCCGTCGTGCTCCTCTTCGCCGGCCGGATCCAGCCGCTGAAGGCCCCCGACGTGCTGCTGCGGGCCGTCGCCCTGCTGCTCGCCGACCGGCCCGAGCTGCGCTCGCACCTCGTCGTGCCGGTGGTCGGCGGGCCGTCCGGCAGCGGCCTCGACAAGCCGCGAGCGCTCGCCGCCCTCGCCTCCGAGCTGGGCCTCGACGACGTCGTGAGGTTCGTGCCGCCGGTCACCCAGGACGAGCTGGCCTCCTGGTACGCCGCCGCCACCCTCGTGGCGGTGCCGTCCTACAACGAGTCGTTCGGCCTGGTGGCGGTGGAGGCGCAGGCCTGCGGCACCCCGGTGCTCGCCGCGGCCGTGGGCGGGCTCCCGACCGCGGTGCGCGACGGCGTCAGCGGGCTGCTGCTCGACACCCACGACCCCGGCGCCTGGGCGGCGGCCCTCGACCGGATGGTCGGCGACGCCGCACTGCGGGCGCGGCTGGCCGCCGGCGCGCTCGAGCAGGCCGCCCGGTTCTCGTGGGACGTCACCGCCGACGAGACCCTGGCCGCCTACGCCCGCGCCCGCTCGCTGATGCGGGAGTCGGCGGCGTGAGCGAGCCGTTCGACCCCCCGGTCGAGACCGAGCCGCCCGCCGCAGCCGTCGTCCGGGCCTACCTGGCCTCGGAGGACCTGGAGTTCGACGAGCCCCGGCCGGGTCTCTTCTCGTTCTCGCTCCCGGGCGAGCGCAAGCTCGAGACCGCTGTGCGGCTCGACGTCGGCGCGCACGCCCTGGGCGTCCACGCCTTCGTGTGCCGCGCGCCCGACGAGAACCACGAGGCCGTCTACCGCTGGCTGCTCCAGAAGAACCTGCGCCTCTACGCCGTCGCCTTCGCCGTCGACGCCGTCGGCGACATCTACCTCGACGCCCGGCTCCCGCTCTCTGCCGTCGCCCCCGATGAGCTCGACCGGCTGCTCGGTGCCGTGCTCACCACCTCCGACGATTCGTTCAACACCCTGCTCGAGCTCGGCTTCGCCTCCTCGATCCGCAAGGAGTGGGAGTGGCGCAAGCTCCGCGGCGAGTCCACCCGCAACCTCGAGGCGTTCCGCGGGTGGCTGGAGAGGGACGAGCCTCCGACGTCAGCGGCTGAACTCGATCCGGGTGAGCGCCACTGTCGCGGTCCAGGTGAACTCGGGTGGTACTGCTGGCCCAGGTCAGGGTCGGGTCGAGAGAGCTCGCGACTGCACCGTCACGACCTCCACCGGCGCGTCGAGGACGGTCCGGGAGAGGTCGGAACGGTCAGTGGAGCGCTACGCGGTCGCTGCCGGCGTGGCTAGAGCCTCGGCGACGAGTCCCTCGCTGCGGCCGAGAAAGCGGTCGGCGGGCACCGGGCGGCCGAGGTGGAAGCCCTGGCCGAACCAGCAGCCCATGGCCTGCAGGTGCGCGGCCTCGATGGCGTTCTCGATGCCCTCGGCCACGATCGTGACGCCGAGGGTGTTGACCATCGAGAGCACCGACCGCGCCAGGCGAGAAGTCGCGGGAGTCGTTCGCGATGCCCGAGACCAGGGAGCGGTCGAGCTTGACGGTGTCGATCGGCAGCGTGCGCAGGTGCGCGATCGAGGAGTAGCCGGTGCCGAAGTCGTCGATGCCGAGACCGACGCCGAGGTCGCGCAGCTGGACCAGCGCCGAGCGCACCGTGAGCTCCTCGGTGACCGCCGCCGTCTCGGTGATCTCGAGCAGCAGGTTGACCGGGTTGACGCCGGCGCGGGCCAGCGCGGCCTCGAGGTGGTCGACGTACGAGGGCTCGCGCAGCTCGAGGGGCGAGACGTTGACGTGCATCCGGAAGCCGAGTCCGAGCTGCTTCACCCAGGCGTTGGTCTGGGCGAGCGCCCGGTCGAGCACCATCCGGCCGAGGGGGACGATGAGGCCGGTGCGCTCGGCTGCGGCGACGGCGACGGCGGGGGAGACCCGGCCGCGCACCGGGTGCTGCCAGCGCAGCAGCGCCTCGGAGCCGACGACGATGCCGCCGCGCAGGTCGTAGACGGGCTGGTACTCCAAGGTGAGCTGCTCGGGGTGCTCGCTGAGCGCGAACGCGAGGTCGCGCACCACCGCGAGCCCCTCGTGCGGCCCGGCGTGGTCCTCGCCGCGGTGCCAGCGGGTCGACCCGGGGGCCTCCTGGCCGGCGGCGAAGACGGTGGCGCGGACGTCGCGCACGGCGGCCCACACCTCGTCGCGCTGCGAGCACTCGCGGGCACCGACGGTGACGACGGGCCAGACCCGGTCACCCTCGACGGCGACCAGCCGGCGGACCTCGTCGAGCAGCAGCGCGACCTGGCTCCGCGCCAGGTCGCCCTCGACGACGATCGCGGCCAGGAAACCGCCGAGCGGCGAGGCGCGCAGCAGCCGCACCTGAAGGTGCTCGTGCTGCAGGGCGCGGCGGGCCACCTCGGCGGTGACGGTCTCGAGGCCGGCGGCGCCATGCACGTCGGCGATCTCGGTGGCGTTCGAGATCGAGGCGGCGAGCAGCACCAGGCTCTGGCCGGCATCGACGTGGCCGCGGCGCAGGTCGGCGATCGTGTGGAGCAGGGTCGACGTCGTCGGGAACGCCGCGCCGTGCTGGTCGAGCCCCAGCAGGTGCGCGGTCGCCTCGGTGGCGGCGTCGGGCGGGCGCGTCATGCCGTGCTCGGGAGTCGGCCGACGGACCAGGGCACACCGGTGTCGCGGATGACGCCCAGCAGGACGTCGCAGGCCATGGTCGAGGACAGGAAGGCGGCAGCACCCAGCTCCTGGGCGGCGGTGATCTCGCTCTCCTCGGCGCCGTCGGCGAGGACGACGACGGGGGTGCCGCGCAAGGTCAGGTGGCTGCGCAGCAGGCGCAGGACGTCGAGCCCGCTTCCCCGTTCGAGGCGCAGGTCGGTGACGACGACGGCGGGCTGGGGGTGGGCGACCTGGTCCGCGAACGGGGGGCGACCGAGGAGGTAGGCAGCCGTGTCGACGGCGTCGCTGCACGAGACCACAGGGTTGGTGAGGCCGCCAGCCGCAAGCGCAGTGCGGGTGGCGGCGAGCCGAGCGTGATCTTGCCCGACCACCAGTACCGAGGGGTACATGCGGTCCTCCAGAGAGACCGCCGAGCCGCGTCTCAATATAGGTAGGGGGGTTTGCTGAGCAGATCGGTTCTACATCACCCTTAGGTGTCGCGCATCATCATTGGTCAAATTTGGTCATAGTTCTAGACCAGGGTGGGCTATGTGGTTGGTGTGACACTAGTCCATTCGAGTGGTGGTGGCTCTAGTCATTTCGGACCCCTCTCGGTCACGCGCCACCCCACAGGTACCCCAGGTAGAGGTCGGCGATGTGCGGGCCCAGCACGAGCCCGACCGCCCCACCCGCCACGAGGAACGGCCCGTACGGCACCCGGGTCCGGCGTGCGATCCGCCCGGTGAGCCGGAACGGCCCGAGCACCAGCGTGACGAGGGCCGGGCCCGCGACCAGCCCCACCACGGAGGCGTCCATCCCGACGAGGCCCACCACGAGTCCGAGCACCGGTGCGAGCGCGACGTCGCCGAGTCCCATGGCCCGGCCCCGGGTCAGCAACCGCAGCCCGCCGTAGAGCGCCCACCACATGGCCGCCGAGAGGGCGAGGGTGCGCCATGAGACGGACGCGGCGCCGGTCAGGCTGCCGGCGAGCGCCACGAGCAGCACGAGCGTCGCGGTGACGCCGGTGATCGCGAAGGGCAGGCGGTGGTGGTCGATGTCGATGAGGCTCAGCGCGATCCCGCCGGCCGCGAGCACCAGTCCGGCACCGATGACCACGGGGTCGGAGAAGTACCAGGCCACGGCCACGAAGGCCACGGCGGTGCCGGCCTCGACGGCGGGGTACCGGGCCGAGATCGGGGCGGCACAGTCGCGGCACCGGCCGCGGAGCAGGAGCCAGGACACGACGGGCACGTTGTCGCGCGCGCGCACCTGGTGACCGCACCCCGGGCAGGCCGAGGGCGGGTTCACCACGGAGAGCCCGGCCGGCACCCGGTGCACCACGACGTTGAGGAACGAGCCCACGACCAGGCCGAAGACCCCGACGACGCCGAGGAGATAGGCGGAGAGGACGCCGTAGCCGGTCACGACAGCTCCTGGCGGGGCTGCTCGAGCCGGTCGGCGAGAAGCTGGTGCTCGTGGGGCTCCAGGACGATCCGGGCCAGCTCGCCGAGGTCGGCGTCGGCTCCCCGGGTCACGAGCTCGGCCAGCGTCAGCCGCAGGTCGACCGACACCTTGCCGGTGTCGCCGGCCATCGCGGCGGTGTCGTCGAGCACCCGTCCGAACGTCCGGGCGTCCGCGGGCGGGAGGTCGGGCCGCGGCGAGGCCCCGCCGTCGGGGGCGGGCCCGCCGTCGGAGCGGACGACGAGGTGGGTGAGCGGCGTCAGCGCCACGGCTTCAGGGTCGTCGACGAGGGCGAGGGCCACCGCGCGGGCCGAGGCGACGGCGCCCGCGACGTCGGCCGGGGCGAGCTTCGCCAGGTGGGGGTAGAGCTCGTCGACCCGTCCGGTGAGCACGGGACCCAGGACGCGCAGGTCGGCGGCCCACTGGGCGAGGGCGGCCTCCCGCATCCGGCCGGCGCTCGCCAGCCGGTGGGAGAGCACCTGGTACGGGTCCGAGCTCGCCGACGACGGGGTGGCGTGCTCGGACATGGGAACTCCGGGGAGGTGTGGGGGGCGGAGCCGAACGACGGCTCACCTGCTTGGTCGGCTCCCACAGCCGCCGACTTGAGGTCCGGGAACCGAGTCGTTCAGCGAGCCGCCGACGACGACGAGAACGATCAGCTGGCGTCGCGGACGGAGACCCACTGCGCCATGGCGGAGAGCGGGCCGGGACGGCAGAACCAGAACCCCTGCCCCACGTCGCAGCGCAGCTCGCGCAGCGCCTCGGCGGTCTCGGGACGCTCGACGCCCATCGCCACCACCCGCATGCCGAGTGCGTGGCCGGCGCTGACGAGCGCCTTGACGAGCCGCCGCGAGTCGAGGTCGGTGGTCACCGAGCGCACCACCGACGGATCGATCTTCACCTCGCAGGCGGCGGGGTTGCTCCACAGCGCGGTGAGCGAGGAGCCCGCCGTCCCGAAGCCGCGGATGCTGACCCCGAGACCGTGCTCGTCGAGCTCGGTGAACAGGTCGCCGACCTCGGGTGCGGAGGCGCCCAGGGGCTCGGTGATCTCGAGCACGATGTCGCGGTGCGAGATGCCCAGCCGGTCGAGGCGGGCCAGCAGGCCGTGGAGCGGGTCGTGCGCCAGCAGGTGGCGCCGGGTGACGTTGAGGGAGAGCCGAGCGCCGGGGACGGTGTCCTGGAGCTCGCCGAGGTCGCCGAGGGCGTGGTCGAGCACGGCCTCGGTGACCGGTCCCAGGAGGCCGGACCGCTCCGCGAGGGGCACGAACTCACGAGCGTCGAGCAGGCCGTGCCGCGGGTGGTTCCAGCGGGCCAGCGACTCGAACCCGACGATCGAGCCGGTCTGGAGGTCGATCTGGGGCTGGTAGTGCACGACGATCTGGCGCGCCATGTCGGGGTCCTGAAGGTCGCGCAGCAGCCCGGGGGTGCGGGCACTCGCCGGGCGGGCGCCGTGGGGCCCGAGGCGCACCGCGGTGGCGCTGTGGTCACGGCAGGCGCGCCACTGGCCGGGTCCGGGTCGGCTGCGACCCTCGCGCTTGGCGGCGTACATCGCCTGGTCGGCAGCGCGCAGCAGGTCGTCGAGCGTCTCGCCGTCCTCGCCGAGCATCGCGACGCCGACGGAGGCGCCGACGGCGAGGGTGAGGTCGTCGACCCGCCACCGGGCACCCACCTCCTGCACCACGGCCTCGGCGAGCGCCTCGGCCGCGCAGGCGTCCTCGATCGAGCCGGTGAGGACGGCGAACTCGTCGCCGCCCAGCCGCACCACCAGGTCGTCGCGTGCGGTGACGGCGCGCAGTCGCGTGGCCACCTCGCACAGCAGCCGGTCGCCCACGTGGTGGCCGGCGGTGTCGTTGACGCTCTTGAACCCGTCGAGGTCGAGGACGAGGAGGGCGGTGCACCGGCCCTCGGCCAGTGCCGCGCTCAGCAGGCCCGGGCCGCGCCGGTCCAGCTCGTCACGACCGTCCAGCCCGGTGAGCGGGTCGCGGACGGTGCGGCGGAGCCAGCGGACGGCGTCGTGCCAACGGGTGGTCAGCTCCGGAGTCACCGCGGTCACCCCGACGCTTGGTCGGTGCCGGCGCCGTCACCACCCGCACCCTCGACGCTCGAGGCCTGCTGGATCTCGGGCGCCTCGAGCGGCGGGGCGACGAAGGTGATGCCGGTGACGGCGAGGGTCATCCCACCCTTCACCGTGCTGTCCTCGCTCTGGGGCGCGGCGGCGACCTCGACGCTCGTGACGAACAGCGTGCGCCGCATCGACTCGAGGTTGCCGAGCAGGACGGTCAGGTCCCGGTAGGACCCGGTGACGGTCACGGTGACGGGCTGGAGGGCGACGGTGGAGTCGACGGGGGTCTCCGGCAGGGCGTCGGACCCCTGGGCGTCGGGCGTCCCCGGGACCGCGTCACCCGGCACGACGGCCTCGCCGTGGCTGATGTCGGTGATCCCGTCGGCGGAGATGCCCGCGTCGGCCGCCGCGTCGGTCACCTGGTCGAAGAACCCCGGCTGGTCCGCGGTCGGCGGGAACACCTCGGCGAGGCGGTCCGCCCTGGTGCGGGTCGCCGGCAGGTCGGCTGCCTGGGACTGCAGCTGGGCGAGCTGGAGCGCCATCGTGCTGTTGCGGTCCTGGGCGTCGGTCATGCGCTGGTCGACCTCGCCGAGCCGGCTCACCGTCGGTCCGAGGAGGAGCAGCCACGCGGCCAGGAAGACGACGACCAGGGCGGTGATGCCGAGCAGCTTCGTCACGGGCACGCTCTTGAGGTTCATCAGGAGCCTCCCTCGGTGCTGGGCTCGGCACCGGGCTCGGCACCGGAATCGGCACCGGCCTGGGCCTCGGCGTCGGCCGCGGCACGCACGGCGGCCGGGTCGGAGAGTGCGGCGTAGGTGATGCCGACAGATCCGGTGAAGGTGACGCCGCGCTCGGTGCCGTTGGTGGTGGTGGCCACGAAGGGCTCGACGAACAGGTTCACGCGGGCGAGCCGCTGCACGAACGTGCTGACGTCCCCACGGTCGGCGGCGGTGCCCGACAGCTCGAGACAGGCGATCACCTCCGTCGCGCCGAAGGGGTCCGGGCCCGGGCAGGCGGCCGTGTTCGCGCCGCCGGACTCGTCGGTGCCGGTGGGCAGGGCCACCGACAGGGTGTCGAGACTCGCCGACCGGGGCAGGGCGGCGTCCAGTGCGGAGAGGGCGCGGGAGAACTGCGTCTCGGCCGCCGTCACTGCGGTGACGGTCGCCGAGCGCTGGTCGACGCTCGTCACGTAGGTGCGCACGTCGCTGAGGTCGGCGATCTTCGCACTCAGGCTGGGGGTGAGGGCCTCCTCGCCGCGCACCTCGGTCTCGGCGCGGTGCAGCTGCAGGTTGAGCCCCACCCACGCGAGGCCCACCAGCAGGACCAGGGTGACGACACCCAGTCCGAACCGTCGGCGGAGGTGGTTGACGCGCAGCTCGTCCATCACCCACGGACTCAGCAGGTTCACCGCTGCGGGGTCGATGTGGTCCGAGGTCCGGCGCCTTCCCGCTGCCTTCGCCGGCTTCGCGGGCTCGGGTGACTCCGTGGCGTCGGGGTCGTTCGCGGGCTGCGGAGCCTGGGGGCTCGTGGTCGCGGTGCTCATGCGGCGCCACCCAGGCACAGCCCGTACGAGACGGTGAGCTCGGCGTCGGCCTCGGCGGCGCCGGCATCGCCACGCCGTCCCGAGCCGGCGCCGAGGCGGACGACGGGGAGGCCGAGCTGCTCCTGGCACAGGGTGTCGAAGCCCGGGAGCGTGCTCCCCAGACCCGTGAGCAGCACCCGGCCGGGGCGGTGGTCGGGCTCGGAGTTGGCGTAGAAGCGCAGGGTGTCGGCGATCTCGCCCACGACCCGTTGCGATGCCTCGCGCAGCACCACGGTGACCGGGTCGCCCGCGAGGTGCACGGGGGAGTGCGGGTCGGGCTCGAGGGAGGCGCGCAGCTTCAGCTCCTCGGCGGCGATGAAGTTCTCACCGGAGGCCTCGGCGAGGGCGCGGGTGATCCCGCTGCCGCCGACCCCGGGGATGACACGGATGAACCGCGGCCGGCCCCCGGTGTGGAGGGCGACGGCGACGGTGTCGGAGCCGACGTCGATCACGGCCTCCGGCGTGCCGGGCGGCAGGTCGTCGGCCGGCATCCGGGCGGCTGCCCGCACGAGTGCGAGGGGAGTCAGGTCGGCCGTGGTGGGTCGGAGCCCGGCCGCCTGGATCGCCTTGACGACCTTGTCGACGCCGTCGCGGGCCGTCGCCACCAGGAGCACGCGCACCATGCGACGACCGTCGGTCTCGGTCTCCTCGAGCATGACGTGGTCGATGTTCGCCTCCTCGACCGGGACGGGCAGCAGGTCGGCGACGAGGTAGCGCATCGCCTTGCGGAGGTCCGCGGGCGGCATCCAGTCCAGCTCGACGGGTCGGGCCAGCACCGAGCCGCTGCCCACGCCCAGGCGCACTGCCTTGGAGGAGAAGCGGTTCTCGTGCCAGAGGCGCCGCACGGCCATGGTGACCTCCTGCGGCTCCCGGACCTGGCCGTTGGCCACGGCGCCCGGGGGCAGGGGCACCCGGCCGCTGCGGCGGATGCGGGGGGTTCGGCCCGGGATCACTTCGACGGCACGTACCGCGGAGCTCCCGATGTCGAGACCGATGACGGAACGAGGCATGTCCCATGTCTCGGCAGACCCGAGACGCCACTTGAGCAGGATCGAGCAGGATCGAGCAGGGTTGAGTGAGGTGGTGGCGCTGCCGATAATCTTGCTGTTCCCCCCCTCCCCGCAGGAGCGTCATGTCTTCCACCACGGCTACGCCGACGCCCCACCCCACCCTTCTCGCGCTGCTCGATCTCGTCGTGAAGGAGGGCGCCTCGGACCTCCACCTGCGCCCGGACTCGGTCGCCAAGGTCCGCGTCGCCGGCCGCCTGATGGACGCCACCACGAGCGCCCTGGACGCCGACACGGTCTCCGCGCTGGTGCGGTCCTCGATGACCAGCGGCACCCAGGCCGAGTTCGCCGCCCGGCTCGAGGCGGACTACGCCCTCATCGTGAAGGGCGTCGGACGGTTCCGGGTCAACGCGTTCCGCACCCGGGGTGCCGACGCGTGCGTCATGCGGCGGGTACGTGACACCGCCGCATCGCTGGAGGACATGGGGATGCCCCGGGCGGTCGGGCAGCTGTCCCTGCGCACGCGCGGGCTGGTGCTCGTCACCGGCCCCACCGGGTCCGGCAAGTCCACGACCCTCGCGGGGATGATCGACCTGATCAACGAGGAGCGCGCGGTCCACATCCTCACCCTCGAGGACCCGATCGAGGTGATGCACAGCGACAAGGTCGCCACGGTCACCCAGCGCGAGCTGGGCACCGACACCCTCGACTGGTCGGCCGCCCTGCGCGCCGCCATGCGCCAGGACCCCGACGTCATCCTCATCGGCGAGCTGCGCGACACCGAGACCGTGCACGCCGCGATCACCGCTGCCGAGACCGGTCACCTGGTGCTCGCCTCGATGCACACCAACGACGCGCGCGAGACCGTGCACCGGCTCATCGAGTTCTTCCCCTCCGACGAGCAGCAGCGCGTGCGCGCGGTCCTGGCGGGCTCGCTCGAGGGGATCGTGTGCCAGCGGCTCGTGCCGCGCGGCGACGGGCTGGGCCGGGTCTGCGTCATGGAGATCGCCATCAACAACGCCCGGCTCGCCGAGGCCATCGCCGACCCGGACAAGACGCACTCGGTGCCCGACATCCTCGCCCAGGGCGAGTACTCGGGGATGCAGACCTTCGACCAGCACCTGATCCAGCTGGTCGTCGACGGCACCATCGACCTCACGACCGCCACCGCGGCCGCGACCAACCCGCACGACCTCACCGTCATGCTCCGGCGCACGGGCTGGAGCCCGGACCGCAGCATCGCCTGACGGCCCGGTCCACCCCCGGGTCGATCCGACTGGCGTCGTTCCCCGGTCAACCGGCCACGGGCTCGCCTAGAGTGACGCGTGTGACCGGTGACGACGACCTGCCGCCGAGCGGCCAACGGCGCACCGTCGCCGCCGCCGTCGCCTCGCCCCACCTCGCCGAGGTGTCGCTGCCGGAGCTGCGCAGCTATCGGGAGCGGCTGCGCGAGGAGGAGGAGCGCATCTCCTACTGGCGACGTCTGGTGCACGCCCGGGTCGACCTCATCCGGGCCGGCAACCTCGCCGACTCCCCGGTCGACGTCGACGCGCTCGGCCGGGTCCTCGGCGACACCGGCGCCGGCCACGGACGGGCAGCCCTGCACCGCGTCCGCGCCTCCGACCCGCTGCCCGACCTGCCCGACGCCGAGGCGGTCTGGATCACCCCGCGCGGCGAGGACGAGACCGCGGAGGCCCTCGAGCGGCTCCGGGCCACCGAGGAGACCCTCACCCACTACCGTCGCGCGCTCCACGACCGCATCGACGAGGCCACCGCCGAGCTGATCGTGCGCTATCGCTCCGAGCCCACCCGCGCCCTCGAGATCCTGAAGTAGCCGGGCCTCTGCGGCGATCGTCTCGACCAGCGATCTCGCCGCCCGTCACCTCAAGTCGCACCGCTCCTCGACCGACACCTCTCTTGAGAGGCCGGTTCCCCCCTCACCGGCCTACGACTTCAGCGACCTGATGCGGAGGTGCCGGCGTGCTGACCAGCATCGGCGACACCCTTGACGCGCTGCTCGCAGCCGGCATGGTGACCCCTGACGACCTCGCGCTCGCGGCGTCGTCCGCAACCGAGGGCCAGAGCGTCCTCGAAGCCCTGGTCGACCGCGGCCTGATCGAGCGGTCGACGCTCCTCCGGTTCGCCGCCGACCGGGCCGGCCTGCAGTTCGTCGACCTGAGCGAGTACCGGGTCGACGCCGCCGCCACGGCCCTGCTGCCGGGTGACTTCGCGCGTCGCCACTCGGCCCTGCCGTACGAGATGGAGAAGGACCAGCTCCGGGTCGCGGTGCCCGCTCAAGGGCGTCACGGACCTGCAGCTCAAGGACGACATCGCCCGGCTCACCGGCCGCAGGGTGCTCCTCGTGCTCGCGGGCCGTCCCGAGATCGAGTCCAAGATCACCCAGTTCTACCGGGCCGAGGGCGAGCTCGCCTCGCTCGGCTCCGACCTCGACTCCGTGGAGGAGGACTCCTCCGACCTCGACAACCTCACCGAGGTCACCGAGGACGCGCCCGTGGTGCGGTTCGTCAACCTGCTCATCAGCCAGGCGATCGCCGACCGCGCCTCCGACATCCACCTCGAGCCCACCCAGAGCGACCTGCGGGTGCGCTACCGCGTCGACGGCGTCCTGCTCGACGCGCACCGGGCCCCGCGCTCGATCGCCAACGGGGTGATCTCGCGCCTGAAGATCATGGCCGACCTCAACATCGCCGAGCGACGGCTGCCCCAGGACGGCCGGCTCAGCGTGCAGCACGAGGGGCGCACGATGGACCTCCGCGTCGCCTCGCTCCCGACGGTGTGGGGCGAGAAGATCGTCTGCCGGGTGCTCGACAACAGCAACACCCGGCTCACCCTGGACGAGCTCGGGTTCAGCGCGGTCAACTTCAGCCGGTTCGAGGCCTCCTACAAGAAGCCCTACGGGATGATCCTGGTGACCGGGCCGACCGGCTCCGGCAAGTCGACGACCCTCTACGCGACGCTCAACATCCTCAGCCAGCCCCACGTCAACGTGATCACGGTCGAGGACCCGGTGGAGTACCGGCTGCCCGGCATCAACCAGGTGCAGACCAACCCCAAGGCCGGCCTGACGTTCGCCTCGGCCCTGCGCTCGATCCTGCGGTCCGACCCCGACATCGTCCTCATCGGTGAGATCCGCGACCACGAGACCGCGACGATCGCCACCGAGGCGTCGCTCACCGGTCACCTCGTGCTCTCCACCCTCCACACCAACGACGCCCCGAGCGCCGTGACCCGTCTGGTCGAGATGGGCATCGAGCCGTTCCTCGTCGGGTCCGCGCTGGACGCCGTCGTGGCCCAGCGGCTGTGCCGGGCGCTCTGCTCGCGCTGCCGCACCCCCTACGTACCGGACTCCGACGACCTGGCCCTCCTCGGCTTCGTCATGCCGGAAGACGTGCACGAGCTGTTCCGCGCCGTCGGCTGCAGCGCCTGCGGTGGCACCGGATACCGGGGCCGCATGGCCCTCCACGAGGTCATGACGGTCTCGGAGGAGATCGAGCGGCTCACGGTGCGCCGTTCTTCAACTGACGAAATCGGCCGTCTGGCCCGGGAGGAAGGCATGACCACACTGCGTGACGACGGCTGGCTCAAGGTCGTGTCGGGACGTACCACCGTCGAGGAGGTGCTCCGTGTCGTGGGGTGACTCGTTCGGCGCCGACCCGGACTCGGGACCGCGCCTGGACCTCGACGACCTGCTGACCCGTGCCACCAGGGCCGGCGCCTCCGACCTGCACCTCACGGTCGGCGCCCCGCCGACCATGCGGATGCGTGGATCGATGGTGCCGATGGAGGGTGAGCCGGTGCTCCAGCCCCGGCAGCTGCAGGACGGCATCTACGCGGTGCTCACCGAGATCCAGCGGAAGGTCTTCGAGGAGACCCGCGAGCTCGACCTCGCCTACTCCGTCGCACGAGGTCGGCCGGTTCCGCGTCAACGTCTTCTGGCAGCGCGAGTCGGTCGGTGCCGTGCTCCGCATGATCCCGTGGGAGATCAAGCCACTGGAGAGCCTCGGGATGCCGCCGGTCATGCAGACCTTCGGCAACCTCAAGCGCGGCCTGGTGCTCGTCACCGGCCCGACCGGCTCCGGCAAGTCGACGACGCTCGCCTCGATCATCGACCAGATCAACCGCACCCGGCACGGCCACATCGTGACCATCGAGGACCCGATCGAGTTCCTCCACACCCACCGCGGCTGCCTGGTGAACCAGCGCGAGGTCGGCGCCGACACCAGCGGCTTCCGCAACGCGCTCAAGCACGTGCTGCGGCAGGACCCCGACGTCATCCTCGTCGGCGAGCTCCGCGACCTCGACACCATCTCGGTGGCGCTCACCGCCGCGGAGACCGGTCACCTCGTGCTCGCCACGCTGCACACCCAGTCGGCACAGGACACGGTCAGTCGCGTCGTCGACGTGTTCCCGTCCGGGCAGCAGCAGCAGATCCGCACCCAGCTGGCCGCCACGCTCCAAGCCGTGGTCTGCCAGTCCCTGGTGCCGTCGATCGACGGCAAGGGGCGGGTGGCCGCCGTCGAGATCATGGTGTGCACCTCGGGCATCCGCTCGATGATCCGCGACGACAAGCTGCCCCAGATCCCCGGAGCACTCCAGTCTGGCGGCCGGCAGGGCATGCAGACCCTGAACGCGCACCTCGCCGAGCACGTCAAGGCCGGACGCATCTCCCAGGACCAGGCCTTCGAGCACTGCTCCAACGTGAGCGACCTGATCACGCTCCTGGGCGGCACCAGCGCCTCCGCCACCGCGGCCGCGCAGGCGATGGCGACGACGCCGGCGGCTGCGGGCCCCGGCGCCTACGAGGGAGGCCGTCGTCCGGCTGACAACTCCGACATCTGGCAGCTCGCCGGACCGAGCGCGGGAGCACCGCGATGACTGCCACCCACTACGAGTACAAGGTCCGCGACGCCGAGGGCCGGTTCCGTGAGGGCCGGGTCAAGGCCGACAACGAGAAGGCCGTCGCCGAGAAGCTGATGACGATGGGCTACGTGCCCCTCGAGGTCAGGAAGTCGGGCACCGGGCTCCAGAAGGAGATCTCCTTCGGGCGTCCGCGCGTCAAGCTGAAGGATCTCGCGGTCTTCGCGCGGCAGCTGGCGACGATGATCAACGCCGGTCTCACGCTCCTCCGGGCGCTGTCCATCCTGGGCGAGCAGCTCGACAACCCGTCGCTGCGCGAGGTCGTGACGAAGGCGAAGCAGGACGTGGAGGGCGGGCACAGCCTCTCGAGCGCGTTCGCCAACGACCCGCACAAGACCTTCCCGCCGTTCATGATCAGCATGACGCGGGCGGGCGAGACCGGCGGCTTCCTCGACACCGCGATGCAGCAGGTGGCCGAGACGTTCGAGGCCGACGTGAAGCTGCGCGGCAAGATCAAGGCGGCCCTCACCTACCCGGTGGTGGTCTTCGTGATGGCGATCCTCATGTGCGTCGCGATGCTGCTGTTCGTCGTGCCCATCTTCGAGACCATGTTCACCGACCTGGGGGGCGACCTGCCCCTGCCCACCCAGGTCCTGGTCACCATGTCGGCCGCGATGAAGTTCGTCGTCCCGACCTTCCTGGTGCTGGGCTTCGGCTTCCTGTTCTGGTGGCGCAAGCACAAGCACGACCTCAAGGTGCGCAACGTCGTCGACCCGCTGCGGCTCAAGCTCCCCGTCTTCGGCAAGCTCTCCCACAAGATCGCCCTGACCCGGTTCTCCCGCAACCTCAGCACCCTGCTGCGCTCGGGCGTCCCGATCCTCACCTCGCTCGACATCGTGTCGGAGACGGTGGGCTCGGTGGTGATCAGTCGCGCCGTGGAGGACGTCCGCCAGTCGGTCTCGCAGGGTGACTCCATCGCCGGCCCGCTGGGCAGGCACGACATCTTCCCGTCGATGGTCGTGCAGATGATCTCCTCGGGCGAGGAGGCCGGCGCGGTCGACGAGATGCTCGCGCGGATCTCCCAGTTCTACGAGGAGGAGGTCGAGGCCACCACGGAGGCCCTCACCTCGCTCATCGAGCCCCTCATGATCGCCTTCCTCGGCCTCGTCGTCGGCGGGATGATCGTGGCGCTCTACCTCCCGATCTTCTCCGTCTTCGACCTCATCAAGTAGGTCGACCTCAGCAGTAGTCGGCAGCGGCCCGACGGACCCCGGTGGTCCGTCGGGCCGCTGCCGTCCGCGCCCCGGGTGGCCGAAGGCGTCACGTGCCGGCCACCCTGGTGCGTCGGTGGTCGTGTTGACGGTCTCCTCCTCGTACGCCCACTCGACGTGGCCCTGTCGGCGCGCCCCTGTGCCCGGGGACCCGCGCCCGGCGCCGGGCCCGTCGCTCGCAGCGGGTGCTCACGGCCCGAAGGCGCTCCGCGGGGTCGTCCCCTCACCACGTCGACGGTGCGCCGTCGACGTGGTGGGCTCGGCCCTCGCAGCACCCGCCGGCGTCCAGGACCGGCCCGGACCCGTGAACCCGGAACCCGGTAACCGCGCAATCGCGCGGTTCTGACAGGTTCCGGCCCCGAGAATCCCCCGTAACCGCGCAATCGCGCGGTTCTGACAGGTTCCGGCCCCGAGAATCCCCCGTAACCGCGCAATCGCGCGGTTCTGACAGGTTCCGGCTTCGAGAATCCTCCGCAACCGCGCGATTGCGCGGAAACGCCCAGCCCGACGACCCGAGGGGGCGTCCCGGCTGACGCCGGGTGCGCGCCGTCGCGGAGACAGCCCTCCGGGCGGCCCCTCGACCCCCGTGCTACCGGTCGATCTCCTGGTAGTTCGTGATCGAGGCGGAGCGGAAGTGGGGCGAGAGGTTGGTCATGAAGCACTCGTCGAGCGAGAAGTCGACGTTGCCGACGAGGTTGATCTGGTCGGCGAAGACCGTGCCGATGAAGTCCGCGGTGCCGTTGGCCTTGTCGACCAACCCGTACGGGGCGCGCGAGGTGAGCACGAGGGAGGCGGTCAGCACCTGGTTGGAGTTCAGCTTGGCGTTGCCGCCGTCGATGACGATGAGCAGCGACCGCGGCTTGCAGTCGGCATGGGTGGCCGACAGACCACGGGCGCGATCCCACCCGATGATGTCGTTGAGGTTGACCTCGCGGTTGCCGGTCGCGTTGGCGAGGTCGAAGAACAGGACGGCATTGGGGTTCGTCGTCGGGTCCGGGCTGGCGAACCCGGTCGCGCTGGTGTAGTAGGTGCCCTGCATCTGGGCGATGGTGCGCAGCTCGTCGAGCTGGGCCGGGCTGAAGGGGTCGCGGTCGTCGACGCCGAAGACCTCACGCAACGCCGCGTCGTCGCGCAGGTAGCTGCCCGCGACGTCGTTGCCGGGGGTCCCGTCGAGGTCGCGGGGTCGGTAGTACTTGTTGTACAGCGTGGTTCCGAGCGCCACCTGCGCGAGGCTGCACGCGTCGGCAGGGTTGTAGGAGTAGAGCGAGTCCTGGTCGTACTTGTAGGCGCTGTCGCAGTCACCGCCCTTGTGGATCGCCTTGTTGTCGCTGGCGCAGTTGGTGCCGCTGCCGTTGCCGTCGGTGATCGTCTGGGAGGAGTGCACCGAGGCCGGGATGCCGGTCCAGGCGTCGATCCCGCCTGTCGCGATCTGGCTGCGACGCCAGACGCACCCCGTGGTGTAGATGCTCTCGCGGGTCACCGAGGCGCTGCCACCGCCCTGCACGGTGCGGGCGAACACACCCAACGGCAGGTGGGTCGCCAGCATGCTGAGCTCGACGTCGGCCTGCAGCAGCCGGACGCCCTCGCTGTCGCGGCCCCGGGAGTGGACGCGGTAGAACGCGGGGTTGCTCACCGGGATCGGCTCGATCCAGACGCGGTAGTTCTGGTCGGTGCCGCCGGGGAGGTCCACCGACTGCGGGGCGTTCTTGTTGCCCCACGGGTTGGCGCCACAGGTGGGCGAGCAGGCCAGCCCCCGCCCGGCGGTCGCCTGGAGGTAGACGATGGCCTGGGTGACGCCGGCGTCGGCGGCGTCGAGCGCGCCGGCGGACTGCTCCGCACGCGAGGCCGCACCGAGGCTGTTCACCGAGACGGCGAGCACCACGGTCGTCAGGCTCATCACCACCGCCATCACCATCACGGTGATGAGTAGGGCCGAGCCGTCGTCGTCGCGACGGAGTCGCCGGAACCGCCGGAGCCGCTGGGGAATCCTCATCAGCTCACCTCTCGGTTGCGGAGATCGGCCTGCATGGCGAAGTCGCGGGTGGAGCCCTCGGTCTCGACCTTGAGCCGGATCGACACGAGGTCGATGCGGTCGAGCTCGGGGCCGTCGGGCAGGCCGTTCTTGTTGCCCACCGCGCCGCCGGCGGCGTCGAGCTCCTGCCACGTGGTGGTGCCGTCCGCCGGGAAGCCGCCCACCCCGTCGTACTGGTAGAGGCTGCTGCGCAGGTTCAGGGTCACCTCGCTCACCCCGCCGGCGAGCACGGGGCGGGTGACCGTCGATCCGCTGCTGTCGGCGGAGAGCGTGAGGCGACCCGTGGAGCGGGTCCACCGGTAGGTGAGCACCTCGGGGTCGAAGGCATCGACGTCGCGGACGCCGTCGCCGTCGAAGTCGGTCCAGAACGTGACGGAGACGGTGTCGGCGGTGATCGTGGCCGACTCGACGGCTCGGGCCTGCCGGAGCTCGCGGGCCATCCGCTCCAGCGCGACGCGGGTCTCGCCGACCCCGGTGGCCGCGCGGTCGACGCTGTCGGTGGTCGAGGCCGTCGAGAGCACGAACGACAGCAGCACCGTGCTCAGCACGCCGAACAGTCCGAGCGCCACCAGCAGCTCGATCAGGGTGAACCCGCCGTCGACCGGCTCGAGCTCCTCGACTCCGTCGATCTGCTCGACCGGGGCGGTCATCGCTGGTCCTTCGCGACGCAGGACAGTGCGCCGACCGACACCGTGACCACCGAGAGCGGGTCGGGGGCGCCAGTCCCCGTCGCGCGCACCGGCTTGGTGGTGAGGTTGACGACACCGGGGAGCTGCGCGACGGCCTGACCGCCGCTGCTGGACTTCTGGATGCCGGTGTTCGTGAGCATCGACCAGGACTCGATGTAGTCGCCCAGCACTCCGTTGCTGCCGAGCGGCGTCGTGAGCGGCACGCCGGCGAGCGGGTCGGTGGTCGAGTTGTGGGTGACCTGCCCCGCCGTGACGTACCCGGTCGGGGTCCACCGCTCGACCAGGGCGTCGAAGGTGGCGGCGGCGGTCGGCACGTGGCCGGCGCCGCTCACCTGGCACGACACGGTGGCCGAGCGGAGGGTCACCCGTACCACGCCGTCCGGCGCGAACGTGGTGGGGACGACGGCCAGCGTGGTGGCGCGGGCGATCCCGCACGCGTCGACGAGTGACGGATCGGTCGTGGCGTCGGGCGCAGTGGTGCGCAGCCACCCGCTGGACACCGCCGGCACGAGGTCACCCCCGGCGGTGGTGGCGCAGCCGGTGGTGCCCGTTCGCACGCCGGTGCCGGTCAGCTTGACCACCGGTGCCGTGCGCGCGGCGAGGTAGGCGGTACCCGCCCCGCTGGCGAGGCTGATGCCGTTGTTGGTCAGGTCCTTGACGCTGACCTGGAGCGGGGAGCCGGGCGATCCCGCGTTCGGGAGACCGCCGTCGGAGCTGATCGCGACGGCTGAGCGCCGCGTCGCACCCCAGCACACCAGGGCGCACCCGTCCGAGGTCAGCTGGCCTGCGGGGGTGTCCATCGTCGGGAGGCTGGCGGCCGGAGGCGCGCCGACCGACGTGGTGGTCCCGCCCTGCTCGCCCGACGAGACCCCGGCCGTGACGCCGGCGAGCACCGCGGAGGCGATGCTGGCCTCGGTGAGGCTCGCGTTGAGGTCGAGGCGACCGGCCGTCAGGGTGAGGGGCAGGCCGTCGGCCGTGCTGAAACCGAGGGAGACCGCCGTCGCGGCGACCGAGCTGCGCACCAGCGGCTTGAGCTGGTCGCGCCGCACGATCTGGCTGTACGTGGTCATCGGTGAGCTGTTGGTCCGCCCGGTCCGGAACACCGCGATGGCGACACCGATCTGGCGGCTGGGGGCGCGGTCCTTGTTCACCTGCGTCCGGTTGTAGCCCGCCGACGGCGCCACGGGCACCGGCGGCGTCGCGTCGGAGAGGAACTGGGTGTCGACGACGAGGACGAAGCCCTGGGGAAGCGGGTCGCCGGCCACGGTCGCCCCCGCGGTGCGCACGGTCCGGTACAGGGCACCCGAGGGCTCCCAGCCGCACCGGGCGGCGCTCGCCGGGAGGTAGCCCGTCCAGGTGGCCGCCGGCACAGTCCAGCTCGCAGAGGTGCCGCAGCTGGCGGTCGTGGCGGGCGCGTTGAGGTTGGGGTAGTAGCGATCGAGGACGTCGACGAAGTCGCCCGCCGACGTCGCGACGTGGAAGGGGAGGTTGCGCATCCGCTCGAGCTCGGTCTGGGCCAGGCCCTTCTCCTGGAGCGAGCCGCGCGCCACGTCCGTGGCGCGGACCCCGGTGATCATCAGCGGCAGCACCGCGGTGATGAGCACGAGGAGGATGCCGAGCGCCACGATGACCTCGACGAGGGTGAACCCCTCGTCGCGGTCGCGCTCGCCCTGCTCAGCTGATCGTGACACGGCCCGTCAGTCCTTCCACGGTGACCGTCCGGCTCTCGCCGTCGGGGCGGCTGACCTTCACGGTGCCGGGCCACGCGCTGCCACGCGGCAGGAACGTCACCCCGGTCGCGGTGAGGATCGGCCCGGAGGAGAAGCGCGGCGAGTCCAGGTTGGCGTTCCCCTGCGTGCGGCCGGTGCCACCGAACGCCGTCTTGGTCGAGGAGTTGCACGCGCCCCGGTAGGTCTTCCAGGAGTTCTGGCCGGCGTCGAACAGCACGCAGATCGAGGTGGACTCGGTGACTGCCCGCTGCTGGGCCAGGCGGAGGACGGCCTGGATCTCCTTGGCGGTGCCGTCGACCTCACGACTCCTGCCGTAGGTCGACCAGCCGGCCACCGCGAACCCGAGCACGAGCGAGATCAGCGAGACGGTCACGATGACCTCCACCAGCGTGAAGCCGGCGTCCGAGCGCTCGACCCGGGCGCCGGGGCGCCGGGGCTGGGTGCAGGACATGGGCTCTCGCTCTCAGCGGCAACAGGATGCGCGGACCGGGCATCGATCCGTCCGCTCGGGCAGCACCCGTGCGTACGAGGTACATCGACCCCTCGGAGCGGGTACTTGAGGGGACCCTGGCTGGTCTAGACCGGTCTCAAGCGGGTGACCGCTCGACTCGACACCTTGGTGGCAAGCCCCGTCCCATCACCCCCCATGCCTCCACAGGAGAAAACCCACCATGATCAAGCGACTGCAGAAGTCTCTCGACGAGAAGGACGAGGGCTTCACCCTCATCGAGCTTCTCGTCGTCATCGTCATCATCGGCATCCTCGCCGCCATCGCGATCCCGCTCTTCCTGAGCCAGCGCGAGAAGGCGGCCGAGGCCAGCCTCAAGTCCGACCTGAAGAACGCCGCGACGGTCATGGAGACCAAGTACGTCGACACCCAGACCTACGCCGGCGTGGTCCCCGCGGACTTCAAGAAGGACACGAAGAACACGCTCACCATCACCCGGCAGACCACCAGCGCCTTCTGCATCTCCGGCGCGTCCACCGGCACGACCGCCACCTGGAAGTACGACTCCGCCACCGGCGGTCTCGGCAGCGGCGCCTGCTGATCGAGTCCGGCACTCCTGGCCACGGTGGCGCGTCGCTCTCCAGGGCGACGCGCCACCGATCCGGTCCCAGCCACTCCCTGCCCCACCTCAGTCCTCCCCCCCTCTCCGCCTCCTCGTCCTCCTCCCCCCACCCAGGAGTTCCGATGTCCGTCCAGGACTGGCACGTCCACGCGATGAGCGTCGAAGGGCTGCTGGCGCCCGACGCTTCCGAGCCGGCGAGCCCGGCACCCGCACCGGCCGCGGTCACCTCGCTGGCCCCGGTGCTCCCGGCCCCGGTCATGACCACGGCTCCCGCTCCGGTCGTCCTGGCAGCTCCCGCCCCGGTGGCCGAGGTCGAGGACCTCGCCCGCTCGGCCCCGACTGCTCCGTCGACGTCCTTCCGGCCCCGGATCGTCGGCCGCCCGGCCGCCGTCGACGCCGACCTGCGGCCCGTGATGATCGACAAGCTGGCCGGCGACCTCGCCGACCTGACCCGCGTGCTCCTCGGTGTGGCCTCCTCCGCCGTCCCGACCACGCCCCCCGCCGCCTCGACCGCCTCGGTCGCCTCGGCTGTCCCGACGACGCCGACCCCGGTTGCGCAGCCGCTGACCGTCCTCGACGCCGAGCCGGCCCTGCTGCCGGAGCCGCCGTCGACCTTCGCGGAACGGCAGAACGGCGAGTCGCTGCGGCCGCTGACCCTCGAGCCGATCGCCGACGTCGTCCCGCTGATCCCCCGATCCACCTTCCTTGAGGAGCCCCCCACGCCGGTGGCACCCATGCCGACCGTCTCGGTCGACGTGGTGCTGTCGGAGCTCTCCTTCCTCGACGGCTGAACGCTCCTGGTCAGCCGTTTCCCCCCACCGGCGGCGCCCGAACCCACTAGGGTTCGGGCGTCGCTGCGCTGTGGGGGCGGCACCGGGACGAAGCGGGATGCAGGAGGGCGGCGCATGGACGACGCGAGCACCGACGCGCTCGACGAGCTGTGGGCGGACTTCAAGGAGTCGGGCTCGATGCACGCCCGCAACCAGCTGGTCCTGCACTACTCGCCGCTCGTGAAGTACGTCGTCGGTCGCGTGCGCAGCGGGTTGCCCCAGTCGGTCGACTCCGCCGACCTCGTCTCCGAGGGCGTCATCGGTCTGATGGACGCCATCGACAAGTTCGACCCCGGGCGCGGCTGGGCCTTCCAGACCTACGCCGTCCCGCGCATCCGCGGCGCGATCATCGACAGCATCCGCGCCGCCGACTGGGTGCCCCGCTCGGTCCGCAGCCGCACCCGTGACGTCGAGCGAGCGCGCGAGGAGCTCCACCACCGCCTCGACCGCACCCCCACCGACGACGAGATCTGCGCCGAGGCCGGCATCACCCTGGCCGAGCTGCGCGCCCTCAAGGACCGTCCCACCAGCTTCTCCTCAGCCGAGGACGACGAGCTCGCCGCCCTCGACGACCTCGCCCCCGCCGTCGACGACGCCCTGGAGGACGAGGCCACCCGCGGCGCCCTCCTCGCCGCGCTCCGCACGCTGCCCGAGCGCGACCAGGTGGTGATCGCGCTCTACTTCTTCGAGGGCCTCACCCTCGGCGAGATCGGGCAGGTCCTGCAGGTCACCGAGTCGCGCGTCAGCCAGCTGCGCAGCCGCGCCACGGCCTCCCTCCGCACCGGCCTCGCCCTCGCCCTGCAGGGGTGACCGCCCCCGCGGTCGGGTGAATCTTTCACCCGCCCCAGCGCCAACCGGGGCCGCCCACCACAGTCAGACGTCGAGCCGCGGCCTCGGCTTGCGGCGCGCCACCGCGACGCCGACGAGGGCGAGCAGCCCGCCGGCGTAGGCGAGGGTGGGGGGCACCTCGCCGAGGAAGATCAGGCCCAGCACGATCGTGATCGGCGGCACCAGGTAGGTCGTGACGGCGAGGCTCGAGGCGTTCATGTGGTTGAGCGCGTAGCCGTAGGTGGTGAAGGCGATCGCGGTCGGGAAGACGCCGAGGTACACCAGCCACCAGAGCGACGAGGCCGAGGCGTCGGCGGCGTCCGAGACCAGGCTGCCGGCGAACGGGAGGCACGCCACCGCACCCACCGAGCAGGCCAGCCAGGTGATGTGCAGCGACTTCAGCGAGGCCATCAGCGGCTTCTGCAGCACCAGGCTGATCGCGTAGACCACCGCGGACAGCAGGCACAGGCCGATCCCGATGAGGTCGGAGCCGCCGGACCCGCCGCCGGGGGAGGACAGCGCGATGACGACGACGCCGGAGAACGCGAGCGCGAGGCCGACGACGAGAGGCACGGTGAACCGCTCGGAGAGGAACATCGCGGCGAGCACGGCGATGAGCACCGGAGCGATCTGGATGACCATCGCCGCGGTGCCGGCGTCGATCCGCTGCTCGCCGGCGTTGAGTGCCACCATGTAGACGCCGTACCAGAGCACCCCGATCACCGCGATCGAGCGCCACTGCCGCCACGAGGGCCGCGGGACGCCGCCCTGCGACAGTGCGATCACCCCGAGGGCCAGCGCCCCGACGGCGAGCCGCCCGAGCGCCAGGCCGCCGGCGGAGAACTCGTCACCGAGGTGGCGGATCGCCACGAACGCCGAGGCCCAGAACGTGAGGGTGGTCGCCACGGCGGCCAGCGGCAGCCAGGTGGGCGGCGCCGCGGCGCGCTCCCGGGTCGGGGTGGTGGTCACGCGCCAACGGTACGGACAGTCATGACATCGATCGAGCGGGATTCGGACGTCGAGGCGCGACATCCGGACGCGAGCGGCTCAGAGATCGAGCTTGTAGCCCAGCCCCCGCACGGTGACGAGGTACTTCGGCTCGCCGGGCTCCGGCTCGAGCTTGGCCCGCAGCCGCTTGACGTGGACGTCGAGGGTCTTGGTGTCGCCGACGTAGTCGGAGCCCCACACCCGGTCGATGAGCTGGCCGCGGGTGAGCACCCGGCCGGGGTTGCGCAGGAACATCTCGAGCAGCTCGAACTCCTTGAGCGGCAGCCGCTGCTCGTGGCCGTCGACGGTGACGACGTGCCGCTCGACGTCCATGCGCACCGGCCCGGCCTCGAGGGTGTCGGGCAGCAGCTCGGTCTCGTGACCGCGGCGGAGCACGGCACGGATCCGCGCCACGAGCTCGCGCGGCGAGTAGGGCTTGGTGACGTAGTCGTCGGCGCCGAGCTCGAGGCCGACCACCTTGTCGACCTCGTCGTCCTTCGCGCTCACCATGATCACGGGCACGTTGGAGGTCTGGCGGATGGTGCGGCACACCTCGGTGCCGGGGATGCCGGGCAGCATGAGGTCGAGCAGCACGATGTCGGCGCCGTGGCGGTCGAACTCCGCGAGCGCGGCGTGCCCGTCGGCGGCGATCGCCACCTCGAAGCCCTCCTTGCGGAGCATGTACGACAGCGCCTCGCTGTAGCTCTCCTCGTCCTCCACGACCAGTACGCGGGTCACGGGCGTTCCTCCTGCTGCTCGGTGGTGGGCCCGGTGGGCCGGGAGCCCTCGGCACGGGGGAGTGTGAGGGTGAAGGTCGATCCCTGCCCCTCGACCGACCACACCCGCACCTCGCCGCCGTGGGTGGCGGCGACGTGCTTCACGATCGACAGTCCCAGACCGGTGCCGCCGGTGGAGCGGTGCCGGGCCGGGTCGACGCGGTAGAAGCGCTCGAAGATCCGGTCGATCTCGGCGCTCGGGATGCCGATGCCCTGGTCGACGACGGCGATCTCGACCTGGCCGTCGTCCTCCTTGGTGGTGAGGAGGACGGTGGAGTCGGAGTCGGAGTAGTGCACGGCGTTCGCGACCAGGTTGGCGACGGCGGCGGTGACCTGCTCCTCGTTGCCGAAGACCTTGAGGCCCGCCTGGCCGCCGGTGACCACCGAGATCCCCTTGGCCACGGCGTCGATGGCGCTGGTGTCGACGGCGACGGAGATCACGTCATCGAGCGAGACCGGCAGCGGCGACTCCAGCGGCTCGTCGCCCTGCAGTCGTGACAGCTCGATCACCTGCTGCACCAGGTGGGAGAGCCGGTCGCTCTCCTTGACCATCCGGGCGGCGAAGCGGCGCACCGCCTCGGGGTCGTCGGAGGCCTCGTGGACGGCGTCGGAGAGCAGCCGGATCGCCCCCACCGGGGTCTTGAGCTCGTGGCTGACGTTCGCCACGAAGTCGCGGCGGACCAGCTCGACCCGGCGCTCGCGGGTGCGGTCCTCGGCGAGCACCAGCACCGTCCGCGAGCCCAGCGGCGCGACCCGGACCGAGACGTGGCGCGCCGGCGCGTCCTTGCGCGGTAGGACGAGCTCGGTCTCGCGGATCTGCCCGTCGCGGCGCACCTCGCTCACCATCGAGGCCAGCTCGGGGGAGACCAGGCTCGTGCTGCGCACCAGGCCCATCGCGTAGGCCGGCGCGGAGGCCTTGCGCACGACATCGGAGTCGTCGACGACCACGGCGCTGCTGCGCAGGACCGAGAGGACGGCCGCGACCGCCGGGGGGACGGCGGGCTCCACGACGGGCTCCGCGCGGTGCTGGAGCCGGTCGCTGACCGCCCACGCGAGCACAGCTCCACCCGCGACGACTGCGCCGATCGCCGCGGCCAGGAAGACCTGGAGGGTCGCGTCCATTGGCGTCAGCCTACGGTCGCGGACGCCAGGAGCCCGTCATGGCGACAGGTGACCTCCACCTGTTCATCCTGCGTTCACGTCGCCGCACCGACCGGTCATCGACGCTCCGTAGGGTCCGCGGCATGCGCAACCAGTTCCACGACCAGCTCGACCAGGTCTTCGTCGACCTGGCCGGCATCTGCCGCGACGTCGACGGCGCCGTCGGCCTCGCCACCACCGCCCTGCTCACCGGCGACGCTGCCCTCGCCGAGCGGGTGATCAGCGCCGATCTCGACATCGACCTCGCCCGCGATCGGGTGGAGGCCTCCGCCTTCGAGCTGCTCTCGCTGCAGCAGCCGGTGGCCCGCGACCTCCGCACCATCGTCGCCGCGCTCCGGATGGTGAGCGAGCTCGAGCGCATGGGCGACCTGTCGGTGCACGTCGCCAAGATCGCGCGGCTCCGCGTGCCGGGCATCGCGGTGCCCGACGAGGCGCGCCCCACGATCGAGCGGATGGCCCAGGTGGCCGAGCAGATGGTGGCGCGGGTCGCCGAGATCATCGCCACCCGCGACGTCGCCAGCGCGCTCGAGCTGGCCACCGCCGACGAGGAGATGGACGGTCTGCGCCGCGCCTCCTTCGCCGAGCTGCTGTCGCAGGACTGGGCGCACGGCGTCGAGGCCGCCGTCGACATCGCCCTGCTGGGCCGCTACTACGAGCGCATCGCCGACCACGCCGTCTCCGTGGCGAACCGGGTTGTCTTCGTGGTGACGGGGGAGGACCCGCGCTCAGTGAGCGCGTGACGCTTGGAACTGCCCAAATCACTGGTTCACCAGTGATTTGGGCACACCTCGCACAGGAAACCCGCACTTCACATGGGGAGCTTCCTGTGCGAGGTGCGCAATTCACTGGTTCACTTGTGAATTACGCACTCCCAATCAGCGACCCTGGTTCGCAACAGCAGCCGCAGCGGCCTCGGCAGCCTCGGGGTCGAGGTACTCGCCCGGCTTCGTGGGACGCAGCTCGTCGTCGAGGTCGTAGACCAGCGGCATGCCGGTGGGGATGTTGAGGCTCGCGATGTCGTCGTCGCCGATGCCGTCGAGGTGCTTGACGATGCCGCGCAGGCTGTTGCCGTGGGCCGCGAGGAGCACCACGTGGCCGGCGCGCAGGTCGTCGGCGACCGCGGAGTCCCAGTAGGGCAGCAGGCGGACGATCACGTCCTTGAGGCACTCGGTGCGGGGCAGCTCGTCACCGAGGTCGGCGTACTGCGCCAGGCCGGCCTGCGAGAACTCGTCGTCGTCGTCGAGCGGCGGCGGCGGGACGTCGAACGAGCGGCGCCAGAGCATGAACTGCTCCTCGCCGAACTCCTCCAGCGTCTGCTTCTTGTCCTTGCCCTGGAGTGCGCCGTAGTGGCGCTCGTTGAGGCGCCACGAGCGACGGACCGGGATCCAGTGCCGTCCGGCGACGTCGAGCGCCAGGTGGGCGGTGGAGATCGCGCGTCGCAGCAGGGAGGTGTGCACGACATCGGGCAGCAGGCCGGCGTCGACGAGCAGCTGACCGCCACGGGCCGCCTCGCCACGACCCTTCTCGGTGAGGTCGACGTCGACCCACCCCGTGAAGAGGTTCTTGGCGTTCCAGTCGCTCTCGCCGTGGCGGAGCAGGATCAGCGTGCTCAGTGCTCGCCCCCGCCGTGGTTGGGCTCCTCGCCCTCCGGCCAGACCTCGGACTCGGGGGCGTCACAGGAGTACGCGTCGGGCGCGGAGTGCTCGGCCTCGTCGCCGGACTCGACCGGCTCCGGCTCGGACGACTCCGACTCGGGGAAGGCCAGCTCGCCCAGCTTCTCGGGCGAGTACTGGTAGCAGGGACGCACCACGTTGGTCTCGAGCGTGGTGACCTGGCCGCTGCCGAAGGTGAGGGTGACGGCGACCCAGTCGCCGACGGTGAACTCGCCCTGGACCGGGACGCCGCCCTCCTCGATGAGGCTCACCCGGCCGCGCGCCGGGATCTCGAACGCCGAGACGTCGCCCGCGACCGCCAAGGTGGCGGCGCCGTCCTCGTCGGTCTCGCCGGTCAGGTTCTCGAGCGAGTCGGCGTCGCCGGTGCTGTTGGCCAAGGTGGCCACGAAGACGCCGGACCCGTCGCGGTCGGCGACCACCACGGCGCCGAGCACGTCGACGGCGCCGGAGCGCTCGTTCGTGCCGGCGGCGATCGTGTTCACCCGGTCGGTGGCGTAGTCGAAGCCGCAGGAGGTGAGAGCGGGCGCGGCGAGCAGCAGCACGGCCGCGGCGAGGCTTCCTCGCCGGCGCAGGCGGTCGGTCACAGGCACGGTCCGAACCCTACCGCCGTCGTCGACGCGCTCGCGGGTCAGGCCCGCAGTCCTCGCGTGCTGCCCACGATGAGGATCAGCGCCACCACGATGCCCGTGTACGAGGCGGCGACGACGAGCAGCTTGGTGG
The DNA here is from genome assembly GCA_963845795.1 of uncultured Actinomycetota bacterium. Lineage (GTDB taxonomy): Bacteria > Actinomycetota > Actinomycetes > Propionibacteriales > Nocardioidaceae > Nocardioides. The sequence goes on along the minus strand of CAWJTG010000002.1, from coordinate 52,919 downwards.
CGCCGAGCCGGCGTCCGAGGCGCAGCGGCAGGTAGGTCCAGCCCTCCTTGTCGTCGGCCACCAGGCCCCAGATCGAGCGCAGCAGGTGCACGCCGACGCCCAGCAGTGCGGCCAGCACCACCATCACGACCTCGGGCGGGGCGCCGGTGGCGTCGCCGCCCCAGCCGCCGTGGGAGAGGTAGAAGGGGTACAGCGCGAAGGAGGCCGCCCACGGCACGAACGACAGCAGGCCGGTACGGAGCGAGACGTTGCCGAGCACGCCGAGCAGCAGCGAGACGAGGTAGAAGGCGCCGGCGGTGATGCCCGTCGAGATCGAGAGCGGCACCACCACCAGGACGGCGATGGCCAGCGAGTACCAGACCGTGCCGGGGTCGATCCGCCCCGCCGCGACGGGCTTGCCGGCGACCCGGTGCTCGGCGTCGCGGTCGCGGTCGACGAGGTCGTTGTGCCAGCCGAGGATGGTCTGACCGACCAGCACGGTGGCCCCCACCACGGCGGCTTCGCGGGCCGGGCGGCCGGCCGCGGCCGCCGCGGCCGCCATCGCCACCGCGGTCGCCAGCCCCTGCCGGGGGTGGGCCGCCTGCAGCAGGGTGAGCGGGGCGGCGTCGCGCCACCCGCGCGGCCCGACGGGTTCAGCGGGCTCGGTGGGCTCGGTGGGCTCAGCGGGCTCGGCGGGCTCGGCGGGCTCGGTGGGCTCGGTGGGCTCCGTGGGCTCGGGGCTTTCCTGCGCCGTCGCGGGCGCCTCCACGAGGGTGTCGCTCGCAGTGCTGCGGCCGGTCGAGGACCGGGTACCGGTGGGGGTGTCGGGGGTCGGGTCGGTGGCGGTGCCCGAGTCGCGCCTGCGCCGCTGCCAGAGAGCCATGGTCAGCAGTATCGACCACGCGTCGAACCGGCACAGCGCAATGCCCACAGCGAGGTCCGGGACCACACAAACCGGCTGCTGTCAAGAGGGGATCTGCGGCCCATTGTGCCCCTGACCTGCGGAAACGCGACAAGGGCCGCCGAAGGCCGTGGTATGATCGTGGCTGAGGAAAGGGTCCATCACATATGTCGTTCACTGTCGGCGAAACTGTCGTCTACCCCAATCACGGGGCCGCTGTCATCGAAGCCATCGAGATGCGGAAGATCAAGGGAGAAGACCGGGAGTACCTCGTTCTGCGGATCGTGGCCCAGCAGGACCTCGTCGTCCGGGTCCCCGCCTGCAACCTCGACCTGGTCGGCGTCCGCGACGTCGTCGACAAGGAGGGCCTGGACCGCGTCTTCGACGTCCTCCGGGCCGAGCACGTCGAGGAGCCGACCAACTGGTCGCGCCGCTACAAGGCCAACCTGGAGAAGCTGCACAGCGGCGACGTCATGAAGGTCTCCGAGGTCGTGCGCGACCTGTGGCGCCGCGAGCGCGACCGTGGCCTGTCGGCGGGCGAGAAGCGGATGCTGGCCAAGGCGCGGCAGATCCTGGTCTCCGAGCTGGCGCTGGCCGAGCACACCAACGAGGACAAGGCCGAGACCATCCTCGACGAGGTCCTCGCGTCCTGACGCACTGATCCACATACGCTCCATCGACCACGGTCCCGGCTCCGGCCGGGGCCGTTGTCGCGTGGTGCGACAGTAGGGCCGTGGACGACGACGTCGACGCCCTCGGGCTGGTCATCACCGACGACCGCGGCTCACTGCCCTTCTCGCTGGTGCACGGCGAGGCCCTGGCCGCGGCGGCCGCCTGGTCGATGGGCGAGGCGCAGGTGCACGCCGTCGACCTGACCGTGCCCTGGGCGGAGCTCCGCGAGGCCGGGGAGCCGCTGGTGCTCCACGACAGCCTGTGCCCGCTCACGCCTCCGGACTTCCTCGCGCGCTGCGCGGCGACCGCCGTCGAGCAGGACGCCGTGGTGGTCGGCGTCCGGCCGGTCACCGACACCGTCAAGAGGGTCGAGGACGGACTCGTGGGCGCGACCGTCGACCGCGAGCGGCTGGTGGCGGTGTGCTCGCCGGTGGTGTTGCCGGCCACCGTGGTGGCCGCGCTCGAGGCGCTGCCCACGCTCGACTTCCCCGAGCTCGTGGCCGCGCTCGAGCAGCGGTGGCCGGTGGTCAGGCTGGAGGCTCCCTCAACCGCCCACCGGGTGGCGGGGCCCGACGACGTCCGGCTCCTCGAGGCGCTCACGCAGCCGACCCGCGACCTCTAGGTCGCCGGGCCAGGTGACCTTGAGGTTCGTGATGCTGCTCGGCACCGCCACCACCCGCAGCCCTGGGGCGTAGCGGGCCAGCACGCCGGCGGTGTCGGTGGCGCTGAAGCCGTCGGCGTCGGCCTGCTGGTGGGCCTCGAGGACGTCGCGGGCGCGGAACGCCTGCGGGGTCTGGACGGCGGCGACGCCGCGCACCGGGCCCTCCGGCCCGAGCAGGCTCGTGGTCGGCACCACCGGGATCGCCCCGCCCTGCTCGCGGGCGGCCTCCACCACCGCTGCGAACAGCGCCGGCCGGGCGAGGGGACGGGCGGCGTCGTGCACGGCCACGACGTCGACGGTGCCGCTCGCCACCTCCTCGCGCAGCACCCGGAGCGCAGCCCATTCGGAGGCGTGACGCGTGGCGCCGCCGGTCACCAGCAGCACCTCGTGCTCGCCGAGGTGGTCGGCGAGGGCCGCGGACACCTCGTCCTCCTCACCGGGCCGCACCACCACGACCACGCGCACGACGTCCGGAGTCTCGAGCGCCGCCCGGACGCTGTGCGCCAGCACCGGCACGCCGTCCAGGGGGAGCAGGACCTTGTTGACGCCGGCCCCCGTCCGCGAGCCCGACCCGGCGGCGAGGACGGCGACGGCGGCTGGCACCGGCCGAGTGTTGCAGAGCCGTAACACGACGAGACGCTGCGGAGTCGCGAGCCGACCTAGGTTCGCTCGGCATGGTGCCACGAGCGGCTGCCCAGGAGTGGCAGCCGGTCTGCGCGCTCGACGACCTCGACGTGAGCAGCGGCGCCACCGCCCTCGTGCACGGCCAGGCGGTCGCGATCTTCCGCACCCCGGACGACGAGGTCTTCGTGCTCGGCAACCACGACCCGTTCGCCCACGCCTCGACGCTGGCCCGCGGCATCGTGGGCGTGCGCTCCGGCGTCCCGTTCGTGGCCTCGCCGTCGCACAAGCACGCCTTCGACCTGCGCAGCGGCCGCTGCCTCGACGACGAGCACGTCGCCGTCCCGGTGTACGCCGTCCGGGTCGTCGACGGCGTCGTCCACGTCGGCCACCGTCTCCACGCCGACCCGTCACAAATGCGCTGACCCGTCACTCGTACGAGTGACGGGTCAGCGCATTAGTGACGGGTCGGCGTGATGAGGGCGGTGGCGACGGCGGCGAGGCCCTCGTCGCGGCCGGTGAGGCCCAGGCCGTCGGTGGTGGTGGCGGAGACGGTGACGGGGGCACCCGCGGCGGCGGAGAGCGCGGCCTCGGCCTCGGCGCGCCGGGGTCCGAGCCGCGGGCGGTTGCCGATCACCTGCACCGCGACGTTGCCGACGTCGAAGCCGGCCTCCCGCACCCGGCGGGCGGTCTCGGCGAGCAGCGCGGTGCCGGCCGCGCCGGCCCACTCCGGCTCGGAGGTGCCGAAGTTCGAGCCGAGGTCGCCCAGACCGGCGGCCGAGAGGAGGGCGTCGCAGGCCGCGTGGGCGGCCACGTCGGCGTCGGAGTGACCCACCAGCCCGCGCGGCTCGTCCGGCCAGGACAGGCCCGCCAGCCGCAGCGGGACGCCGTCGCCCGGCTCGGCCCATCGGTGGACGTCGACGCCGATCCCGGTCCGCGGCAGAGGTGCTGACACGGGCGGATCATGCCCCTCTCACCACCGGTCCGGCCACAATGGGGATGTGTTCGGCACGTCGGAGTCGAGGAGGCCCACCTTCGCGTGGGCCCTCGTCGGCGTGCTCGCGGGCCTGGCGGGCCTCGGCACGAGCTACCTCACGTCGTCGGCGATGAACATGCGGCTCTCCCCCGTGACGGCGGTGGCGGAGCTCGTCATCCGTGTGACGCCGGGTGCGGTGGTGGAGAGCGCGATCCAGAGCACGGGCACCAAGGACAAGCCGCTCCTGATCGCGGGGATCCTCGTGATCTCGGTGCTGCTGTACGCCGGCATCGGGCTGCTCGCCCGCCGTCGCTGGTGGCTTCCCGTGATCGGCTTCGGGCTACTCGCGCTGGTGGGCGCGGGGGCGACCCTGCGGCTGCGCGGGTCGGTGATCGGCGACCTGGCGCCGATCCTGGTCGGCTTCGTCACCTGGACAGTCACCCTCCGCCTCCTCGCCGTCCGGCTGCGCGGGATCGAGGAGCCGGGCGGCCCCGCCGACGTCGGCGAGGCCGGTGGCGCCGACGAGTCCGACGGCTCCTCGCGCCGGGTCTTCCTCGGTGTCGTCGCGGCGGTGGCCGGCGTCGCGGCGGTGAGCGGCCTGCTGGGCCGCTGGGCCGGGCGCAGGCGGCGCCGTGTCGAGCAGGCCCGCCGGCTGCTGCGGCTCCCCGGGACGCAGCCCGACGCGCCGGCCGACGTCCGCGTCGGCGTCCGGGGCGTCTCGCCGTGGATGACCCCGGTCCCGGCCTTCTACATCATCCACACCGCCACGGTGCAGCCCGCGATCGTGCCGGACGAGTGGCGGCTGCGCATCCACGGCCTGGTCGAGCGCGAGGTCGAGATCAGCTACAAGGACCTGCTCGCGCGGCCGGTGGTCGAGTCGTGGGTGACCCTCAACTGCGTCTCCAACCAGATCGGCGGCTCACTGATCGGCAACGCCTGGTGGACCGGCGTCGCGCTCGCCGACCTGCTGGCCGAGGCCGGCCCGCTCCCGGAGGCCGACGCCCTGCTCCAGACCTCCGAGGACGGGTGGACCTGCGGCACCCCGCTCGACGTCGTCACCGACGGCCGTGCGGCGATGCTCGTCTACGCGATGAACGGCAAGCCGCTGGAGATCGAGCACGGTTTCCCGGTGCGCACCTTGGTGCCGGGGCTCTACGGCTACGTGTCGGCCACGAAGTGGGTGGTCGACATCGAGGTCAGCCGGTTCGACGACTTCACCGCCTTCTGGACCGACAAGGGCTGGGGCGAGCAGGGTCCGGTGAAGATGTCGTCGCGGGTCGAGGTGCCGCGCTCGGGCTCCGACGTCCGGGCCGGGGAGGTCGCCGTGGCCGGCACGGCGTGGTCGCAGCACACGGGGATCGCGGCGGTCGAGGTCGCGGTCGACGGCGGCGCCTGGCAGCCGGCCGAGCTCGCGGGGGTCCCGAGCACCGACACCTGGGTGCAGTGGCGCGCCGTCGTCGAGGTCGACGAGGGCGACCACCTGGTGCGGGTGCGCGCCACCGACCAGGACGGCCTCGTGCAGACCGGCGAGCGGCGCGACGTGCTGCCCGACGGCGCCACGGGCTGGCACGAGATCGACTTCACCGCCTCCTGACCCGGCCGGACGGCGAGCGCGCCGTCACCAGTTGCTGGCGGGGCCGGCGGGGAGAGGGTGCTCGGCGTCGCGGATCACGTAGGTGAGGCCGCCGGAGGCGTTGAGCCAGGCGCGCTCGAGCTGGCCGCGGTCGTAGGTGCGCCGGACGCTGCCGTTGGTGGGGGCAGCGGGGTCGTTGACGACGACGTCGCCGGAGCGGGTGAACCCGACGACGACCAGCAGGTGGCCGTTCGACGACGAGATCGGGGCGCCGTCGAGCTCGCCGGCGCGGAAGGCGATCGAGATGACCAGCGGGATCCGAGCCACCACGAACTCCTCGGCCTCGCGCATCGACCGCAGCCGGGTCACGAACGCCCGGCCCGCCAGCGACGCGGCGTAGGCCGTGCCGAACGGCCAGTTGCCGGCGCCGTCGTAGGCGTAGTCGTAGACGCTGCGGGCGGCGTGGTCGACGAACGGGTTCGGGTGGCCGGAGGGCACCCAGCCGTAGGAGCGCGCCGGCGGCAGCGCCCCGTACCAGCCGAGCACCATCGAGGTCGACGTCGGCGAGCACCACGCCTCACCGCCGTTGCCCCACTGCGGGTAGTGACCGCGGTGGATCATCTGCGAGTACGGCGGCACGCGCATCCCGCGGCCGCGGGCCGGTCCGGGTGCGGAGGTCGCCGACGCGGTGGAAGGCACCCGCGACGCCATCGCGCCGACGACGTCGACCGACGGCGCCGCGCGCGTGCTGGTGCGGCGCAGCAGCGTGACCCGGAGCTGGTAGGTGGTGAGGCCGGCGGGCGCGCGCCAGGTGTCGACGGCGACCGAGGTGCCCTCGTCGCCCTGCCCGGAGACGGTCCGACGCTCGAGGTGGGTGTCGCCGGAGGTCCAGCGGGCCAGCACGTCCCACGACGTCGGCCCGGCGGGACGGCGGCCCCGCACCTCGACCTCGACCCAGCTGTCGCCCGGCGTCCGCGCCGACCACGACGCGACCAGCTCGGTGAACGTGTGGTGCCGCACCCACGGCGACGTCCAGCTGCCGCGGTCGTAGCTGCGGCCCGCGTAGGTGCGCCGGCCGGCGGGGCGCCCGAGCACCAGCCGGCCGCCGTCCATCACGACGCCGGAGCGGTCACCCCGGGCGAGCTGCCGGGTGGTGTCCCACTCGGTGTAGGTGATGAGCCGCTTCGGTGCGGCCTGGCGGGTGGTGGCACCCGGCGGCACGGACCCCGGCGCGGACCCGGGCGCGGCCGCCTGCGCGGGCGTGAGCGGGGCAAGCGGGGCGAGCAGGGCCAGCAGGGTGACGGCGGCCGCGGCGAGGACGCCGGGGCGGCGCGGGGGGAGGCGCACCCGAGAACGGTACGCCACACCAGTCCCACCAGCCACAGATCGCGGGCGTTCCGCGGTGACAGCGAATGGGAGGCCGGGCGCACCCTCCCTAGGATCGGACGGTGACGTTCCGGCTCCACGACACCGCGACCCGCGAGGTCCGCGACTTCGTGCCCCTCGAGGAGGGGAAGGCCGGCGTGTACGTGTGCGGCCTGACGGTGCAGAGCGAGCCGCACGTCGGGCACGTACGGTCGGCGGTGAACTTCGACGTGCTCCGGCGCTGGCTCACCCACGAGGGCTACGAGGTGACGTTCATCCGCAACGTCACCGACATCGACGACAAGATCCTCGCCAAGGCCGCCGAGCAGGGCCGCCCGTGGTTCAACCTCGCCTACGCGATGCACGCCGAGCTCACCCGGGCCCTGGCCGCGATCAACGTGCTGCCGCCCACCTACGAGCCCGGCGCCACCGGCCACGTGCCCGAGATGCTCGAGCTCATCGAGCGGCTCGTCGCCCAGGGTCACGCCTACGCCGCCGAGGACGGCTCGGGCGACGTCTACTTCGACGTCCGCTCCTGGCCGCAGTACGGCGAGCTGACCCGGCAGAAGGTCGACGACATGGAGGCCGCCGGCGACGCCGACCCGCGCGGCAAGCGCGACCCCCGCGACTTCGCGCTGTGGAAGGGGTGGAAGAAGGAGACCGAGCCGGAGAGCGCCGCCTGGCCCAGCCCCTACGGACCGGGACGGCCCGGCTGGCACATCGAGTGCTCGGCGATGGCCGGCAAGTACCTCGGTGCGGCCTTCGACATCCACGGCGGCGGCGTCGACCTGCGCTTCCCGCACCACGAGAACGAGCAGGCCCAGTCGCGCGCGGCCGGCCACCCGTTCGCGTCGTACTGGATGCACAACGCCTGGATCACCACCGCCGGCGAGAAGATGAGCAAGTCGCTCGGCAACAGCATGCTCGTGCCGAACGTGCTGGAGCGGGTGCGCGGCATCGAGCTGCGCTTCTACATGGTGAGCGCGCACTACCGCTCGCACGTCGAGTTCAGCTTCGAGGCCCTCGACGAGGCGGCCCAGGGCTTCCGGCGCATCGAGACCTTCCTCGACAGGGCCGGCCCCGGCGCGGCCGGTGAGGTGCCCCCGGCCTTCGCCGCGGCCATGGACGACGACCTCGGCACCCCGGCCGCCGTCGCGGTGCTGTTCGACACCGTCCGCGAGGGCAACCGCGCCGACGACCCCGCGGCGCACGCCGCCGCTGTCCGGGCGATGCTCGGCGTGCTCGGTCTCGACCCGGCCGACGAGGCCTGGGCCACCGGGGGCGACGACGCCAAGCTCACGGCCGCCGTCGACGCGCTCGTCCAGGCCCTGCTCGACCAGCGCGCGGAGGCCCGCGAGTCCCAGGACTTCGCGCGCGCGGACGCCATCCGCGACCAGATCAAGGCGGCCGGCATCGAGGTGGAGGACACCCCGTCCGGCCCGAAGTGGAGCCTGAACCATGCCCGGTAACTCTCAGCGCAAGGGCTCGATCCGCAAGAGCAGCAAGAAGCCGACGGCGGGCAGCGGCGGCCGGGTGAAACGCGGCCTGGAGGGCAAGGGCCCCACGCCGAAGGCCAAGGACCGCCCGTACCACAAGGCGCACGACGCGGCGCAGAAGAAGGCCCAGCCCCGGCCGCGCCGCCGGACCGGCACCGACTCCGAGTGGGTGGCGGGCCGCAACGCCGTGGTCGAGCTGCTCCGCGCCGGGGTCCCGGTCACCACGCTCTACGTCGCCGAGGGCGCCGAGCGCGACGCCCGCCTCAAGGAGGCGTTCCGGCTCGCCTCCGAGGGTGGCGTCGGGCTCATGGAGGTCGGGCGCCGCGAGCTCGACCGGATGACCGACGACGCCGTGCACCAGGGCGTCGCTGCCCGCATCCCGCCCTACGAGTACGCCCACCCCGACGACCTCCTGCGGCGCGCCGCCGAGGCGGGCGAGGCCCCGCTCGTCGTGGTGCTCGACCAGGTCACCGACCCCCGCAACCTCGGCGCGATCGTCCGGAGCGCCTCCGGGTTCGGCGCCCACGGCGTCGTGGTGCCCGAGCGCCGCGCCGCCGGCATGACGGCGTCGGCGTGGAAGACCAGCGCGGGCGCGGCGGCACGGCTGCCCGTGGCCCAGACCGTCAACCTCACCCGTCAGCTCAAGGCGTTCCAGGACGCCGGCTGCATGGTGGTCGGGCTCGCCGCGGACGGCGACCTCGCGCTGCCCGACCTCGTCGCCGACGTCGACCTCGTCACCGGCCCCCTCGTGGTCGTGGTCGGTGCGGAGGGCGACGGCCTCTCCCGGCTGGTGAGCGAGACCTGCGACCACCTCGTCTCGATCCCGATGGCCAGCTCGCTGGAGTCGCTCAACGCCGGGGTCGCGGCGTCGGTCTGCCTCTACGCGATCGCCCGCGCACGTTCATGAGAGCAGGGTGACCGAGGTGCGGGCGGGGCGAGCCTCGAGATCGCGGGGGATCGGCGTGGCCGCCGCCTACCTGCTGGTCTGGTTCGCTCTGGCCGCACCGGCCTCGGTCGTGCTCTTCCTCCAGAGCGAGCGTGACCTCACGGTGGCCAGCCACGACGCCGTGGTCTCGCCCGACCTCGGCGGGATGGCCACGGTGCGCACCGGGCCGGTCCTGCCCGACCTGCGCGTCGACTCCGGCAGCGCGGTCGGGGTCGAGGTGCGCCTCGGCAAGACCGACGCCCGGTCGTTGCCGGCCCTGGTGGAGCGCTACGCGCTGCTGGCCGGCCAGCCGCAGGGCCCGGTCACCAAGGTGCGCGACACGGTCACCGACATGGCCTACGACGCCGCGCTGCGCGGCGCGGTCGTCGGGCTGCTGCCGATCCTGGTGTGGGTCCTGATCGGCGCCGAGCGCCGCTCGCAGCTGGCGGGCCCGGGTCCCGACCCGCGAGGGCGCGCTCGTCGGCGTGCTGGTCGCGCTGGTGGGGGTCACGCTGCTGGCCCCCTGGGAGCCCGAGGAGGAGACCCTCGAGAAGGCCCAGGAGTGGGTCTCGCTCGGGGAGTTCCTCGGCCCGGGCGTGCCGCTGCCCGCCGAGCTGGACGGCGTCGAGGTGCTCGGCGACGTGACGACCTCGCAGACCCGGCGACTGATCGCGAGCGCCATCGACACCTACGACAAGAGCAAGGTGTTCTACGACAGCGCTGCCGAGCGGGCGGCCGACCTGCCGCTGCGGGAGCCCGAGGAGGGCGACACGGTCGTGGTGCTGGTGTCGGACCGCCACGACAACATCGGGATGGACCTGGTGGCCCGGGCCGTCGGCGACGCCGGTGGCGCCACCGCGGTCTTCGACGCCGGCGACGACACCTCCACGGGACAGCGGTGGGAGGCGTTCTCGCTCGACTCACTCGATGCCGCCTTCAACGACGTCGAGGACCGCTGGGCCGTGGCCGGCAACCACGACAACGGCAAGTTCGTGGGGGACTACCTCGCCGAGCGCGGCTGGAGGATGCTGACCGGCGAGATCGTCGACGGGCCCGCCGACACCCGGCTGTTCGGCGTCCAGGACCCCCGCGCCAGCGGCCTCGGCAGCTGGCGCGACGAGGGCGACCTCTCCTTCGCCGAGGTCGAGGAGCGGCTCGCCGACGAGGCCTGCCGCGCCGACGAGGACGGCGAGCGGGTGCAGACGATGCTGGTCCACGACGCCAACCTCGGCCGGACCGCGCTGGCCCGCGGCTGCGTCGACCTGGTGCTCGGTGGCCACACCCACGTGGTGTCCGGCCCCACCCGGGTCGAGGGCGAGAACGGCGAGGCCGGATACACGTACACGACGGGCACCACCGGCGGTGCCGCCTACGCGATCGCGGTGGGCAGCAAGGTCCGCCGGCCCGCGGTCGTCTCGCTCCTCACCTACGCCGACGGCGAGCCGCTCGGCATCCAGACCGTGACGCTGCAGACCAACGGCGTCTACCAGGTGGGGGAGTTCGTCGAGCTGGACGACGCCGTCCCGGTCGAGGTCGAGTAGCCAGGGGCCTGAGAAGATGAGTCCGAACGCCGACGACCGGTAGCGTCGTCGGGTCCTGGTCGTGCCGAGGGAAGAGCTGTTGTAAGTGAAGCGCATTTTCAAGGGTCCGTGGGTGTACATCGCCCTGGCCGTGGTCGGCGTGCTCCTCGCGCTCCAGTTCCTGGCCCCCGGCGGCGGCTACGACGAGGTGCCCACCTCGCAGATGCAGAAGTACGTCGCCGACGGTGACGTCAAGGAGATCACGTTCATCCAGGGCACCGACCAGAAGATCGAGGCCACCCTCGACGACGGCGCGCGTGACGCGGGCTCGAAGGTCTCCTCCTACTACATCGACGGCCAGCAGCAGGCACTGCTCGAGGCGGTCGACGAGCAGGTGGCGGCCGGCACCATCGAGAAGTCGAACTCCGAGAACCCCTCGCCGGGGTTCCTGAGCTCGCTGCTCCTCACGCTCATCCCGTTCGCCCTGATCATCTTGCTGTTCGTCTTCCTCATGAACCAGGTGCAGGGCGGCGGCGGCCGCGGCGTCATGCAGTTCGCGAAGTCCAAGGCGAAGCTGATCACCAAGGACATGCCGAAGACGACGTTCGACGACGTCGCCGGCGCGGAGGAGGCGGTCGAGGAGCTCGGCGAGATCAAGGAGTTCCTCCAGGAGCCCGCCAAGTTCCAGGCGGTCGGCGCCAAGATCCCCAAGGGCGTGCTGCTCTACGGCCAGCCCGGCACCGGCAAGACCCTGCTCGCGCGGGCGGTCGCCGGTGAGGCCGGCGTGCCGTTCTACTCGATCTCCGGCTCGGACTTCGTCGAGATGTTCGTCGGCGTCGGCGCCTCCCGGGTGCGCGACCTGTTCGAGCAGGCCAAGGAGAACGCCCCCGCGATCGTCTTCATCGACGAGATCGACGCCGTCGGGCGCCACCGCGGCGCCGGCATGGGCGGCGGCCACGACGAGCGCGAGCAGACGCTGAACCAGCTGCTGGTGGAGATGGACGGCTTCGACGTCCGCGGCGGCGTCATCCTGATCGCGGCCACCAACCGGCCCGACGTGCTCGACCCCGCCCTGCTGCGTCCCGGCCGCTTCGACCGGCAGATCGGCGTCGACGCCCCCGACCTCGCCGGCCGCACCAAGATCCTCGGCGTGCACGCCAAGGGCAAGCCGCTGGCCGACGACATCGACCTCGTCTCGGTGGCACGGCGCACGCCAGGGTTCAGCGGCGCCGACCTCGCCAACGTGCTCAACGAGGCCGCGCTGCTCACCGCGCGCAACAACCAGAAGATGATCAGCAACTACTCCCTCGACGAGGCGATCGACCGCGTGATCGCGGGCCCGCAGCGCCACAGCCGGCTGATGAGCGAGCAGGAGAAGCTGATGACGGCCTACCACGAGGGCGGGCACGCACTGGTGGCGGCCGCGATGCCCACCACCGACCCGGTGCACAAGGTGACGATCCTGCCGCGCGGCCGGGCGCTGGGCTACACGATGGTGCTGCCCGACGAGGACAAGTACTCCCAGACGCGCTCGGAGATGCTCGACAAGCTCGCCTACATGCTGGGCGGGATGGCGGCCGAGGCGCTGATCTTCCACGACGTCACCTCCGGTGCCGGCAACGACATCGAGAAGGCCACCAACCTGGCCCGCGCGATGGTCACCCAGTACGGCATGACCGAGCGGATCGGCGCGATCAAGCTCGGCACCGGCAACGCCGAGCCGTTCCTGGGCCGCGACATGGGCCACCAGCGCGACTACTCCGAGGAGACGGCGGCCGCCGTCGACGAGGAGGTCACGATCCTGCTGGCCAACGCCCACCAGGAGGCCTACGACGCGCTCGAGGCCAACCGCGACGTGCTCGACGCGCTGGTGCTGGCGCTGCTCGACAAGGAGACCCTCGACAAGGCCCAGGTGGCCGAGGTGTTCACGTCGCTGCGCAAGCGCGAGCGCCGGCCGGCCTGGACCGGCTCGCCGAGCCGCAACCCCTCGACGATCCCGCCGGTCGAGATCCCGCAGGCGATCCGCGACCGCGCCGCCGCCAACGGCCGCCGGCAGGAGGAGGGCGCGCTCGTCGTCACCCCGCCCGGCCCCGGCGGCGACGTCCACGGCGACCCCGGTCTCGGCCAGGGCGGCCAGCCCACCCCGCCGAGCCCCGGCACCGTCTGAGCCACCGGTGACCGACCCGATCGCGGCGCCCGACGTGGCACCGGAGGACGTGCCGGAGTTCGACCACGCCCGCGCGGAGGCCGCCGTCCGCGAGCTGCTGATCGCGATCGGCGAGGACCCCGACCGCGAGGGGCTGCGCGAGACGCCGGCCCGGGTGGCGCGCGCCTACGCCGAGGTCACCGGGGGGTTGCGGGAGCGGCCCGAGGACGTCCTCACCACCACCTTCGACATCGGCCACGACGAGATGGTGCTGGTGCGCGACATCGAGATGTGGTCGATGTGCGAGCACCACCTGGTGCCGTTCACCGGTGTCGCGCACGTCGGCTACATCCCGGCGGAGTCCGGCAAGATCACCGGCCTGTCGAAGCTGGCGCGGCTGGTCGACGTCTACGCCCGCCGACCGCAGGTGCAGGAGCGCCTCACCACCCAGGTCGCCGACGCCCTGATGCGGCTGCTCGAGGCCCGCGGCGTCATCGTCGTCATCGAGGCCGAGCACCTCTGCATGACCATGCGCGGCGTCCGCAAGGCCGGTGCCCGCACCATCACCTCCGCCGTGCGGGGGATCATGCACAACGCCGCCACCCGCTCGGAGGCGATGGCCCTCATCAACGCGCACCGGTGACGTCGCGGTGGTGAGCCAGTGATCGTCTCCGACGCCGCGCGGGTGCTCTTCGTGCACGTGCAGAAGACGGGCGGCTCGACCGTCGACCTGGTGCTGCGCGAGCTGCTGCCCGACAGCTACCCCGTGGTGGGCCTGCGCGGCGGCCGCCACGCCACCTGGTCGGCGGCCGCACAGGTGCGGCCCGAGCTCGCCGAGTACTTCACCTTCGGCTTCGTGCGGAACCCCTGGGCGCGGATGTACTCCTGGTACCTGATGGTCGAGCGGCGCGGCCGCGCGGCGCAGCGTCCCGAGAACGCGCGGGCGGCTCGCGCCGTCGCGCGCAACCCGTTCTACCGCGGTGTGCTCGAGCACCACCCGACGTTCGAGAGCTTCGTGATCGAGGGGCCGGAGCGGTTCCGGCGGCTCCGGATACCGCAGCTGGCCTACCTGGAGCGGCGCGACGACACCGCGAGCTACGTCGGTCGCACCGAGCGCTTCGAGCACGACCTGGCCGAGGTGCTGGGGATGATCGGCCTCGACACCTACGCGCCGGTGCCGCGGGCCAACGCCACGCGCAACCAGGACCCGACCGCGTACCGCGACGCCTACACACCCGAGATGCGTGAGATCGTCGGCCGCAACTTCGCCCGCGACATCGAGGCCTTCGGCTATGACTTCTGACCCCCGCACCCCGACCGAGCGCCGGGTGGTGCTGGTCGTGGGCGCGGGCCGGAGCGGCACCAGCACGCTGGCCGGGCTGCTGCGGCTGCTGGGCCTCCACGTGCCGCGGCCCGAGGTGGCCGCCGACGACTCGAACCCGCGCGGCTTCGCCGAGCCGCAGTGGGTGGTCGACCGCCACGACCGGCTGCTCCGCGCGGCCACCGTGCAGGTGGCCGACGCCCGCCCCGCCGCCTGGGACGCCTGCGAGGCGGTGGCCGACGCCGCCGAGGGGGACGCCGTCCGCGCCTGGCTCGCCGGGCAGCTCGACGCCCACCCGCGGCTCGTGGTGAAGGACCCGCGGCTGGCCTGGTTCCTGCCGTTGTGGCGCGAGGCGTGCGCCGCGGCCGGTGCCGGGCCGGCCTTCGCCACCATGCTCCGCCCGCCGGCGGAGGTGGTGGGCAGCCGCGAGACCTACTACGGCAGCCGGCTGGGGCACGCGCACCTCGTCGCCTCGTGGCTCAACGTGCTGCTGCACACCGAGCGCGCCACCCGCGGCGCCGACCGGGCCTTCGTCCGGTACGGCGACCTGCTGGGCGACTGGCGTGCGGCCACCGCCGCCGCCGGTGCGGCCCTCGGGCTGCCCGAGGTCGAGCACCCCGACGACGAGCGGCTGGGCGCGGCGTCCGGGTTCGTCGACCCCGGCCTGCGCCGGATGAGCCACACCCTCGACGACCTCACCCTCCCCGCCCGGCTGCGCGACCTGGCCGGCGCCACCTGGGAGCAGCTGGACCGGCTCGTCGACCCGGCCCGCGACACCCCCGAGGCCCACGCCGCGCTCGACGAGCTGTGGGCCGGCTACGTCGACCTCTACGAGGAGTCCGAGGCGGTGAGCCGGTCGTCGGTGGTGGCCGCCGAGCACCTCGCCCGGGGCTCCGCACCTGCACCCGCACCCGCGCCGCACGCCGCCGACCGGGTCCCGCACCGGCTGCGGGCGCTGGTGCCGGCGTCACTGCGTCGACGGCTGCGCGCGGCGGCGGGCCGGCCGCGATGAGCGGGCCGCTGCCGAGCCCACCCGACGGGCGCCCGGTGGTGATGGGCGTCGTCAACGTCACGCCCGACTCCTTCTCCGACGGCGGCAGGTACGCCGACACGGCCTCGGCGGTGGCGCAGGGGCGGCGGCTGCTGGCCGAGGGCGCCGACGTGCTCGACGTCGGCGGCGAGTCGACCCGACCCGGCGCTACCCGGCCGCTGCTCGCCGTCGAGCTCGACCGGGTGGTGCCGGTGATCGAGCAGCTGGCGGGCGCCGGCGCCTACGTCTCGGTCGACACGATGCGTGCGGAGGTGGCCCGCGAGGCCCTGGCCGCCGGGGCCGCGATGGTCAACGACGTCTCCGGCGGACTGGCCGACCCGGAGATGCTGCCGCTCGTGGCGGCCGCGGGGGCGGGGTACGTGGCGATGCACTGGCGGGCGCACAGCGACCGGATGCAGCGGCTCGCCACCTACGACGAGCCGGGCGGCGTCGTCGCCGCGGTGGCCGAGGAGCTGGGGGAGCGGGTCGCCGCGGCCCGGGCCGCCGGGGTGCCCGACGACCGGGTCGTGCTCGACCCCGGGCTCGGCTTCGCCAAGGACGCCGGCCACAACTGGGAGCTGCTCGCCGGCCTGGACGCCGTGGCCGGGCTCGGCTTCCCGCTCCTGGTGGGCGCGAGCCGCAAGACGTTCCTGGGCCGGCTGCTCGCCGGCGCGGACGGCGAACCGCGTCCGGTCGGCGAGCGGGAGGTCGCGGGCCACGCGCTCACCCTCGTGCTCGCCCAGCGCGGGGTGTGGGGGGTCCGGGTGCACGACGTCCGCGGCACCCGTGATGTGCTGCGGGTGTGGGAGCGGACCCGGTCGTGAACCCAGTCGTCCGCCCCGAGACCCCCGCCGACGAGCTCGCCGTCCTCGGGCTGGAGTGCTTCGGCCACCACGGCGTCTTCGAGCACGAGCGGCGCGACGGGCAGCGCTTCGTGCTCGACCTCGTGCTCGGCCTCGACACGACGTCCGCCGCCGCGTCGGACGACTTGCGGCACACCGTCGACTACGGGAGTCTCGTGGCCTCGGTGCGAGCCGCCGTGGAGACAGATCCGGTCGACCTGATCGAGACCCTTGCCCAGCGGATCGCGGGTGTCTGCCTTTCGGACACGCGTGTTGAATGGGTGCGAGTCACGGTCCACAAGCCGCAAGCCCCCCTGGATGCGACGTTCTCCGACGTCGCCCTGACGATCACCCGAGAGCGCGAGGTCCCCCGTGACTGAGACCCCCAACCCGAACATCGTCGATGCCGACACCCTCACCGGCGAGATGCGCCCGATCCGCCGCACGGTGGTCGCGCTGGGCTCCAACCTGGGCGACCGGATGGACGCGTTGCAGGGGGCGGTCGACGCGCTCGCCGACACCCCCGACGTGTGGATCACCGGGGTCTCGCCGGTCTACGAGACCGACCCGGTCGACTCGCCGCCGGACGCCGAGGCGTACCTGAACGCCGTCGTCCTCATCGACACCACGCTCGCCGCCCACCGCCTGCTCGACCGGGCCCAGGCCATCGAGGACGCCTACGACCGCGAGCGCAGCGACGTCCCGAACGCCCCCCGCACCCTTGACGTCGACCTCATCGTCGTCGGCGACCGCCGCAGCGACACCGAGGCGCTGCGCCTGCCGCACCCGAAGGCGGGGCAGCGCGCGTTCGTCCTGAAGCCCTGGTACGACCTCGAGCCCGACGCCGAGCTGCCCGACCAGGGCCGCATCGCCGACCTGCTCTCGGCGATCGGCATCGAGGGGGTCCGGCACCGCGAGGACCTCGCGCTCGACGTCGAGTGAGCGAGCCGCCGGTCCGGGGGACGCTCCGCCCGACGCCGCCGGCGGTGCTCGCGGTATGGGCGATCGGCGGACTCATCGTCGGATGGCTGGTCCACCCGCTCTCCGACCGCTGGGGCACCCCGCCCGTGGTGACCTGGGCCCAGCCGGCCGGTCTCGCGCTGGTGGCGGCGATCCTCGGCTACACCGCTTGGGCCACCTGGCGCACCGTGCACGTGCGCCGCGAGCGGCTCGACCCCTCCCAGGCGGTCAACCGGCTCGTCCTGGCCCGCGCCTGTGCCTTCGTCGGTGCGCTGGTCGGCGGCGCCTACCTCGGGTACGCGCTGAGCTGGCTGGGTAGCTCCGCCGAGCTCGCCGAGCGGCGGGCCACCGGCTCCGCCGCCGCCGTCCTCGCCTGCGTGGGCGTCGTCGTCGCCGCCCTCCTCCTCGAACGAGCCTGCCGCGTCCCCACCGACGACAAGGACGACCCCCCCACCCACCCCGCCTGAGGGATCCCGGGAACGCTGGGCGGATCGGTTGCGGGGGTTTCGAGGCTCCTCCGCTCGTTCCTCGCTCCGGAGCACCTCAACCGACGTGGCGCGCCTCCCGGGCTCGGGTCGGGTGCGGGCCTACGGTGCGCTCATGACTTCCCCGTCACCCCGGCGACCGGCACCGACCCGCCGCCGCCAGCGCTCGACCCGACTCGTGGTCGCCGGCGCACTGCTGCTGCTCGCTGCCCTGGCCGTCGCCGGGACCGCACCCACCGGTTCGTGGCTGCTCGTGCTCGTCGCCGCGTCCGCCTCCGTCGCGCTCGGTATCGCGGCCACCCGCATCACCTACACCGAGGTCCTCGACACCCGCCGGGAGACCGCCCACGAGCGTGCCGAGCAGGCCTCGGCCTACCGCGCGATGACCGAGACCCGGGTGGCGGAGCAGGCGGTCTACGTCGCCACCACCCACGCCACCCTGCTGCGGCACCAGGCCACGATCGACCGGCTCGAGCAGCGGCTCGGTGACGCCGCGAGCGAGCTGGCCGAGGCCCACCGCGAGCTCGACGCCGAGCGCGACCGCCTCGCCGAGGCCACCGAGCTCACCACCCAGCTCACCGCCCGTCTCGACGACGCCGAGGAGCGTGCCGCCCAGGCCGTCGTCCGCGTGGCCGAGCTCGAGCAGGAGCTCGACGTCGTCCTCGCCGAGTGGCGAGCCGGCGCCGTGCCGGAGCGCAAGCACGCCTGATCCACCAGGAACCGGCACAATGCGGGCCGTGCTGCCCGAGGAGAGCCGGTTCGAGTCCGACCCCGACGAGCTCGTCGAGGAGGTCGCTGGTCTGCCCGACGACTGGTCGGTCGGCACCCCCGACCCGGCCGACCAGGGCGACCTGGCCCGGCTGACCCAGCTGCTGCGCGACCACGAGCGGGAGGGCCGCGGCTGGGCTGCCTCCGGCGTCGACGACGTGCTGGTGGAGGTCTCCGAGCACGGGCTGCGGACCCGGCAGAACGTCGTCGTCCGCGACGGCGACGGCGTCATCCGCGCCTGGGGGAGCGTGCACGACCGCGCCACCGGCCGGATGCTGTTCGCCCACGTGGTCGAGCGCAACCTCCCCGAGGGCCGGGGCCGCGCGTGCTCCGACGTGCTCGTCGAGTGGGCGGTCGGCCAGGCGCGGGAGGTGGGGGCGGCGCGTGGGCTCCCGGTCCAGCAGATCGACACCGGAGCCTTCGCCGACGACGAGCGGCAGCACCGCTGGCTGACCGCCACCGGCTTCGACCACGTGCGCACCTGGTGGCAGATGAGCCGCCCGGTGCTGCCCGACGAGGCCGACCTGGTGCCCGACCCGGCGCGCTGGGAGCGCGAGGGCGTCATGGTCCGGCTCGCCGAGGGCGAGTCCGACCTGCGCGCGGTGCACGACGTCCTCGAGGCGGCGTTCACCGACCACTTCAACTCCAAGCCGGAGACCTTCGACGAGTTCCTGTTCCGGCTCCGCGAGGACCCCGGCCATCGCTGGGACCACTGGTGGCTGGCCGAGGTGGACGGCGAGCCCGCCGGCGCCCTCGTCGGCACCGAGTCCGGCACGAGCTCCTACGTGGCCTACATCGGCGTGGTCGAGATCGCCCGCGGCCGCGGCGTCGCCAAGGGCCTCCTGCGCACGATCATCGCCGACGCCGCCGGCCGCGGTCGCAGCCACGTGGGGCTCGAGGTCGACTCCGACTCCTCCACCGGCGCCCACGGGCTGTACCTGTCGATGGGCTGGGAGACCAAGTACGTCACGCAGAGCTGGCACCGGGACGTGCCGGTGGGTTGAGGCCGCCGGTCACGTACCGGTCACGTAGCCGTTGACCTTGCGTGGTTTCGACGCGCCCCTTCCGGCTTCGTTCCTCAGCCGGAGGGCTTGCTCAACCTTCGCTCGCGACGCGGGTGTCTCGTTCCTCGACCCCCGCTGCGAGGCTCGCTCGCAGGGCGCGGTGGACGCCGTCCGGTGTGAGCACCCCGACGAGCTGCGCGCCGTCCTTGACGCCGATCATCGGCTTGTCGTCGCGCAGCATCGCTGCCAGCGCCTCCTCCAACGTGGAGTCGAGGTCGATGGCGGAGCCGAGCTGGCCGGCGGTGACACCGTCGACCGGCTCGAGGTGCGCGGGGTCCAGCCGGGTGACGGCGAGCCGCCGCAGGCCCCGGGTGGAGCCCACGAAGTCGGCGACGAAGTCGTCGGCCGGCCGCGCCAGCAGCTCGGCGGGGGTGGCGTACTGCGCCAGCCGGCCGCCGGCCGCGAACACCGCGACCCGGTCGCCCATCCGCACCGCCTCGTCGATGTCGTGGGTGACGAGGACGACGGTCTTGTCCAGCTCGCGCTGGAGCCGCAGGAACTCGTCCTGCAGCCGCACCCGCACCACGGGGTCGACGGCCCCGAACGGCTCGTCCATCAGCAGCACCGGGGGGTCGGCGGCGAGGGCCCGCGCCACCCCGACCCGCTGCCGCTGCCCGCCGGAGAGCTGGTGCGGGTAGCGGTCGCCGTACTGGGCGGCGTCGAGACCCACGAGGTCGAGCAGCTCGTGGGCCCGCGACCGTGCGGTCCGCTTCGACTCGCCGTGCAGCAGCGGCACCGTCATCACGTTGGCCGTGATGGTCTGGTGCGGGAACAGCCCGACCGCCTGGATGACGTAGCCGATGTCGCGCCGCAGCCGGACCGGGTCGGAGCCGGTGACGTCGCGCCCGTCGATCTCGATCGTGCCCGAGGTGGGCTCGATCAGCCGGTTGATCATCCGCAACGTGGTGGACTTGCCGCACCCCGACGGACCGACCAGGACCACGAGCTCGCCGCGGAGCACCTCGAGGTCGAGGGCCTGCACCGCCTCGGTGCCGTCGTCGTAGGTCTTCCCGACGCCGGTGAGGCGGATCATCGCGTCCGCTGCCATCACGTGTCTCCTGACCGGGTCAGAGCAGCCCGGCGTCCTCCAGGAACTGCTGGGCGACGTCGGCCGGCTTCTTGCGCGCCAGGTCGACCTCGGCGTTCATCGCGGCGAGGTCCTCGGTGGTGAGGGCGTCGGACAGCTCGTTGAACACGTCCTCGAGGTCGGGGTTGTCGGCGAGGAACTCGGAGTTGACCGCCGGCGTGAGGTTCTGGGCCGGCTGGATCCCGCGGTCGTCCTCGAGCAGCACCAGGCCGAGGTCCTCCAGGGTGCCGTCGGTGGTGCCGGTCTCGCCGAGGTCGACCTCGCCCTTCACGACCGCGTCCTTGAGCTGGGCGCTGGCGAAGTCGAGGGGCACGATCTGGGTGATCTCGAGGCCGTAGACCTCGGTGAGCCCGCCCTCGCAGTCGGCCCGGCCCTCGCAGTCCTCGGGGGCGCCGAGCTTGATCGGGTTGCCCAGGGCGGCGAGGTCGGACAGCGTCACGACGCTGTTCTTGTCAGCGAACTCCTGGGTGACGATGAAGGCGTTCTGGTCGGTGGCCTCCGAGGGCGGCAGGATCGAGATGCCCTTCTCCTCGGCCAGCGGCTCGAGCGCCGCGAGCGTCTCGTCCGGGTCGTTGCTCGACACCAGCGGCGCGTCCGGGCCGTTCTTCTCGGTGTTGAGGTAGTCGGTGAGGCCGGCGAGGTAGTCGGGGACGATGTCGACGCCGCCGCTGCTCAGCTCGGGCAGGTAGACGTCGCGGGTCGTGACGAGCTTCGTGGTGACGTCGTAGCCCTCGTTCTCGAGCAGCGTCTCGTAGATCGCCGCGAGCACCTGGCTCTCGGTGAAGTCCTGGCCGCCGACGACGACCTTGCCCTTGTCGCCGCCACCTCCGCTGCCGCTGTCCTTCTCCAGGGAGTCACCGCCGCAGCCGGCCGTGAGCATCAGGGTGCTGGCCGCCGCGAGGATGGCGACGGTACGGGTGAGCCTCATTGGGTGCACCACCTTCTGTGTCCCGCGAGGCCGGGCCTCGCGCGTGTCCGATGGGCACCCGTTCGGTACCCGGAGTAAGAGACTAGACCCGCCCGGGACGACCAGGGGGGTGAGACCCGTCAGGCGTCGGAGAGGTTCCGCTCGGCGGTGACCTCGGAGACGGTGATCGGGCGCGCCGCCGGCCCGGTGCGGGCACGCCGCATCGGATCGAGGGTGCGCTCGGCGACGACGGCGACGCCCTCCAGCAGCAGCGCTCCCAGCGCGACGAGGATGGCGCCGGCCAGCACCTCCGGCGTGCTCTGGTTGGCGAAGCCGCGGGTGATGATCCTGCCGAGCCCCGGTCCGGCCACCAGCGCCGCGATCGTGGCGGTGGCCCACACCTGCACCAGCGCCAGCCGGACACCGGTGAGGACCACCGGCAGTGCCAGCGGCAGCTCGACGGCGCGGAAGACCGTGCCGCCGCTCATCCCCATGCCGCGCGCTGCCTCCACGACGTCGCGGTCGACCTCGGTGACCCCCACGTAGGCGTTGGTGATGAGCGGCGGCAGCGCGAACAGCACCAGCGCGATCAGGGTGGCGAGGCCGGCGCGGCCGTAGGGGCCGAAGACCGCGGACCCCACCGGGCCCAGGGACAGCACGAGGAGCACGGCGAAGACGGGGACCGCGCGGCCGACGTTCGAGACGTTGACGGCGAGGAAGCCGCCACGCCGCCGGTGCCCGAGGTAGAGCGCGAGCGGCAGGCCCACCGCCGTCGCGATCGCCAGCGCCGTGACCGTGAGCAGCAGCTGCTGGATGGCGAACGCGCCGATGCCGTTCGGGCCGGACCAGCGGTCGCCGTCGAGGAGGTAGTCGAAGGTCTCAGCGAGCATCGCGCGTCCAGGGGGTGAGGAGGCGCTGGAGGATCACCAGTACGAGGTCGAGCGCCACCGCGAGGACGATGCACAGCAGGCTCGCCGCGAAGATCTGCGCCTTGAACTGGTTGCCGACCGCGCTGAGCAACAGGTTGCCGAGACCGCCGTACGACACGATCGAGCCGATCGTGACCAGGGCGACGGTGGAGACCGTGGCCACCCGCAACCCGGCCATCGTGACCGGCAGCGCGAGCGGCAGCTCGACCCGCATCAGCATCCGCGACCGCGAGTAGCCCATGCCGCGCGCCGACTCCACCACGTCGTCGGGCACCGCGCGCAGCCCGGCGAGCACGTTGCGCACCAGGATCGTGAGCGAGTAGAGCGCGAGGCCGATGATCACCGTGGTGGGCGACAGGCCCGTGATCGGCAGGAAGATCGAGAACAGCGCCAGCGACGGGATCGTGTAGATGATCGTCGTCCCGCCGACCACCAGCCCCTCGACCCGCGGGCTGCGGCGCGCGAGCAGTGCCAGCGGCACGGCCACCGCGAGCCCGACGAGCACGGAGACCACGGTGATCCAGAGGTGCTCGACGGCCGCCTCGGTGAGCTCGGGCCGGTAGTCGCCCCAGTAGGCGCCGCACAGCCAGTCGTTGTCGATGTAGCACTGCGGGATGTCGTCCCCGGGTGCGCTCACGGCGAGCAGGCTACCGGGCACCGGTCGCCGTTCCCGGCTCGCGAACCTCGACCGCGGCACGGTCGACGTCGCCCAGGTCGAGCACCGGGACGTCGATCCGCACGCCCCTCTCGTCCTCGACCCGCGGCACCGGGGCGCCCGCCAGGTCGAGGAACCACGTCATGACGGCGGTGGCGTCGTCGCGGCGGCCGCGCTCGACCAGCCAGCCGGTGAGCCGGTGGACCGCCGGGAGGCCGCTGTGGGCGAGTGACCGTGCGCCGAAGAGCTCGCGCACCCCGTCCTCGAGCATCCGGTACCACTCGTCGTCGCAGCCGGGGATCAGCACGAAGTAGCGGTGCAGGTCGCCCGGGAGCACCCGGTCGTGGAAGACCTGCGACACCCCCGCGGAGCCGTACGCCTCGACGCTGGCGCGCGCCATCCGCTTGGTGGTCCACCGGTCCTCGAGGTCCCGCAGGCTCGCGCGCTGCTGGGTGATCGAGGTGCCGTCGGAGCGGATCCGCCAGTGGTAGACGACCTCCGGCACGACGCCGAACCGGCGCGCCCGGAGGAACGCCCGGGTCGTGGTCGGCTGGTCCTCGTAGCGCACGCCCTCGGGCCAGGAGAGGTCGTTGCCGTCCCAGAAGTCCCTCCGGAACAGCTTGTTCCAGGCGAACACGTCTCCCAGGATCTCCGGGTGCTGGTCGATGGTGACCGCCCGCCGGTCGTGGTGCAGCCGCCGCATCCACGGCGGCTCGGTGAGCCGGTCGGCCTCCCACCACGCGATCGAGCCCGTCACCAGGTCGCTGCCCGTGCGCCGCAGGTGCCGCGAGAGCACGGCGTAGGCCTCCGGTGGCACGACGTCGTCGGAGTCGGCGAACGTGACGAGCTCGCCGCCGACGTGGCGCAACCCCTCGTTGCGGGCGGCGCCCAGACCGCGGTTCTCGGTGTGCACCACCCGCACCCGGGGGTCGCGGCCGGCGTACTCCTCGGCGATGGCCCCCGACTCGTCGGGCGACCCGTCGTCCACCACGACCACGTCGAGGGCGCGGTGGGACTGCCCGAGCAGCGAGTCGAGGCACGCCGGCAGGTACGCCGCCACGTCGTAGGCGGGCACGACGACGCCGATCGTCGGCTCCTGCCGCCGTCGCCACCGCATGCCGGAACCGTAGTGGTGCCGCCACGATGACTAGACCTGTGCCGTGCGTCACGCATGCCAGCGGTTCCGGCGGGGTAACAGCCCGCCTACCCTCGACGTTGAGAGGACAGCACGAGCACACCGTCCGGTACCCACCCCGGCTCCCGCCAGCACGGCGGGAGTGGTCGGAGGGACTGGAACGAAAGGTTCGAGACATGTCGCACGACACCAGCACGCCCGCGCTGCGCATCGGCGTCGTCGGCGCCGGCCGCGTCGGCGCCGTCCTGTCCGCTCGGCTGCGCGCCGCCGGTCACGAGATCGTCGCCGCCGCCGGTGAGTCCGACGCCTCCCGCGGCCGGATGGCGACCCTGCTGCCCGGCGTCCCGTCCGGCAAGCCGAGCGCGGTCGCCCGCGCCTGCGACCTGCTCCTGCTGACCGTCCCCGACGACATGCTCGGCAACGTGGTGCAGGTGCTGGCCGACAGCGGCGCGCTGCACGAGGGCCAGTACGTCGTGCACACCTCCGGCCGCCACGGCCTCGCCGTCCTCGCGCCGGCCGCCGCCGTCGGTGCCCGCCCGGTCGCGCTGCACCCCGCCATGACGTTCACCGGCACCGAGGTCGACCTCGACCGGCTCGACGGCTGCGTGCTCGGCCTCACTGCCGGCCCCGCGGAGCGTCCGATCGCGGAGCGTCTCGTCGCCGACCTCGGCGGCCGCGCGATGTGGGTGCCCGAGGAGCGGCGCGCGCTCTACCACGCGGGTCTCGCCCACGGCGCCAACCACCTGGTCACCCTCGTCACCGAGGCGATGGAGATGCTCGCCGCCGCCGGTGCCGACGACCCCGCCGCCACCCTGCGTCCGCTGCTGAACGCCGCCCTCGACAACGCGCTCGACCACGGCGACGCCGCGCTCACCGGACCGATCGTGCGCGGCGACCTCGGCACCGTGCGCGCGCACCTCGAGCAGGTCGCGGCCGAGGCGCCCACCAGCCTGCCCAGCTACCTCGCCCTCGCCCGGGCCACCCTCGCGCGCGCCGTCACCGACGGCCGGGTGGTGCCGATCCGCGCCCTCGCCATCAAGCAGGTGCTCGACCACCACGAGGCGCGGTCGCGAGAGCGCACTTCGTGACTCCAGCCGTCGTCGCCACCCGCGCCGACCTGAACGCCTTCCTGGCCTCCCGCCGCGACGCCGGCCCGGTGGCGCTGGTGCCGACCATGGGCGCCCTGCACGCGGGTCACGCCGGCCTGGTGCGCCTCGCCCGGCTGCGCACCGCCGGACCGGTGGCGGTCTCGGTGTTCGTGAACCCGCTCCAGTTCGGCCCCTCGGAGGACCTCGACCGCTACCCGCGCACCTTCGACGCCGATCTCGAGGTGTGCGCGCGGGAGGGGGCCGACGTCGTGTTCGCCCCGTCGGTCGAGGAGGTCTACCCGGGCGGGGAGCCGCAGGTCACCGTCGACGCGGGACCGCTCGGCGAGCGGCTGGAGGGGGCGGTACGGCCCGGTCACTTCCGCGGCGTGCTCACCGTCGTCGCCAAGCTGTTCGGTCTGGTGCGCCCCGACCTCGCCGTGTTCGGGCAGAAGGACTTCCAGCAGCTGGTGCTCGTGCGCCGGATGGTCGCGGACCTCTGCCTCGACCTCGAGATCGTCGGCGCCGAGACCGAGCGGGAGGCCGACGGGATGGCGCTCTCCAGCCGCAACCGCTACCTCGACGACGAGGGGCGGGAGCGTGCGGCCGTCCTCAGCCGCGCGCTGCGCGCCGCCCAGGCCGGTGCAGCGGACGGGGTCGCCTCGGCCCGGGCCGCCGCGCACGCCGAGCTGCGCGCCGTCCCCGGCGTCGACCTCGACTACCTGGCGCTCACCACCCCCGACCTCGCCGAGCTCGACGATGACGCCGAGCCCGCGCCCGGCGCCGAGGGCCGCGCCCTCGTCGCCGCCCGGGTCGGCACCACCCGCCTCATCGACAACCTGCCGCTGCACTTCGGTCGCGGGCCGCACTAGCCTCGTCAGATGCCTACCGCCGTGCCCGGCCGCCTGCGCGCGCCCGCCCCGGGCTGGACGACGCGGGCCGACGTCGTCGTCATCGGCTCCGGCATCGCCGGCCTCACCGCCGCGCTGCGGCTGCGCGACCAGGTCGACAAGGTTCTCGTGGTCACCAAGGACGTGCTCAACGCGGGATCGACGCAGTGGGCGCAGGGCGGCATCGCGGCGGCCCTCGGCCCGGGCGACACCCCCGAGGAGCACGCGGTCGACACCCTCGTCGCGGGAGCCGGCGCGTGCGACGCCGACGCGGTGCGCGTGCTCGTCGACGAGGGGCCCGAGGCGGTGCGCGAGCTCATCGCGCTCGGCACCCGCTTCGACCACGACCTCGACGGGGTGCTCTCGCTGACCCGCGAGGGCGGCCACCACCGCGACCGGATCGCCCACGCCGGCGGCGACGCCACCGGCGCCGAGATCCAGCGGGCCCTCATCGCCGCGGTCGAGGCCGCACCGGAGATCGAGGTCATCCAGCACGCGCTCGCCGTCGACCTGCTCCTCGACGACGACGGCGGGGTCGCCGGCGTCACCCTCCACGTGATCAGCGAGGGGCAGCGCGACGGCGTCGGTGCGGTGCTCTGCCGGGCGGTCGTGCTCGCCAGCGGCGGTCTCGGCCAGGTGTTCAGCCAGACCACCAACCCCGCGGTCTCCACCGGCGACGGCATGGCACTCGCGCTGCGCGCCGGCGCCACCCTGCGCGACCTCGAGTTCGTCCAGTTCCACCCCACCGTCATGTACCTCGGCGCCGACTCCACCGGGCAGCAGCCGCTCATCTCCGAGGCGGTGCGCGGCGAGGGAGCGGTGCTGGTCGACTTCGAGGGCACCCCCTTCATGCAGGGCGTCCACGAGCTGGCCGACCTCGCGCCGCGCGACGTCGTCGCCAAGGCGATCATGCGGAGGATGCTCGATACCGGGCAGCCGCACATGTGGCTCGACGCCCGCCAGCTCGGTACGACCGCGAGCGGAGCGCAGCGCGGTGGTCGAGCCGCGGGCGCGGCGAGCGTGTCGAGCTTCTGGGAGCGCCGGTTCCCGACCATCCTCCAGGTCTGCCGCTCGCACGGCGTCGACCCGGTGACCCAGCTGATCCCGGTGGCGCCGGCCTGCCACTACGCCTCGGGCGGCGTGCGTACCGACCTGCAGGGCCGCTCCGACGTCCCCGGGCTCTACGCCACCGGCGAGGTCGCCTGCTCCGGGGTCCACGGCGCCAACCGGCTCGCCTCCAACTCGCTGCTCGAGGGCCTGGTGTTCTCGCGCCGGATCGCCGCCACGCTGCCCGGCGAGCTGCGGCCTTGGCGCGACCCGGCGCCGGACCGCCGTAGCGAGGGACTGGTCGACGGCGGCACGCGCGCTGAGCTCCAAGAGATGATGACGTCGCAGGTCGGCGTGCTGCGCCGGGCGAGCGGGCTGGCCGAGGCCGGCGACGTGCTGGCCAAGCTGGCCGAACGGGCCGCCGGCACCGTCGACGCGACCGCGTGGGAGACCACCAACCTGGTCACGCTGTCCGCGGCGCTCGCCGAGGCCGCCGCTCGCCGCGAGGAGACCCGCGGGTCGCACTGGCGCGACGACTTCCCCGAGCGCGACGACGCCGGGTTCGCCGGCCACTTCGACACCGTGCTGGTCGACGACGGCTGCGTCACCTCCTTCGTCCCGGCCCCGGCGAGCGACCGGTGATCGCGCGGGTGCCCGTCGGCGACCTCCCGGCCGCGCTGGTCGACGAGCTGGTCGCAGCCGGCCTCGACCCCGGGGCCGTGCACGCCCAGGTGGCGGCGGCGTTCGCCGAGGACCTGCCCGACGGCGGGCACGACGTCACCAGCGCCGCGATGCCCGAGATGGGGCGGGGCCGGGGCGCGTTCGTGAGCCGTGAGCACGGCGTCGTCGCCGGACTCGTGGTGGCCGAGCTCGCATTCCGCTACGCCCTCGGCGACGACGTCGTGGTGGCCGACCGGGTCGCCGACGGCTCGAGGGTGGCGCCGGGCGACGCCGTGCTGCGGGTGGAGGGGCCGGTCCGCGACCTGCTGACGGCCGAGCGCACCGCGCTCAACTTCGCCTGCCACCTCTCCGGTGTTGCCACCGCGACGTCGCACTGGGTGGACGCGCTGGCCGGCACCCGGGCCCGGGTGCTCGACACCCGCAAGACGCTGCCCGGCCTGCGGGCGCTCCAGAAGTACGCCGTCAGGTGCGGCGGCGGCCTCAACCACCGGATGAGCCTGAGCGACCGCGCGATGGTCAAGGACAACCACGTGCTCGCCGCCGGGGGAGCGGTCGCGGCCTTCGAGCTGGTGCGGACGGCGAACCCGGGCCTGCGGGTCGAGGTCGAGGTCACCGACCTCGAGCAGCTGCGCGACCTGCTCGAGGCCGGCTGCACCGAGATCCTCCTCGACAACATGAGCAGCGAGACGATGGGCGAGGCGGTCCGGATCACCGACGGCCGGGCCACCTTGGAGGCCTCCGGCGGGCTCACCCTCGAGCGGGCTCGTGAGGTGGCCGCGACCGGCGTCGACTTCATCTCGGTCGGCGCGCTCACCCACTCGGTCACGGTCTTCGACCTCGGGCTGGACCTGGAGTGACCCTCCTCGCCGCCGACATCGGCAACGCGCACACCGTGCTCGGCCTGGTCGAGGCGGGGGAGGTGCTCGCCGACTGGCGGGTCGCCACCGACGAGCGCCGCACCGCCGACGAGTGGGCCGTGCTGCTGCGGGGGCTGCTGCGTCGCCACGTCGACGACGTCACCGGGATCGCGGTGTGCGCCACCGTCCCGGCGGTGCTGCACACCTGGCGGGAAATGATGTCGCGACATTTCGAACAGGTGTACGCCGTCGTGGTCGAACCGGGGGTTCGTACCGGTATCTCGGTGCTCACCGACAATCCGCGCGAGGTCGGCGCCGACCGCATCGTCAATTCGCTCGCCGCGGCCGCGAAGTACGGCGGTCCGCTCGTCGTGGTCGATTTCGGCGGAACCGCCACGACTTTCGACGTCGTGAATGCGGCCGGCCACTACGTCGGCGGTGCGATCTCGCCGGGGATCGAGCTCGCCCTGGACGCGCTCGGGCGCCGCGGCGCGCAGCTGCGGCAGGTCGAGCTGATCCGGCCGAGGTCCGTGATCGCCAAGAACACCGTCGAGGCTCTTCAGTCCGGCATGGTGTTCGGCGTCGCCGCGCAGGTGGAGGGACTGGTCGCACGGATCCTCGCGGAGCTCGGGGTGACCGAGGATGAGGTTCCCGTGATCGCCACCGGATATCTTGCTCGACTCGTGGTCGACGAATGCGGCTGTTTCACCCATCACGACCCGTGGCTGAGCCTCCGGGGACTCGAGATCGTCTTCCAGCGCAATCGTTGAACCGCCGCATCGGCATTTCCCTCCACTCAATACTTCTGCCACGATGTGAGAAACCCCCATGCAATGCGGTTGAATTCTGCATTGGAAATGAAAGGCATATCGCGTGGCACAGAAAGTCAACATTGTCCTGGTCGACGATCTCGACGGGTCCGAGGCGAACGAGACCGTCAGCTTCGCTCTCGACGGCACGTCCTACGAGATCGACCTGAACGACAAGAACGCCGACAAGCTGCGGTCGGTGCTCGCCGGCTACGTCGGCAACGCCCGCAAGGTCGCGGGTCGCCGGAGCAAGCCGGCCAAGCGCACGGTGACCTCCGAGGGACCGAGCGCCCGCGAGGTCCGCGACTGGGCCCGCTCCAACGGCTTCAAGGTCCCCGACCGGGGCCGCATCCCCGCCGACGTCCGCGAGGCGTTCGACTCCGCCAACTGACGCGGCTCGACCTCACGGCGCGGGACGACGCCGTCGGCCCCGTGCTGTTGTTCCGGCTGTGCCGTGCTGTGCCGTGCTGGCCGCGACCCGTCGGAGGCCCTCCGGCGGGTCGCGCGCGGCGTCTGTCCGCTGTCAGCGAACGCGACTGGTCTGGAGGGCTTCGAGGGAACGTCTAGTCTTGACGCGGGGTTAGAGGTACGTCTCCCGCGTGAGGACGCCTCACGAGGGGAACCCCGCAGACTTTCCCGAGGAGCGTGACGCATGTTCGAGCGGTTCACCGACCGAGCACGGCGAGTGGTGGTGCTGGCCCAGGAAGAGGCCCGCATGCTCTCGCACAACTACATCGGCACCGAGCACATCCTGCTCGGACTCATCCACGAGGGCGAGGGTGTCGCCGCGAAGGCGCTCGAGAGCCTCGACATCTCGCTCGAGGCGGTGCGCGCGCAGGTCGAGGAGATCATCGGTCAGGGCCAGCAGGCGCCGTCCGGGCACATCCCGTTCACCCCGCGCGCCAAGAAGGTCCTCGAGCTGTCGCTGCGCGAGGCGCTGCAGCTCGGCCACTCCTACATCGGCACCGAGCACATCCTGCTCGGGCTGATCCGCGAGGGCGAGGGTGTGGCGGCCCAGGTGCTCCAGAAGCTCGGCGCCGACCTCAACCGGGTGCGTCAGCAGGTCATCCAGCTGCTCTCCGGCTTCCAGGGCAAGGAGTCCTCGGCGGCCGCGGCCACCCAGGGCGGGGGCGGCGACGTGCCGTCGTCGTCGCTGGTGCTCGACCAGTTCGGCCGCAACCTCACCCAGGACGCCCGCGAGGGCAAGCTCGACCCCGTCATCGGGCGGGCCCAGGAGATCGAGCGGGTCATGCAGATCCTCTCGCGCCGCACGAAGAACAACCCCGTGCTGATCGGCGAGCCCGGCGTCGGCAAGACCACGATCGTCGAGGGCCTGGCCCAGGACATCGTGAAGGGCAACGTGCCCGAGACGCTCAAGGACAAGCAGATCTACACCCTCGACCTCGGTGCGCTGGTGGCCGGCAGCCGCTACCGCGGTGACTTCGAGGAGCGCCTGAAGAAGGTGCTGAAGGAGATCCGCACCCGCGGCGACATCGTGCTGTTCATCGACGAGATCCACACCCTCGTCGGTGCCGGCGCGGCCGAGGGCGCCATCGACGCCGCCTCCATCCTCAAGCCGATGCTGGCCCGGGGCGAGCTGCAGACCATCGGTGCCACCACCCTCGACGAGTACCGCAAGTACCTCGAGAAGGACGCCGCGCTCGAGCGTCGCTTCCAGCCGATCCAGGTGGCCGAGCCGACGATCGCGCACACCATCGAGATGCTGAAGGGGCTGCGCGACCGCTACGAGGCCCACCACCGCGTCACCATCACCGACGAGGCCCTGGTCTCGGCGGCGACGCTGGCCGACCGCTACATCTCCGACCGGTTCCTGCCCGACAAGGCCATCGACCTCATCGACGAGGCGGGCTCGCGGCTGCGGATCCGCCGGATGACGGCCCCGGCCGACCTGCGCGAGTTCGACGACAAGATCGCCGAGGTCCGCCAGCGCAAGGAGGCCGCGATCGACGGCCAGGACTTCGAGGCCGCCGCCCGTCTCCGCGACGAGGAGAAGCAGCTGACGCTGAAGAAGTCCGAGCGCGAGAAGCAGTGGCGCGCCGGCGACATGGACGAGGTGGCCGAGGTCGACGAGGAGCTCATCGCCGAGGTCCTCGCCGTCGCCACCGGCATCCCGATCGTGAAGCTCTCCGAGGAGGAGTCCACGCGGCTGCTCAAGATGGAGGACGAGCTGCACAAGCGGGTCATCGGCCAGGAGCAGGCGGTCGCGGCGCTGTCGCGGGCGATCCGGCGTACCCGGGCCGGCCTCAAGGACCCGAAGCGTCCCGGCGGCTCGTTCATCTTCGCCGGCCCGTCCGGTGTGGGTAAGACCTGGCTGTCCAAGACGCTCGCCGACTTCCTGTTCGGCGACGAGGACTCCCTGATCCAGCTCGACATGTCGGAGTACAGCGAGAAGCACACCGTCTCGCGGCTCTTCGGCTCGCCCCCGGGCTACGTCGGGTACGAGGAGGGTGGCCAGCTCACCGAGAAGGTGCGCCGCAAGCCGTTCTCCGTCGTCCTCTTCGACGAGGTCGAGAAGGCCCACCCCGACATCTTCAACAGCCTCCTGCAGATCCTGGAGGAGGGACGTCTGACCGACTCCCAGGGTCGGGTGATCGACTTCAAGAACACCGTGATCATCATGACCACCAACCTGGGCACCAAGGACATCGCGAAGTCGGTGAGCCTCGGGTTCCAGCAGAGCGGCGACGCGGCGGGCTCCTACGACCGCATGAAGGCGAAGGTGTCCGACGAGCTCAAGCAGCACTTCCGGCCCGAGTTCCTCAACCGCGTCGACGAGATCATCGTGTTCCCGCCGCTGTCGCGCGAGCAGATCGTGGCGATGGTCGACAACATGATCGCCTCGGTCGAGCTGCGGATGCGCGACCGCGACATGCGGATCGAGCTCACGCAGGCGGCGAAGAACCTGCTCGCCGAGCGGGGCTTCGACCCGGTGCTCGGTGCGAGGCCGCTGCGCCGCACCATCCAGCGCGAGATCGAGGACGTCCTCGCCGAGAAGATGCTGTACGGCGAGGTCGGCCCGGGTCAGATCGTGCTGGTCGACGCCGAGGGCGAGGGTCCGACCGCCACCTTCACCTTCGAGGGGCAGAAGGTGGGCGACCTGCCCGACCTCCCGCCGTTCGAGACCGCGGAGGTGGGCGCCGACGTCGACGCCCCGATCGCCCCCGCCGCCGACGACGGCCCGCGCGACGTCCCCAAGTCCGGCGGCCCCGAGGAGGGTCAGGGCGGCGCCCAGCTCGCCTGACCCGTCAGATATACGCCGACCCGTCACCAATGCGCTGACCCGTCACTTGTACAAGTGACGGGTCAGCGTATTTTTCGCGAGTGATCGTCACGGCCAGCACGGTGAAGGACTCGCCGCAGAACCTGCGGACGTTCGTGGCGCGCAACCTCGCCGGTGGGGTCGACCACCTGGTCGTGTTCGTCGACGACGGCGACGAGGCCGCGCTCGCGGCGCTCCGCGCCGAACCGGACGTGACGCCGGTGGCGGCCACGGGGGAGTGGTGGCAGGGCAAGCGCCCGGTGCAGCTCAACGCGCGGCAGCGGATCAACGCCAATGTGCTGAAGGTGCTGCTGGCCGTGCTCGACGACGTCGGGTGGATCTTCCACATCGACGCCGACGAGGTGCTGCTCGTCGACGCCGACGCACTGGCCGCGCTGCCGGCCGACGTCGAGGTGGTGCGCGCGCTTCCGTACGAGGCCGTGAGCCGGCGGCACTGGCCGGCCGACACGGTGACCCACTTCAAGCCGATCCTCGGACCGGACGCGCTCGCCGACCTGCACCGGCGCGGCCTCGTCGCCGAGCCGAGCAACGGCTACTGGTTCCACGGCCACGTCGACGGCAAGGTGGGACTGCGCCCCGCCGTCCACCGCTGGCTGACGCTGCACCACGTCAAGGACGTGCGAGAGCGGCTGGTGCGCGCCGGCGACATGGCGGCGGTGCGGCTGCTGCACTACGAGTCCTGGTCCGGTGAGGAGTTCGTGCGCAAGTGGACCCGGCTGCTCACCTCCGGCGGCAAGCTCAGCTTCCGCCCGGCCCGCGAGCCCGTCGCCGAGGCACTGCGCGAGGTGATCGCGGCCGACCTCTCGCCGCGCCGCACCCGCGCGCGGCTGATGAAGATCTACCAGGACACCACCGAGGACGACTTCGACGCCCTGCGCGACCTCGGCGTGCTGGTGGCGGCCGACCCGATGACCCACGGCCACCGGCCACAGCCGCTCGGGGAGACGCGCACCGCCGAGCTGGCGACGCTCCTGGCAGCGGTGTGGCCGGAGAACAAGTGGCCGTTCCACACCGGACGCACCGCGCGCGACCTCGACCGGGTGCTCGGCCGGGTGGCCGACCGGGTGGCCGAGACCGATCCTGCGCTGGCCGAGCGGGCCCGGCTGGCCTGGACCTTCGACCCCGGCGTGCTCGCCGCGGCGGCCGGCAACCGCCGCGAGCGCGAGCAGGGGGGCGGGTCAGGGCAGGGTGAACCGGTCACCGTCGACCCGGACGAGGAGCGCGTCGTCGAGTAGCCCCGCCAGGCAGCGCTCGCGCTGCTCGCTCGGAGCCCAGGCCGCCTCGAGGGCGGCCCGTGGCACCGGCGCCTCGGCGTCCCGGACGATGCCGAGCAGCCGGCCCCGGCACTGTCGGTCGGTACCGGCCCACGCCTGGGCGCGCCGTGGCGGCCCGTCGTGGGCGGGCCGGCCGGCCGCGGTCCAGGCGCAGCGGGCCCGTACCGGGCAGGCCTCGCAGCGGGGGCCGGCGGCGACGCACACGAGGGCGCCCAGCTCCATGAGCGCGACCGACCAGGTGGCCGCGGTCGGGGCGTCGTCCGGCAGCAGGGCGGCAGCCCGGTCGCGCTCGGCGCGGGTCACCGAGACGCCGGGCAGCTCGGTGCCGGCCACGAGGCGCGCCAGGACCCGGCGGACGTTGGTGTCGAGCACGACGTGGCGCCGGCCGAACCCGAAGCTGGCGACCGCGGCCGCGGTGTAGTCGCCGACGCCGGGCAGCGCGAGCAGGTCGTCGTACCCGGCCGGCACCTCGCCGCCGTGCCGCTCGACGATCTCGACCGCGGCGGCGTGCAGCCGTAGCGCCCGCCGCGGGTAGCCCAGCCGACCCCACGACCGGATCGCCTCGCCGGTCGGCGCCGCCGCCAGCGCCCCCGGCGTCGGCCACCGCTCGAGCCACGCCTCGTGCACGGGCAGCACCCGCGCGACCGGCGTCTGCTGGAGCATGAACTCCGAGACCATCACCGACCACGGGGTCGCCGACGGACCGCGCCACGGCAGGTCCCGGGCGTGCGCGTCGTACCAGCGCAGCAGCGGCTCGTGGAGCTCGGAGTCCGGCACCCCCGGAATGCTGCCGCACGGTGTGGCAACGCGACCACGGGCCCCGCGCTCACTAGCGTCGGAGGATGGCCGGCCCTCGGACGACACGCGGCCCGCTGCCCGCCGGCATCTACTGGCGGCGGCGGGTGTTCGTGCTCGGCGTCGTGGCGTCGCTGGTGCTCCTCACCCTCAACCTGGTGCGCGACGGCGACGGCGACGGCGCTCCGCCCGAGCGTGCCTCCACCCGTGCTGCGACGACGAGCGAGACACCGGCCGCCGACCGTCGCGACCGGTCCCGACGACCCGGCTCGGTCGCGCCCTCGGTCCAGCCCGCCGGCCCCACCGCCCCGGCCCTGGCCGAGCCCGAGGGCCCCTGCCGCCCCGAGGACGTCGTCGTGTCCCCCGTGGTCGACGACGCCGTGGCCGGTCAGCCGGTCACCCTCACGCTGCGGCTGCGCACGCTGTCGAGCCCCGCCTGCACCTGGACGCTCGCCGCCCGCACGGTCGCCCTCAAGATCACCGACGGCGGGGACGAGCTCTGGTCCTCGCGGGAGTGCCCGCGGGCGGTGGAGCACCAGGAGGTGGTGGTGCGCCGCCAGGTCGTGTCGGCGGCCACCGTCACCTGGAACGCGCGCCGCTCGGAGCCCGGCTGCCCCGCCGACCCGCGCTGGGTGCTTCCGGGCAGCTACGAGGTCTTCGCGGCCACTCTCGGCGGCGAACCGGTGGCGTCGTCGTTCGACCTGGTGAAGCCCGAGCCGGAGACCGTGGTGGTCACGCCGCCGAAGCCGCAGGTGCCGGCCGAGGGACGAGGCCGGGACCGTCGCGGCTGAAGATTGAGCAAGCCCCGCGGGTGAGGAACGAACCCGCGACGGGCGCGTCGAAATCACGCGAGGTCAACGGCCACCGGGCCGACGACCGACGGACCGGGACGGCTAGACGTACCGCTCCAGGATCGTCGACTCGGCCAGCCGGGAGAGCCCTTCGCGGACGCTGCGGGCCCGCAGCTCGCCGACGCCCTCGACGGCCTGCAGGTCGTCGACGCCGGCGGAGAGCAGCTTCTGGAGCGTGCCGAAGTGCTCGACCAGCCGGTCGACCACCGCAGGAGGGAGCCGGGGCACCTTGGCCAGCAGCCGGTAGCCGCGCGGCGCGACCGCTCCGTCGAGCTGCTCGAGGGAGCCGAGGCCGAGCACCCGGGCCGTCGACGCGGGGTCGACCAGCTCGAGCGAGGAGAGGCCCTCGAGGCGGGCGAGCAGCGTCTCCGGCGACGTGCGACGCCGACCGCTCGGCACGTAGTCGCGGATCACGAGCTCGCGCTCGAGGTCGACGCCGGTGACCAGCTCCTCGAGCTGCAGCGACAGTAGCCGTCCGTCGGAGCCGAGCTCGAGCACGTAGTCCTCGATCTCGCGGGCGATGCGGATGACCATCTCGAGGCGCTGCGCGACCACCGCGACGTCGCGCACCGTGACGAGGTCCTCGACCTCGAGCGCCGAGAGCGTGCTCGACACCTCGTCGAGGCGTTGCTTGTAGCGCTCCAGGGTGGCGAGCGCCTGGTTGGCGCGGGACAGGATCTGACCGGAGTCCTCGAGCACGTGGCGCTTGCCGCCGACGTAGAGGCCGATGATCTGCATCGACTGCGACACCGAGATCACCGGGAAGCTGGTCTGCCGCGCCACCCGGTCGGCGGTGCGGTGCCGGGTGCCGGTCTCCTCCGAGGGGATCGACGGGTCGGGCACCAGGTGCACCGCGGCGCGGATGATCCGGGTCAGGTCGCGGTCGACGATGATCGCGCCGTCCATCTTGGCCAGCTCACGCAGCCCGGTGGCGGTGAACGGGACGTCGAGGGTGAAGCCGCCCGAGGAGATCGAGTCGATCGTGCGGTCGTGCCCGATGACGATGAGGGCACCCGTGCGACCGCGCAGGATCCGCTCCAGCCCGTCGCGCAGCGAGGTGCCCGGTGCGGTGGCGGCGAGCGTCTCGCGCAGACGCAGTACCTCGTCGGTGCGGTCGGTCGTCGTCACGTGCGGAACACTAGTGCGCCTGCCCTCCGGTCCGGCTGTCCTCGGTCGCGTGGCCGTTGTTCCTGACTCGCGGCGCTTGCTCAACCTTCGGTCGCCACGGGACGTCGTTCGTTCCTCACGACGTCCCTGCGACCTCCAATGCGTGGACGTTGCGCGAGCCGACGTGGAGGAGGCGCAGGGCCGAGCGGACGTCGGGCACCTCGACGACGCGCATGCCGTCGACCTGCCGGTCGGTGCGCTCGGACCGCGGACCGCGGGCACTGTCGAGGGTCGCGGGCACCACGGCCATCGTGAAGCCGAGCCGCGAGGCCTCGGCGAGCCGCTGCGGCAGGTCGCGCACGCGCCGCAGCTCGCCGGCGAGGCCGATCTCGCCCATCGCCACCACGCCACGCGGCGGGGGGACGACGAAGGTGGCCGACGACAGCGCCACCGCGACCGCGAGGTCGGCGGCCGGGTCGGTGATCCGCGCCCCACCGACGGTGGAGGCGAAGACGTCGTGCCCGTGCAGCCGGATGCCGCAGTGCTGCTGCAGCACGGCCAGCATCATCGCGACGCGGGACCCGTCGATCCCGGAGGTGGTGCGGCGCGGCCGCTCCGCCGCGGACGGCGTGACGAGTGCCTGCACCTCGGCCAGCAGGGGACGACGTCCTTCCATGGTGACCGCCACGCAGGTGCCGGCCACCCGGCCGTGGTGCTGCTCGACGAACAGCCCGGTGGGGTCGGCCACCGCGGCGATGCCGTCGGACCCGAGGTCGAAGCAGCCGACCTCGTCGACCGGGCCGAACCGGTTCTTGACCGCCCGCAGCATGCGGAACCGCGAGGTGCGCTCGCCCTCGAAGTGCAGGACGACGTCGACCAGGTGCTCCAGCACGCGCGGGCCTGCGATGCCGCCGTCCTTGGTGACGTGGCCGACGAGCACCGTGGCGATGTCGCGGGTCTTGGCCACCCGCACCAGCGCCGCCGCCACCTCGCGCACCTGGGTGACGCCCCCGGGCACCCCCTCGACGCCCTCGGCGCCGATGGTCTGCACCGAGTCGACGACGAGCAGGGTGGGCCGCACCTGCTCGATGTGGCTGAGCACGGCGCCGAGGTCGGTCTCGGCGGCGAGGTAGAGCTGGTCGTGGACACCCCCGGTGCGGTCGGCGCGCATGCGCACCTGCCCCGCGGACTCCTCGCCGGTGACGTAGAGCGTGCGCTCGCCCCGCGCCGCCGTGCGAGCCGCCACCTCGAGCAGCAGCGTGCTCTTGCCGACCCCCGGCTCGCCGGCCAGCAGGACCGCCGCGCCGGGCACGATGCCGCCGCCGAGCACCCGGTCGAGCTCGGGCACCCCGCTGCCGCGGTGCGCGGCCTCGGTGACGGTGACCTGCCCGATCGGCACCGCCGGCGTGGTGACGGGACCGGCCGCGGTGCGGCTGGTGGACGGCGCCCCCGCCTCGGCCACCGAGCCCCACGCCTGGCACTCCCCGCAGCGCCCGACCCACTTCGCCGCGACCCACCCGCACTCGGCGCAGCGGTAGGACGACCGAGGGGAACGTGTGTTCGACTTCGCCATGTCGAGCACGGTAGGGGACGGCGCCGACAGTCGACCCGCGACACACCACCGCCCGCGGGCCGGGCCCCCCGTATGCTCCCGTCGTTGGATCGTTCCAGGCAGGAGGGGCCGATGGATCGCGAGGACCGCGTGGCGGCGCGGCCGATGTCCCGCACGCCCCCGACCCTGGCCGACGTCGCCGAGCTCGCCGGGGTCTCCCGGCAGACCGTCTCGAACGCCGTCAACAACCCCGACCTGTTGCGCGCCGACACCCTGCTGCGGGTGCAGGACGCCATCGCCGAGCTCGGCTACCTCCCCAACCGGGCGGCCCGCAACCTG
The DNA here is from genome assembly GCA_963845795.1 of uncultured Actinomycetota bacterium. Lineage (GTDB taxonomy): Bacteria > Actinomycetota > Actinomycetes > Propionibacteriales > Nocardioidaceae > Nocardioides. The sequence continues at coordinate 14,313 of CAWJTG010000002.1, read as the reverse complement.
CGCACCCGCGCCTCCCACCTCGTCGGCCTGCGGATGAGCCCGGTGCTGGAGGGCACCGCCACCACCCTCATGGACCGGTTCGTCCACTCCTTCGTCTGGACCTCCCGCGAGGCCGGCTACCACGTGCTCCTCTTCTCGGGTGAGGGTCGCGACCCGCTCGAGGGCTACGACGACCTGCTGCGCTCCACCGCGGTCGACGCGTTCGTCGTCACCGACACCTACCTCGGCAACCCGCAGGCGGTCTGGCTGCGGGAGCGGCGGGCGCCGTTCGTGGCCTTCGGCCGGCCGTGGGACGACCCGGAGGCCCGGCACCCGTGGGTCGACGTCGACGGCGCCGCGGGCACCGAGCTGGCCACCCGCCACCTCCTCGAGCGCGGTCACACCCGCATCGCCTGGATCGGCTGGCGCAAGGACTCCCGGATCGGCGAGGACCGGCGCGCCGGCTGGAGCCGCGCGCTGAAGGAGCACGACCTGTCCACCACCGGCATGGCCTCCCGGGTGGAGGACACCGTGTGGAGCGGCAAGGAGGCCAGCGCCGTGCTGCTCGACGAGGCCCGGCCGTCGGCCTTCGTGTGCGCCTCCGACACCCTCGCCATGGGCGTCCTGCACACGCTGGCCGAGCGCGGGCTGCACCCGGGTCGCGACATCGCGGTGGTCGGGTTCGACGACTCCCAGGTCGCGCAGGTCGTCCATCCCGGCCTCACCTCGGTGCGGCAGCCGCTCGAGGAGGTCGCCGTGGCGCTGGTCAACGCGCTCGAGGACCTGCTCGCGACGCCGTCCCGCACCGCCGAGCCGGTCCTCCTCACGCCCACCCTCACCGTGCGCGGGTCGTCCTAACCGTGGCGCTCCGGATCTCCGTGCTTGCCGACCGGCCCGACCTGGCCGCGGCGATGTGGGGGATGACGACGTCGTGGCCCGAGTTCATGCGGCACGACCCCACCGGCGGGCTCTACTACGGCAACGCCGGGGAGCGGTTCGCCGAGTACGTCCTGGTCGGCCAGGACGATGCCCGGGGCGACGAGGTGGTCGCCGTGGCCCACTCGGTGCCGGTCGTGCTCGGCGGTGACCCGCTCCCCGACGACGGCTGGGGCGGGGCGATCCGCAGCGGGCTGGCCGCCAGCATCGACGGAGTGCGGCCCGACGCCGTCTCCGCGGTCGAGATCGCCGTGCGCCCCGACCGTCAGGGCACCGGGCTGTCCGGCCTGATGCTCGCCGCGATGCGCGACAACGCGGCCCGCCACGGCTTCGCCGACCTCGTCGCGCCGGTGCGGCCCAGCGGCAAGTCCGACCCGCACGAGCCGATGGGCGGCTACGCCCACCGCACCCGCGACGACGGCCTCCCGGTCGACCCCTGGCTGCGCGTCCACGTCCGCGCCGGCGGAGGCATCGAGAAGGTCGCCCCCCGCTCGATGTGCATCCCGGGCACCGTCGAGGAGTGGCGGGAGTGGACCGGTCTGCCGTTCGACCGCACCGGCCCCGTCGAGGTCCCGAAGGCGCTCACCCCCGTCTGGTGCGACGCCGAGCACGGGGTGGCCACCTACGTCGAGCCCAACGTCTGGGTCCGGCACCGCACAGGTGCCTAGCGGTACCCGACCCTCAGAAGGACCGCCACCAGAGGTTGACGGCGTAGTCGACCTCGAGCCCCTCGTGGTACCGCAGCGCCTGCGTGGCGGCGGGCGGCGGCAGCTCCATGCGCACCACCTCCTCGAGGTCGCTCCGCGAGGCGAACCGCCAGCCCATGTCGACCGGACGGCGGGTCCAGCCGCGGGTCACCCAGAACCGCTCGATCTCCGACGGCGGCGGCAGGTGGGGGTAGCCGCGCCGGAACCAGGCACCGAAGGTGGAGCGCGACCCGTCGTTGTCGACGACCATCGCGACGCCGCCGGGCCGCAGCACCCGCGCCAGCTCGGGCAGCCCGGGCTCGCAGCCCGGACCGAAGAAGTAGGCCCACCGCACGTGCACGACGTCGACCGAGCGGTCGGGCAGCGGGATCCGCTGCGCGGTGCCGGGGAGCAGCTCGACGTTCGCTGAGGCCGCGCACCCGCCGCGCCGCCGTCCGCAGCAGGTCGGGGTGCGGCTCCACCCCCACCACCGAGGCGGCGTCGGTGGCGAACAGCGGCAGGTGGAAGCCGGTGCCGCACCCGAGGTCGAGCACCCGCCGGCCCTGCCAGGGGCCGACCTCGCCGAGCGCGGACCAGAGCCGGCCGTCGGGGTCGGCGGCACGGTTCTCGACCTCGTAGGTCGCCGGGGTGCGCCAGATGTTGGGGCTGGCGACGGCGCCCTCCAGCGGGCGCGACCCTGCGGCTCAGATGCGCACCAGGCCGGACGGCGTCTGCACCTGCACCGCGAGGATGCCGGGCACGCCGTGCGGGGCGACCCACTCGACCTTGACGTCCTCCAACGGGGACTCGACGGTCTCGCCCAGCCACTCGCTCACGCGGTGCGGGTCGCCGGCGATCTCCAGGCAGGCCAGGGAGAACCCGCCGTCGATGCCGGCCGAGGGGTGCATCTCGGCCGGGCTGTCCCACTGGATGAAGAACGGGAGCTGCGGGTCGGAGATCAGGCCGTTGACGCCGATCTGCTTCCAGCGCAGCTCGGTGCCGTCGGGGCGGTGCCGGCTGCCGGTCACCGCGTTGCGGCCGAGCCGCGTCTCCACGGTGGTGATGTCGTCGACCGCGACGACCCAGCCCAGCCAGCCGCCGCCGAGCTCGGTGCGCTTGCGCACCGCCTGCCCGAACGGGGCCTTGTCGGACGCCGGGTGGTCGAGCACCTCCACGACCTCGAGGTAGGTGTCGTCCGCCATCGGCAGGATCCGGTTCCGCGTGCCGAACCGCGGGTGGATGCCGCCGTCGTCGAACTGGCCGCCCAGCAGGTCACCCAGGTGGGCGGCGGTGGCCTCCAGGCCGTCGGGTCCGGCGGCGTAGGAGAGGTGGTCCAAGCGCATGTCCAACATTGTGGGCAATGCCGTGCCGCTGCCCTCCACCGGGGTGGCTGTGCCGCCATCGAGGTCGACCCGGGTGAGCCGAATCCCGCTCAACAGACACGGTCCAGGAACCAGACCTCATGAATTCGAGGGGGCCTGGGTCGTGTGGTGGGACCTGGCGGTGGGGCCGGGCGAGGGGCGGCGGGCGGCGAGACGGTGAGGTTCTCGATCCGGAGAAGCCTCAGCAGCCACCGGTGCCCTGGGGCAGGGTTGCGTTGCCGCTGGCCTTGCGTGGTTTCGACGCTCAACCTTCGCCCGCCCGCGTCGGTCACGTGGCCGTTGACCTGGCGTGGTTTCGACGCGCTCGTACGGCTTCGCAAGCTCAGCCGTGTCGCTTGCTCAACCTTCGCCCGCGACGGTGCCTCGCTAGCCTCGGCACCTGCGGGCTCGCCGGATGGATTGCGAGGGCCGACCGGGAGCGAACGTGCGCCTCGCAGTGCCGCACGAGCTCGTCGTAGGCCGCGCGACCCATGAGCTCGACGAGCTCCGGCTCGTGGGTGAGGTACACGGGATCGGGCGCGACGTGGGCCTCGGTGTTGCCGGAGCAGTACCAGTCGAGGTCGTGGCCGCCGGGGCCCCAGCCGCGCCGGTCGTACTCGCCGATCGACACCTCGGTGTAGGTGCTGCCGTCCTGACGCTCGACGTCGCGGAACGTGCGGCGGATCGGCAGCTGCCAACACACGTCGGGCTTGGTCTCGAGCGGGTTGCGGCCCTGCTCCAGGGCGAGGCCGTGGAGCGCGCACCCGGCGCCCGCGTGGAAGTCGGTGCGGTTGTGGAAGATGCAGGCCGACTGGCCGTCGACGTCGAGCACGCGGGTCTTGCGCGCGCCCTCCTCGTCCTTCTCCACCCAGTCCTTGCGGCGCACCTCGCGGCCGGGGTGGAACTGCCAGTGCCGCGGCTCGAGCTGTGCGACGAACGCGGTCACCCGCTTCTCGTCGTCCTTGTCGGCGAAGTGGGCGCCGAGCGTGCAGCAACCGGTGTCGGGTGCGTCGGCGTAGATGCCCTGGCAGCCCTGCCCGAAGATGCAGGTGTAGCGCGAGGTGAGCCAGGTGAGGTCGCAGCGCATCACCTCGGTGTCGTCGGCGGGGTTCACGAACTCCACGAAGGCACGGGGGAACACCAGGTCGACCTCGGGCACAACCGCAGCCTACGAGCCCGCCGATCCGCAGCGGAGGCCGCTACGTCACCGACGACGGGTGTGCCGCCCAGCGCTACCGTGGATCCATGCGGCTCGGCGTGCTCGACATCGGCTCGAACACCGGCCACCTGCTGGTGGTCGACGCCCACGACGGCGCCGCGCCGCTGCCCGCCTTCTCCCACAAGCAGCCGCTGCGGCTCGCCGAGCACCTCGACGACGACGGTGCGGTCACCGCGGCCGGCGTCGACGCCCTCGTCGACTTCACCGCCGAGGCGCTCGACGTCGCCGACGACAAGGGCTGCGAGGAGATGCTGCCGTTCGCGACGTCGGCCGTGCGCGACGCCGTGAACTCCGAGGAGGTGCTCGGGCACGGTGCGCGAGCGCACCGGCGTCGACATCGGGGTGCTGTCGCGGCGAGGACGAGGCCCGGCTGACGTTCCTGGCCGTCCGCCGCTGGTTCGGCTGGTCGGCCGGGCGGCTGCGCCGTGTTCGACATCGGCGGCGGCTCGCTCGAGATCGCCGGCGGCGCCGACGAGGCGCCCGACGTCGCCTGGTCGCTTCCGCTCGGGCGCGGCGCGGCTGGCCCGCACCACCTCGGCGGCGAGCCCGACGAGGCCGCGCGCTGAGCGGCCTGCGCAAGCGAGATCCGGGCCGAGATCGCCCACGACGCCGGCAACCTGCTGCGGGCCGGGCACCCCGCACCGCGCGGCCGCGACGTCGAAGACCTTCCGCTCGCTGGCCCGCATCAGCGGCGCAGCGCCGTCGGGGGACGGACCGCTCGTGCGCGCGCGCTGCCGCTCGAGGAGCTGCGCACCTGGATCCCCGCAGCTGGTCGAGATGTCGCCCGAGGAGCTCGCCGACCTGCCCGGCGTCTCGGCGAGCCGCAGCCACCAGATCGTCGCCGGGTGCGCTCGTGGCCGAGGCCTGCATGGACATCTTCGACCTCGACCGAGCTCGAGATCTGCCCGTGGGCGCTGCGGGAGGGCGTCATCCTCGAGCGCATCGACCGGTTCAGCGCGGTGGAGCGGTGAACCGGGTCGGACTGTCGACCTCCTCGGTCTACCCCGAGTCGACGGCGCACGCCTTCACCTGGGCCTCGGCGCTCGGCTACGACGCGGTGGAGGTGATGGTCGGCATCGATGCCCTCAGCCAGCAGACCTCCGCCGTCCAGCAGCTCATCGACCATCACGAGATGCCGGTGTGCGCCGTCCACGCCCCGTGCCTGCTGATCACCCAACGGGTCTGGGGCACCGAGCCGTGGGGCAAGCTCGAGCGCTCGGCCGAGATGGCACACGCGGTGGGGGCCGAGGTCGTCGTGGTGCACCCGCCGTTCCGCTGGCAGCGCGACTACGCCAAGGAGTTCGTCGACGGCATCGCGGCGCTGGAGAACTCCTCGGGCATGGCCTTCGCGGTGGAGAACATGTACCCGTGGCGGGCGTCGAAGCGGCGCGGCGCCGAGGTCTACCTGCCCGGACGCGACCCGTCCGAGGAGCCGTACGCCAACACCACGATCGACCTCAGCCACGCGGCGATCGCCCGCGACGACGTCGTCGCGATGGCTGAGCGGCTCGGCGACCGGCTGCGCCACGTGCACCTCACCGACGGCACGGGCTCGGCGAAGGACGAGCACCTGGTGCCGGGCCGCGGCGTCACCGGCGCCGACGCGTTCCTGCGCCACCTGACGACGGCCGGGTTCAGCGGCGAGGTCGTGGTGGAGATCAACACCCGCCGGTGCAGCACCCGCGAGGAGCGCGAGACCGACCTGCGTGAGTCGCTGGAGTTCGCCCGCGAGCACCTCGCGGTGCCGGCCCGGTGAGCCCGCGCGGCCGCCGTCCGGGTGCGCCCGACACCCGGGCCGCCATCGTCGAGGCCGCCCGTCCGCTGTTCGCCTCGCTCGGTCTCTCGGGCACCTCGATGCGCAAGGTGGCGGCCGAGGCCGGCGTCGATCCGGCGCTGGTGCACCACTACTTCAGCTCGAAGGACGACCTGTTCCTCGCCGCGCTCGCGGTGCCGTTCGACCCGCGAGCGCTGCTCGCCGCCGTGGCCGAGGGCGACCCGGACGGCGCGGGGGAGCGGCTCGTCACCACGCTGCTCTCGATCTGGGACGTCGAGGCCAACCGGCTGCCGCTGCTGGCGATCGCACGCGGCGTGCTCGAACCGGGTGGGCAGCGACTGCTGAAGGACGGCTTCCTCGACGTCGTCGTGGTGCCGGTGGTGCGGGGGCTCGGCGTCGACCAGCCCGAGCGGCGCGCGGCGCTCGTGGCCTCGCAGGTGATCGGCCTCGTGCTCGCCCGCTACGTGCTGCAGCTCGAGCCCGTGGCCTCGGCGGACGCCACGACGTTGGTGCCCACCTATGGGCCGGTGTTCCAGCACTACCTCACCGGGGGGTTGCCCTAGCCTCGCTCGAGGCGCATTATTCATCACATGATGAATAACACGGTGGAGGTGCGCGGGCTGGTCGTGGTGCGCGGCGGTCGCCGCGTCCTCGACGGCCTCGACCTGGATCTGGGTCCGGGGGTCACCGGCCTGCTCGGCCCCTCGGGCTGCGGCAAGTCCACGCTGCTGCGATCGCTGGTCGGCGTCCAGGTGATCGCCTCGGGCTCCATCCGGGTCCTCGGCCACGACGCCGGCGCGCGACCGCTGCGCGACCGCGTCGGCTACGTCACCCAGGCCGCCAGCGTCTACGACGACCTCACCGTGGCCGAGAACCTGCGGTTCTTCGCCCGGGTGCTCGGGGTCGCGGGCGACGCCGTGGCTCGGACGGTCGAGGCCGTCGACCTCGGCGACCACCAGCACGCGGTGGTGGGGCGCCTCTCCGGCGGACAGCGCGCCCGCGCCAACCTCGCCGTCGCGCTCCTCGGCTCGCCCGACCTGCTGGTGCTCGACGAGCCCACCGTCGGCCTCGACCCGGTGCTGCGGCAGCGGTTGTGGGAGCTCTTCCACGGCATCGCCGCCGACGGCGCCACCGTGCTCGTCTCCAGCCACGTGATGGACGAGGCCGAGCGCTGCGACCGGCTGCTCCTCATGCGCGAGGGCGCGATCCTCGCCGACGGCACGCCGGCCGACGTCAAGCGTGACGCCGGGGTCGACGACGTCGAGGCCGCCTTCCTCGCCCTGGTCGAGGGGGCCGCCGCATGAGCTCGCCGATGAGCGCCAGGGTCACGCTGGCCGTCGCCGGCCGGGTGCTCACCCAGCTGCGCCGCGACCACCGCACCCTCGCGATGCTGATCGCGGTGCCCTGCCTGCTCATGGTGCTGTTGTGGTGGATGTTCGCCGACGCGCCGGGCGGCACCTTCGACGACATCGGGCCCGGGCTGCTCGCCGTGTTCCCGTTCGTCGTGACCTTCCTCGTCACGAGCGTGACCACGCTGCGCGAGCGCACCAGCGGCACGCTCGAGCGACTGCTCGCGATGCCGATGGGCAAGCTCGACCTGCTGATCGGCTACGCGCTCGCGTTCGGCCTCGTGGCCGCGGTGCAGGCCGGGGTGGCGGTCGCCGTCAGCGTCGGACTGCTGGGGCTCGACGTCGCCGGGCCGGTGTGGCTGCTGGTGGTGGTGGCGGTGGCCGACGCCGCGCTGGGCTCGGCACTGGGCCTGTTCGTCAGCGCCTTCGCCCGCACCGAGTTCCAGGCGGTCCAGTTCATGCCGGCCTTCGTGGTGCCCCAGCTGCTGCTCTGCGGGCTGCTCCTGCCCCGTGCCGCGCTGCCCGGGGCGCTCGAGACGGTGAGCGACGTGCTGCCGCTCTCCTACGCGGTCGAGGCGATGGACACCCTCGGTCGCTCCACCGCCACGGGCGACGTGTGGGCCGACCTCGGCGTGGTGACCGCGTTCGCGCTCGGCGCCCTCGCGCTCGGGGCGGTGACCCTGCGCCGCCGCACCGCCTGAGGCGCCCCGTAACCTGACACCATGGCCCTGCTCCGTGAGCCGATCCTGCTCCTGTCGCGAAGCGCGCGGGTCAAGCGACTGGTCGAGACGATGCCGGTCACCTCGAGCATCGTCACCGGCTACGTGCCCGGCGAGACCACCGCCGACGCCGTCGCCGCCACCGCCCGGCTGGTCGAGGACGGGCTGACCGTCACCCTCGACTACCTCGGCGAGGACACCCTCGACGTCGAGCGCGCCGAGTCGACCGTGGCGGCCTACGTCGACGCGCTGCGCGCACTGTCGGCCCGGGGCCTCTCGCACCACGCCGAGGTGTCGGTGAAGCTGTCGGCGGTCGGCCAGGCGCTCCCTGACGTCGGCGACAAGGTGGCGCTCGAGAACGCGCGCACCATCTGCCGCGCCGCCCGCAACGCGGGCACCACCGTGACCCTCGACATGGAGGACCACACCACCACCGACCGCACGCTCGCCGTCCTGCGCGACCTGCGCAAGGACTTCCCCGAGACCGGCGCCGTGCTCCAGGCCTACCTGCACCGCACCGAGGACGACTGCCGCGCGCTCGCCCACGAGGGATCGCGGGTGCGGCTGTGCAAGGGCGCCTACAACGAGCCGGAGGAGGTCGCCTTCCAGGACCGCCTCGACGTCGACAGGTCCTACGTGCGCTGCCTCAAGACGCTGCTCGCCGGCGACGGCTACCCGATGATCGCCACCCACGACCCGCGGATGATCGACATCGGCAGCTCGCTCGCCAGCCGCTTCGGGCGCGCTCCGGGCACCTATGAGTTCCAGATGCTGTACGGCATCCGGCCCGACGAGCAGCGGCGCCTGGCCTCCGACGGCGAGACGGTGCGGGTCTACGTCCCCTACGGCGAGGAGTGGTACGGCTACCTCATGCGCCGCCTCGCCGAGCGCCCCCAGAACCTCACCTTCTTCCTGCGCTCCCTGGTCTCGAAGTCCTAGCTCCCGGGAGCGCACGATCGTGCGGTGGGGTCGGAACGCCCGCGCGGCCCCCGGGCGGCAGCCACTAGCGTGGCGGCATGAGCGAGAGCCCGACCACCGCCATCATCGGCGCCGGCGTGATGGGCGAGACCCTGCTGTCCGGCCTGGTCCGCGCCGGACGCCGGGTCGACCGGCTGCTGGTGGGCGAGAAGCGAGCCGACCGGGCGGCCGAGCTGGAGGAGCGGTACGGCGTCGCGGTCGTCACCAACGTCGAGGCCGCGACCAAGGCCGACACCCTCGCCCTGGTCGTGAAGCCGCAGGACATGGCCGACGTGCTCGCCGAGATCGCCCCCGCGCTCCGGCCCGGTCAGCTCATCGTCTCGCTGGCGGCCGGCATCACGACGGGGTTCATCGAGTCCCACGTCCCCGAGGGCGTGGCCGTCGTGCGGGTCATGCCGAACACGCCGGCGCTCGTCGACGAGGGGATGGCCGCGATCTCACCGGGCTCCCACTGCGACGACGCACACCTCGCCGAGGCCGAGGGGCTGCTGGCCTCGGTGGGCCGGGTGCTGCGGATCCCGGAGCGCCAGCAGGACGCCGTCACCGCGATCTCGGGCTCCGGCCCGGCCTACATCTTCTTCGTGGTGGAGTCGATGATCGAGGCCGGCGTGCACCTCGGTCTCCCGCGTTCCACCGCCTCCGACCTCGTGATCCAGACCCTCGTGGGCTCGGCCAAGATGCTGCGCGAGACCGGCACCCACCCCACGGTGCTGCGCGAGCAGGTCACCTCGCCCGGCGGCACCACCGCCTCGGCGCTGCGCGAGCTCGAGGTGCACAAGGTCCGGGCGGCGTTCCTCGCGGCGATGGAGGCCGCCCGCGACCGGTCGCGTCAGCTGGCCGAGGGTTCCTGAGGCGACGAGCACCCGGCGTCCGCGCACGTCGGCGTCGTCACGACAGCCGCGCCTTCACCACCTGGTCGAGCACGCCCAGCGGCAGCGAGCCGCCGTCGAGGACGGCGGAGTGGAACTTCGGTACCGAGAACGAGGAGCCCTGCCGGGCCTCGGCCTCGTGGCGCATCCGCTCCAGCTCCAGCCGGCCCACCATGTAGGAGCAGGCCTGGCCCGGGCTGCAGATGTAGCGGTCGACCTCCGGCCGCACGACCCCCTCGGCGAGCGGGGAGTTCTCGAGCATGAAGTCGACGGCCTGCTGCCGCGACCAGCCGAGCGCGTGGAGGCCGGTGTCGACGACGAGCCGGCAGGCGCGCATGGAGTCCGCGGAGTACATCCCCATCCGGTCGACGGCGGCGGTGTAGAGGCCCATCTCGTCGGCGAGCCGCTCGGTGTAGAGGCCCCAGCCCTCGGCGTAGGCGGAGTTGTGGATGTGCTTGCGGAACTCCGGCAGCGACGCCAGCTCGCCGGCGATCGCGAGCTGCAGGTGGTGGCCCGGGATGCCCTCGTGGAAGGCCATCGCCTCCAGCTCGAAGGTGCCCCACGACGCCGGGTCGTCGGTGTTGATGAAGAAGGTGCCGCCGCGCGAGCCGTCGGTGGCGGGCGGGAAGTAGAACGCCTTCGGGCCGCTGAGCGTGGGCTCGACGCCGCACGGCGCCTGCGGGAGGGTCTCGAACCACTCGGGCATCGCCTCCCAGGCCCGCGCCATCGCGGACTCCGACGCCGCCACGAGCTCCTCGCCGGAGGCGAAGTGCAGGGCGGGGTCCTCGCGCATGGCCCGGAAGATCTCGGCGAGGTCGTCGGTGCCGACCACCTCGGGCCCCAGGGCGCGGTACTCCTCGGCGAGCTTCTCGATCTGTGCGAGGCCCGTCTCGTGGATCTCCTGCGCGCTCATGTCGGTGGTGGTGAAGTACCGGAGCGTCGCGGCGTAGGCGGCATCGCCGTCGGCCAGCCACCCCAGGCCGCACCGGTCGTCGGGTCGGGCGTGCTCGAGCACCTCGTCGCGCAGCAGGTCGCGGTAGGCGGCCAGCGCCGGTCGGACGTCGGATTCCACGACCGCGGCCACCCGCGCGCGCCAGTCGTCGGCGTCGACGCCGTCCGGGGGGGCCGGCAGCGCCACCAGCAGCGGGTCCTGGTCCAACGGGGCGCCGAGCTGGGCGTCGATCTGCGCGATCACGTCCTCGACGGCGAACCTCGCCGGGGTGCGACCCGCGGCCACGCCCTCCCGGACCCGCTCGGTCACCTCGCCGTAGTGACGGGCGACGCCGTGTGTCTTGTCGACCATCGCCTCGGCGACGGTGGCGTCCGGCAGCGACAGCATGCCGGTGACGATCGGGATGCTCACCTGCGGTCCGAAGATCGGGTCGGCCCCGATCTCGGCCAGTCGCGCCGAGAGCAGGTCGGCGCGGGCGGTGGCGGTGTGCTCGAGCACGAGCCGGGTCAGCCGCTGGTCCTCGTCGAGGCCGCCGGGGTCGATCGCCTCGGCGTCGGCGGCGAAGGTGCGCAGCGCCTCGATCTCGCGGTCCTCGGCGGCGCGGGTGCCGTCCTCGACGTACGCGGCGTACTTGTAGACGCCCAGCAGGTGCGCCTCGGTGGGGTTGCTCTCGAGGTAGTAGTCCCAGAACGCGCGGGTGAGCTGCTCCAGGTCGGAGACGGCGGAATCGGTCATGCCGCCGAGATTAGGGCCTGGGTCACGGTGGCCAGTCCGACGGCGGCTCGAACAGCACCAGCCACCAGATCCAGCCCACCTGGCCCACGATCCCGGCGACGACCCAGAACGTCGTGCGCCAGCGCCACCAGCCCGAGACCCGGCGCCGGTGAGCGCCGAGGAGCACGATCGCGAGCGGGAACAGCGGCACCAGGTAGCGGAAGATGCTGGTGGTTCCGTCGACCACCGCCAGCAGGTACAGCGCGTAGCTGGCCGACCACACCTTGAGCCGCAGGTCGACGCCGTCGGCGAGCCGCGGCACGAACAGCAGCAGCGACAGCGCCAGCGGCACCACGAGCCCGAGGAGCGGCAGCACGAACTGCCGGTCCTGGTACTCCAGCGACCACCGGTAGAGCTCGAGCCACGGCTGGACGACGTCGATCGACCCCTCGCCGCGCCAGGCCGTCATGGTGGTCGGGTAGGCGTCACGCCGTCCGGTGCCGGCCCACGCCACCGCCGTCCAGAGCAGGCCGGACACCCCGGTGGCCACCACCGTGACGGCCATCGCCCACCGCTCGGGGACGCCGAGCGGCCGGGTGCCGCGCTCGCGCCACCGCATCACGCACGCGACCACGACCACGACGGCGAGCGGGAGCGCGATCGGCCGGGTGAGCCCGAGGGCGAGCACCACGGCGGCTGCGCCCCACCACCGCCGGCGCACCACCAGCAGCAGGAACGCGACGAGCAGCAGCATGCTGAACGACTCGCTGTAGGCCATCTGCAGCACGGGGGCGGTCGGCGCCGCGGCCCACACCGCCACCACCCCGAGCACGACGCCGGGCGACGCGGCGGGCACCGTGTCGCTCAGCAGCAGCGCCATCACGACGGCGGCCCCGGCGCCCGCCAGCAGCGCGAGCAGCGGGGCGACGGTGGCGAAGTCGAGCCCGGTGAGGGCGGAGGCGTAGCGGGCGGTGAGCGGGAAGAGCGGGTAGAAGGCCCACGCGTTCTGCTGCACCCGGCCGTCGGCTCCCACCGGGAGGTCGTCGGGGTAGCCGTCCTCGGCGATCCGCCGGTACCACTGAGCGTCCCACGACAGCGCGAGGTCGACGTCGTCCTCGCTCGGTCCGGTGATGCCGGGGAACCACACCTGCTGGTCCGAGGCCTGGGCCAGCAGCAGGCCCGACACGAGCCGGAGACCGAGGTAGGCGACCACCACGCGCACCGCCAGCAGGTCCCAGACCCGCCCCGCGGCCCCGCGGGCGGCGTCGAGACGCTCCACGGTCGAGGTGGCCATGTCAGTAGTGTCGCAAGGTGGCCACTGTCGACCGCGCCGTGCTCGGCGCCGAGTGTCCCGGACCGGCGACGGTCGTGTTCGACGACACCCTCACCGACTACGACTTCGGCCCCGACCACCCGATGGCGCCGGTGCGGATCGACCTCACCGTGGCCCTCGCCCGCGACCTTGGCGTCATCGGCGCGGGTGGTCTGCCGCTGGTGCCGGCGCCCATCGCCACCGACGACCAGATCCACACCGTGCACGACGCCCGGCTGATCGAGGCGGTGCAGCGGATGAGCCGCACGCCCGGCGAGGGGGCGGAGGCCTTCGGTCTCGGCACCCCCGACAACCCGGTCTTCGCCGGCATGCACCAGGCCGCCGCACACGTGGTCGGCGCCAGCCTGGCGGCCTTCGACCAGGTGGTGAGCGGCACCTCGCTGCACAGCGTCAACATCACCGGCGGCCTCCACCACGCCATGCCGGACCGCGCGGCCGGCTTCTGCGTCTACAACGACGTCGCCGTCGGCATCCGCAGCCTGCTCGACCGGGGGATCGGCAAGGTCGCCTACGTCGACATCGACGTGCACCACGGCGACGGCGTCGAGAAGATCTTCTGGGACGACCCCCGTGTGCTGACCATCTCGCTGCACGAGTCCGGCCGGTTCCTGTTCCCGGGCACCGGTGCGGCGAGCGACCTCGGCGGACCCGACGCCGAGGGCAGCGCCGTCAACGTCTCGCTCCCGCCCGGCACCGGCGACGCCGGCTGGCTGCGCGCCTTCCACGCGGTGGTGCCCGACCTGCTGCGAGCCTTCGCCCCCGACGTGCTGGTCACCCAGCACGGCTGCGACTCCCACCTCGCCGACCCGCTCGCCGACCTCCAGCTCACAGTCGACGGTCAGCGGGCCGCGGCGCTCGCCCTGCACGACCTCGCCCACGAGACGGCGGGCGGCCGCTGGGTCGCGCTCGGCGGGGGCGGGTACGCCGTGGTCGACGTCGTGCCGCGCACCTGGACCCACCTGCTGGCGGTGGTCGGAGGCCGGCCGCTCGACCCGCACGTCGCGACGCCGGAGTCGTGGCGCGAGACGGTGCGGGAGCGGCTGGGATGCGGCTCGCCGACCTCGCTGGGCGACGGCCGCGAGCCGACGTACCGGCGGTGGGAGCAGGGGTACGACCCGGACTCCTGGCTCGACCGCGAGGTGCTGGCCACCCGGCGCGCGGCCTTCCCGCAGCACGGTCTCGACCCCGAGCTCTGACCCTGCTCGGGTAGGTTTGCACGGCGCGGCGCAACCCGACTCGCCGTAAACCCAGAAGTTTCACCTTGGCCCATCTTCCCCATGCGTCACACAAGCCCTACTGTCTGCCTGTCGCGCCCGTGTGATCACCGGTGGGGAAGCCGGTGGCGGACGTCAGAGAAAGATGGTGCCCCGTGACGAATACGCCCGGGGGTCTCACTGACCCGAAGTTCTTGACCATCGCCGAGGTAGCCGCGATCGTGCGGGTC
>CAWJTG010000001.1:0-69551 GCA_963845795.1 uncultured Actinomycetota bacterium | reverse complement strand
CCGAGGGAGCTCGCCCGCAGCGCGGCGAGCACGGCGAGGACGCGGCGATGGTCGTCGCGGTTGTCGTCGAGGCCGAGCTTCGTCATGATCGCGGCGACGTGCGAGTCGACGGTCTTCGGGCTGAGGACCAGGATCGAGGCGATGCCGAGGTTCGACTTGCCCTCGGCCATGAGGGTCAGGACCTCCCGCTCGCGGGGCGAGAGCGCTGCCACCCGGTCGTCGGCCGGTCGCACCAGCTGGGCGACGACCTCGGGGGCGACCACCGTCCCGCCGGCCGCCACCGATCGCACCGCGGCGACGAGCGCGCCAGGATCCGCGACGCCGTCCTTGAGCAGGTAACCGGTGCCCGGTCCTGCCGACATCGCCCGGAACGTCAGCGCGGGGTTCGAGTACATCGACAGCAGGAGTACCCCGATCCTCGAGCCGCGCGCCCGCAGCTGCTCGAGGTACGCGACCCCCTCGTCGGTGTGGGTCGGGGGCATCCGGATGTCGAGCACCACGGCGTCGACCGCCTCCTCGCGGGCGAGCACGAGGTCGAGCTCGGTCGTGTCGGCCACCGACGCGACCACCTCACATCCCCCCAACCGCAGCAGCTGGGCGATGCCCTCGCGGAGCAGCGCCGCGTCATCGGCGACGACCACGCGTATCGGGCGGGTGCTCACAGGACCGCCTCGACCCGGGTGCCGTGGCCGGGGGCCGACTCGACGCGGAGCGCCCCGCCGGTCGCCGCGACCCGGTCCGCGAGCCCCCGGAGCCCACGCCCGGTGGGGTCAGCGCCGCCGTCGCCGTCGTCCTCCACCGAGACGACCGACCGGTCGCCGAGCTCGAGCCGCACCGAGACGCGACTTGCCCCGGCGTGCTTGTGCACGTTGGTGAGGCACTCGGCGACCAGGTAGTAGATCGACGTCTGGATGCGCTGGTCGGGCTCGTGGTCGCCGACCACGTCGAGCCGGGTCGGCACGCCGCTGTGCAGGACGAGCTCCTCCAGTGCGGCCACGACGCCGCCGTGGGCGAGCGCGGTGGGGGTGATCCCGCGCACCGTACGTCGCAGCTCGTCGCCGGCCACCCGCAGTCTGGCCTCGAGCTCTGCGAGGCCGGTGCGAAGGGCCTCGTCGTCGCCGCCACCGACCTGCTCGGCCACCAGACGGGCCTGGATCGTGGCGGAGACGAGGAGCTGCTGGACGCCGTCGTGGAGGTCGCGCTCGATGTGACGGCGCTCGGCGTCGCCGGCATCGAGGAGACGGCCGGACAGCCGCTCGTTCGTCACCGCGAGCCGGACCGCCTCGGCCACCGACTCGAGCAGCTCGCGTCGCGCGGAGACCGCGGGGTCGTGCACGATCACCGCCACCGCGTCGTCGGCGTCGTCGAGATCCCCGACCGGCACCCACGAGTCACCCGGCCGCTCCCGCGGGTCGGCGCACGGCGCGCCCGACGAGGTGACCCACCCGCCGCCCTCCGACCACAGCAGGCGCGCCGAGGGGTCGTCGAGGGCCTCGACGACCAGCTCGTCCCAGCGCTCGCGGACGATGCCGTGACGCTCGGCCAGCAGCAGGTCGGCGACCCGGGACCGGGTGGCCCGCTGCCGCCCCAGACTCACCACGTAGATCACCGGCAGGCAGCCCTCCATCAGGTAGGTCAGGTACTGAGCCGGGGTGTTGTTCGCGAAGCCACCCACGAGGACGGTCAGGCTGAACCAGATCCATGACGACGCCAGCAGCGCGAACGCGGAGGCCATGAGCAGGTTGACGGCGCGCCACGGAGCCGATCCCCGCCACCACTGTGCGCCGACCGCGACCAGGGCTGCCGTGGCGACCACGAGCTGACTACCGAGGTAGAGGCGCGCCAGGTCCGGTCCGCCGGACGGCGAGTCGACGACGGCGAACACGTTGCGGGTGGCGTCCGCGAAACCCCACGCGCCGGGGTCGTAGGTGAGGAGTCGCACGGCAGCGAGGAGGAGGAACGTGCCGAGCGCGAGCGCCGCAACGGCCCGTCCGATCCCACCGCGGATCCTGCCGACGGGGTAGCTCAGCGCGAGCAGCACCGAGACGGGCACCGGCAACACTGCGCCCGCCCACAGCAACGGCCACAGCGGGTTCCAGGAGTCGGTCAGGAGCCAGAGTCCGGTGAGGCTGGTCACCACCGAGCCCGTCAGCATGAGTCCGACGGTGCCCGTCGACGCCCCGAACCCGCTCGCCACGACCGCGCACACCGCATAGGCCACCCCGGTAGCGGCCACGAGGGCGATCAGCCCGAACTCGAGGTAGCCACCCCGCAGCGGCGGCACGGCGGCCACCAGGTTGAGCGCACCCGCGCCCGTCGCTGCGACGGCGACCGGGCGCGGACCCAGGGGCACCCGCTCTCGAGCCGCCGTCATGACCACACGGTAGGACCTCGCCCGCCCTCGGGGGATGGGGAGAATCCCGACACGTGCCGGGGGCGTCTCCCGATGCGCGGGGGACGACGGGCTCCTAGCGTCCTCGGCATGAGACCTCGACGCATCCTCGTGGCCGTCCTTGCCGCCCTGTCGCTCACCGCGCTGTCCTGCGGGGACACCGAGAGCACCGATCCGGCCATCGCCGGCGTGACAGAGGCTCCTGCCGACGAGCCCCAGATCGACGGCACCTACGTCGTGACCTACACCGAGTCGGACTACGAGAAGGCCGGGGTGAAGGACACCGCGCAGATCGCGGAGAACGTGGGGGAGTTCACCTGGACCCTCGAGGAAGGTGAGTGGAGCTACTCACAGGACTCGGCGAGCGCCGAGCGCACCGAGGAGTCCGGTTCCTACGAGCTCGACGGCTCGACGCTGACCTTCCGGTGGGCGCCGGCCACGATCACCATGCAGGTGGAGGTGGCCGACGACGGCTCGTTGGTGTTCACCGACGTCGAGGACCCCTCGTTCCAGCAGCTCTCGGACGTGCAGTTCGGGCTGCACCCCTGGGTTCCGGTCGGGTGACCGGCTCTCTCGTCGCTCAGGACGTCACGCCGCCGAACCAGCCCTGCACCTCGGGTCGGACGTTGTGCCACACATGCTTGGTCTCGCGGTACTCGTCGAGACCTGCCTGCCCGAGCTCGCGGCCGATCCCGGACTGCTTGTAGCCGCCGAACTCGGCCTGCGGCACGACGGGGTGGTAGTCGTTGATCCACACCGTGCCCATCCGCAGCCGGGCCGCGACCCGCTCGGCCTTGCCGCCGTCACGGGTCCACACCGCGCCGGAGAGCCCGTAGATGCTGTCGTTGGCGATCGCCACGGCCTCGTCCTCGTCGGTGAAGGTCTCGACGGTGAGCACCGGCCCGAACGACTCGTCCCGGACCACTGACATGTCGCGGGCGCATCGGTCCAGCACGGTCGGGCAGGTAGTAGAAGCCCTCGGCAAGGGCCGGGTCGTCGGGCCGCTTGCCTCCGCAGCGCAGGACGGCGCCCTCCGCGATGCCGGCGGCGACGTACTGCTCGACCTTCTCGCGATGCTGGGCGCTGGTGAGCGGTCCGGTCTCGGCCTTGTCGTCGAAGGGCCCGCCCAGCCTGATCTGCTGGGTGCGCTCCACGAGCTCGTCGACGAAGTCGTCGTGGATCGACTCCTCGACGACCAGCCGCGCACCGGCGGAGCACACCTGACCGGAGTGCAGGAAGACGGCTGTCAGGGCGAAGTCGGCAGCCACCTCGAGGTCGGCGTCGGCGAAGACGATGTTCGGGTTCTTGCCGCCGAGCTCGAGCGTCACCCGCTTCACGGTGGCCGCCGCGGCGGCCATGATCCGCCTGCCGGTCGCCAGCCCCCCGGTGAAGGAGACCAGGTCGACCCGCGGGTCCTCGGAGAGCGGTGCGGCGGCCTGCGGTCCGGAGCCGAGCACGAGGTTCGCCACTCCAGCGGGCAGTCCGACCTCCTCGAGCAGCCGGAACAGGTGGATGGCGGTGTGCGGGGCGATCTCACTGGGCTTGAGCACGAAGGTGTTGCCCGCAGCCAGGCACGGTGCGACCTTCATGGCGACCTGCAGCAGCGGGTAGTTCCACGGTGTGATCAGACCGCAGACGCCGACCGGCTCGTGGACGACCTTGCTCACCACGTCGGGTCTGCCGGTGTCGATCACCCGACCCGCCTCCTCGCCCGCCACGTTCCCGTAGTGGCGGAAGACGGCGATCACGTCGTCGACGTCGTACTCGCTCTCCACCAGCCGCTTGCCGGTGTCCAGCGACTCCTCGCGGGTCGAGCGCGGCACGGTCTCGCTGCAGCAGGTCCGCCAACCGCAGCAGCAGATCTCCCCGCGTCACGCGCCGAGGTGGCCGGCCAGTCGCCCTGGTGGAACGCCCGGTGTGCGGCCGCGATCGCGAGGTCGGTGTCCTCCGGCCCAGCCTCATCGACCTCCCCGACGAGGCTGCCGTCTGCGGGGCAGCGGATCTCCCGACGCCCGCCGGCGCGGGCACCGGTCCACTGTCCATCGATGTGGATCTCCATCACGAGACTCCGTTCTCCCCGTTGCGTGCCGCACCATGCCGCTCGACACGCCAACCGCGGACGACTCGCGCCACGCTGTTCGCGCCCGGCGCCGAGGTCCGCCCCTCATCCATGCGGCGGGGCCGACACGACGTTGTCGTCGACCTCCCACGGCGCGACCCAGTCTCCGGGAAGGCGGAACGAGAGGCCGGCGTCCTCCTCGATCCGCTTGGCGACGAGCAGCTCGGCCGCGTCCGGACCGTACCGGTCGGCGGCGACCTCGAACGCGCCACGAGCCGCCTCGGTCATGGGCAGCTCGACGTCGAGGTCCCGCTGCAGCCCCTGGATCAGTCGAAGGTCCTTGAGGCAGAGGTCCAGGGTGAACGACGGGTCGTAGTGGCCGGCGAAGATGGAGGGCGCGTCGTGCGAGGCGACGAAGGAATCGCCGACGGACTGTCGGATCGCCGAGTAGAGGATCTCGAGGTCGACCCCGTGGCGCACGCCGAGCGCGAACCCCTCGCCGATCGCTGCGGCGGCGATGAACCAGAGCTGGTTGGTGACGAGCTTGACCACGTTGCCGGTTCCGAGCTGGCCGCAGGCGATCAGGGTGCCGAGGTTCTCGAGGATCGGTCGAACCCGCTCGACATCGGCCGACTCGCCGCCCGCGAACAAGGTGAGCGCGCCGTTGCGCGCGCCGTCCACGGCGCCCGTCACCGGACAGTCGACGACGCTGACGCCGTCGGGTGCGCATGCGGCGAGGCGAGCGACAAGGTCGACGTCGTTGGTGGTCAGGTCGACCCAGATGGAGCCCGGGCGGAGTGCGGCCAGTGCGCCGCCGGTGAGCATGACGGCCTCGACGTGATCGGGTCGCGGCAACGACGTCAAGAAGATGTCCGACGAGGACGCGCAGGCGGTGGCCGACGTGGCGGCGACAGCCCCGGCGTCGACCGCGGAGGCGACCTTCGCGGGGTCGATGTCGAACGCCTGTACGTCGTAGCCGGCTTGCGCGAGACGTCGACACATCGGGCCGCCCATGCGGCCGAGACCGACGAAGCCGAGAGAGACCATGACCGCCTTGCCTTCCCGTCGCTGCGCCGTGGACCGATGAGTGGTTCCGGATGCCGCGTTCACCGCGAGCCCTGGATGCCTCGAAGCCATCGGCGTCAGCCTGTCTCGTCGGGGACCCGAGGAGCTTCTGCCGCGCCGAGAGGATCAGCGTCCGGCGAGGTTGCCGTGTTCGACCTGGCGCTCGCGCGGAGCAGTGAGCTCGTCGATCGTGGCGGTCGGTTGCCGGCGCGCTGGCGGCCCGTCAGAGGGCGTACGTCGATCGGTCCCGACCGCGACCCGATGCATCACCCGTCGGTGCGGCAGGTAGTCCGACACCGCGTAGTGCTGGGTTCCCCGGTTGTCCCAGATCGCGACCGTTCCGGGCTGCCACCTCAGCCGCACCTGGAAGTCGGGCCGGTTGACCAGGTCGAACAACATCGTCAGCAGTCGCCCGCTCTCGGGCGCCGACAGGCCGATCACGAAGCGCGTGTTGGCCTCGCTGACGTTCAGGTACGGCCGTCCGGTCACCGGGATGGTGGTCGATCACCGGGTGCACGGCCGAACCGGCCCGGACGTGCGCCTCACCGATGCCGGCGTCGCCCCCCTCGACGGTAGGCGCCGGTCCGGAAGGCACCCATGTCATGGACCACCTCGAGCTGCTCCAGGTCGCGCCGCAGTCCCGGGTCGAGCGCGTCGTGCACCGCGAACATGCTGGCCCACAGCGTGTCGCCGCCCGTCGACGGGACCTCGACGGCCTTGAGGATCGAGGCGAACGGCGTCACCGACCGGTACGACATGTCGGAGTGCCACTCCGCGGCGTCCGGCTTCTGGTCGCCCTCCCAGGTCAGGACCACGACGTCGTCGAAGTCGGGATGGGTGACGTAGGAGTGATGACGCGCGGCCAGCGTGCCGCAGGGCGGATCCGAGCCCCACCATGCCGGCGGTGTCGAGGCCGGCCTCCGGGAACACCAACACCAGGTGCTCCATCAGCGCGGCATGGACAGCATCGACGAGCTCCTCGGAGATCTCAGCGACGCCGGACTGGTCGGTCGGAAGAGAGGCGCATCGCTCCGAGTGCCGGAGTCAGTCGGTTGCAGGCGAGTTTCACGTCCGAGGCTAGGAGCGACATCGGTCGTCACGACAGCGGTCATTCGGTTACCGTGGCATAACCACAGGTGATGGGTTGCCGACGGTCGACCGAGCGGGACGGGGGCGTCATGCGGGTGCTGCTGCACCGGGTCCAGCAGCTGCAACGGCTCGCGGCGTTCGAGGCGGTGGGTCGGCTCGGCACGTTCACGGCTGCCGCCGACGAGCTCGGGACCTCGCAGCCCGCGGTCTCCAAGCAGATGACGGCCTTGGAGAGCTCGCTGAACTCGGTGCTCTTCGACCGGCGCACCAACCGCCGGACCCTGACCCGACACGGTCGGTTGCTGCACCAGGCGGTCTCGGAGGCCTTCGACGGGATCGAGGTGGCGCTGTCCCGGCTGCGCGAGGATCCCGACCAGCTCCGGGTCGTCGTGCAGCCCTCGGTCGCGGAGAGCTGGGTCGCCCCCCGGCTGGGCGAGCTGCGCACGACGATGGCCCCGACCCGCGTGCAGCTGACGATCTTCGACCACGACCGCGAGCTGACGGGGGTCGACCACGACGTGAGCATCCGGTTCGGGGACGGCCGGGTGCCGCGGCTGAACGCCGAGCGACTGGTCGGCGAGACCGTGGTGCCGGTCGCGTCCCCCGAGCTGGCCGACGAGCTCGGCCTCACCCCGCGATCGCCTGCGCGGGCGCTGCTCACCGCGCCGCTGCTGCACGTGGACCAGACCGACCGCACCTCGCAGCACTGGGCCAGCTGGTTCGCCGCGAACGGGGAGCAGTACGCCGACACGACGGAGGACCGTGTCGTCTACCCGACGTACGGGAGCGTGGTCCCGCTGGCGATCAGCGGTAACGGGGTGATCCTGAGCTGGCGCACCCTGAGCGGCGACCTCCTGCGTCGCGGGCTGTTGGTCGAGGTCGGTCCGGAGGTGACCGGTCCTGGCACCGGCTACTACCTGCACTGGCCGACGAGCGCTCACTCGAGACGTCGGCTTCCAGCGCTTCCGCGCGTGGTTGCGTCAGACGGTCGCGGCATCGTCCTGAGTGCCGCGAGACGCCGTGCGCTCTCGACCCGGAGGGGCTGTCAGGCGAGCGAGCCGGCGAAGATCTGCCAGGCCAGGGCCGACTTCGCGACGAGGCTGAGGACCAGGTAGGCCCGCTCGCCGAAGGCATAGCTGCGCCACGGCCCCACCCCGCGGTACTGCAGCCACTGGTTGACCCCGAAGCTCATGAAGAAGATGAACAGCGACACGAAGATCCCGAACACGAAGCCCGGCACGTCCTCCCGGGCGGCCACCAGGTTCCAGGTGATCGCCGCCCAGGGCGCGGCGCCGGCGATGCAGCCGAACCAGAACGGCAGCATGGTCGTCGTCGTCCGCCCGGGCGGGTTCATCAGCTCCTGCAGCCAGCCGAAGAGGATCATCGCGACGTTGGCGCCGATGATCGCGAGGACCGCCGAGATCTCGACGATCCCGTTGTAGAAGCCGATCAGGACGATCATGAGCGTCGCGCTGACGGAGTACTCGATCCACCGGAACGCGTTGCGCCCGCGTCGCAGGTCCGCCTCGTAGCGACGCCGACCCGCCGTCGCGATGACGAGGTGGTCGACCGCGGCCAGGATCAGGAACGCGGCGATCGCCCACCCGATCCGGACGTCGAGGATCGACTCGGGGTCGGCGAGGGGCGTGCCCGGAGGGCCCTGGGCGTACGACGCGATGACGGTGATGGCGAAGTCACTGGCCAGCACGAGCACGGCCACGGCCTGGGCGGCGTGCAGCACCGCCAGACCGAGGTTCCAGCGGCGGAGCCCGAGCAGGGCGGCGTCGTCGACGCCGGTGGCGGTCGGCGGTGGGGGCATGTCCAGCAGCGTACGCACCAGGGGTCGTCCCGGGGTCCGTGCCGAACTGCTCGTCGACGCAGGAGCCGATCAGTCCGCGGGGCCGGTGTCCTCCGGCACGGTCTCGACGTGCACCCGCACCGCCGCCACGCGCCGGTCCTCCATCTCCGCGACCTCGAGGACCGCGTCGGCGACAGCAACAGAGTCGCCGACGGCAGGGATCCGACCCAGCCGGGCGATCACGTAGCCGGCCACGGTCTCGTAGTCGCCGTCGGCGAGCGCGATGCCGGTCTCCTCGGCGAAGTCCTGCAGCGTCAGCCCGCCGCGGACGACGTCGGGCTCGTCACCGCGCCGGTCCGGTGAGGCGGCGTCGTACTCGTCGTGGATCTCGCCGACGATCTCCTCCACCAGGTCCTCGAGCGTGACGATGCCGTCGGTGCCGCCGTACTCGTCGACCACGACGGCGAGGTGGGCGCCGGCCTGCCGCATCGTGGTCACCGACGGCAGCGCCCGGTTGGTGCCGGGGAGCGACAGGACCGGCCGCTGCAGGTCGGCCACCGTGCGGGGGTCGTCGGGCGCGAGACCGAGCAGGTCTCGCACGTGGAGGAAGCCGGTGATGTCGTCGAAGCTCGACCCCATCACCGGGTAGCGCGAGTGCGGCTGGGTCAGGACCCAGGCGGTGGCGTCCGCAACCGAGCTCGCGCCGTCGACGAAGTCGACCTCGACGCGCGGGCGCATCAGCTCCTTGACGGTGCTGCGCGAGGCCATGAAGACGTCGCCCAGGATGCGCCGCTCGTTCTCCTCGAGCGACTCGTGGGAGGTGACGATGTCGCGCACCTCCTCCTGTGAGAGCTCGGTGCTGGTCTGGTCCGGGTCGCCGCCGAGCAACCGGACGAGCGCGTCGGTGGAGACCGAGAGCAGCCAGATCACCGGCCTCATCACGGTGGCGAACCGGTCGAGCGCCGGCCCGGTGACCAGCGACACCTGCTCGGACCGCTGGAGGGCCAGCCGCTTGGGCACCAGCTCGCCGAGCACCAGGGACAGGTAGGCGATGAGCAGGGTCATCGCCACCAGCGCCACCGTGTCGGAGGCGTCGGGTCCGAGGCCGAGGTCGACGAGGTAGGGCGCGACATCGGGCGCCAGCGTCGCGCCGCCGTAGGCCGCCGACAGGAACCCGGCCACCGTGACGCCGATCTGCACCGCGGCGAGGAAGCGGTTCGGGTCCCGCGCGATCGCGGCCACCCGGGCACCGCGTGAGCCACCCTGTTCCAGCTTGTCGACCTGCCCCGGACGCAGCGAGACCAGGGCGAGCTCGGTGGCGGCGAACACGCCGCCGACCAGGACGAAGACCACGACCAGACCGAGGTTGACCAGGGTCTGGGAGTCGATCATCGCTCGGCGCGCCGGCTCAGGACCGTGCGTCCGGCCTCGAGCCGGGCGATCGGCACCCGGAACGGCGAGCACGAGACGTAGTCGAGGCCCACGGAGTCGAAGAAGTGGATCGACCGGGGGTCGCCGCCGTGCTCACCGCACACCCCGATCTTGAGGTCCGGCTTGGTCTGCCGGCCCTTGTCGGTGCCCATCTCGACCATGCCGCCGACGCCCAGCTGGTCGAGCGACTCGAAGGGGGAGACGTCGAAGATCGCGTGCTCGAAGTAGCGGGAGAAGAAGGACGACTCGACGTCGTCGCGCGAGAAGCCCCACGCCATCTGGGTCAGGTCGTTGGTGCCGAAGGAGAAGAAGTCGGCCTCCTGGGCGATCCGGTCGGCGAGGAAGGCGGCCCGGGGCAGCTCGATCATGGTGCCGATCTTGACGTCGAGGGTGACGCCGCGCTGCTCCTGGATCTCCTCGGCCGCCGTGGTGATGATCGCCTTCACGATCTCGAGCTCCCGGACGCTCGCGACCAGCGGGACCATGATCTCGGGGAGCGGCCGCATGCCGGCCTCGACCCGGTCGGCCGCGGCCTCGAGGATCGCGCGGGCCTGCATCTCGACGAGGCCCGGGATCTGGATGCCCAGCCGGACGCCGCGCATGCCGAGCATCGGGTTCTGCTCGTGGAGCCGCCGTACGTGCTGCAGCAGGCTGCGGTCGTGCTCGTCGACCTCGCCGGCGGCCTCGGCGAGCGCCACCTTCACGGACAGGTCGGTGAGGTCGGGGAGGAACTCGTGCAGCGGCGGGTCGATGAGCCGGATCGTGACGGGCAGCCCGTCCATGGCCTCGAAGATCTCGAGGAAGTCCTGCCGCTGCAGGGGAAGCAACGCGTCGAGCGCCTCCTGACGCGCCCGGTCGTCCTCGGCGACGATGAGGTGCTCGACGAGCTCGCGGCGATCGCCGAGGAACATGTGCTCGGTCCGGCACAGCCCGATGCCCTGGGCGCCGAAGCGTCGGGCGCGCGCGGAGTCCTCGGGGGTGTCGGCGTTGGCCCGCACCCGGAGCCGGCGGGCGCCGTCGGCGTGCGCCATGACGCGCGCGACCGCGGCGACCAGGTCGTCGTCGACCTGCTCCCCCTCGAAGTGCCGGACGACGAGCGCGGCGGAGACGGGGACGGCGCCGGCGAAGATCTCGCCGGTGGTGCCGTCGATGGAGATGACGTCGCCCTCGCTCACGGTGATGCCGTCGCGGACCCGGAACTCCTTGGCCTGCGCGTCGACGTCGAGCGACTCGGCGCCGCAGACGCAGGTGCGCCCCATGCCGCGGGCGACGACGGCGGCGTGCGAGGTCTTGCCGCCCCGGCTGGTGAGGATGCCCTGGGCCGCCACCATGCCGCGCAGGTCGTCGGGGTTGGTCTCCTTGCGGACGAGGATGACGTCCTCGCCGCGCTCGGCCCACGCCACCGCGGTGTCGGAGTCGAAGACGACCTTGCCGACGGCGGCGCCCGGGGAGGCGTTCATGCCGGTGCCCAGCAGGGTGCGCTCGGCGGACTCGTCGAACCGGGGGAACATCAGCTGGGCGAGCTGGTCGCCGGTGACGCGGGTGACCGCCTCGTCCATCTGGATCAGGCCCTCGTCGACCATGTGGATCGCGATCCGGAACGCCGCCTCCGGCGTCCGCTTCCCGACCCGGGTCTGCAGCATCCACAGCTTGCCGCGCTCGACGGTGAACTCGATGTCGCACATGTCGCGGTAGTGGCGCTCGAGTCGGGCCATGATCGACAGCAGCTCGTCGTGCGAGGCGCGGTCGACGTCGCCGAAGTCGGCGAGGCTGACGGTGTTGCGGATGCCGGCGACGACGTCCTCGCCCTGGGCGTTCTGCAGGTAGTCGCCGTACTCGCCCTGGGCGCCACTGGCCGGGTCACGGGTGAACGCGACGCCGGAGCCGGAGTCCATGCCGAAGTTGCCGAAGACCATCGCCTGCACGTTCACCGCGGTGCCCAGGTCGTCGGAGATGCGCTCGCGACGCCGGTAGAGCCGGGCCCGGTCGGTGTTCCAGGAGTCGAAGACCGCGCGCACCGCGAGGTCCAGCTGCTCGCGCGGCTCCTGCGGGAAGTCGCGCCCGGAGTGCTCGCGGACGATGCCCTTGAACGTCTCCACCAGGGCGCGCAGGTCGTCGGCGTCGAGGTCGAGGTCGTTCTCGGTGCCCCGCGCCCCCTTGGCCGACTCCAGCGCCTCGGAGAAGTGGGAGGCCTCGATGTCGAGCACGGTGGCGCCGAACATCTGCAGCAGCCGTCGGTAGGAGTCCAGCGCGAACCGGTCGTCCTGGCTCTGCTGCGCCAGCCCCTCGACCGAGGCGTCGTTGAGTCCGATGTTGAGGACGGTCTCCATCATCCCGGGCATCGAGAACTTCGCGCCGGAGCGGACACTCACCAGCAACGGGTCGTCGGCATCGCCGAGCCGGCGCCCCATCGTCTGCTCCAGCGCGGCCAGGTGCTCGGTGACCTCGTCGGCGAGGCCGTCGGGATCGCCGCCGTCCTCGAGGTACGCCCGGCACGCCTCGGTGGTGATCGTGAAGCCCGGGGGCACCGGGAGGCCGAGGTTGGTCATCTCGGCGAGGTTGGCGCCCTTGCCGCCGAGCAGGTCTCGCTGCTCCTTGCTGCCGTCGGCGAAATCGAAGACGAAGACCATCGACCCTCTCCCTGATCGAGTACACGTGTCATGCAGTCTGGCTGATCCTGCCGTGAGCGCTACCCGAGGGCGGTTCTGATCGTCGCGGATCCAGAGACGATGGTGGAAGTTGCGACGGGCCTCGCCGGTGTGTCCTACGCTCGCCTGGCCCTTCCGGACTGAGATGAGACGGAATCACTTGAAGCGCTCCTCGCACCTGATCGCGGTCGTGGTCCTCGCCCTCGCGGTGGTCCTCGGCCCTCCCGTCTCCTCCCCGGCAGCCACCGTGAGCGACCAGACCCAGAGCAGTCGGGCGAAGCCGACCTACTGGGCGGTCCCCGAGCCCTTCGGTCTGTCGGGTCGGCCGGCGGCGGTTCAAGCGAGCTGGAGCCGCACGTTCGTCCGTTTCCGGTTCCAGGTGGGCGCGGGTAGCGACTATCGGTTCCGCTCGTTCCGTTGGTCCTCGTGGGGGCGGCGCACCGTCGCCGGCCGGGGGGTGGCCGCCTTCTGCACCTACCGGGGCTGTGATCGGTTCACCGCCGCCCGGATCGTGCTGAAGCGCAAGGTCGGGCTGCGCTGCGGGGACACATCGACCCCCTCCTCGTACCACTACACCCGGTACGTGTTCACTCACGCCGGCGTGAGTCGCACCTATCTCTCACCCGGCATGTGCTGACCGAGGTCCTGGGATGGCGTGCTGCCGAGCGACGACGGCGCTCAGGCCCTCTCGTCAGCCCTGCGGCAGCGCCAGCTCGATCGAGCCCAGGTAGTCGGTGAACTCCCTGCCCATCTCCTCGTACTGAGCGAAGGTGCAGGTGAGGGTGTGGATGACGACGGCGACCCGACCCGGGTCGTCGAGGTCGACGTAGCCGCGGACCTGCTGGACCTGGCGAAGGTCGTGGGTGGCGCCGTCGACGTGGATCACCGCGCCGATCACCTGGCTGACGACGGGGGCGGAGTCGGACGGCGTCTCGTGGCGGTCGAGCAGCTCGACCTCGTCGGCCTCGGACCGGACCTTGTCGACGCTCTCGTCCGCGATCTCGGTGAGGGTGGTCCCGTCGGTGCGCCAGTCGCCGGACACCGTGATCGTCGGTGTGTAGGCGTCCTCCACCAGCCCCCGCCGGACGGCGAGCAGCGCGACGTTCTGCACGCCGAGCGAGGCAGGCTCGACGAGCTCCCAGCTGTCGTTCGGCAGCTGGATGCGGATCGGCAGCGGCAGTGCGGTCGTGGTCATCAGAACAGGCCTCCCACCCACTCGACGGCATCCTTGCCGGTCTCGTACACCTCGACCGGGTCGACGGTGATGCCGGCCTCCACCTTGCCACCGAGCCCGAGCGCAGCGCCGAGCTCCGCGTCGATGGTGATCACGCCGTCCTCGATGTCGACACCACCCCCGGCCGAGATCCCGATGCCGGCCTGACCCTCGACCGCGGCCTCGCCGCCGATCCCGCCGACGTCGCCGGCGGCCTCGGCGCGCACCCGGGCGCCGGCGAACAGCTCGCCGTCGGCGTGCACGCCGTCCTTGCCGATGGTCAGCCCGCCGCCGCCCTCGGCTCCGACGAACACCTCGCCGTTCACCTCCGCCTCGGCGGGGCCGAGCTCGCCGTGGAGCGTGCCCTCGGCGCCGAGGAGGGTGATCCGGCCGTCCGCGCCGACGCGGACGCCGTCGGCGTCGATGGTGGCCTCGGCCGATCCGCCCGCCCCGAGCACGGTGACCGAGCCGTCCCCGTTGACCTTGACGTTGCCGTAGTAGTTGGTGAACTCGCCCTCGGCGTTGAAGACGTACACCTCGCCCTCCGCCTTGCCGAGGGTGATCTTGAACGGCGACTCGTCACCCTCCTCGGTGCCGAACGTCCGCTGCCACCCGGTCCAGGAGAACTCCGGCCCTTCGAGGTCGCCGTCGGCCCCGAACACGTCGACGTCGCCGGAGCTGGAGCTGCGGGAGCCGCCCGCGTCCTCGGGCGCTCCCAGGGCGTCGAGCGCGGCAGCACCCGCGCGGTCGAGGCTGGCGCGGGCCTCCTCGAGGATCCGCTCGGCCTCCTCGCGCAGCGCCTCACCCGGGTCGAGGAACGGGCCCGGCCTGAGCACCGGCGCGATCGGGCCGAAGGGTGACCCACTCGGCTGCAACAGGCTGGTGTTGTAGCGGGTGACCGCTGCGTTGTGCTCGGTGACGGCGGCCTGGGTGGCCCGCTCGCCCTCGTTCCACCTGTCGATGGCGTCCTGCGCCTTGTCCTGGGCGGTGCCCAGGGCGTCGGCGTAGGTGGCGAGCGCCCCCTTGGCCTGGTTCAGGAGCTCGAGGTAGGCCTCCCACTTCTTGGTCTCGTCGGAGACCCGCAGCCGGAACAGCCCGCTCGTGCCGCCCAGCCAGCTCGTCACCTGGACGGCGCGGAACGACTGCAGCTTGCCCTCGATGCGAGTCGCCTCGTCGCCGAGGGTGTCGACGTTGGCACGGACGGCGGAGACCCGGCCCGGCACCAGCTCGGTGCGGTCCTGGGTCTGGCCCAGCTGCAGGCTCGGCGGTGCGGTCATCGCGGCCACTCCCCGAGCAGGGGGGAGAGACCGGGGCCGAACGTGGCGCCCACGTTGGCGTCGGTGCCCTCGTAGGTGGTGGCCTGGGCGCGCAGGCTGGCCGCGAGCCCGGTGGCGCCGTCGTGGAGGGCCTGCCCCGCGTTGTCGCACTGCTCGGCGACCGCCGAGAACCACGCGGCCAGCTCGACGTGGCCGAAGGTGTCGGCGGCGACGTTCGTGGCATCGAGGTCGTAACCCGTCATGTCGCCGACGGTGCGCTCGTACGACCCGGCTGCCGTGCGCAGCTCCTCGACGACCACTTCGTAGCCCATGACCGTGAGACATACCCGGTCTGGCGCGGCCGTAACATCGCGAGGCGTGAAGGTCGTCGTTCTCACGGGTGCCGGGATCTCCGCGGAGAGCGGGGTCCCGACGTTCCGCGACGCCGACGGGCTCTGGGAGGGACACCGGGTCGAGGAGGTCGCGACGCCGGAGGCGTACCTCGACCAGCCGCTGGTGGTGCAGCGGTTCTACGACGCCCGTCGGGCGGCACTGGCGACCGTCGAGCCGAACCCCGCACACCACGCGCTGGCGCGGCTGGAGCAGGCGCTCGGCGAGGACCTACTGCTGGTCACCCAGAACATCGACGACCTCCACGAGCGTGGTGGCTCGCGACGCGTCGTCCACATGCACGGCGAGCTGCGTTCGGCCTGGTGCGTGGGCTGCGACGCACGCACGCCCTGGGTCGACGACCTCATCGACGGCCCACCCTGTCCTGGCTGCGGCAGGGCCGAGCTGCGGCCCGACGTCGTCTGGTTCGGCGAGATCCCCTACGCCCTCGACCAGATCTTCGACGCGCTGCAGGACGTCGATCTCTTCGTCTCCATCGGCACCTCGGGCGCCGTCTACCCGGCGGCCGGCTTCGTGCAGCACGCCGTCCGGCACGGAGCCCGCACCCTCGAGCTCAACCTGGTGCCCAGCGAGGGGTCGTTCTTCTTCCACGAGGCGCGGCACGGGCCGGCCGGCGAGATCGTCCCTGCCTGGGTGGAGGAGCTGCTCAGCCGGCTGGGTTCGCGTTGACGGTGGGCGGTGTCGAGGCTCGGCCGTGGCCGGCCTCGCACCTCGACCAGCGTGTGGGGACGTGACGTCACGGTCGTTGAGGTGTGAAGCGCGCCGGCGCTGAGTCTCGAAACTCCGCAGCCGGTCTCGCTACGGGGCCAGGAGGGCGCCGGCGTGGGGTGGGACGTCGAGACGTCCGTCGTCGTGCAGGTCAACGCCGGCCTCGGTCTCGAACAGCAGGCGGCGCTGGGTGACCTCGAGGGTCGCGGGCTGGTCGCTGAAGTTCACGACCACGAGCAGGTCACCGCGGTGCATGGCGAACAGGCGACGTTCCTCGTCGACCTCGCAGCGGGTGCGGGGGAAGGCGGGGTCGGTGAGGTCGCTGTGCTCGCGGCGCAGCGCCGCGAGCTGGCGGTACACAGTGAGCAGCCGCGCACCGCGGTCGCGCTCCGGCTCGGACCAGTCCAGCTTCGACCGCTCGAAGGTGGCGGGGTCCTGGGGGTCCGGGACCACGGCGGGGTCCCAGCCCATCTGCTCGAACTCCGCGATCCGGCCCTCCGCCGTGAGCCGGCCGAGCTCGGGCTCGGGGTGGGAGGTGAAGAACTGGAACGGCGTCGACGCGCCCCACTCCTCGCCCTGGAACAACATGGGCGTGAACGGGCCGCACAGGGTCAGCAGCGCGGCGCAGGCCAGCTGGTCGTCGTCGAGCGCCTCGGTGATCCGGTCGCCCACGGCGCGGTTGCCGACCTGGTCGTGGTTCTGGCTGCAGACCACCAGGCGCCACGACGGCATCGCCTCGGTGTCGATCGGCAGGCCGTGGTCGCGACCACGGAACGAGCTGAAGGTGCCGTCGTGGAAGAAACCGCGCTCGCACACCTTCGCCAGGGCGCTCAACGGCTCGAAGTCGGCGTAGTAGCCGGTGGTCTCGCCGGTGAGTGCGACGTGCACCGCGTGGTGGAAGTCGTCACTCCACTGGGCGTCCAGCCCGAAGCCGCCGGCCTCGCGGGGCGTCACCAGGTGCGGGTCGTTGAGGTCGGACTCCGCGATGAGGGTGAGCGGACGGCGCTGGTGCGCCGACATCGCCGCGACCTCGATCGCCATCTCCTCCAGCAGGTGCAGCTCCGACTCGTCGTGCAGTGCGTGCACGGCGTCCAGGCGCAGCCCGTCGACGTGGTAGTCGGCGAGCCACATGCGCACGTTGTCGAGGATCAGCCGGCGCACCTCGGCCGCACCCTCGCCGTCGAGGTTCACCAGGTCGCCCCAGGTGTTGCGACCCTGCTTGAGGTAGGGCCCGAACTCCGGCAGGTAGTTGCCGGACGGTCCGAGGTGGTTGTAGACGACGTCCTGGATGACGCCCAGCCCCGCCGCGTGACAGCCGTCGACGAACCGCTGGTACCCGTCGGGGCCGCCGTACGGCTCGTGCACGGCCGACCACAGCACGCCGTCATAGCCCCAGTTGTGGACGCCGTTGACGGCGTTGACCGGCATGAGCTCGACGAAGTCGACCCCGATCGAGCGCAGGTGGTCCAGCCGCCCGAGCGCCGCGTCGAAGGAGCCCTCCGGCGTGAAGGTGCCGATGTGGAGCTCGTAGACAACCGCGCCGGCCAGCGGGCGACCGGTCCAGTCGTCGTCGGTCCAGGCATAGGCCTCGGACCGGTGGGTTCGCGAGCGCTGGTGGACGCCTGCCGGCTGGCGCCGCGAGCGCGGGTCGGGGCGCGGCGAGTCCGAGTCGTCGATCAGGTAGCCGTAGTCGACGTCTCCCTTCGCCGGGTCGGGGGTGGGCTCCGACGGGGTCCACCACCCACCGTCGGCCTGCTGCATCGGCACCGTCTCATCGGCCACCGACAACCGGAGCCGCTGGGCACGGGGCGCCCACACGTCGAAGGGGCCGCGGGCGGTCATGTCAGTCCTCCTTGACCAGGAGCGCGACGGGAAGGGTGTCGAGGAGCGAGGCCAGGGCGGGGTCGGCCGGGCGGTCGGTGAGCACGTCGCGCCAGGTGCCCGGCGGCAGGTCGAGCCGGGTGTCGCCCCAGCCGCCCCCACCGGCGAGCCCGACCGGGAGCCGGGTGGCCACCGCGACGACGCCGCCCCGGTCGAGGGCGAGCACGTGCTCGGCCGACGGGCCGCTCGCCGAGACCGGCGTGTAGCCGGAGAACAGCTCGCGGCGGTCGCGGCGCAGCCGCAGCAGCTCGCGCACCAGGCGCAGCTTCGCGGCAGCCGGGTGGTCGCGGTCGCCGTCGAGCACGGAGCGTCGCAGGTCGAAGTCGACCGGACGGCGGTTGTCGGGGTCGACGAGGGACTGCTCCCACAGCTCCGAGCCCTGGTAGACGTCGGGCACGCCCGGCACGGCGAGCGCCAGCAGCTTGGCGGCGAGGGCGTTGGAGCGCCCCGGCGCGGCGACGACGGCGAGCAGCTCGTCGAGCACCGCGCGGACCTCGGTGGAGTCGAACGCGGCGTCGACGGCGGCGTGCACCTCGCGCTCGTAGGCCTCGTCGGGCGCCGTCCAGGTGGTGCGGTCGCCGGCCTCGCGCATCGCCTTCTCGGCGTAGGCGTGCAGCCGGGGCCGCAGGTCGGGGTCCGCGCCGTCCCACGCACCGAGCACGGCCTGCCACAGCAGGCTGCCGAAGGCAGGGTCGGGCACCGGGGCCAGGGTCTGGAGGCGGTCGAGCGCCGAGGCCCACACCTCCGGCACCTCGGCCAGGACGGCGATCCGCGCGCGGACGTCCTCGCCGCGTTTGGTGTCATGCGTGGTGGTGCAGGTCATCGCGTGCGGCCAGTCCCGCTGCCGTTCCGCCATCGCCTCGTGGAACCCCGCCACCGACAGCGAGAACTCCGACGGATCGCCGCCGACCTCGGTGAGCGAGGTGAGGTGCGGGTAGCGGTAGAACGCGCAGTCCTCGACGCCCTTGGCCATGACCATGCCGCTGGTCTGCTGGAACCGCAGGGCCGCCGGCTGCGCCGGGTCGTGGAGGACCGGCTCGAGCCGGTCGAACACCTCGGCCAGGTCCGGGCGCGCCGTCCGGGCCGTCGCGAACGCGGCATCGAGGTGCTCGCGACCCTCGGGGAGGTAGGAGCGGTAGACCGGGAAGCAGGCGAGCAGCTCGGCGACGGCGTCGACCAGCTCGGCGTCCTCGGTGCGCTCCGGTGAGAGGTCGCGGACGATGCGGCGGGTCTCGGAGCCGAGGATGCCGTCGGCCACGGCCCGCTTGGTGCCGTGGATCATGGCGTGCCAGTCGAGGTCGGCGAACGGCAGCCGGTCCGCGCCGGCGGGGTCGGTGAGCACCCGGTCGACCATCGCGAGCGCGTCGTAGCCGGTGGTGCCGGCCGTGGCCCAGGACGCCGGCAGGTGCTCGCCCGGCTCGAGGATCTTCTCGACGAGCACGTACCCCTCACCGGTGAGCACGGACAGGTCGCGCAGGTAGGCGCCGGGGTCCTGCAGGCCGTCGGGGTGGTCGACCCGCAGCCCGTCGACCAGCTGCTCGGCGAACCAGCGCCGGATCTCGACATGGGTGGCGTCGAAGACCGACGGGTCCTCGACCCGCAGTCCGGCCAGGGTGTTGACCGCGAAGAACCGCCGGTAGTTGAGACCGTGGTCGGCCACCTTCCAGTGCACCGGCTCGTAGTGCGTGTCGTCCGCGGGCAGCTCCATCGTCAGCTCCTCGAGGCCGCCGTCGGCGAGCACGGGCAGCCGGATCTTCCCGCCCCCCAGCTCCCAGTCGACGTCGAACGCCGGGGCGAACTCGGAGTCGCGGCCGTTCTCGAGGAGGTCCCACCACCAGGCGTTGTGGAGCGGCGTGGCGACGCCGACGTGGTTGGGCACGATGTCGACGAGCACGCCGAGACCCAGCCGGCGCGCCTCGGCCGACAGCGCGGCGAGACCCTCGGCCCCGCCGCGGGCGGCGTCGACCTGGTCGTGCGCGACGACGTCGTAGCCGTGCGCCGAGCCGGGCTCCGCCTCCAAGAGTGGCGAGAGGTAGACCCAGTCGACCCCGAGGTCGTGCAGGTACGGCAGCACGGCGGTGGCGGCCGCCAGGTCGAAGTCGGGACTGACCTGCAACCGGTAGGTGCTGACGGGCACCCG
The DNA here is from genome assembly GCA_963845795.1 of uncultured Actinomycetota bacterium. Taxonomy (GTDB): domain Bacteria; phylum Actinomycetota; class Actinomycetes; order Propionibacteriales; family Nocardioidaceae; genus Nocardioides. The sequence goes on along the minus strand of CAWJTG010000001.1, from coordinate 49,460 downwards.
GGTGGTCACGACCCGTTCCCTGTCTGGGCCGCCACGGACGCCGCCACCGAGCTGTCGGGCTCGGCCTCCGCCTCGTGGTGCTCGCGCAGCACGACGACGCTCCGCTCGGCGATCTCGAACGTCTCACCGGCCGCTCGCGTGGGTGCCTCGCCCGACCCGGCGGTGTCGATCACGACGTCCCACGCCTGGCAGAACTCCTCCGGCGGCAGGGCGACCTGCGCGGGTCCGTCGGCGTTGAAGTAGAGCAGGAAGTGGTCGTCGACGATGGGGTTGCCGCGGTCGTCACGACCCGCGATCCCCTGGCCGTTGAGGTACATGCCGAGCGCCTGGGCGCCGCCGTCCCAGTCGTCCGGCTCCATCGGACGACCGTCGAGGCTCAGCCAGACGATGTCGTTGAGCCGGTCACCCTCGCCGCCGGCGACCGGCGTGCGGACGGTGGTGCCGGTGAAGAAGCTGCGGCGCTGGAAGGTGGGGTGCTCGCGCCGCAGCCGCACCAGGTCGGCGGTGAACTCGAGCAGCGGTGCGTCGACCTTGTCCCAGTCCATCCACGCGATCTCGGAGTCCTGCGCGTAGGTGTTGTTGTTGCCGCCCTGGGTGCGGCCGACCTCGTCGCCGTGCAGCAGCATCGGCACGCCCTGGCTCAGCACGAGGGTGGTGAGCAGGTTGCGCTGGGCCTTGGCCCGGGCCAGGAGCACCTCGGGGTCGTCGGTGTCGCCCTCGACGCCGTGGTTGTAGGAGCGGTTGTGGCTCTCGCCGTCGTTGTTGTCCTCGCCGTTGGCCTCGTTGTGCTTCTCGTTGTAGGACACGAGGTCGCGCATCGTGAAGCCGTCGTGGGCGGTGACGAAGTTGATCGAGGCGAACGGACGGCGACCGGAGTTCTCGTACAGGTCGGAGGAGCCGGCCAGTCGCGAGGCGAACTCGCCCAGCGAGGGCTCGCCGCGCCAGAAGTCGCGCACCGTGTCGCGGTAGGCCCCGTTCCACTCGGTCCACTGCGGCGGGAAGCCGCCGACCTGGTAGCCGCCGGGGCCGACGTCCCACGGCTCGGCGATGAGCTTCACCTGCGAGACCACCGGGTCCTGCTGCACGAGCTCGAAGAAGGTGGCCAGCCGGTCGACGTCGTAGAACTCGCGGGCCAGCGCCGAGGCGAGGTCGAACCGGAACCCGTCGACGTGCATCTCGGTGACCCAGTAGCGCAGCGAGTCCATGATCAGCTGCAGCGAGTGCGGGTGCCGGACGTTGAGGGAGTTCCCGGTGCCGGTGTAGTCCATGTAGTAGCGCTGGTCGTCCTCGACGAGCCGGTAGTACGCCGGGTTGTCGATGCCCTTGAAGCTCAGCGTGGGGCCGAGGTGGTTGCCCTCGGCGGTGTGGTTGTAGACGACGTCGAGGATGACCTCGATGCCGGCGACGTGCAGCGCCTTCACCATCGTCTTGAACTCCTGCACCTGCTGACCGAGCTCGCCGGTGCCGGCGTAGTCGGCGTGCGGGGCGAGGAACGCCAGGGTGTTGTAGCCCCAGTAGTTGCGCAGGCCCTGGTCGAGCAGGGTGGAGTCCTGCACGAACTGGTGCACCGGCATGAGCTCGATCGCCGTGATGCCGAGACGCTGGAGGTGCTCGATCACCGCGGGGTGGGCGAGCCCCGCGTAGGTGCCGCGCAGCTCCTCCGGCACGTCCGGGTGCAGGTAGGTGAGGCCCTTGACGTGCGCCTCGTAGATGACGCTCTCGTTGTAGGGGTAGGCGAGCCGCCGGTCGCCCTCCCAGTCGAAGAACGGGTTCACGACGACGCCGAGCGTCATGTGCGCGGCGGAGTCGTCGTCGTTGCGGGAGTCCTCGTCGCCGAAGGTGTAGCCGAACAGGCTCTGGTCCCAGTCGATCTCGCGGGAGGTGGCCTTGGCGTAGGGGTCGAGCAGGAGCTTGTTCGGGTTGCAGCGCAGGCCGTGCTCGGGCTCGTAGGGCCCGTGCACGCGGTAGCCGTAGCGCTGGCCCGGCTGCACGTGCGGCAGGTAGCAGTGCCAGACGTGGGCGTCGACCTCGGTGAGCTCGATGCGGGTCTCGCTCAGCTGCTCGCCGTCGCCGTCGCCGTCGTCGAACAGGCACAGCTCCACGCGCTCGGCGACCTCGCTGAACAGTGCGAAGTTGGTGCCGGTGCCGTCGAAGGTGGCGCCCAGGGGGTAGGCCTGGCCGGGCCAGGCGGAGATGGTGTGCTGCTCGGTCAACGAAGCTCCCTCGTTCGGTTGGATCGATCCAAGCACGGTGGGTGCCGCGGCACCCCACCCCGGACGACGAGATCCACGGTCCGGTCCGACCCGACCGAGCCCCGGTCCGGCCGGCCAGCCCAGCCTCGCCTTGCTTGAAGCGGGCGGCACGGCTGTGGACCATCGGGGCCATGACCACGGACACCACCGACGTCGAGGTCGGGCCCCACGACGACGAGCCGCACGAGGGTGGCATCGCGAACCGGCTGAACTGGCTGCGCGCCGCCGTGCTCGGCGCCAACGACGGCATCGTCTCGACGGCGGGCATCGTCGTCGGCGTCGCCGGGGCCACCACCGCCCGGCCCGCGATCATGGTGGCGGGCGTGGCCGGCCTGGTGGCGGGCGCCATGAGCATGGCGGCCGGTGAGTACGTGTCGGTCTCCACCCAGCGCGACTCCGAGCAGGCGCTGCTCGCCAAGGAGCGCCGCGAGCTGCTCGAGGAGCCCGAGGAGGAGCTCGCCGAGCTCGCCGGCATCTACGCCCAGAAGGGTCTCGACGAGGACCTCGCGATCGAGGTCGCCCGCCAGCTCACAGCCCACGACGCGCTCGGCGCGCACGCCGAGGCCGAGCTCGGCATCGACCCCAACGCCCTCACCAGCGCCTGGAACGCGGCGTTCGCCTCGATGGTGGCGTTCACGGTCGGCGCGGTGCTGCCGCTGCTCACGATCCTGCTGCTGCCCACGGCGGCCCGGGTGCTCGGCACCATGGCGGCGGTGACGGTGGCACTCGCACTCACCGGCTGGGTCAGCGCCCGCCTCGGCTACGGCCCGGCGGGCCGCGCCGTCGTCCGCAACATGTCCGGCGGCCTCTTCGCGATGGGCGTGACCTTCGCCGTCGGCACCCTGCTCGGCACCCAGCTCGGATAGTCGCGGACGTTCGGCACCGCGACCCGCCGTCCGGCCGTGCCGAACGCCCGGGACTATCGGGCCGGGGCGTCGGCCGGGAGGGCGGCGACGATCTCGCCGACCCTGTCCTTGGCGTCCCCGAAGAGCATCCGGGAGTTGTCACGGAAGAAGAGCGGGTTCTGGACGCCGGCGTAGCCGGTGGCCATGGAGCGCTTGAAGACGATGACGTCGCGGGCGTTCCAGACCTCGAGCACCGGCATGCCGGAGATCGGGCTGCCCGGCTCCTCGATGGCGGCCGGGTTGACGGTGTCGTTGGCTCCGATCACGAGCACGACGTCGGTGCTCGGGAAGTCGGCGTTGATCTCGTCCATCTCGAGGACGATGTCGTAGGGAACCTTGGCCTCGGCGAGCAGCACGTTCATGTGACCGGGGAGCCGACCGGCCACCGGGTGGATGCCGAACCGCACCTCGACCCCACGGGCCCGGAGCCTCGCGGTGAGCTCGGCCACCGGGTACTGCGCCTGCGCCACCGCCATGCCGTAGCCGGGCGTGATGACGACCGACGAGGCGTCGGCGAGCAGCTCGGCGGCCTCGGCCACGTTGATCTCGCGGTGCTCGCCGTAGTCCCGCGCCTCGCCCGTGACGCCCCCGTCGGAGCCGAAGCCACCGGCGATCACCGAGACGAAGGACCGGTTCATCGCCTGGCACATGATGTAGCTCAGGATCGCACCGGAGGACCCCACCAGGGAGCCGGTGATGATGAGCAGGTCGTTGCTGAGCAGGAAGCCGGCGGCGGCCGCGGCCCAGCCCGAGTAGCTGTTGAGCATCGAGACGACGACGGGCATGTCGCCGCCGCCGATCGCCGCCACCAGGTGGAAGCCCAGCACGAGCGCCAGCGCCGTCATCGCGAGCAGGAAGACCAGCGCGCCCCGCTCGCCCGCGCCCAGGTCCTTGTTGACGACCACGAACACGATGAGCAGCACGAACGAGCCGACGACGAGGCCGAGGTTCAGGAAGTGCCGACCGGGCAGCGCGAACGGCGAGGACTTCATCCGCGCGCTGAGCTTGAGGTTGGCGACGATCGAGCCGGTGAAGGTGACGGCGCCGATGAACACGCCGACGAAGATCTCGACGTCGTGCACGGTGTCGGACGCCGACCCGCTGCGCTCGAGGTAGGAGTTGAAGCCCACGAGGACGGCGGCGATGCCGACGAAGCTGTGCAGCAGCGCCACCAGCTGGGGCATCCCGGTCATCTGCACGGTGCGCGCCCGGTTGGCGCCGATCGCAGCGCCGGTGGCCATCGGGATCGCGATCAGCAGCAGGGTGAGGCCGCGCGGGCTCTCGGCCTCCCGCAGCGACAGCAGCAGGGTGGCCACCAGGGCCAGCCCCATGCCGACCATCCCGTAGATGTTGCCGCGCTTGGCGGTCTCGTGCTTCGACAGTCCCGCCAGCGCGGCGATGAAGAGGATGCCCGCGATGATGTACGCCGCCTGCACGAGGCCGGGCAGCCGGTCGGATTCCAGGAAGCCGTCCACGTCAGTCCTTCCTGAACATCTGGAGCATGCGGAGGGTCACGAGGAACCCGCCGAAGATGTTGATGCTCGCGACGAGCACCGCCACCACGGCGAGCGCCACGATCGCGGAGTCGTCGCTGCCCACCTGGAGGATGCCGCCGACCAGGATGATCCCGGAGATGGCGTTGGTCTCGGCCATGAGTGGGGTGTGCAGGGCGTGCGCCACGTTGGAGATCACGTAGTAGCCCACGAAGACCGCGAGCGCGAACACCGTGAAGTGCCCCAGGAAGTCGCTGGGCGAGTAGGCCGCGGCGACGGCGAACAGCACGGCGGCCAGTCCGGCCGCGTAGTACTTGCGGCGTGGGTCGGGAGGTGGCTTCTCCTTCTTCTCCACCACCGGCGCCGCAGCGGGGGCGGTGGGGGCCGCCGAGACCTGCACCGGCGGCGGCGGCCACAACGACTCGCCGTCGCGGGAGACCGTGATGCCGCGCTGCACGACGTCGTCGAGGTCGAGCACGAGCTCGCCGTCCTTCTCGGGCGTGAGCAGCTTGACGAGGTTGACGATGTTGGTGCCGTAGAGCTGGGAGGTCTGGGCGGCCAGCCGGCCGGGCAGGTCGGTGTAGCCGAGCACGGTGACGCCGTTGTCGGTCACGACCTTCTCGTCGGTGCGGGTGACCGCCACGTTGCCGCCGTTGGCCGCCGCCATGTCGACGATGACGCTGCCGGGCCGCATCGCCGCCACGGTCTCGGCGGTCACGAGCTCGGGCGCCGGCCGTCCGGGGATCAGGGCGGTGGTGATGACGATGTCGGCGGCGCGCGCCTCCTCGTCGTACATCACCGCGGTGGCCTCGACCTGCTCGGCCGTCATCTCCTTGGCGTAGCCGTCGGTGCTGACCTCCTGCTCGAGGTCGACCGACACGAACTGCGCGCCCATCGACTCCACCTGCTCGGCCACCTCGGGACGGACGTCGAAGGCCCGGACGATCGCGCCCATCGCACCAGCGGCGCCGACCGCCGCGAGCCCGGCGACGCCCGCGCCCACCACGAACACCCGGGCCGGCGGCACCTTGCCGGCGGCCGTCACCTGGCCGGTGAACTGGCGGCCGAACTCGTGAGCGGCCTCGATGACCGCGCGGTAGCCGGCCACGTTGGCCATCGACGACAGCACGTCCATGGACTGCGCCCGCGAGATGCGGGGCACGGCGTCCATCGCGAGCCCGGTGATGCCGCCGGCGACCAGCCGCTCGACGAGCTCGGGGCTCCGTGCGGGGGCCATCAGCGAGACCAGCGTGGTGCCGTAGGGCATCCGGGCCACCTCGTCGTCGCTCGGTGCGTTGACCTTCACGACGACCTCGCAGTCCCAGACGTCGTCGGCCGTGCCGACGGTGGCGCCGGCCTCGGCGTAGGCCTCGTCGGGCTGGTCGGCGAACCTGCCGGCTCCGGACTCGACGACCACGTCGTAGCCGAGGCCGGCCAGCTGGCCCGCCGTCTTCGCGGTCGCAGCCACCAGCGTCTCGCCAGCCTTCGACTCGCGCGGGATGCCGATCCGCATCTGGTGCCTCCTCCGGGTCGGGCGCCCGTCAACCTACACAGCCGAGCGCGCCGGCACGCCGGAACGTGAGACGCCGTGCCACCGGGGGTGTCGGACCGCTGGGTTCTGGCTAGACCACGCCGTAGAGCCGGTCTCCGGCGTCACCGAGGCCGGGCACGATGTAGCCCTTCTCGTTGAGCCGCTCGTCCATCGCCGCAGTCACCACCGTCACCGGGACGTCGAGCCCCTCCAGGTCGGTCTCGAGGTTCGCGCAGCCCTCCGGGGCGGACAGCAGGCAGAGGCAGGTGATGTCGTCGGCGCCGCGGTCGACGAGGAACCGGACGGCGGCCGCGAGCGTGCCGCCGGTGGCGAGCATGGGGTCGAGCACGTAGCACTGCCGGCCCGAGAGGTCGTCGGGCAGCCGCTCGGCGTAGGTGGAGGCGAGCAGCGTCTCCTCGTTGCGGACCATGCCGAGGAAGCCGACCTCGGCGGTCGGGAGGAGCCGCATCATCCCGTCGAGCATGCCGAGCCCGGCCCGCAGGATCGGCACCACGAGCGGCTTGGGGGAGGCCAGCCTCGTGCCGGTCATCGGCGCCACCGGTGTGGTGATCTCGTGGCCCTCCACCCGCACGTCGCGGGTGGCCTCGTAGGCCAGCAACGTCACCAGCTCGTCGGCGAGCCGCCGGAAGGTGGGGGAGTCGGTGGTCTCGTCGCGGAGCGCGGTGAGCTTGTGTGCGACGAGCGGGTGGTCGACGACCTGGATACGCATGGCAGGAACCCTATTGAAGTGGGACGCTGGTGGCATGGCCGAGCAGCTCGACGTCGTCGACTTCGCGCTCGCCGCCATCCGCCAGGACGGCGAGTGGCGGGTGGCGGAGCTCGCCCACGACCTGCTGGCCGACGTGCCCACGCTGACCGCCGCGCTGCGCCGGTTCCCCGGTGACGCCGTCGGGCTGGTCGGCATGGACGAGGACTTCTTCCTCGTCATCCGGGTCGCCGACCGCCGCGCCCGGCTGCTGCTGTCCGATGTCACCGCCGCCGAGGAGTGGGAGCTGGCCAGCTCCGCTGTCGAGTTCCTCGGCCTCCCGCAGCCTGACGACGAGGAGGACCAGGTGCCGGCCGGCGACCTCGACCTGCTCAGCGACCTCGGCGTCAGCGCGGTCGACCTCGGCGTGCTCCTCGACGACCCGGACCGCTACCCCGACGAGCTGCTCTCCGACGTCGCCCGCCACCTGGGCTTCGGCGAGGCCTTCGACGACGCGGTCGGGCTAGTGTCGGGCGCATGACCACGTCGTGTGCGCGGCACTAGCGTCGGCGTGACTCCCGACCTCGGGGACGCCATGGCGCTGGCCCTCGACGAGGCCCGTGCCGCCCTCGCCACCGACGACGTCCCGGTGGGCGCCGTCGTGCTCGGCCCGGACGGGGTCGTGCTGGGCCGGGGCCGCAACGCGCGGGAGGCCGCGCACGACCCGACCGGGCACGCCGAGGTGGTGGCGCTGCGCGCGGCGGCCGCCGCCCGCGGTGCCTGGCGGCTCGACGGCTGCACGCTCGTGGTCACCCTGGAGCCCTGCACGATGTGTGCTGGCGCCCTGGTGCTCGCTCGGGTGGAGCGGCTGGTGTTCGGCGCCTGGGACGAGAAGGCCGGCGCCGTCGGCTCGCTCTGGGACGTCGTCCGCGACCGGCGGCTGAACCACCGCCCGGAGGTGCTGGCGGGGGTCCGGGCGGAGGAGGCGACCGCGCTGCTCGACGGGTTCTTCGCCGATCGGCGCGACGTCAGTCGGCCATCTCCTCGGCCTTGAGGCACAGCTTCTTCAGGAGCCGGTTGAGCGTGCGCAGCTCGGACTGGGTGAGGGCGGTGGCCAGCTCGTCCTCGTAGTCACCGCGCAGCGACATCGCCTTGCGCCACACGGTGGTGCCCTGCTTGGTGACCTCGACCTCGACGCGACGCCGGTCGCCCTCACCGGGCATCCGCTTCACGTAGCCGCGCTTCTCCAGAGCGTCGAGGCGGCCGGTCATGCCGGCGCCCGACACCTCGAGCTCGCGCGCCAGGGCCCCCGGCGACGCCAGGCCGGGGGTGTCTCGGATCATCAGCTGGTGCAGGGTCTCGTACTCCGCGTCCTGCAGCTCGACCGACGGCAGCGCGCGCTTCTTCGCACCCCTCATGGCGCGGTTGAGCTGAGAGATGCGCACGGTCATCGCCTCGACGTCGTCGTCGAACGGGATGTCGATCCAGTGGTCGCGCCAGCGCTCGACGTGACGGTCCGCGAAGTCCTGGGGCATGGGGTGAATTCTACGGTTCTCGAATATTTCGGTTGACGAACAGTTCGTCAACCGAATTATATTGCTCGGGTGACTGCGCACGTCCTGAACCACGCGCCGTTCCGCTGGCTGCTCGTCGGCGCCTCGGTCAACTCGCTCGGCAACGGCATCGCGCCGGTGGCCCTGGCCTTCGCAGTCCTCGACCTGGGCGGAAGCGCCTCCGACCTCGGTCTCGTCGTCGGGCTCTACGCGCTGGCCGACGTGCTGGCGGTGATGTTCGGTGGCGTACTCGGCGACCGGCTCTCGCGCCGCACGATGATGGAGACGTCGATGGCCGGGGCCGCACTCGCCCAGGGCGTCACCGCGTGGGCGCTCATCACGGGCCGCGGCTCGCTCGCCCTGCTCGCCGGCGTCGGCATGGTGATCGGCGCGCTCGGTGCGCTGGCCGGTCCGAGCTCGTCGGCCATCACGCAGCAGACCGTGCCGGCACCGCTCCTGCGGCAGGCGGTGGTGTGGCGCCGGCTCGGCCAGAACGCGGCCGTGATCGTCGGGTCGGGTGCGGCGGGGCTGCTCGTCGTCGGCTTCGGCAGCGGGTGGGCGCTCGCCGTCGACGCCGTCACCTTCGCCCTCGCCGCGGTCGCCTTCGGCCGCCTCGACGTGCCGCCGGTGGTGACCACCGAGGAGCGGCAGAGCCTGTGGGGCGACGTCGCCGCCGGGTTCCGTGAGGTGCTGCGGCACACCTGGCTGTGGCTGCTCATCCTCCAGGCGCTGCTCTACCACCTGTTCTACGGCGGGGCGCAGAGCGTGCTCGGCCCGATCGTCGTCGGTGACACGATCGGCCGCGCCGCCTGGGGCTACGCGCTGGCGGCGATGATGGCGGGCTTCGTGGTCGGTGGCCTGGTCACGGTGCGGTGGAAGCCGAAGCGGGCGCTGTACGTCGGTGTCTGGTTCCTCGCCCTGACCTCCGCCTTCCCGTTCGCGATGGCCTGGTCGGACCTGCTCGTCGTGGTGCTCGCCGGTGCCTTCGTGCACGGCTTCGGGCTGGAGATCTTCAGCGTCGGGTGGGACCTCTCCATCCAGGAGAACGTCGCACCCGACAAGCTCGCCCGGGTCTACGCCTTCGACCTCATCGGCTCCTTCGTGGCGAGGCCGGTGGGTCTCGCGCTCACCGGCCCGGTCGCGCAGCTCGTCGGCTACGACGTCTGGCTCACGGTCGTCGGCTCGGTGATCCTCGCCTCGGTGGCGGTCTCGCTGTTCGCGCCCGACGTGCGGCGCCTCGAGCGGCGCCCCGAGGTCGAGGAGGTCGTCGCGGCCTGAGGGCGCCCCGACCGCCGTTCCCGTTCGATCGAACGAATGGTGCGCGGATCCGGGCCTCCCGACCGCCGTTCCCGTTCGATCGAACGAATGGTGTGCGGATCGGCGTCCCCGCAGGCCCGCGCCCGCCGGCTACTTCGGCGGCAGCGTGACGGCGTACGACGTGCCGACGTCGACCCACGCGGCGAGGGCGTCGTCGTCGGCCACGGCCTCGGGGGTCACGTGCAGCCACCCGCTCATCGGTCTGCCCTTCATCTCGAACGGCTCGACGCCGTCCTGCGCCGAGTGCTCCGCGGTGTCGGCCGGGTCGCAGCGCAGCAGCAGTCCGCCACCGCCGGCGGCCGCCACCGCCATCCGACCGCCGAGCAGGAACGCCAGCCCGCCGAACATCCGCTTCTCGGTCACATCGACGTGGCCGGCCAGCGTCGCCCGCAGTCGGTCGGCAAGGTCCTCGTCGTAGGCCATGACGGCCATGATCGCGGGTTTCGGGGCGGCCCGCCCGCTCCGGTAGCCTTCCCGGCGGTGGCGTGTCCGAGCGGCCTAAGGAGAACGCCTCGAAAGCGTTTGTGGGCGCAAGTCCACCGAGGGTTCAAATCCCTCCGCCACCGCCAGCCACGAGCAGCCCCTGACCGAGGTAGTCCCGGTCGGGGGCTGTCGTGCTCCCCCGGGCGTTCGTCCGCGGCAGGGCGGCGCGACGACGTCGTCGGCGGACCCGGTCGCGGACCGTCCGGATCCTGTCGGATAGTGGCCCCCACCCACCGATCCGAAGGAGCGCCGCACATGGCCGAGGTCCTGCTGTTCCACCACATCCAGGGGCTGACACCGGGGGTGCTGGCCCTCGCCGACGACCTGCGCACGGCGGGACACGTGGTGCACGCACCCGACCTCTACGACGGCCGCACCTTCGAGACCATCCAGGAGGGGGCGGCGTTCCGGCAGGGCGAGAGCGGCCTCGACCTCGACGCCCACGCCGACGCCGTCGCCGCCGACCTGCCGCGGGAGCTGGTGTACGCCGGCATCTCCTCCGGTGTCATGCAGGCGCAGCGGTTGGCCCAGACCCGCGGCGGCGCCCGAGGCGCGGTGCTGATCGACGCCTGCGTCCCGATCGCCGGCGACTGGGCGTTCGGACCGTGGCCCGAGGGCGTGGCGGCCCAGATCCACGGGAAGGACGACGACGAGTTCTTCGCCCACGAGGGCGACCTCGACGCCGCCCGCGGCCTGGTCGAGGCGGTGCCCGAGGCCGAGCTGTTCGTCTACCCGGGCAGCGAGCACCTCTGGGTCGACCGGTCGCTGGCCGCCCACGACCCCGAGTCCGCCGGCCCTGCTCACCAGCCGGGTCCTGGAGCTCCTCGGACGCCTCTGATGAGTGTGCGGGTCGAGACCGCCGGCCCCGTCACCACCGTGGTGATCGACCGGCCCGAGAAGCGCAACGCCGTCGACCGCGCCACGGCCGAGGCGCTGGCCGAGGCGTTCGGCGCCTTCGACGCCGACGACGGCCAGCACGTCGCGGTCCTCACCGGCGCGGGCGGCACGTTCTGCGCCGGCGCCGACCTCGCGGCGATGGACAACCGTGTCGAGCGGGACGGCGACGGGCCCATGGGCCCGACCCGGATGCGGCTCGGCAAGCCGGTGATCGCCGCGGTCGAGGGGCACGCCGTCGCGGGCGGACTCGAGCTCGCGATCTGGGCCGACCTGCGGGTGGTGGCCAGCGACGCCGTGCTCGGCGTCTTCTGTCGGCGCTGGGGTGTCCCGTTGGTCGACGGCGGCACGGTGCGGTTGCCGCGCCTGGTCGGTACCGGCCGGGCGCTCGACCTGGTGCTCACCGGGAGGCCGGTCGCCGCCGACGAGGCGCTGCGGATCGGTCTGGTCGACCGCGTGGTCGAGCCGGGCACTGCGCGGGAGTCCGCCGAGGCACTGGCGCGCGAGCTCGCGGCACTGCCGCAGGCGTGCCTGCGCGGCGACCGGGCCGCGCTCCTCGATGCCGAGGGCAGGTCAACCGATGATGGCCTGTCCCTCGAGCTCGAACACGGTCTCACCTCCCTGCAGCAGGGGGCGCTGGACGGGGCTGCCCGCTTCGTCGCCGGTGAGGGCCGCCACGGGTCCTGACGCGGATCGCAGCACCGTGGGAAGGGTGAGGTCGTCCCACATCGCAAGGTTCCTTCCGCCGAAGTGACCGAGATCACTGTCCAACGACGGGGGAACCCCCAGGTGACGCCGGTCTAGACGATCAATGCACGGCGGAGCCTCACCCTTCTGCAGTTCAGGTTCCTGAGGGGTCGGAGCAGCGTCCTTCGCTTCTACGGTGACGCGGACCGGACTCCGGGCCGACCGGCCCGATCCCGCCGGTCCGACCACGAGGAGCGCACGTTGACCCGATCCCTCCGCCACGGTGCGATGGCCCTGGCCGTCGTCTCCGGACTCACCCTCACCGGGTACGCGACCCCCACCGCCGGTGCGTCCGTCGACCCGGTGCTCGCACCGCTCGTCGCCGCCGACGGCGCCTCGGCCGTCTCCGGTCGCTACATCGTCGTGCTCGACGAGGTCGGAGGGGCGGCCCGGACCGAGTCGGCCACCGACGCGGCCGCCGACCGGGCCCGTGACGACGGCGGCGTCGTGGTGCGCGAGCTCGACTCGGTCGGCGGGTACGTCGCCCGGCTCACCGCAGCCGAGCTGCGCGAGGTGCGCCAGGACCCGTCGGTCGCCTACGTCGAGCAGGACTCCGTCGTCCGGGTATCCCAGACGCAGTCGCCCGCCACCTGGGGCCTGGACCGCATCGACCAGCGCACCCTGCCGCTCACCAACAGCTACACCTACAACTCCACCGGCGCCGGGGTGCGGGCCTACATCATCGACACCGGCCTCAACAGCGGCCATCGCGAGTTCACCGGTCGCACCGCGCCAGGGTTCTCCGCCGACGGCCTCACCACCACCGACTGCCACGGCCACGGCACCCACGTGGCCGGCACGGTCGGCGGCACCACCTACGGCGTCGCGAAGGCAGCCACCATCGTGCCTGTGAAGGTGCTCAACTGCGCGGGTTCCGGACTGAACTCCGACGTCATCGCCGGCATGGACTGGGTGGCCCGGAACGCCAGCGGCCCCTCGGTCGCGAACATGAGCCTCGGTGGCGGCGCCTCCCAGGCCACCGACGACGCCGTGGCGCGGATGACGGCCGCAGGCGTCACTGTCGCGGTGGCGGCCGGCAACGAGACCCAGAACGCGTGCAACGTCTCGCCGGCCCGCGCGCCGAGCGCCATCACCACCGGGGCCACCACCAGCACCGACGCCGCGGCCTCGTACTCGAACTTCGGCCCGTGTGTCGACGTGTTCGCTCCGGGGAGCAGCATCACCTCGGCGTGGTGGACGACCAGCACCTCCACCAACACCATCTCCGGCACCTCGATGGCGTCGCCCCACGTCGCCGGCGTCGCCGCGCTGTACCTGCAGGGCCACCCGTCGGCCTCGCCGTCCCAGGTGACCGCCGCCATCACCGGCGGCGCCACCCCGGGCGTCGTGACCGGCGCCGGCAGCGGGTCGCCCAACCTGCTGCTCCACTCCCTGATCTGACGCCGTCGGACTTGCACCTAGGTGCAGTGCCGGTTTCTGAGGGGTTCCCCCGGCCCGGACCGCTCCTACGTTGTGGCGGCCGGGCCGGGGCCACGGGGCCCCGGGAAACGCCCGGCATCCCCCTAGGAGCACACGTTGACCCGATCGATCCGCATCGGCGCGGCAGCCCTCACCACGATGGCCGGTCTCACCCTGACCGGCCTCGCGACGGCCGGCCACGCCACCGCCGCCGGAGACCCCGGCCTGGCACCCCTCGAGCACGTCACGGGCGCGACCGCCGTCGACGGCCGCTACATCGTCGTCCTGGACGACGCCTCGGCCACCTCGGCCGCGGCGGACCGCGCCCGTGAGGACGGCGGCACCGTCGTCCGCGAGCTCGGCACCTTCGGCGGGTACGTCGCCCGACTGTCGGCGAGCGAGCTGACCGAGGTCCGGCAGGACCCCGCCGTCGCCTACGTCGAGCAGGACGCCGTCGTCCGCGCCTCCGACACCCAGTCGCCCGCCACGTGGGGTCTCGACCGGATCGACCAGCGGGACCTCCCGCTCAACAACGCCTACACCTACAACGCCACGGGCGCCGGGGTCCGGGCCTACATCATCGACACCGGCATCCTCACCAGCCACAGCCAGTTCAGCGGTCGCACCGCGCCGGGCTACTCGGCGATCAACGACGGCCGCGGCACCACCGACTGCCACGGCCACGGCACCCACGTGGCCGGCACCGTCGGCGGCGCCACCTACGGCGTCGCGAAGGCCGTCACCCTCGTGCCGGTGCGCGTGCTCGACTGTCAGGGCTCCGGCAGCAACTCGGGCGTCATCGCCGGCATGGACTGGGTCTCCGGCAACGCCTCCCGCCCGGCGGTCGCCAACATGAGCCTCGGCGGCGGCGCCTCCCAGGCCGTCGACGACGCCGTGGCGCGGATGACCTCCGCCGGCGTCACCGTCGCCGTGGCCGCGGGCAACGAGAACCAGAACGCGTGCAACGTCTCGCCGGCCCGCGCGGCCAGCGCCATCACCACCGGCTCGACCACCAACACCGACGCCCGGTCGTCGTTCTCGAACTACGGGTCCTGCGTCGACGTGTTCGCGCCCGGCAGCAACATCACCTCGTCCTGGTACACCTCGACGACGGCGACCAACACGATCTCGGGCACCTCGATGGCCTCGCCCCACGTCGCCGGCGTCGCGGCGCTGTACCTCCAGGGCAACCCGTCGGCCTCCCCGGCCACGGTGACCAGCGCGATCACCGGCACCGCCACCACCGGCAAGGTCACCAACGCGGGGTCCGGCTCGCCGAACCGGCTGCTGTACTCGCTGCTCACCGGCGGCGGCACCCAGCCCCCGTCGAACCCGGCCTGTGACGAGACCGTCACCGGCTCGGTCGGCTCGCGGTCCGAGAGCACCGCGACGTCGTTCACCACCGGCGGCGGCACGCTCACCGGCTGCCTCACCGGACCCTCGGGCACCGACTTCGACCTCTACCTCGACCGCTGGAACGGGTCGAGCTGGGTCGAGGTGGCCGCGGGCGAGGGCGCGACGTCCACCGAGAACGTCACCTACACCGCGTCGTCGGGCCAGTACCGCTGGGTCGTGTACGCCTACTCGGGCTCGGGGTCCTACACCCTGAAGCACGGCCGGCCGTAGTCAGCCGGCTGATCCCTGCCACCGGTCCTCGAGCCGTCGCTCGGGGGCCGGTGGCATGCTCACGCCATGCCGAGCGCCTCCTGGTTCGCCGACCCCGACGACGCCGGCGCCCGGCTGCACGAGGCCGGGTACCTGGCCGATGCCGCCACTGCCACCACCAGCTACCTCTCGGGCGCGCTCGAGAAGCCGTTGCTCGTGGAGGGGCCCGCGGGCGTCGGCAAGACCGAGCTCGCGAAGGCGGTGGCCCGGGCCACCGGCGCCGACCTGGTGCGGCTGCAGTGCTACGAGGGCCTCGACGAGGCTCGCGCCCTGTACGAGTGGAACTACAAGAAGCAGCTGCTGCGGATCCAGTCCACCGGTACCGACCAGGCGTGGTCGGAGACCCACGACGACATCTTCACCGAGGAGTTCCTGCTCACCCGCCCGCTGCTGACCGCGATCCGTCGCGACGAGCCGACGGTGCTGCTCATCGACGAGGTCGACAAGACCGACATCGAGGTGGAGGGGCTGCTGCTCGAGGTGCTGTCGGACTTCCAGGTCACGATCCCCGAGCTCGGCACCGTGACGGCGGCCCGCCGTCCGTTCGTCGTCCTCACCTCGAACGCGAGCCGTGAGCTGTCGGAGGCGCTCAAGCGGCGCTGCCTCTACCTCCACCTCGACTACCCGGACGCCGAGCGGGAGCGCGCGATCGTCGCCTCCCAGGTCCCCGACCTCGACGACCGCGTCACCGGACAGCTGGTCGCCACCGTCGCCCGGCTGCGCGAGCTGGAGCTGAAGAAGGCGCCCTCGATCGCCGAGTCGGTCGACTGGGCGCGCACCCTGGTCGCGCTCGAGATCCGCGACCTCGACGAGCAGGCGGTGGCCGAGACGCTCGGCGTGGTGCTCAAGCACGAGTCCGACCACCGCAAGGCGGTGCGCGAGCTCAAGCTGAGGTCGGGGTGAGCAGCGGGCTCGTCGACCGGCACATCGCCTTTCTCGAGGCGCTGCGCCGGGCGGGGCTGGCAGTGTCGCTGGCCGAGGACCTCGACGCCGTCGCGGCTCTCACCGCGGTGCCGTGGCACGACCGGGCGGTGGTGCGCGACGCCTACGCGGCCACGCTGGTGAAGCGTCAGGCGCAGCGCCCGACGTTCGACAGCCTCTTCGACGTCTACTACCCGCGGATGGTGGGGGGCGGCGTCGCGGCCGGGTCGCTCGACGACCCGCCGGTGCGCGACAACCCGCAGGCCCTCGCCGACTTCCGCGAGCGGCTGGCCGAGGCGCTGGAGGCAGGCGACGAGCGCGAGCTGGCCCGGCTGGCCGCCGAGATGGTCGGCCGGTTCGGCGCGATGCCCGGCCGCGGGCCGGGGCTGTCGTCCTGGTCGGCCTACACCGCCCTGCAGCGGGTCGCGCCGCAGGAGCTCGTCGACCGGATCGCGGAGGCGCTGCAGCGTGACGGTCTCGGCGAGGAGGAGGCCGAGCGTGGCGCCGGCCGTCGCGTCGCCGCCTTCACCACCACCGTCGAGGGCGACGCGCGACGACGGATCGCGGAGGAGAAGGGCGCCGACCACGTCGCCGACGTCGCCGTGCGGCCCACCCTCGACCGGGTCGACTTCACCTCGGCCCGCCGCGCCGATCTCGAGCAGATGCGCCGCGAGATCCAGCCGCTGGCCCGCCGGCTCGCGACCCGGCTCACCCAGGAGCACCACGCCCGCCGGCGCGGTCCGCTCGACTTCCGCCGCACGGTGCGCGCCTCGATGTCCACCGGCGGCGTCCCGCTCGTCACCCACCACCGCCCGAAGCGTCCGCACCGCACCGAGCTGGTGGTGCTGTGCGACGTGAGCGGCTCGGTGGCGCACTTCGCCACGTTCACCCTGCTGCTGGTGTTCGCGCTGCGCGACCAGTTCCAGAAGGTGCGGGCCTTCACCTTCATCGACCACGTCCACGAGGTGACCGACCACTTCCGGCCCGGGGCCGATGCCGGCGACGTGATGGCCGAGCTCGCCGCCAGCACCGCGCACGCCGCGCTCTGGGGCCGCACCAACTACGGACGGGCGTTCACGAGGTTCGCCGAGGAGCACGCCGACGCCGTCGGCCCGAAGTCCTCCCTGCTCGTGCTCGGCGACGCGCGCTCCAACTACAGCGACCTCGCCGAGGGCGTCCTCCGTGACCTCGCCGGCACCGCCCGCCACTCCTGGTGGCTCAACCCCGAGCACCGACGGCACTGGGGCACCGGAGACTCCGCAGCCCCCACCTACGGGGACATCGTGGCGATGGTCGAGTGCCGCAACCTCGCGCAGCTCGGCGACTTCGTCCATGACCTGGCGACCTAGGGGCAAGCAGCACGACGAGCAGCACGACGAACAGCACGACGAGCAGCACGAGAGCGTCAGGACGACGGGAGGCTCGCGGGGGAACCTCACGAGGTCAGCGGCTGAGGTAGCCCAGCTCCCGCAGCCGGTCGAGCTCGGCCCTGAGGTCCGGGTCGTCGGCCTCGTCGGCGGCCCGGCCGCCGACGACATAGGGGTCCTCGCCCTCGAGCACCGCGGAGGTGTCGTAGACGACGGTGAGCCGGTTGGCGGCGCCCGCGTTGACGAGGGAGCCGAGGAGGGCGGCGGGGTCGGAGCGGTCCTCGAGCGCCAGCACCCGCGTCGTCTCCGGGATGCGTGGCACGTGCGCGGACGGCGACCCGGCGGTGACCACCTGGTCGACCACGAAGGTCATCGACCCGCCGACGGCGGCCGCGATCTCGGCGGCGGCGACGCCGCCGTAGGAGGTGCCGACGAGCATCACGTGCGGCCGCTCGCCCACGGCCCGGTTCTGCTCCACCGCCATCTCGATGGCCCGGACGACGTCGTCGGCGTAGGAGGCGGTGTCGCCGCCCACCAGCCGGAGCCGACGGCCGCCGGTGGCGCGACCGGGGCCGGGGAGCAGGCACACGAAGCGGCCGGGTGCGACGCGCCGCACGACGACGGTGGCCGTGGCCCGGCCGACCTCGGCCAGCAGCTCGGCGAGCGAGGCGGGGGCCTCACCCTCGCGGGCCTCGACGGTGGCCGCGGGGTCGGCGTCGGCGTCGGCGACCGCGTCGCCGGCGACGTCGCGGACGGCGGCGCCGATGCCGCCGGGCAGCGGCGCGACACCGAGGGCACGCAGGCCGCCGGGCGCAGCGGTTCGGCCGGAGTCACCGGCCAGGACGCCGGCGGTGAGCAGGGAGCGCATCTGGAGGCCGTCGAGCAGGCCGCCGCCGCCGCTGGCGACGTGCTCCATCAGCTCGGGGTTGGCGTCGGCCAGCTCGTCGAGGTAGGCCGCGACACCGTCGCGATCGAGCGCGTCGGTCTCGATCAGCCCGGCGGAGACGATCGCGCCTCCCAGCGCCACCTCGGGCGCGAGGTAGCCGATCGCGCGCCCTGCGATCGAGCCGAGCGTCTGGTACGCCGCCTCCTGCAGCTCCTCGATCCACCGGTAGGTGAGCACGGTCGCGCGCACCACGAGGGCGTCGGCGTCGAGCTCCACCGAGCGGGTCAGCAGGCCACGACGGCCGGTGGTGGCCGCGAGCACGTCCTCCTCGGCTCGGGCGTGGGTGGTCGGCGACAACGGCTCGGAGTCCGCGAACGCGGGGTCGGCGACGATCTCGGTGCCGAGCCGCGAGCGGTGGCGCAGCTCCTCACCGGCGTCGTCGAACAGCGCGGCCAGGCGCATCATCCGGTCGTAGCGGTCCTCGAGGTCGGCGGCGGCGGCTGCGACGACGTCGGGCTGGTCGGTCATCGCGCCGCTCTCCCCACCTGGGCCAGCACGGGCGCCAGGTCGCCGGCCAGCTCGGCCGGCAGGACGCTCTGCACCGTGACGCGGGAGACGCCGGCGGCCAGGTGCGGCCGCAGCGTGCGCCAGCCGTCGGCCAGGAGCACCCACGACCGGACGCCCACGACGTCGGTGGTCTCACCCGTCACGTCGGCGACGAGCGTGCGGAGTCGGCCTCGGGCCTCGGCGCTCAGCGCCCCGAGCAGCGTGACGACCTCGGCGTGCCCGAGCGGACGGCGACCGGCGTCGAGCACGTCGCCGTCGTGGCGGGCCGCCAGCACCGGCAGCAGGTCCGCCCGGCCGCCCGTGACGGCCTCGGCGGCCGAGTCGAGGAGCTCGTAGGGGAGGTCGACGCCGCTGGGCACGGCGGAGTCGCGCAGCGGGAGGTCCTCCGGCAGCACGGCCACCCGGCCGAGCTCGGCGGGCCAGGCGGACGTCGCGTACCAGGCCAGCTCGAAGACCACGCCGTCGCAGGTGGCGAGGGCGGCGACGGCCCCCGTGGCCTGCCGGTGCCAGGCCTTCACCTGGACGGTGCCGGGGCCGTCGACGGCGACGTCGAGGTCGACCGCCACCTCGGGGGTGGCGAGCAGGCCCACCGCGCCCAGCAGGCCGTCGTCGACCGCTCCGTCGACGAGCAGGCCGCGGCGGGCGAGGCTCTCCTGGGGGTCGTGCAGCGCTGCGAGGGCGTCGGCGCGGGCCTGGTCCTCGGTGGTGGTCCGCGATGCGCCCAGCCGGCCCTCGAGGGACGGCGCACCCGCGGGCTCGGCGCGCAGGAACGGCAGTGGTGCGTCACCAGCGCGGCTCGCCACGAGCTGCAGCTCGGGCAGGGTGAGCGTCACCCGGCGTGGGAGCCCGTCGAGCAGGCCGGACGCCGGCGGCGGCTGCGCGCCGAGGTCGATGGTGCTCATGCGGACGTCCTCACTGGGTGCTGCCGTGGGGCCCGGGCAGGTCGACCTCGAGCCAGTCGCGGTGCCCGGGTCCCGGGGTCTCGAGCTCGGCCAGGGTCAGGTCGTCGGGGTCGGGGGCGACGCGCACCCGGGGGTCGTCGCCGGCGACGGCCCGGGCGCGGGCGAGGCGGGTGCGGGCCTCGGCGACCAGGTCGGCGGTGCTCCGCTCGCGCGTCGCGATCTCCTCCTGCAGCCGGTCGACCTCGATGAGGTGCTTCTCGAGCGAGTCGGCCGCGGTCTCGTGCCGCTCAGCGGCGGCCCTCAGGTCGCTCGCGCGGTCGGCGACCCGCTGCCGGAGGGTCTCGGCCGCCCGGCCGGTCCAGCCGGCGGCATCGGTGCGGCCCACCACCTGGTCGGCGAGCGTGCGCACGTCCGCGGCCTGCTCGCGCAGCTGGTCGACGCGGCGCCGCAGGACCCCCACGTCTCCGTACGGCGAGGTGTCGGCCACGGCAACCGTCACCTCCGCCCGGGTCGGCTCGTTGGTCAGGTGGGTCCGCTCGACGGCGGCTCCCACGAACCGTCCGTGCCCGCTATGGTCCCCCGTCAAACCCTCGGGGGTCCGCGCTGTCCCAAGGAGCCCGCTGTGACCAGGCACCACCGGATCCTCGCGATCCTCCTCACGGCCGTGGCCCTGACACTCGCCCCGCTCGGTGGGGGCGCCACCGCGGCGCCGGGCGCCGTGAGCCAGGACGCCGGTCGGGTCGCGCCCGGGCTCGACCACGTGGTGTTCGTCGGCAACAACTGGGCCGGCACCGCCGACGTCATCGACCCCGCCACCTTCCGGCGCCTCGGCCGCATCAACGTGATCCCCGACTACGAGGCGCGGATGCAGGAGATCGCCGCCAACCCCTACCGGCTGGCCTACTTCCTCGCCATCCGCGAGCTCATCGGGGAGGGCAACGACCAGTTCGTCGACGACATGTACTCCTCCAACGGCGGCCGGCTCGTCGTCGTGTCGCGCCCCTCGTTCGCCGACGTCGTGGCGATCAGCCTGCGCACCCAGCGCATCGTGTGGCGCTTCGCCGTCGAGGGCGTCCGCTCCGACCACATGGCGGTCTCGCCCGACGGCACCCGGGTGGTCGTGAGCGCCTCCACCGGCAACGTCGTCCACGTGCTGCGGATGAGCGACGGCAAGGAGCTCGGGAGGTTCCAGTCCGGCGGCTCGCCGCACGAGAGCGTGTTCATCGACGGCGGCCGCCGCATCCTGCACGCCAGCATCGGCATGGTCTACAGCCCGCTCGACGACCCGGCGGCCGACCCGACGAAGCAGGAGCGGGTGCTCCAGATCGTCAACGCACGCACCCTGCGCGTCGAGCGCCGCTACGACCTGCGCAGAGCACTCGACGCCCGCGGCATGGACGACGTGTCCACGGCCGTCCGTCCGATGACGCTGTCGCCGGACGAGCAGAAGTTCTACTTCCAGCTGTCGTTCTTCCACGGCTTCGTCGAGCTCGACCGGCGCACCGGGCGGATCACCCGCGTGAAGCGGTTGCCCAACCTCGTCGAGGACACCCCGCGCGAGGCCTACCTCCTCGACTCCGCCCACCACGGGATCGCGATGAACCCCGCCGGCACCCGGATCTGTGTCGCCGGCACGATGTCGGACTACGCCACCGTGGTGGACGCGCGCACCTTCCGGCACGGCAAGCTGCTCAAGGGCGGACTGAAGCCCTACTGGGTGACGCCCAGCTGGGACGGTCGCTACTGCTACATCTCGTGGTCGGGCTCCGACCGGATCTCGCGGATCGCCTACCGGTCGGGCCGGATCGCCGGCAGTGTGCGCGTCGGCGACCACCCGCAACGGGTGCGCAACGGCGTGATCCGGCGGGAGTTCCTGCCGCTCGGCTTCCACCGTTCCCCCGCGCCCGCCCGCACCACCGGCGTCACCGCGTGGGAGCGTCCTACCGGCTGAAGGCGGGGGCGAGCCGCTCCAGCGCCGCCTCGATCCCGGCGGCCGGGCCGGCGAAGCTGAAGCGCAGGTAGCGGCCACCGTCCACGGTGTCGAAGTCGACCCCGGTGGCCACCGCCACCCCCGTGGTGCGCAGCAGCTCGTGGGCGAACGCCATCGAGTCGTCGGTGAGGTGACCGACGTCGGCGTAGGCGTAGAACGCGCCGTCAGCGGGAGCGAGGCGGTCGACGCCGAGCCGGGCCAGCCCGTCGAGGAGCACGCGACGGTTACGGGCGTAGCGCCGCACATGGCCGTCGAGCTCGGTGTAGGTGACGTCGTCGAACGCGGCGAGGCAGGCGCGCTGGGCCAGCACCGGTGGGCAGATCGTGAAGTTGCCGGCGAGCACGTCGACCGCGCGGCGCAGCCGCTGCGGCACCAGCATCCAGCCGATCCGCCAGCCGGTCATCGAGAAGTACTTGGAGAAGCTCGCGAACACCACCGCCTCGCGGCTCGTCTCCCACGCCGAGCGGGCGAGCGCGGCGTCGCCGTCGAGCGGGGCGAACTCGATGCCGTGGTAGATCTCGTCGGAGATCAGCTGGACGCCGGACTCCGCGCACCACGTGCCCAGCGCCGCCAGCTCGCTCGGCAGCAGCATCGTGCCGGTGGGGTTGGCCGGACTGGCCACGACGAGGCCGGCCAGGTCGTCGATCTCCGCCACCTGCTCGACGGTGGGCTGGAACCGGGTCTCGGGACCGGTGGCAATCTCGACGACCTCGCAGCCGAGCGCCGCGAGCACGTTGCGGTAGCAGGGGTAGCCGGGACGTGCGATCGCCACCCGGTCGCCGACGTCGAACGCCGCGAGGAACGCGAGGAGGAACCCGCCGCTGCTGCCGGTGGTGACCACGACCTCGTCGGGGTCGACCTCGATGCCGTGGACGCGGTGGTGGTGGGCGGCGATCGCCTCGCGCAGCTCGCGGATGCCGGTGGCGGGCGTGTAGCCGAGCGGGTCGCCGCTGCGCAGGAGCCGCACCGCCTCGTCGGCCACCGGGCCGGGCGCGCCGGTGCTCGGCTGGCCGGCGAGCAGGTCGACGACGTCGCCGTGCGTGCGCCGTCGCTCGGCGGCCGCGGCCAGCAGGTCCATGACGTGGAACGGCGGCACGTCCGCCCGGCTCGCCGCGACGAAGCGGTCGGCGGTCCTCACCCCGCCGACCCTACGGTCTGCCCGCAGCGCGGGCGGCAGCGGCGATGCCGGCCCGGCGGCCGAAGAACGAGCCCTCGCCGAGCTGGGTGCCGGAGCAGTAGCCGGCGCCGTCCTGGGCGATGTTGGAGGCGCAGGCACCCGCCGCGTAGAGACCCGCGACGGGGGTGCCGTCGGCGCGCTGCACCTCGCCGTCCATTGAGGTGCGCAGCCCGCCGAGGGTGAAGCCGGCGTAGAGCGCCTTGCCCAGCCGCAGGTCGAAGACCGCCCACGGCCCGGTGTCCTGGGCGGCGAGGAACTCGGGCTGCTTGTGGAAGTCGGGGTCCTCGCCGCGGGCGGCGTGCTCGTCGTAGCGGGCGAGCGTGGCCGCCACCGAGCCGGAGGGGAGGCCGAGCGCGGTCTCGAGCTCGGCGATCGTGTCGTAGGCGTCGATCATCGGCACGAGCATCGAGTAGCTGGCGAGCTCGCCGTGCTCGCTGTCGACGACGAGGTAGGCCTCGGAGCCCGGCTGCTCCATCACCCGTTGCGAGGTGCGCGAGTGGTAGCTGTCCTCGGCCACGAAGCGCTCGCCTCGGTTGTTGACGATGACGCCGGTGAGCAGGGTCGACGGCGGGTAGACGGGTGCGGTGATGAACGGCTCGTCCATGTGCCTCAGATCGCCGCCGACCGAGGCGCCGAGCCGGATGCCGAGGCCGTCGTCGTAGGTGGAGCCGAGCGTGAACAGCTTCGAGCCGAGGGCGGGGGTGTGCTCGGCGACCATGTCGGCGTTCATCACGAACCCGCCGGCCGCGAGGACGACGGCCCCCGCGGCCACCGCGCCGGTCTCCTCGAAGCGCCGCCAGGCGACGCCGGTCACCGCCCCGTCGTCGGCCTGCACGAGGTGGGTGGCGCCGGTCTCGTAGCGCACCTCGACGCCGGCCTCCTCGACCCGGGCGCGCAGCAGGTCCATCACCAGCCGGGTGCCCTCGGTGTCGCCGGGCACGGGCACCTTGTGACCGCGCGGGGCCGGCCGCGCCTGCTCGAGGAACGGCCACACCTTCTCGTTGCCGGTGTACATCAGCCCTTCGGTGCCGGGCTGGATCACCGCCTTCTCCGCGTAGTAGCTGCGCTCGAACTCGAACCCCAGCGCCTCGAGCCACCCGAAGTGCTCGACCGAGCCCTGGCAGTAGGCGCGGATCTTGTCCGGCTCGGGCTCCTTGGAGGCGGCGGTCGAGGTACTTCTCCATCTCCTCCGGCGAGTCGTCGTGGCCGGTGGCCCGCTGCACCGGGGTGCCGCCGCCGAGGTAGAAGTGGCCGCCCGACATGCTCGACGTGCCGCCGTGCACGGCAGCCCGCTCCAGCAGCAGCACCCGGGCGCCCGCGCGGGCCGCCTCGAGCGCCGCACAGCCGCCGGCGATGCCGAACCCGACCACCACGACGTCGAACCGCTCGGCGCCGTCGATCCGCGCGGCCGGCAGCACCTCGGGGAGCGCGGTGCCCTTGCGCTCGGGCTCCTGCACGGCGTCCGGGGCGGGGAGGGTGCTGCTCACCGCGCCAATCTAGAACACGTTCCAGTTTTTCGCAGCGCTGTCGCGGACGACCGTCTCGAGGCCCGGGGCACGCCGATAGACTGCGTTCTCATCGCCCCGACGAGAGCCGAGGTGTGTCGGTGACGTTCGACGTCCACGAGTTCGACACGTTCGTTCTCGTCGGCTCAGGGGTCACCCTGCTCGCGATCCTCGCCGTCCGGCTGAGCTCGCGCGCCGGCCTCCCCAGCCTGCTGATCTACCTGCTCATGGGTGTGCTCCTGGGGGAGTCGGGGCTGGGGATCCCGTTCGAGGACGCCCAGCTCGCCCACGCCCTCGGGTTCGCCGCGCTGGCGGTGATCCTGGCCGAGGGCGGTCTCACCACGAGCTGGCGCGAGGCGAAGCCGACCATGCGGCTCGGGCTCTCGCTCGCCACCGTCGGGGTCGCGGTGTCGGTCACCGTCGTCGCGCTCGGGTCGCACTACCTGCTCGGCCTGCCCTGGGAGCTCGCGATCCTGCTGGGCGCCGTCACGTCCCCCACCGACGCGGCCGCGGTGTTCTCGGTGATCCGGGTGATCCCGCTCTCGCGCCGCATGTCCGGCACGCTGGAGTCCGAGTCCGGCTTCAACGACGCCCCCACGGTCGTGCTGGTCACGCTGGTGTCCACCGGCGCTGTCGCCGAGTACGGCGTCGCCGGCATGGTCGGCATCATCGTCTTCGAGCTGGTCGCCGGCGTCGGGCTCGGGTTGCTGGTCGGGTCCGCCGGAGCCTGGCTGATGCGGCGGGTCGCGCTCCCGTCGTCCGGTCTCTACCCGCTGGCCGTGCTGTGCCTGGCGTTCCTGGGCTACGGAGCCGCCACCGCCCTGCACGCCAGCGGGTTCGCCGCCGTGTACGTCGCGGCCCTGGTGCTCGGCAACGCCGAGCTGCCCCACCGCGCGGCGACGCGCTCGTTCGCCGAGGGATTCGCCTGGCTCGCGCAGATCGGTCTCTTCGTGATGCTCGGGCTGCTGCTGTCACCGGGTCGCATCGACCTCGAGACCGTCGTGCTGGCGCTCGTGGCGGGCCTGCTGCTCACCCTCGTGGCCCGGCCGGTCTCCGTGGCCCTCAGCTCGGTGGTGCAACCCATGCCCTGGCGCGAGCTGGGCTTCCTCTCGTGGGCGGGGCTGCGGGGCGCGGTGCCGATCGTGCTCACCACCATCCCGCTGGCCGAGGGCGTCGACGGCGCCGAACGGCTCTTCGACCTGGTGTTCGTGATGGTGATCGTCTATACGCTCCTCACCGGGCCGACGCTGCCGGTGGCGGCCAAGGTGCTGCGCGTGGCGCGGCGCTCCGAGCCGCGCGACCTCGACGTCGAGGCCGCCCCCTTGGAGCGGGTGGCCGCCGACCTCCTCCAGGTCACGATCAGCCCCGCCTCCCGCATGCACGGGGTGGAGGTGGGCGAGCTGCGGATGCCGCGGGGCGTGTCGGTCTCGCTGGTGATCCGCGACGGCGATGCGCTGGTGCCCGAGCGGCGCACGGTGCTGCGCCACGGCGACGAGCTGCTCGTCGTCACCCCGCGCCGGTTGCGCGAGCAGACCGAGCGGCGGCTGCGCCAGGTGAGCCTGCGCGGGCGGCTGGCGCAGTGGCTCGACGAGTAGCCGAGCAGCTACTGGGCGAGCGGAGGGCCGCAGACGGTGACGTCGTCCTTGACGACGATGCGACCCAGACCCTTCACCGTGCCCGCGAAGTTGGGCCCGACCACCACGTTGATGCCGGGTTGGCCGCCGTCGCGGACCACCAGCGGGACGCCGCGGCCCAAGTAGCTGCGCACCAGCCGCGCGGCGGGGTCGGACCGGTCCGACGTCCACACCTGCACCCGGGCGACGGTGGCGCCGTCGGGAGCGTTGGCGAGCTTGCCCTCGTCGAAGCCGCGGCCGGTGAGGTCGTCCATGGTCTGACGGGCGAGGCCCTCGCGCCCGCCGGCGTTGAGCACGCTCACCGTGATGGCGCCGGGCCGCAGCGGCTCGCCCGCCCGCACCACGGACGTGACGCAGTCGGGGGTGGGCGCCCGCTCGGGGAACGGCTCGGTGATGGCCGCCCAGGCCCATGCGACACCGATGACCAGCACGAGGACGAGGACGGCGAAGGTGGCGCCGGCCTTGGCCCGGGCGACCCCGCGCGGACCCATCAGCCCACCCTCACGACGCGGGCGTGCAGCACCATCCGCTGCTGCAGGGCGGCGCGCAGCGCGCGGTGCAGGCCGTCCTCGAGGTAGAGCTCACCGTTCCACTCGACCACGTGGGCGAACAGGTCGCCGTAGAACGTGGAATCCTCGTCGAGCAGCGCGGCGAGCTGCAGGGTGTCCTTGGTCGTGACGAGCTCGTCGAGACGGACCTGGCGGGGCGGGACCGTGGCCCACCCGCCGGAGGACATCCCGTGCGCGGGGTACGGGCGGCCCTCGCCCACGCGCTTGAAGATCACCCGGGGGAGTCTAGGGCGGTCGCCCTTTACAGTTCCCGGCATGGCAGATATCCGGGACGTCGTCGCCGCCGGCTACGCGTTCGAGGGCCCCGCCCTCGAGCTGGGCGGGCTCATGGTCGGTCCAGACGAGCTCGTCGACACCCCCGTCCGGATCCCGCTCGCGATGGTGAACCGGCACGGTCTCATCGCCGGCGCCACCGGCACCGGCAAGACCAAGACCCTCCAGCTGCTCGCCGAGCAGCTGAGCGCGGCGGGCGTGCCGGTCTTCGCCGCCGACGTGAAGGGCGACCTGTCGGGGTTGGCGACGCCTGGTGAGCAGAACGACAAGATCACCGCCCGTGCCGCCTCGGTGGGTCAGGACTGGGAGCCGACCGGGTATCCGGTCGAGTACTACGCCATCGGCGGCCGCGGCACCGGCGTGCCGCTGCGGGTCACGATGTCGTCGTTCGGCCCCACCCTGCTCAGCAAGGTGCTCGGGCTCAACGACACCCAGGAGTCGAGCCTCGGCCTGGTGTTCCACTACGCCGACCGGGCGGGGCTGCCGCTGCTCGACCTCGCCGACCTGCGCGCCGTCGTCTCCCACCTCACCGGCGCCGAGGGCAAGGCCGACCTCGCCGAGCTCGGGGGGCTGTCGAAGGCCACTGCCGGCGTCATCCTGCGCGAGCTCATCGTCTTCCAGGACCAGGGCGCCGACGCCTTCTTCGGTGAGCCCGAGTTCGCGTCGTCCGACCTCGTGCAGACCGCCCCGGACGGCCGCGGGCTGATCTCGCTGGTCGAGCTGCCCGACCTCGCCGACCGACCCGCCGTCTTCTCGACCTTCCTCATGTGGTTGCTGGCCGACCTGTTCAACGACCTGCCCGAGGTGGGCGACATCGACAAGCCGAAGCTGGTGTTCTTCTTCGACGAGGCGCACCTGCTGTTCGACGACGCGTCGTCGGACTTCCTCGACCAGGTCGCGCAGACGGTGCGGCTGATCCGGTCGAAGGGCGTCGGCGTCTTCTTCGTGACCCAGAGCCCCACCGACGTGCCGGACGAGGTGCTCGCCCAGCTCGGCTCCCGGGTGCAGCACCAGCTGCGGGCGCACACGCCCAACGACGCCAAGGCGCTCCGGGCCACCGTCAACACCTACCCGACCAGCGCCTACGACGACCTCGGCGAGGTGATCACCACCCTCGGCATCGGCGAGGCGATCGTCACCGTGATGGGCGAGCGCGGAGCGCCGACGCCGGTCGCCTGGACCCGGCTGCGCGCCCCGCAGTCGCTCATGGCGCCGACCGACCCCGCGGCGATGGCGGCCACGGTGCAGGCGAGCCCGCGCCAGGCCACCTACGGCGTCACCGTCGACCGTGAGTCGGCCCGCGAGCTGCTGGCCCAGCGGCTCGCGGAGGGCGCCGCCAAGGCCGAGGCCGACGCGCCGTCCGCCTCGGAGTCCGGCGGCGCTCCCGCCAAGCGCAAGCCGGCCGCGTCGAAGAAGGACGACGGGATCGTGCACGACGTGGTGTCGTCGAGCGCCTTCAAGGACATCCTGCGCACCGCGACCCGGGAGATCGTGCGCGGCGTGTTCAAGACCGGGCGGCGCTGAGCCCGTCCGCCGTCAGGCGGTCCATCGGATCGCGTCGTCGACGAGGTCGGCGAGGGCGTGCACCCCGCGAAGGTCGTCGCGCTCGGCCATGAGGCGGGCGAGGTTCTCGGCGTGGCGGGCCCGGGCGTCGCGCTGGTCGCGCTGGTCGCGGCGGCGGTCCAGGTCGAGGTCGGTGGTGTCGTGGTGGGTCATGGCTCGACTCTGGCGGCCCCGGGCCGCCGCCAGGTTGACGCCGCGTTACGTCTCGATCTCGGGCCGCTGACAAGTCTTGGTAGAACGTGTTTCAGTTCTCCGGTGACGGACACCGACGACATCGCCCGGCTGAAGTACCGCTACCTCCGCTCGCTCGACACCAAGCAGTGGGAGGAGTTCGAGGACTGCTTCGTGCCCGAGGCCACCGGCGACTACAACGGACTGGTCTTCGAGGACCGCGCCGCCCTGGTCGGCTACATGCGCGAGAACCTGGGCGAGGGGATGCTCACCATGCACCAGGTGCACCACCCCGAGATCGACGTCGACGGCGACACCGCCACCGGCCGCTGGTACCTGGAGGACCGGGTGATCGTCGAGGCCGTCAAGTTCATGCTCGAGGGCGGTGCGTTCTACGAGGACCGCTACCTCCGCACGCCCGTGGGCTGGCGCGTGGCCCACACCGGCTACCGCCGCACCTGGGAGCTCCACCACGACCTGAACGACCACCCCGGCCTGA
Organism: uncultured Actinomycetota bacterium; assembly: GCA_963845795.1. Taxonomy (GTDB): domain Bacteria; phylum Actinomycetota; class Actinomycetes; order Propionibacteriales; family Nocardioidaceae; genus Nocardioides. The sequence goes on along the minus strand of CAWJTG010000001.1, from coordinate 20,471 downwards.
GGGTCACCGGGCCGGGCGAGCACCTGCACGCCTAACAGCCCCGGTGATCGAGCCGGGAGAGCGCCTGCACGCGTCACAGCCCCGGTGACCGGGCCGGGGGAGCGCCTGCACAGGTGACGGCCCCGGTGATCGAGCCGGGGCGAGCGCAGCGAGACCCGTGTCGAGATCCCCGGCCCGACGCGCTCTCGCTGCCGTCGTTCCTCAGGCACCGACGCGTGCTCGACCACCCTCGACGAGGGCACCTGCTCGCAGGCTCGCAGGCCCTCGTCACAGCGACAGGTCGGTCCACGCGGTCTGGATGACCTCGACGCCACGTTCGCGGGTGAGGAGGCGGGCGCGACCGGGCGGCATCTTCTGCGGCTTCAGGTTGCCGAGCAGCGGCCCCTCCTCGGGGCTGCCGGAGAGCATCATCCCGGGCATCGCGAGGTCGCGCAGCGACTGGATGACCGGCTCGTAGAGGGCGCGGGATGCGCCGCCGGAGCGGCGGGCGACGACGAGGTGGAGGCCGACGTCGCGGGCCTGGGCGATCATCGGCTGGAGGAGCGCCACCGGGGAGCTCTGCTGGGTGGCGACGAGGTCGTAGTCGTCGACGAGCACGTACACCTCGGCGCCGGTCCACCAGGTGCGGCTGCGCAGCTCCTCGGGGGTGATGTCGGGGCCGGGGATGCGGCTCTCGAGGTAGGTGGCGAGGTCGCGGATCGCCGGCTGCGCCTGGGTGCCCGAGGTGAGGTAGTTGAGCAGGTACTCCTCCGGGACCTCGCCGAGCAGCGAGCGCCGGTAGTCGACCACCACGAGCTGCGCCTCCTGGGGCGTGCGCGTGCGCATGATCTCGTGCGCGATGGTCCGCAGCACGGCGCTCTTGCCCGACCCGCCGTCGCCCAGGATCAGCAGGTGCGGCTCGGTGTCGGGGTCGAGGCCGACCGGGGAGAGGTCCTTCTCGTTGATGCCGAGGATGAGACGCCCGCCCTCGCCCGGGCCGTCGGTCGCGTCCGCCTGCTCGCGGACCGCGTCCAGCTCGATCTTGTCGGGGAGCAGTCGCAGCTTCGGGCCGGAGGGGCCCGTCCACGCGGCCCGCGTCTTCGCGACGAGGTCGTCGACGCCCTCACCGAGCGAGTCGGGGTCGGCGTCGCCGTCGATGCGCGGCAACGCGCCGAGGAAGTGGAGCTTGCCCGACACCAGACCGCGGCCCGGTCGCCCGGACGGCACCAGCTGGGCGACCTTGCGGTCGATCTCGGAGTCCATCGCGTCACCCAGCTTGAGCTCGAGCCGGGTGCCGATGAGGTCGCGCATCGCGGCGCGGAAGTCGGCCCACCGGGCGGTGCCGGTGATGATGTGCAGGCCGAACGTGAGGCCGCGCGAGGCGAGCTGCTGGATCGCCTGCTCGAGGTCGTCGAAGTCCGCGCGCAGCGTGCTCCAGCCGTCGATGACGAGGAAGACGTCGCCCCAGCCGTCGTCGGCGCGACCCGCGGCGCGGCGACGCCGGTAGGTCTCGATCGAGTCGATGGCGTTCGCCCGGAAGTAGGCCTCGCGCCGGTCGACGACGCCCGCGACCTCGGCCACGACGCGGCGGACGACATCGGGCTCGGAGCGGGTGCCGACGCCGGCGACGTGCGGCAGGGCGGCGAGCGGCGCGAAGGTGCCGCCCCCGAAGTCGAGCACGAAGAACTGAGACTCCAGCGGCGTCGTGGTGAGCGACATGCTCGTGACGATCGTGCGCAGCAGGGTGCTCTTGCCGCTGCGCGGCCCGCCCACCACCGCGACGTGGCCGGACGCGCCGCTGAGGTTGACGCTGAGGGTGTCGCGACGCTGCTCGCGCGGCCGGTCGACGGTGCCGAGCGGCACGGTGAGGCCGCCGAGCTCGCGCCACTGCGGGGAGACCAGCCCGAGCTGCGGGTCCTCGACGAGGTCACCCATGAGGTCGTCGAGGGTGTCGGGGACGTCGAGCGGCGGCAGCCAGACCTGGTGGGCCGCCGGGCCGTGCCCGTCCATGCGCCCGACCGCGACCCCGAACAGCGTCTCCTGCGACTCCTGCTCCGCGACCGGCTCGGGGTCGGGGGTGACGTCGATCGGCTCGAGGTCGCGGACCCGGGCGATCGTGAACGGCAGGATGCCGCGGACGTGGCCGCCGGCGTCGCGCCGCACCCGCGAGCGGGCGGCGGACGGCGGGCCCGACACGTAGGCGGCCTTGAACCGGGTGAGCGTCGTGGGGTCGGGCTTCAGGTAGCCGAGACCGGGCGAGGCCGGCAGCTCGTAGGCGTCGGGGACGCCCAGCACGGCCCGCGACTCCTGGGCGCTGAACGTGCGCAGGCCGATCCGGTACGACAGGTGCGACTCCAGGCCGCGCAGCCGGCCCTCCTCGAGCCGCTGGGAGGCGAGCAGCAGGTGGAGTCCGAGCGAGCGGCCGAGGCGCCCGATCGCGACGAACAGGTCGATGAACTCCGGCTTGGCCGACAGCATCTCGGAGAACTCGTCGACGACGATGAACAACGACGGCATCGGCGCGAGGTCCTCGCCGTTGGCGCGGGCCTTCTCGTAGTCGCGGATCGAGGCGAAGTTGCCCGCCTGGCGGAGCAGCTCCTGACGGCGCACCATCTCACCGGAGAGCGCGTCCTGCATGCGGTCGACCAGGGTGAGCTCCTGGGCGAGGTTGGTGATGACCGCCGAGACGTGGGGCATGTCGGTCATGCCCGCGAACGTGGCACCGCCCTTGAAGTCGACGAGCACCATGTTGAGCTGCTCGGGTGAGTGGGTCAGCGCGAGCCCGAGCACCAGGGTGCGCAGGAACTCCGACTTGCCCGACCCGGTGGCGCCGATCACCAGGCCGTGCGGACCCATTCCCTGCTGGGCCGACTCCTTGATGTCGAGGTGCACCAGGCTGCCGCCCTCGCCGAGGCCGATCGGCACGCGCAGCCGGTCGCGGGCGGGGCGCGACACCCAGGCGGCGCCGGGCTCGAACTCGCGGACGTCGCCGAGGCCGAGCAGGTCCATGAAGTCCGACGGACCGCGGAGCTCGCCCGGGTTGGTGTCGGCCGGCCCGACGACGGCCACGCTGTGCAGCGGTGTCAGCCGGCGGGCGAAGGCCTCGGCGGTGGCGAGGTCGCACTGGTCGCCCTTGGCGCGGATCGGCTCCTCGCGCAGCCGCAGCGCCTGCAGCGGCACCATGCGGTCGGCCCCCTCGACGCCGAGCGAGGCCTCGGTGGCGCCCTCGACCGGACCGGACTCCAGCAGCAGCCGCAGGCTCGTCGCGCTCTCCATCTCGGCCCACCGGACGGGGAGGTCGAGCACCGTGACGCCGTGCAGGCCGTCGGGCGGGATCACGTGGTTGCCCGGCGGCAGCTCGACGCCGTCGGTGACGAGCAGGATGTGCGGGGTCGGGGGCCGCTCGTCGGCGCCGAACCGGGGTCGCTCCGCGAGATCGGGCGGCAGCAGCGCCGCCAGGTCGCTGAGCGACGTCGACACCATCCGCATCGGGCCGACGGCGTCGGTGAGCTCCTGGCTCTGGCCGTGCGGCAGCCACTTCAGCCAGTCCCAGTCGGCGAGGTGGGCCTCGGAGCAGAGCACGGCGACCGCGAGGTGCTCGGGGGACTGGAAGGCGGTGGCCGAGCAGATCAGCGCCCGGGCCAGCGACCGCGCCTGCTGTTCCTCCCCGCACACCTCGATCCGGTCGAAGGCCCGCAGGTCGACCGAGGCCGGCAGGTCGGGCTGGAGCCGGTGCACCACGAGCAGCCGGTGCAGCGCGGACGCCGCTGCGGGGTCGACCTGGTCGATCGGCGCACTCTCCGGTGGCACCAGCTCGAGGGCCAGCGGCTGCGCGCACACGCCGTACCGCACGTGCAGGAACTGCGCATCGCCCGAGGTGTGCTCCCAGACCCGGGTGCGCTCCTCGGCGATCGCCGGCAACGAGGACGGCGCCGGGTGGTGCCAGGTCAGCGCCCGACGCTGCTGCACCGCGGCCTCGCGGGAGACCTGGCGCACGTTGGCGAGGTAGCGGAGGTACTCGGTGCGGGAGCCGGTGACCTGCTGCGCACGCTGCTTCCGCTGCCGGTCGATCTGCACGACGATGAAGCCGAGGGTGGCGAACAGGAACATGCCGGCGGCCAGGAAGGCGCGGCTGCTGTTGCCCGAGCCGGTGCTGATGGTGGCCACCAGGACGATCGACCCGAGGCTGCCGAGCATCGGGATCGCGTTCATCGCGATGCCGGCCGCGCCCTCGCCCTGCTGGATCTGCGGCGGCGGCTGCAGCACCAGCTGCCCGGTCGGCAGCTGCGGCTCCTCGACCCGCGTGCCCCGCAGCGTCTGGCCGCCCGACGGCGGGTCGGCGGGTGCCGGTGAGCCGCGACCGCTGGAGCCGGTGGGCGCGACGACGGGAGCGGCCGGCTGCGGCCGTCCGGCGGGGGTGCCGCTGCGGCTCCCGCCCTGCTGCGTCGTCACGACCGGATCCTCCCACCCCAGGACTGGCGCCCGTCCCGCCCGGACGGTCAGGAGGAAGCACGATGATAGGCACCGGTCGCAGCCGGGACTACCCTTCCGCGGACCGGGGCACACCTGGGTCGTGCGACCCGGCAGGAGGAGCAGTCGATGAGCACAGCCGGACGGGCGGCCGCCCCGGCCGACGTGCTCTCGGTGAGCGTCCACGGCCCCGCCGGCGTCGTCGACCTGCAGGTGCCGTCGGGTGCCTCCGGCGCCGACGTCGCGGGCGAGTACGCCCGGATCTCGGGCTACGCCGAGCCCTTCGAGCTCACCACCGCACTCGGCACGCGGCTCACCGCCGGCACCACTCTCGCCGAGGTGGGGCTGCGCAGCGGCGCCGTCCTGGCCGCGGTCTCCCGCGACGCCGGCAGGCGCACGCGACGTCGGGGGATGGCCGGGGCGAGCCGGGCGCTCCGGCGCGGCCGCCTCTCCGCGCTGTGGCTCGCCATCGCCTCGGTCGCCGCCGGCCTTGCCGGCGCGCTGGCCGCCTCCCTGCCCGACTCCTCCGACGCCCGCACCGCGGTGCTGGTGGCCCTCGCCGCAGCCGCCGCCCTCAGCGCGGTGCCGCTGGGCCCGCTCTCCGGCCAGCGCGGGCACGCGGCCCCGGCGTTCGCCGCCGCCGCCGCGTTCGGCCTGCTGTGGCACCCCGCCCCCGAGCGGCTGCCGCTCGTGCTCGGCGTCACCGGGCTCGTCGGCGCGGCCACCGCGGCGCTCTGCCGCGGCCTCGACCAGCGGGACGACGAGGGGCTGCGGGTCTGGATGGTCGTCGGGGGCGCCGTCTTCGGCGTCGCCGCGCTGGCCGCCGTCCTCGAGGCGTCGACGCCGATCGTGTGGTCGGCCCTCCTGGTGCTCGCGATGCTCGCGGCGCGGTTCGTGCCGGGGCTCGCGGTCGACGTCCCCGACCAGTACCTCCTCGACCTGGAGCGCCTCGCCGTCACCGCCTGGTCGGCCCGCGACCGCCCGGCCGGACGCCGCGGCCGGATCATCGTGCCGCGGCGCGCCGTGGCCGCCGTCGCGTCCTCCGGCACCCGCACCACCACGGCCGCCTGCCTCGCCGTGCTCGTCGTGGCCGCCGTCGCGGCACCGTTGCTGCTGCGCGACGCCGACCTCGAGATCGACCGGTGGGGCGCCCGGGGCGTCGTGTTCTTCGCCGGCGCCTCACTGCTGCTGACGGCGCGCAGCTTCCGCAACGCCACCGCCCGCGCCCTGTTGCGGCTCGCCGGCCTGGCCTGCTGGCTGCCGGTCGCCGTCGTGATGCTCCGGCTCGCCGGCCCGGACGCCCGCACCGCCGTCGCGGCCTCGGCGATCGGCCTCGCCGCGCTGCTGGTGCTCGTCGGCGTCGCGCTCGGTCGCGGCTGGCGCTCGGCCTGGTGGTCGCGCCGCGCCGAGGTGGCGGAGGCAGTGAGCGGGGCGTTCGCCATCGGTGGTGTGGTGGTGGCCAGCGGGCTGTTCCGCGTCCTGTGGGAATCGATCGGCTGAGGTTTAGCGCCCCACCCCTCGGGTACCCGGCAGTGGTCACCGCTTCGACCGCAAGGCCCGAGCGGAGGGGCTGGGAAGCAGATCTCGGCCATACCCCAACGGGCGGCGACAGGCCGCCACACTGAAGGAGCTAGGCACATGTCGCATTCCGCAGAGTACGGACAGGGTCAGGGCACCCTGACCCGCGCCGCCGGCCTGGTGGACGCCGCCCGACAGGACTTCACCGGATACAGCCAGCAGCTCAGCGGCAAGCTCAGCTCGCTCCGCGGGCAGTGGGGTGGCCAGGGCGCCAATGCCTTCTTCGTCCTCGAGCAGGCGTGGACCGAGAAGCAGACCACGATCGTCAAGGCGCTCGACGACTTCAGCCAGTCGCTGGGCCAGACCGAGCGCGTCAACACCAGCAACGACGACGACCAGTCCGGTCGCATGGGCAACCTCACCGCCCGGCTCGGCTGATCCCGGATCCCCTGACCCCCCAGACTTGAAGGAGACAGCAGATGAGCCTCGACGGCATCAAGGTCAACCACGGCGCACTGGAGGTCGCGGTCGACGACATGCGGCAGATGGTCGCCCGCATCGACGAGCGCATGAACCAGCTCGAGGGCGAGCTCGAGCCGCTGAGGAGCAGCTGGGCCGGTAACGCCCAGCAGGCCTACCACGTGGCCAAGGCCAAGTGGGACCAGGCGATCTACGAGATGCGTGACCTCCTCAACGACACGCACCGCCAGGTCACCACGTCGAACGACGACTACCGCGCCGCCGACCGCCAGGGCGCGGCCCTGTTCGGCGGCTGAGTCCCCGGCACGACAGCACCGCGGAGAAGGGCCGGCACCCAGCACGGGGTGCCGGCCCTTCGCCACGTCACCCCCTCGGCACTGCCTGTCACTCCCCCGTCGCCGTTCCGGGGCGCGGCAGGGTGGTGTCCTACGATCCAGCGGCGTCTCGTGAAGGAGGAACGGTGAGCCAGAGCTCGGTCAGCACCTCCGGGTTGGTGCGGGTGACGGTCGCGTCCGGCACCCGCCGCGTCGACCTCGTGCTCCCCGGCGCGGTCCCCGTCGCCGAGCTCGTGCCGGAGCTCGCGCGCAGCGTCGGCCTGCTCGACAGCGCCACCGTCTACGGCGGCTACCGCGTCGTCACCTCCGACGGGCGCCGGCTGGCGCCCGACAGCGGCCTCACCCTCCAAGGCGTCGAGGACGGCTCGGTCGTGATGATCTCCGCCGGCATCGACGAGCCGGTGCCGCCGGTCTACGACGACGTCGTCGAGGCGATGACCGACGTGGTCGAGCAGGAGCTCCGCCCCTGGGACCCCGCCTCCGGCCGTCGGACGGCGCTCGCGGCCGCCGTCCTGCTGCTCGCGCTCGGTGCGGTGACGCTGCTGCTGCTCGACACCGACATCGCGGCCACCGCCGCGGCCGTCGTCGCCGTGGTGATGGTCGCCGGAGCCATCGTGCTGTCCCGCGCCCAGCGCGAGGCCGAGGCTGCCGTCACGGTCGCGTGGACGGGTGTGGGCTTCGCCGTCCTCGCCGCCTTCATGCTCGCCCCCGACGACGGCCCCTTCTACGGCTACCCCGCCGCCGCCGCCGGCGGCGCCGCCCTGGCCGTCGCCCTGGTCTGCCTGGTCGGCCTCGGGCAGGGCCGCGCGCTGCTCGTGCCCGCCGGGGTGGTCGGCGCCGTGCACCTGGGCACCGGTCTGCTCGTGCGGGAGGCCGACGCCGACGCCGGCGTCGTGCTCGTGGTGGTGCTGACGGTCGTCGTGCTCGCCGGCAGCGTGTTCCCCTGGCTGGCGCTCGGCATGACGGGCACCACCGTCGACCAGCTCTACGCACCCGAGGACATCACCGCCGACCCCCGGCACGTCGACCCCGGCCGGGTCTCGGCGGACGCGCGCACCGCACACGAGGTGCTGGTCGCGATCTCGGCCACCGTCGGGCTGCTCCTCGTGCTCAGCGCGCCGCTGGCCGTCGACCGCGGTCTGTACGGCACGCTGCTCGCCGTCATGGCCTCCCTGGTGGTCATGCTCCGCACCCGCCAGTACCGCACCGGTTCCGGCGTGCTCGTCGGTCTGGTGTCGGGGGTGCTCGGCCTGCTCGTCACCGCCGGGTCGGTGCTGGTGCGCTGGGAGGAGTGGCGCCCCACGGTCGCCGTCGTCCTCGCGGTGACCGGCGCGCTGCTGCTGGTGGCCACACTCCTGCCGAGCGGTCCGTCGGTGCGGCGCGGTCGGTTCGGCGACGTCGTCGAGACCATCTCCCTGCTCTCGCTGCTGCCGCTGCTCGTGCTGGCCAGCGGGCTCTTCGACGCGATCCCGTCCCCGTAGGAACCGCGATGGCCACCAAGAAGGACCTCGTCGAGGCCTACTCGTTCAGCCGACGGCGGCTGGTCACGGCCTTCGTGTCCGGCGCGCCCGGCGGCCGTGAGGTCGAGCCGAGCCGGCCGGGTCGCACCATCGTCGGCGGGATCGCGCTGGCGGTGCTGATGATCGCCGGTGCCGCGGTGCTCGGGATCCTCACCAACCGCGACCCGGGCGACTGGGAGAAGGTCGGCCTGGTCAGCGAGAAGGAGACCGGGGCCAACTACGTCATCCTCACCGAGGACGGCCCGCTGCGGCCGGTCGTCAACATCACCTCGGCGATGCTGCTGCTCGGCCCCGACCTGGACAAGACCGACGTCGGCCGCGACGCCATCGCCGACAAGGAGCGCGGCGAGCCGATCGGCATCCTGCAGGCGCCCGGCACCCCACCGGCGTCCGGCACCCTGCAGCCCACCGGCTGGTCGGCGTGCACGGGCAGCGACCCCACCACCGGTGACCGGTTCGGCGTCAAGGTCACGCTGACCTCGCAGCAGAACGTCGAACCGACGCCGGACCAGGGCTTCGTCGTCCGCTCGGGCGGCCGGCTCTACCTCGTCGCCGAGTCGCTGGCCGGCACCGAGCGCGGCGTCCCCCGCGCCTACTACTACGAGATCACCCAGCGCAACGCCGACCCGATCCTGCGGCCGATCGCCCAGAAGAGCGCGGACGACGCCCTCCAGGTCCCGCGGCAGTGGCTGGACCTCTTCACACCCGGCGCGCCCCTCACGCTCGCGTCGCTCGGGCTCGACGCCGACCGGATCGGCAGGCCGCCCGCGCAGGCGGCGCCGGGGGTGCCGGACGGCGCCGGCGTCGGCGACCTGGTCGTCGTCGGCGACACCACCTACCTCGTCACCGACGAGCCGGTCGCCACCGAGCTGGACCCGTTCTCGCTGGCGGTCTACCAGAACCTCCAGAAGCCGCGCGGTTTCACCGCGTCCGAGATCGAGGCCGACACGAGGCCCGGGACGATCCAGGACACCGGCGACCTGGGGATCAACTGGCCGGCGGACGTACTCGCCGAGAAGGACTCCGGCGAGCACTGCGCCCTGCTCGACGCTGTCGAGGAGGGCGCCCCGGGCGCGCGCCTCGCGAGCACGTTCGACGGCGAGGCCTCGGCGGCCGAGGTTCCGGCCGGCAGCGTCGAGCGGTTCGTCGAGCCTGGTCGCGGTGCCGTCGTCCGGGTCGGCGACTGGGACACCGACGGGGCCGCGCCCTCCGCCCTCATCGACGACCGCGGCTTCGTGTACCCGCTGATCGGCGAGGCCAAGAGCCAGCTCGGTTACGGCGACGTCGGCGACATCGTCGTCCCCGACACCTGGGTCGAGCTGTTCCCGACCGGTGTCGAGCTCTCCGTCGACGCCGCCCGGTGCCCGCCGACGTCGACGGAGCGGGAGAGCCCGTGCGCGGCGTCCTGACGCGCTGCCTCGCCGTCGCCGCGTTCTCGACGGGTCTCGTCGTGGCGGCACCCGGGATCGCGCCGCCGGTGGTGGCCGCCGACTGCCAGGACATCAACGCCCTCGACGAGGACAAGGACCCGGTCCAGGGCGAGGGCGCGCCGCTCGCGGCGCTCCAGGTCGCGGCGGCGCAGGACCTGCTGCGCGCCCAGGGCCGCTCGCTCGGCGGTGGGGTGCGCGTAGGCGTCGTCGACTCCGGCGTCGCCCGCACGTCCACCCTCACGGTCGGCGACGGCGGCCAGATCTACACCTCGCGCCTCCAGGACCCGTCGTTCCAGTTCTTCCAGGGCACCGCCGTCGCCGGGTTGATCGCAGGCGCACCCCGCGGCGACCAGCTCGTCGGCATCGCCCCGGACGCCGAGGTGGTCGACCTGCGGGTCTACGACTCCACCGAGGAGTCCGAGGACTTCACCAACCTCGAGGCGGACGTGCTCGCCCGCGGGCTCGAGCGTGCCGCTCGGCAGGACCTCGACATCGTCAACGTCTCCCTGGAGATCGAGGACTCGCCCGCGCTGCGCCGGGCGGTGAGGAAGGTGACCGCCTCGGGCGCGATCCTGGTGGCCCCGAGCGGCGACCGGCCCGGCGAGGACGAGCCGTTCGAGGACGAGTTCGGCACGGTGCGGGACGGCGACGACGCCGCCCAGGAGGTCTTCCCCGCGGGGTACGCGCTCTCGAACGACTCGCGTCGTGGCGGCCACGAGCACGGTGGCCGACGGCGTCGACCCCCGCACGGTGGTGCTCCCGAGCTCGGCCACCACCGTGGCGGTGCCCACCGAGGGCGGCATCAGCTACGCCGTCAACGGCACGCGGTGCACGCTCCCGGAGGCCTCCTCGCGCTACGCCGCGGCCACGGTGTCGGGGGTGCTGGCGCTGCTGCGGTCGGCATTCCCGAGGGAGTCGCCCGAGCAGCTCGTCGCGCGCCTCGTCGACACCGCCGCGGGCCCCGCCACCCCCGGCGGCCCCAACGCCGGACGCTTCCAGGGCGCCGGGGTCGTGCAGCCGCTCGAGGCGCTCCAACGGGTCGTCGAGCCGCGGAAGGACGGCGGCGTCGCCCGCCTCGACCAGCCCGAGTCGCCCGACCGGCCCGCCGCCATCGACCCACCCGACCCGGACCTGCTCGCCTCCGCGCGCGAGGACGCCGTCTGGTGGGCCCTCGGCGCCGGCGGCCTGATCGCCGTCCTGCTCCTCCTACGCCCGGTGATCGGCCGGCGTCGTAGAGAGACCGACCTCCGGACGTAGCCGTTGACCTCCCGTGGTTTCGACGCGCCCGTTCCGGCTTCGTTCCTCAGCCGGAGGGCTTGCTCAACCTTCAGTCGTCACGCGAGCGCGCTCGTTCCTCGCGCCCTCGCTACGACTTCGCCACGAGGGTGAGGACGTCGTAGGTGGCCACCGGGTCGCCGTCGGCGTTGGCGACGACGGCGTCCCAGCGCACCTCGCCGTAGTCGGCGCTGGTGCGCGGGGTGATCTGCTTGACGGTGAGGGTGACGGCGATGGCGTCGCCGGCCTTGACCGGCGTGAGGAAGCGGAGCCGGTCGACGCCGAAGTTGGCGAGCACGGGGCCGGGGTCGGGTTGCACGAACAGCCCGGCCGCCAGCGAGACGACGAGGTAGCCGTGGGCGACGATGCCGCCGAACAGCGGGTTCCTCGCCGCTGCCTCGGCGTCGGTGTGGGCGTAGAAGGTGTCGCCGGTGAACTCCGCGAAGTGCTCGATGTCGGCGAGGGTGACCTCGCGGCTCTCGGAGGCGACGGTGTCGCCGATCCGGAGGTCGGCGAGGCTCTTGCGGAACGGGTGCACCCAGCCCTCCCCGCCGTCGGAGCGGGCGGCGCCGGCCGTCCAGACGCCGGTGACCGCGGTGAGCAGGTCGGGCGAGCCCTGGAGGGCGGTGCGCTGCATGTGGTGCAGGACGCCGCGCACCCCGCCGAGCTCCTCGCCGCCGCCGGCCCGGCCGGGCCCGCCGTGCACCAGCACGGGCAGCGGTGAGCCGTGACCGGTGGACTCCTGCGCGTCGTCGCGGTCGAGCACGAGGATCCGGCCGTGCCAGGGGGCGAGGCCGAGCACCACGGTGCGGGCGACGTCGGGGTCGTGGGTGACTACTGATCCGACGAGGCTGCCGCGGCCACGCGCGGCGAGGGCGACGGCGTCCTCGAGCGAGTCGTAGGCGATCACGGTGCTGACCGGGCCGAACGCCTCGACGTGGTGCGGCTCGACGGCGCCGTCGTGGGCGCGCAGCAGCACGGGCGAGAGGAAGGCGCCACGCTCGTGGTCGGCGTCGACGACGTCCACGTGGTCGGGGTCGCCGAACACGACGTCGGCCGAGGCCCGCAGCGACTGCACCGCCTTGCGCACCTCCTCGCGCTGGTCGAGGCTCACGAGCGCGCCCATGCGCACCGACTCCTCGCGCGGGTTGCCGACGGTGACCGTCGCCAGTCGCGCCGCCAGCGCCTCGACGACGCCGTCCGCAGCCTCGCGCGGGCACCAGGACCCGGCGGATGGCCGTGCACTTCTGGCCGGCCTTGACCGTCATCTCGGTGGCGACGGCCTTGACGAACAGGTCGAGCTCGGGGTCGTCGGCGGTGACGTCGGGGCCGAGCACCGAGCAGTTGAGCGAGTCGGCCTCGACGTTGAGGGTGACGCCGCCGTGGAGGACCTGCGGGTGGTTGCGGATGAGCCCGGCGGTGTGCGCCGACCCGGTGAAGCCGACGAGGTCGTGGACGCCGAGCTCGTCGATGAGGCCCGCGGGGCTGCCGGCGAGCAGCTGCAGCGAGCCCTCGGGGAGGATCCCGGACTCGATGATGCGGCGCACGGCCAGCTCGGTGAGATAGGCGGTCTGGCCGGCCGGCTTCACGATCGTGGGCATGCCGGCCACGAAGGCGGGCGCGAGCTTCTCGAGCATCCCCCAGACCGGAAAGTTGAAGGCGTTGATCTGGACGGCGACGCCGGGTCGCGAGGTGTAGACGTGCTGACCCACGAACGTGCCGGCCCGGCCGAGCTGCTCGGGGGCGCCGTCGAGGTAGACGGTGTCGTTGGGCATCTCGCGGGTGCCCTTCGAGGCGATCGAGAACACGGTGCCGATGCCGCCGTCGATGTCGACGGCGCTGTCGCGGGCGGTGGCGCCGGTGGCGTAGGAGGCGTCGTAGAGCTCGTCCTTCGCGCCCAGCAGGTGCTTGGCCATCAGCTTCAGCAGCCCGGCCCGCTCGTGGAACGTGAGCGCTCGCAGCGCCGGACCGCCCACCTCGCGGCCGTGGGCGACCATCGCGCCCACGTCGAGCCCGGACGACGAGACGCGGGCGATCTCCTCGCCGGTGGCGGCGTCGTGCACCGGCGTGCCCTCGTCGTCGGCGCGGTACCAGCGTCCGGCGGCGTAGCTCTCGAGAAGTCGGGTCACGATGGCTCTCCCACTGGTTGCTTGCGTGCGGCGGCGTCCCGTGTCACCGTATTACAGACCGATCGGTCAGGAAAGGGAGTCGGGATGACCGCGCTGGACACGGGGCTGCAGGAGCGCTTCGAGGAGACCGTCGCGCACCATGACCGGATCGAACCGCGGGACTGGATGCCGGACAAGTACCGCGCCACGCTCGTGCGTCAGATCGCGCAGCACGCCCACTCCGAGATCATCGGCATGCAGCCCGAGGGCAACTGGATCGGCCGGGCGCCGTCGCTGCGCCGCAAGGCGATCCTGCTCGCCAAGGTGCAGGACGAGGCAGGGCACGGGCTCTACCTCTACTCGGCGTGCGAGACCCTCGGCGTCTCCCGCCGCGAGCTCACCGACAAGCTGATCTCGGGCCGGCAGAAGTACTCCTCGATCTTCAACTACCCGACCCTCTCCTACGCCGACGTCGGCACCATCGGCTGGCTCGTCGACGGCGCCGCGATCTGCAACCAGGTGCCGCTCTGTCGCACCTCCTACGGTCCCTACGGCCGGGCGATGATCCGCATCTGCAAGGAGGAGTCGTTCCACCAGCGGCAGGGCTACGAGCTCCTGATGACCATGATGCGCGGCACCGACGAGCAGCGCGCGATGGTGCAGGAGTCCGTCGACCGGTTCTGGTGGCCCTCGCTGATGATGTTCGGCCCGCCGGACGCCGACTCGCCCAACACCGCCCAGTCGATGGCGTGGGGCATCAAGCGCGACACCAACGACGACCTGCGGCAGAAGTTCGTCGACATGTCGGTGCCGCAGGCCGCGGCGCTCGGCGTCACGCTCCCCGACCCCGACCTGCGGTGGAACGAGGAACGCGGCCACCACGACTTCGGCCAGCCCGACTGGGAGGAGTTCAAGCAGGTGGTCTCCGGCAACGGACCGTGCAACCAGCAGCGGATCGCGCACCGCCGCCGTGCCGACGACGACGGTGCCTGGGTACGCGACGCCGCGTCGGCTCACGCCCGGCGCACGTCGGTCGAGGTGCGAGGAGCACCGGCGACGAGCCTCGACACCACCGGAGGGATCTCGTGACCGGGCCACCGACGGGACCGAGCGGCGAGTGGCCGCTCTACGAGGTGTTCGTGCGCGGCAAACGCGGCCTCAACCACGTGCACGTCGGCTCGCTGCACGCCGCCGACGACGACATGGCGCTGCGCAACGCCCGCGACGTCTACACGCGCCGCAACGAGGGCGTCTCGATCTGGGTGGTGCGCTCCGACGGGATCGCCGCCTCCAGCCCCGACGAGAAGGACCCGCTCTTCGCGCCCGCCGGCGACAAGGTCTACCGGCACCCGACGTTCTACGACATCCCCGACGACGTCCCGCACATGTGATGGCCGACACCGACAAGGACCACGAGTCCGTCTACGACGGGCTGGTCGGCAGCGATCCCTCGCAGTGGGCCTTCGGAACGGACTTCGAGGACCCGCTCGCCGGCGTCGACACCACGATCCCCGACGGCGTCGACCCGGCGGTGCTGGCCACCTACTGCCTGATGCTCGCCGACGACGCGCTCGTCTACTCCCACCGGCTGGGGGAGTGGTGCAGCAACGCGCCGGACCTCGAGGAGGACATCGCGATGGCCAACATCGCGCTCGACCTGCTCGGTCAGGCGCGGCTGCTGCTGGCCCGGGCGGCCGCGGCCGACCCGTCCGTCGTCCCCGCGCTGCCCGAGGGCTCGCCGGTGCCGCCCGAGGATGCGCTGGCCTTCTTCCGCGACGACGCCGCCTTCCGCAACGTGCGCCTGGTCGAGCCCGACAACGGCGACTTCGCCGTGACGATGGTGCGGTTGCTCGTCTTCTCGGTGTGGCGGCTCGCGCTGCTGCAGCGGCTGGCCGTCAGTCGCGATCCGGTGCTGTCGGCGATCGCCGTCAAGGCGGTCAAGGAGGTCACCTACCACCGCGACCACGCCGGCCGCTGGTTCGTCACCCTCGCCCAGGGCACCGAGGAGTCGCGCCGACGGCTGCTCGCCGCGCTCGACGTCGTGTGGCCCTTCCACGACGAGCTGCTGGCCACCCACGAGGTGGAGGGCGACGCGGCCGCGCAGGGCGTGGGCGTCGACCCGGCCCGGGTGGCCGACGAGGTCGGCAGCGTGCTCGACCACGTGTTCGCCACCGCCGGTGTCGCCCGGCCCGAGACCCCGCAGGTCGGTTCCGTGGCCGGCGGGGCGGGTCGCGACGGCCGGCACACCGAGGCGCTGTCGCGGCTGCTCGCCGAGATGCAGTCGGTCGCGCGGGCGCACCCGTCGGGGCGGTGGTGACGGCGTGGGCACGATGACCGCCCTCGCCGTCGCCCGCACCGTCCGCGACCCGGAGATGCCGATGCTGACGCTGGCCGACCTGGGCGTGCTGCGCGACGTCGAGGAGTCCGACGGGGGCGTCGTCGTCACGATCACGCCCACCTACTCCGGGTGCCCGGCGATGGCGACGATGCGCGACGACCTCGTGCACCGGCTGCGCGACCACGGCTACCACGACGTGGAGGTGCGGGTCAGCCTGCACCCGGCGTGGTCGACCGACTGGATCACCGAGGAGGGGCGCACCGCCCTGGCCGGGGCAGGGGTCTCGCCGCCAGGTGCTGCGCCGACGTCGTCGGGCCCGATCCCGATCGACCTGGGTCCGACGCGCCGAGCGGTGGCGTGCCCGCGGTGCGGTGACGGCGCCCCGTCGCTCACCTCGGAGTTCGGGCCCACCGCGTGCACCGCCCTGTACCGCTGCACCGCCTGCGGCGAGCCCTTCCAGCACGTGAAGGAGCTCTGAGCGTGGTCACGTTCCACGAGCTGGTGGTGGCCGACGTCGAGCCGCTCACCGACGACGCCGCCGCGGTCACGTTCGCGGTGCCTCCCGAGCTGCGCGCCGACTACGCCTTCGAGGCCGGCCAGTCGCTCACGGTCCGGCGGTTCGTCGACGGCCGCGAGGAGCGCCGGTCGTACTCGATCTGCGCGCCGGTGGGCGCCGCGCCGCGGGTCGGCGTGCGCGAGATCCCGGACGGGCTGTTCTCGCGGTGGCTGGTCCGTGAGGTCCGGCCCGGCGACCGGGTGGAGGTGCAGACGCCGTCCGGCCGGTTCCGCGCCGACGGCGCGATCCGCGACGAGGGCGGGCGCCACCTCTGCATCGCCGCGGGGTCCGGCATCACCCCGATGCTGTCGATCGCCGGGTCGGTGCTGGCCCATCCCGACGCGCGGGTGACGCTGCTCTACGGCAACCGCACCACCGGCACCGTGATGTTCGCCGAGGAGCTCGCGGACCTCAAGGACCGTCATCCCGCGCGCTTCCAGCTCGTGCACGTGCTCTCGCGCGAGCCGCGCGGGGTCGACCTGTTCTCCGGGCGGCTCGACGCCGAGCGGCTGCGCCGGCTGGTGCAGGTGCTGGTGCCGCTGGCCGACGTCGACCACGTGTGGCTGTGCGGCCCGTTCCCGATGGTCACCGCCACCCGTGACCTCCTGACCGAGCTCGGTGTCCCCGTCGAGAAGGTGCACGTCGAGCTGTTCCACGTCGACGAGCCGCCGCCCGAGGTGCACCGCGAGGAGGCCGCGGTCGAGGGCGACACCAGCACCGTGACGGTCTCGCTCGACGGGCGCAGCACCACCTCGCCGATGCCCCGCTCGCAGACGATCCTCGACGCCGCGGCCTCGGTCCGCGGCGACCTGCCGTTCGCGTGCAAGGGCGGCGTGTGCGGCACCTGCCGGGCCAAGGTGGTGAGCGGCGAGGTCGACCTGCGGCGCAACTACGCCCTCGACGACGACGAGCTCTCCCGCGGCTTCGTGCTCACCTGCCAGACGCACCCGGTCAGCGACGAGGTGCACGTGGACTTCGATGCCTGAGCCGGCGCACCCCGACGACACCGACAACACCGACGACACCGACGATCTCGCGCGTCGCTGCGCCGAGGAGATGTGGGCCGGTGACGCGGCCAGCCGGATGCTCGGCATGCGCGTCGTCGCGGTCGGCCCCGGCAGCGCCGAGGTGGCGATGGAGGTACGCGCCGACATGGTCAACGGCTGGGACCTCGCCCACGGGGGGCTGGTCGCCTCGCTCGCCGACAGCGCGTTCGCCGTCGCCTGCAACTCCCACGGGCAGGTCACGGTCGCCGCCGGCTTCGACATCACCTTCCTCGAGCCCGCCCGGCTCGGCGACGAGCTCGTCGCCACGGCACGCGAGATCGCGCTGCGCGGTCGCGCCGGGCTGTACGACGTCACCGTGCGACGCGCATCCGACGGTCGTGTGCTCGCCGAGCTCCGCGGGCGCAGCCGCGCGACAGGCCGCTCGAACCCGGCCCGCTGAGGCCCTGCCTCTGCCAGAGTGACGCCCCATGGACTCCGCGCTGACGTCGGTGGGGCTGCCGGTCGCCCTCGCGATCATCATGTTCGGCCTGGGCCTCGCGCTCACGGTCGACGACTTCCGCCGGGTGGGTCGTGAGCCACGGCCGGTGGCGATCGCGCTGGGGCTGCAGGTGGTCGTGCTGCCCCTGGTGTGCTTCGGACTGGTGCTGGCCTTCGACCTCGACCCGCTGCTCGCCGTCGGGATGATGCTGCTGGCCGCGTCGCCGGGCGGCACCACGGCCAACCTCTTCAGCCACCTGTTCCGGGGCGACGTCGCCCTCAACATCACCCTGAC
This sequence comes from uncultured Actinomycetota bacterium, assembly GCA_963845795.1. GTDB lineage: Bacteria > Actinomycetota > Actinomycetes > Propionibacteriales > Nocardioidaceae > Nocardioides. Next base: position 2,683 of record CAWJTG010000001.1, on the reverse strand, counting down.
CGCGGTGAACTCGGTGCTCGCCGTGCTCACGCTCCCGCTGGTGGTGAACCTGGCGATCGGCTACTTCGACCCGCCCGGTGGGGACGACATCGGCCTGCAGTTCGGCAAGACGCTCCAGGTGTTCGCGATCGTGCTCGTGCCGGTGGCGATCGGCATGGTCGTGCGGCGCAGCTCGCCCGCCTTCGCGCATCGCGCTGACAAGCCGGTGCGCATCGCCTCGGCGGTCGTCCTGTTCCTCGTGATCGTCGGCGCGCTCCTCTCCGAGCGCGAGAACCTCGCCGACTACCTGCTCGACATCGGCGCGGTCGCCACCTTGTTCTGCGTGATCAGCCTGGCCGTCGGCTTCGCCGTTCCGAGGGTGCTCGGTGTCCAGGACCGGCAGGCGCTCTCCTCGGCGTTCGAGGTCGGCATCCACAACAGCACGTTGGCGATCGCCGTGGCCCTCAGCGTGCTCGACAACGACGAGCTCGCCGTCCCGGCGGCCGTCTACGGCGTGCTGATGTTCCCGCTGGCGCTGGTGGCCGGGTTCGCGATCCGTCGCGTCGTCACGGTCAGCGAGGAGCCGGTGTCCTAGGAGCCGCTGGTCTCAGGAGGTCTGGGCGTCGGCGACCAGCCGCAGGTGCCCGGTGTCTGGGCCGGCGACCCCGCGCCGGATCGCGGCGACCCGGTCGGCGACCGTGGGCTGTGCCGTCGCCAGCTCGTGCTCGAGCTGGGCGAGCTGGTCCAGCACGGTCGCCAGGGACGCACGGGGCCGCAGCTCGGCCGAGCAGCCGGAGGCGAGGTCCTTGAGCAGGTCGAGGTCGTCGGTGGTCCACTCGCGGGGGCGGGACTCGATCGCGCAGATCGAGCCGATGACGGCGCCGGACTCGTCACGCAGCGGCCACCCGGCGTAGGCCACGATCCCCATCTCGGCAGGGCCGGCGTGCTCGACGAAGCGGAGGTCGCGGCGAGCGTCGTTGACGACGACCGGGTGTCCGGACGAGACGACGTGCTGGCAGGGCGAGTGGCCGAGCGGCGCACGCCGGGTGCGGGCCCAACGCCCGTCGAGACCCTCGGCGCCCAGGAAGACCTGCTCGTGCTCCTGGATCATGGTCACGAGCGCCACCGGCGCGCGTAGCAGCCGCCGCACCAGGCGCGCGTAGTGGTCGAGGGACCGGTCGTGGAGTGGGTCGGGCGGGCGCGTCGGGAGCATGGGTCGTACCTCGGGGGTGGGGGAGACGGCCCGGGGGAGCGGGACCGTCCGGCCAGGATGCCCTGCACCTCGCCTGGGCGCCAATACCCCGGCGGGTGTCAGGCCGTGGCAGGCGGTGTTAGCGCGATCGGCGCCCGGCCAGGTCACGACCTGTCGATCGAGCCGAGCGGGGGAGCTGGCGAGACCTCGGCTCGTGCGTAGGCGAGCGCGGCCAGCACGCGACGGTTGCTCGCCGAGTCGGCGTGGAGGCCGAGCTTGGCGAAGATGCTGCCCACGACAGGCTCGACCGTCTTGACGCTGAGGTGGAGCTCGTCGCAGATCGCGGCATTCGACAGGCCGCGCGCCACCAGCTCGAGCACCTCGCGCTCGCGTCGGGTGAGCCCATCGAGGTGGCCCGCCCGCTGCTCGGCCGTGATCATCTCGGTGAGGCTGAGGTGGTCGAGCACGAGCCGCGCCTGGCGTGCGAGGTCGTCGAGCAGCGTCGCCTCCGCCCGCGACAGCGGGTCGCGCCGCTCGACGGCGAGCGCGCCGGTGAGGACGCCGTCGCTGTGGACGGGCCGCACCTCGGGTGCCGCGTGCGCGAGCGCCGACCAGGTGGTCGGGGGCGGTTCGCCGTCGGACTCGGGCCAGAGACCGACCACGTGCAGTCCGGCGTCCGACCCGAGCCACAGCGTGGCGCGGTCGGCGTGCAGTGCCGTCGCTGCCGCGCTCGCGAGCTCGGCCGGGAGCCGGCGGGCATCGGCGTCACTGCGGGAGAGCCACGTGAGCGCGGAGTGCGCCGTGGCCTGCTGGGCGTGCACGACGGCGATGCCGCCGGCCAGCGGCACCAGCACGGTCGTGAGCAGCCCGGCCCGGGGCGAGCCGGCCACCGCGATGCCGGCCACCAGGGCGAACCCCGACACCGCCGCCGCGCCGAGCAGCCAGACGAGCGGCCGGTTCGGGGCGCGGTCGCGCCACCGGACGACGAGGACGACCACCCACAACAGCTGGAGCGCGGCGAAGGTAGGGACCGCGGTGACGTCCCAGAGCGTCGTCACCAGGCCCGGCGAGCGGTCGTGGATCGGGTGGGCCGACTCGACCCCCGAGGCCTCGTAGCCGACCGGCCACCCCGCCGACAGGACGGCGGAGACCAGCGAGACCCCGGCCGCCACCGCCACCACCGGACGCCACCGAGGCGATGGCAGGTGGCCGTCGGGGAAGCACAGCACCCACACCGTCACCAGGAAGATCACGAGCGGGATCGGCCAGGTGCCGACCCAGGCCCACCACTCCGAGGAGGGCGACGTGCCCGCGTGGCCGATCTGGCGGCCGAGGAACATCACGGCGGCGACCGGGCCGGTCGCGATATCAGGCGACCCACCCGGTGGCCCGGACGCTGGTGGAGCACGTAGCCGTCGACGGTGGGCGGAAGGCGAGGGCGAGAGGTCGTTGTGCAGGTTGGGCAACGACACCCCCAGCAATACGGTACCGGCGTCCAGGCGTCCACATAAC